>QWPT01000007.1:15599-69557 GCA_003671075.1 Planctomycetota bacterium
GCGCAGCTGTGAATCGGTTCCGACCCCAAGAGTCCGCTCCACCAGCACGGTGCGTTTGGACAACTCGAACGCGCCGACAATGCCGCGCGGATCGATCGGCGCCGACGGATTTTTCAGCTGCACGACGCTCGGCGCGGCCGCCCCCAGCATGAGCATGGTCGCGACGCCGTCCTTTGACCCGAGGGCAGCGATGGCGCCGTCGCGGGCGAACAGGTGAGTCGGCTCCATCAGGTCAAGCGCGGGCAGCGTCTGCTCGACCCAGACCGCGTTGGCGCCCGACTCGCAGGAAATGCTTCCAAGCCAATAGCGCTCAGGCGTGCGCGCATCGGCCCGGCGCACGCGCAGCAGCATGGTCAGAGTGTCGTGCGCAATCGCCATCGCGCGCACATCGCCGTCGACGCTCGGCTTCGCAAGCAAGATGGGACTGCCACGGGGAAGCGTGCCCCAGTGTCCGGTCACCTCGTTCTTGACGGCGAACATGCTGATGATGAAGAGGCCTGCGCCGCGATCGCCAGCTCCACCGCCCTGGCCGCGGGTCACGACCACCACGCGTGGTCCCTCGGCGGCGATCGCCTGAGGCTCCAGCGCAAATCGCATCACCAGCCGCTCGCTCGGGGCGGGCTCGTCGACGCCATGGTGCATGAGCACGAAATCAGCCGCCTTCGACGGAACACTGGCGGGATCCCCGGGCTGCGGCTCCGATTTCACAACCCACCAAACATGGCCATCGCCCGCCGCCGACAGCGGAAGCACGCCAGGAAGATCGGCCGCGGCGAAGGACGCAATCGAGGACACGACCGCGGACGCGATGCCGAGGATCACACCGATGCTGGATGCGCGCAATCGCACGAAACTCACTTCTCCCCGCCGACCATCGCCGGCGATATGACATGCTCAACCGAGTCGGGATGGAGTTGGGCGATGAGTTCCTCAAGCACAAAGAAACGCGGCTTCATGCGCTTGCCCATTGCGATCGGCGCATCGAGATAGATGCGCGCATCGCCCTTGGAACGCGTCGAGCGAACCTCGATCTTGCGCGCGACTTTCGGCCAGCCGCCTTGGGCAAGATTGGCCGCCTGCGCGGGCTCGTACTCGCTGAGGTTGGCCTGCAGCAACACCGCGCCCGATTTGTCGATCACGCGGATCATGGTGGGAAGCCCGTCGGCGCCGAAGCGCATGCGCGCGTCGATCTTGGGAAATGGCTGGTAAACCAGCTCGAATCGCTGGTAAAGCGGCGCGTTGGCCGCGGCATCGGCGATCGCCATCAGCGCAATGTCCGTCGGCAACGGCTGCATCGCCGCCAGCGCGCGCACGCTTGACGGCGCGAGCAGCGTGAACTCACTCGCGCCAATGCCCTCGAGCGATTGCCCCCACACGCGCTCGTCGATGGTGTCGAAGATGGTGAGGCTGGTCGGATCCTTGTCGAGTCGAAAAATCCAACCGCGCACGCCGTCGCTGCCAACCCAAAGAAGGTTGGTGCCGACCTTGGTGGCCCGCAGCGCGCCACGCCCGCCCGAGGCGAGAAAGATGTCCGCTTCACATTGGTCGAAATGCGATCCGTCCGCATCGCTGTAGCGCAACTCAAGCGACGCGCGCGACTCGAAAGTTTCCAGTCGCCCGACGCGGATGTTGTGGCGAGTGACGAAATCGGCGAAGAGCGCCTCGGCGTCGGACAACTCCATGCGCAATTGCTGCGGCGTCGGCGGCTCGCTCTGATCTGCGTTCACCGCGACTTTCGGCGCGCATGCGGTCAAGCACGCAATCGGCACGAACAAGAAGCCCGCCAACAACCCCACCAACAACCCCGCCCACTCACCACGCGCCATCAAGCACCTCGCCAAGTTGCTCGGTGACCTCGCGGGTCGCAGCCTCGTCGAGTTTCGGATTGACGACCGGGGTCGGCAATTCTCCCTCAGCAGCACCGCGGGCAAGAACCATCCAAGTCTCCGTTCCCTGCTCGCTCTGCGTTGCTGTCACGCGCAGCAGTCGCTTGCGCACCAGCAGCAGCATCAGCACAAAGCGAAAGCGCACCCGATGCGGGCGTTCGTCGGAACCGAGGCGGTCAAAGAGATCGAGCAGCGTTTGATCGTCGGCGAATCCGCGGCGTTTCTCGTTCACGCCCGCGACCTGGGTGCGCCAAAAAGCAATCACGCCGCCTGGTCCCTCCTTCGGGCGCAGCGGCGAATCCCAACCCGACTGAGAGTAGTCAAGCCGCACCAGCGGCGCGGAGAGATCATCCTCGCGCTCAACGAGTGCAACGATGCATGGTGAACCAGGCAGCAGTGGCGCGCCGGTCGCCGCGCACTGGCCTGAAGAACGGCCGATGTCCCAAGTGGTCGAGATCCTGCTCATGAGGTCGCGATCATACGGCGGGATGCGTATGATCGCCCCCTCCGATGGGCTCCATTTTTGGCCTCTCCATCTCCGATGTCGCCGATGTGTTCAAGGCCGACGGTCCACTCGAGATCATCCTCGAGTTCGGTGTCATCTGGCTCGGCGTGTACGGCATGTTCCGCTTCCTGCGCGGGACGCGCGGCGCGGGCGTCGTCAAGGGATTCTTTCTCGTCGCGGTGGCGCTGGCGCTGATGATCCGCGTCTTCGGTGACGCGACCGACGGCTTCAGCCGGCTGCGCTTTCTCTTTGACCGCGCGTTCAATCTGCTGGCCATTCTCCTGGTCGTGGTGTTTCAGCCCGAGTTGCGCGCCGCGATGGGTCGCCTCGGCCGCGCGCAGTTTTTCGCCGCCCGCCGCGCGCAGGCTTCGGGTCTTGCCGAGGAAATCACCGACGCCGCCGAGTTCCTCTCCCGCAACCGTTTCGGCGCCCTCATCGTGATCGAGCGTCAGATCGGCATCGGCGACATCGCCGGCGGAACCGAGCTCGACGCCAAAGTTTCGGCAACCCTTCTGCAGAGCATCTTTTGGCCGAATTCCCCGCTGCACGACCTGGCCGTCGTCATCCGCAACGGTCGCATCTGGGGCGCTGGCGTGCAGTTGCCGCTGGCGGAGGAAGGCTCGGTCGCCAACACGCTCGGCTCGCGTCACCGCGCCGCCGTTGGCGTAACCCTCGACAACGATTGCCTCGCCGTGGTCGTGAGTGAAGAGACCGGCGGCATCCGCATCGCCGAGTCGGGCAAACTGTCCGAGCCGATCTCCACCAAGTTGCTGCGCGAGGAACTGCTGCGTCGACTCTCCGCGCAGCAGCCCGGCTTCGTCTTCGACCGTCGCGGCGAAGGATCGCCCGCATGAGCGCGCCCTCCACGCACCATCATCGTCACCAACTGCATCACCCCGCGCCCCATCGCCATGAAACCTGGCGCGAGCGTCTGCTCGGCTACGCGACCGTAACCGCCACCGCCGCCTTGGTCTGGTTTTGGGCGGCCAATCAGACCAAGCAAACTTCGGAAGTGAGCTTCCGCCTGCACTTCGTTCCTGGTTCGATCGAGAACCAGTTCGTCGGCCCCGACGAGCCACTGATGGTGCGCGTGCAATTTTCGGGATCGAGCAGCGCCGTCGAAAGCGCGGTCGAAGCAGTCAACGGGCGCACCATCGATGTCGCCGTCGGAACTTGCGGAATTCCCAGCGAAAGCGGCGGACATGATGTGGCGCTCGCCGATGTGATCGCGCGCATTGCCGCCGTTGCTGATGCCGGCGCGTCGGTGCGCTCGGTGCAGCCGCCCTCGACGGCCGTCGCTGTTGAAACCGCCGTCCGCCGCGAAGCGACCGTAACCGCACGCTTCGCCAACGCGCGCACCGCTGGCCAAACCACCATCGAGCCCGCGATGGTCCAAGTCGTCGTGCCCGCGACCCTCGCCGAAAGACTCCCGGCGTCCTTGGTCGTCGATGCCATGCTCACCACGGAAATGCTCGCGCATCTCGAACCCGGCCGACGCCATCAGGTCGAAGTTCCGCTGTCGCTCCCCGCCGAACTCGCCACCATCATCGGCCGCGCCCGCATCGACCCCTCCACGGCGCGCATCGTCTTCACGCTCACAAGCACCGACGCCACCCTCACGCTCAAGCAGGTCGCCGTGCAGATTGCCGCGGCCACTGGCGAGTTGGCCGGCCGCTCCGTATCGCTCGCCCACAACGACGAATTCCTGCACGAAGTCGTGCTCGCCGGTCCGCAAGACGCGCTGCGCTCCATCGAGCGCGGCGAGGCCAAGGTCATCGCCATCGTTCACCTCGCGCGCGAAGATTTCGCCCGCCGCACCGACCGCAAGGAAGTATCGGTTTGGCTGCTTCCCGCCGGCGTTCGGGTGGTGAGTGTGAACGGTGTCACAACCAACGCACCAAGCGTCGGCGTAGAAATCGTCGGCGTGGACAACACTGGTTTGAAAAACCTTGGATCGAAAAACCTTGGATCAGAAACCAGCGGTCTCGGAAACAGCGGGAAATAGGCCGCCAACGCGACCAATGACCTTCCGTTAGTTCTCGACGCGCACGGCGTGATACGCCTTCTTGCCTCGGCGAACCAAGATCACTCCGCCCGGCAACGCATGCGCGCCGCGGACCACGAAGTCGATGCCGACCTTCTCGCCGTTGATGCTCACCGCGCCGTTCTGCACGAACTCGCGCGCCTCGCGCTTGCTCGCAGCACAAGTGGTTCCAGTGATGAAGTCGATGATGGGAACGCCCGTCGACAACGCACCCGCCGCCACGGCGCTCGACGGAAGATCGGCGGCGATCTCGGAAATCTGCCCCGCATCGAGCGATTGCACATCGCCGGAGAAGATCGCCTCGCTGGTCGCCCTCGCGCGCGCCAACTCAGTCTCGCCGTGGGTCATGCGCGTCATCTCCGCAGCAAGCGCCTTCTGCGTCTCGCGCTTTCCCGGCTCGGTGGCCAGCGAATGCGCAAGCGCGTCAACCGCCTGCGCGTCAAGAAAGGTGAACCAACGGAGAAACTTCACCGCGTCGGCATCGGAAGTGTTCATCCAATACTGGAAGAATCGGTACGGACTGGTGCGGTCGGCGGTGAGCCAAATCGCGCCCTTCTCGGTCTTGCCGATCTTCTGCCCATCGCTGGTGGTGACCAACGGACAAGTCGCGCCAAAGCTCTCGTGCTGCTCAAGGCGACGGATGAGATCGATGCCCGAGACGATGTTGCCGAATTGATCGCTGCCGCCGAGCTGAATGGTGCAGCCATCGGCGCGATGAAGATGCAGGAAGTCGTACGCCTGCAGAATCATGTAACTGAACTCGGTGTAGCTGATCCCCTGCTCACGGCCTTCAAGCCGCGACGCAACCGAATCGCGGGCAATCATCTGATTCACCGAGAAATGCTTGCCGATGTCGCGCAGCATGTCGAGATACGACATCGAACTGAGCCAGTCGATGTTGTTGCGAATGATCGCCGCGCGCGGCCCGCTGAAGTCAAGAAAGCGGTCGAAGATCCGCTGCTGGCTGCGCGCGTTGTGTTCAGCGAGATCGCGGGTGAGCAGCTGCCGCTCCGCGCTCTTTCCACTCGGATCGCCGATCAGGCCAGTGCCTCCGCCCGAGACAACGATGGGCCGATGCCCCGCGCGTTGCAGGTGCGCGAGAAGCTTGATGCCCATGAAGTTGCC
The DNA here is from genome assembly GCA_003671075.1 of Planctomycetota bacterium. Taxonomy (GTDB): domain Bacteria; phylum Planctomycetota; class Phycisphaerae; order Phycisphaerales; family SM1A02; genus QWPT01. Next base: position 21,160 of record QWPT01000007.1, read on the forward strand.
GATGGTGAGACTGTCGGATGTCGGGTCGAAACCCGCGTATCCCGCCCGCACACCCGAGGCGAGATGCGCCGCCAACTCAGGCGAGGTCGTCTGGTGCAGCATGCCACGCCAGGAAAGTTCGTCGAGGAATCCGTTCGTCGTCGTCGTCATGTCGTGCTCGATCGATATTCAGCGCGCCGCGGCAAGCGACGCGCGCTTGGTGCCGATCTTCGCCAGAAGATCGTTCCAACTCTTATTGAACGAGTCGCGTCCCTCAATCTGCAACGCCTCGGCGAGCATCGGCAGGTCAACGCCAGCCTTGGTCGCCGCCGCAAGCGCAGCCTCGGCGGCCACGCCATCGGTCGCCATCGCGCCCTTGGGATTGCCCTTCTCCGCAACCGCGAGCAGCGTTTCCTCGGGAATGGTGTTCACGGTATTGGGCGCGCCGAGCACATCGCAATAGAGGCACGGCGACAGCGCAGGATCCTTGGTACCCGTCGAAGCCCACAGCACCCGCTGCATGGTGGCGCCCTTGGCAAGGAGCGCCTTCCAACGCGGCGTCGCGTAGAAATCGAGCACCGACTTGTAAACGCGTCCCGCCATCGCAATACCGACGGTGTTCTGCAGGTTCGCCGGCAGCACCTTCGCGCTACCTCGATCCCATCGCGAAACGAACACGCTCGCCACCGAGCAGACGAACGGGTCGAGCCCCGCCGCCACCCGCCGCTCGATGCCGCGCGTATACGCCTCGGCAGCGGCGAGGTACTGCTCGGCCGAGAAAAGAAGCGTCACATTGATCGGAACGCCGCGGAAGATCAGCTCCTCGATCGCGGGACATCCCTCGGGCGTGCCTGGAACCTTGATGTAGAGATTCGGCCGACCCGCGCGCTTGTGCAGCTCAACGGCCTGCGCCACGGTGCCGACGGTGTCGTTGGCGAGCAGCGGCGAGACCTCGAGCGAAACCCAGCCATCGACGCGCTTGGTGCGCGCATGGATCTCAGCGAAGAGATCCGCAGCGCGAGTCAGGTCGCTGATCGCGCAAGCAAAGAAGATCTCCTCGATCGAGTTTCCCTTGGCCGCCAACTCGGCGACCTGCTGGTCATAGGTATTACCCGATCCGATCGCCTTCTCGAAGATGGTCGGGTTCGAAGTCAAACCAGTCACGGAGAGTTCGCGGATGTACCGCGCCAGCGTCCCCGAGTCGAGCAACGACCGCGTGATGTTGTCCAACCAAAGCGACTGACCAAGGGCGGCGAGACGAGCAGTGGGGAGCATGGCGGTAGTCATAGGGATTTCCTCTCAGGTGTCTTCGGCACACTAACACAGCAAGCCAAGCGCAGGCGTGGTATCTCAGGCATGTTCCCCTGCCTCTCCGCGCGCAATTTTGCCGATGAAGGAACTCCTATGGCTGCCAAGAAGAAGACGAACCGTTCAAGCGCCGCGCCTTCGACCAAGGTTGCAACCACCTCCGCCCAGCCCGCCGCGCCCGTCGTGCCCGCTTGGCATATCGAGCCCGATCGCACCAAAGCGTGGAAGAAGCTGACCGCGCTCGCGAAGCGCGGCAAGAAGATGGACCTGCGCAGCGCCTTCGCCAAGGATCGCACCCGCGGCACCAAGTTCGCCTTCGACGCCCTCGGCATTCACCTCGACTACTCGAAAAATCTGGTGGACACCGCCACCATGGACGCGCTCTTCGCCCTCGCCAGCGAGTGCGCCGTGGCCAAGCACATGAAGGCCATGTTCGCGGGCGAGGCGATCAACCTCACCGAAAATCGCGCCGTGCTGCACACCGCGCTGCGTGCACCCAAGAACGCCGTCATCAAGGTCGACGGACGCAACATCATGCCTGATGTTCACGGCGTTCTCGACCGCATGGAGAAGTTCGCCAACGCTGTCCGCAGTGGCGCTTGGCGCGGTCACACCGGCAAGCGCATTCGAACCGTCGTCAACATCGGAATCGGCGGCTCCGACCTCGGCCCCGTCATGGCCTACGAGGCGCTCAAGGACTTCAGCGAGCGCTCGATCGACTGCCGCTATGTCTCCAACATCGACGGTGAGGACTTCTATGAAAAGACCCGCGACCTCGATCCCGAAGAGACGATGTTCGTCGTCAGTTCAAAAACTTTCACCACCCTAGAGACGATGACCAACGCGCAGACCGCCCGCGCTTGGAGCCTCAAGAAACTCAAGGATCCAGCCGCGGTCGCCAAACACTTCGTCGCCGTCTCGACCAATGGCGCCGAGGTTTCCAAGTTCGGCATCGACACCGACAACATGTTCGGCTTTTGGGACTGGGTCGGTGGCCGCTACTCGATGGACTCGGCCATCGGACTCTCGACGATGATCGCGATCGGGCCCGCCGGCTTTCGCGAACTCCTCGCGGGCTTCCATGACATGGACGAGCACTTCCGCACCGCGCCTGCGAAGAAAAACCTGCCGTTCATCATGGCGCTCATCGGCATCTGGAATCGCGACTTCCTCGGATTCGAGACCGTCGCCGTCCTGCCCTACTGCCAGTACCTTCACCGTCTGAGCGCGTACCTCCAGCAATTGGAGATGGAATCAAACGGCAAGCGTGTCCAGCTCGACGGCACTCCCTGCCGCTGGCAGACCAGCCCCGTGATTTGGGGCGAACCCGGCACCAACGGCCAACACGCGTTCTATCAAATGATCCATCAGGGAACTTCGCCAGTGCCCTGCGACCTGATCGCCTTCGCGCAGCCTCTGCACGACGTCGGCGCTCACCACGACATCCTGATGGCAAACATCTTCGCCCAAGGCGAGGCTCTCGCGTTCGGCAAGACGCCGGCCGAAGTACGCGCTGAAGGAAACCCCGCGTGGCTGGTGCCCCACCGCACCTTCCCCGGCAACCGCCCGACCAACACACTGCTCTGCGAAAAACTATCGCCGCGCATGCTCGGCCGCATTATCGCGCTGTACGAACACAAGGTGTTCGTGCAAGGCTCGATTTGGCGCGTGAACAGCTTTGACCAGTGGGGTGTTGAACTCGGCAAAGTCCTGGCCAAACGCATCATTCCCGAGCTTTCTGGGCCAAAGTCCACCGCAAAGTCCACCTCCAAGTCCACCACGACGTCCACCTCGACGTCCACCCACGACAGCTCGACCAGCGCGCTCATCGCAAAGTACCGCGCGTTGCGCGGACGCTAACATCGCGTTGACTTGATCCAACGCATCTACCTTGATTCGAACGCAACGACGAAGCCCGCCCCCGAAGTGGTCGAGGCAGTCACGCACGCGTTGCGCGACACCTGGGCGAATCCATCGAGCGTGCATCGCGCTGGCGGCGAGGCCAAGCGTGTGCTCGAGCTCGCCCGCGAAAGCATCGCGAAGTTGATCGGCTGCCAGGAGCGTGAGATCGTGTTCACCTCGGGCGGAACCGAAGGCGCAAACCTTGCAATCCGAGGAACGCTCGAGCACTTCGCCACCAATGATTCGACGCGTCGGATGTTGGTGACGACCAAGTTCGAGCACAGCGCCGTGCGTGAACTCGCGCAACAGCTTGAGAAGCGCGGCACCGAGGTGGTGTGGCTTTCGAGCGCGAACGGCGCATCGGGAACGCCCGACCTCGACGAACTCGCCGCGCTGCTTCGCCAACGCTCCGACGATATTGCGCTCGTCAGTTTGATGTGGGCAAACAACGAGACTGGCGCAATCACCAACATCGCCCGCGCGGGCGCGCTTTGTCGCGAGCATGGTGTCCGCTTTCACACCGATGCGACCCAGTGGATCGGCAAGATGCCGACCGACCTCGCGGCGATGCAGGTCGACCTCGCGAGTTTCGCCGCGCATAAATTCCACGGTCCCAAAGGCGCCGGTGCGCTCTATGTGCGCAGGAATGTCGGGATCACCGAGCAGATGTACGGAGGCCCACAGGAGCGCGAGCGGCGCGGCGGAACTGAGGATGTCGCGGCGATCGCGGGATTCGCCGTCGCCGCACAACTCGCGGGCGCGTGGCTCGCGACCGACGCCCCCAAGCGCGCTCAAACTCTGCGCGATGATTTCGAACGCGCCGTCGCCACCGCCAGCGGCGGCTTGATTCATGCCGCCTCCACACCACGCCTTTGGAACACCACCAACATCGGCTTCGCCAAACTCGAGGCCGAGGCGATCCTGCTGCTGCTCTCCGAGCGCGGAGTCTTCGCGTCGGCAGGTGCCGCCTGTTCATCGGGATCGCTTGATCCATCGCCAGTACTGCTCGCGATGGGAATCGCACCCGAATTCGCCCACGGATCAATTCGGTTTAGCCTGTCCCGCGAGACAACGGCGGATGAGTGCGCCAATGCTGCAGCCATCCTGACGGCCGCCATCACGCGACTTCGAACCTCGACCGCAAGCGCCCTCGGCGAACGCGCGAAGTAGAGCCGAGGAGCCCCGCGTCGAACCTAAAAACAAAGCGGACCCGGCATATGCCGAGTCCGCTTGAATGCGGTCGAGAGGACTTGAACCTCCACGGGTTTAACCCCACTAGTACCTGAAACTAGCGCGTCTGCCGATTCCGCCACGACCGCGTGGGAGGGACAGTGTACGGCCGAGTGCGCATTGCTTCAAGCAACGGGAACACCTGAAAAACGCAGGCAGGGCGCGAGGAGCCCCTCACCGCCCTGTCTGCGCTACGCGAATGGACCGTACTGGCTGCGCTGACTGCACTGGCGTCGCCGCGTGGCCTGGAGAGCCACTTGCGGTGAGCTAGATGCCGAGAGTTCGACGACGAGAGTTCAACGACGAGAGTTCAACGACGAGAGTTCAATCGCCGCCATCGCCGCCCCGCTTGGAGAGCCTGCGTGATCCCGGCGCCGCTCCGACACGGCGTTGCCCAGGATCAGCCGGCTCATCAGCGGCACTGATTGGCGATCATGCGTTGATCATGCGTTGATCATGCGTTGATCATGCGTTGATCATGCGTCGATCAATCACTCGTCATCGTCAGCGGCATCCTTCGGGGCAGGACCCTTGCCTCGGTTGGCGGCCTCGTTGGCTGCCATGCGCTTCTCGATGACGCGCTGGCGGATCTCCGCGAACAGCGCGGGGTTCTCCCGGAGGAAGCCCTTCGCGTTCTCGCGGCCCTGTCCGATGCGCGTGGTCTTGTAGTTAAACCACGAGCCCGACTTCTCGATGATGTTGTCCTCAACGGCGAGGTCGACGAGGTCGCCCGTGGTCGAGATTCCTTCGTTGAACATGATGTCAAACTCGGCCTCGCGGAACGGGGGCGCAATCTTGTTCTTCACAACCTTGGCACGGACGCGATTGCCAATATTGCGATCGCCGTCCTTGATCGCGCCGATGCGGCGGATGTCGATGCGGACTGATGAGTAGAACTTCAGCGCCTTGCCGCCGGTGGTAGTCTCGGGCGAGCCGAACATGACACCGATCTTCTCGCGCAGCTGATTGATGAAGATCACGATGCACTCGCTCTTGGCGATGGCGCCCGTGAGCTTTCGCAGGGCCTGCGACATCAGGCGAGCCTGAAGGCCCATCTGCGAATCGCCCATATCACCCTCGATCTCGGCCTTCGGAATGAGGGCTGCGACCGAGTCGATGACGATGATGTCGACCGCGTTGGAGCGAACGAGCATCTCGCAGATCTCGAGCGCCTGTTCGCCTGTGTCGGGCTGCGACACCAGCATCTCATCAAGATTGACACCGATGCGCTTGGCCCAGGACGGGTCGAGCGCGTGCTCGGCGTCGATGAAGGCCGCAACGCCACCTGTCTTCTGAGCGTTGGCAACGACAGTGAGCGCAAGCGTGGTCTTTCCGGATGACTCGGGGCCAAAGATCTCGATCACGCGGCCGCGCGGAAGCCCACGCCCGCCGAGCGCAAGATCAAGGCTGAGTGCGCCAGTGGCAATCGCTGGAATCGGGGTGAGCGAATCACCGTCGAGCCGCATGATCGAGCCCTTGCCGTAAGCCTTCTCGATCGCACCCATGGCGCGCTCGATGGCGGCAAGTTTGCCCTTGCGCTCTTCAACGGCCTTCGCCGCATCGATCTTGGCCTGACCAGTCAGAACGACCGGACGAGGCTTCTCTTCAATAGACGCGGCTGGACGGTTGATGTTGGCAGCAGTGTTGCCGGTGGTACTGGCTGAGGTACTGGCTGAGGTACTGGCCGCGTTACTGGTGGGAGTCGCCATTGAATTTGATCCTGTTGAAACTGAGGTGCCGCCGGTTGCTCGCGTGCTAGTCGGAGTACTGGTGGGCGTGTTCGTCTTTGCCGTGTTCGCTGTGCTGGTGGCTGCAACCATCTTTATCCCCTGCTTTCGCCCCTTGCGGAGCCTGTTGAAGGCGAGTTGTTACCGAAATTGACTCGTTTTTACGCGCCGTTTCGGATGCCATTCACGCCCGATTTGTGATTCCGCCTAGTTTGAGGGCGGCCGTTTTTTGATTTTTGAACCTGACTTTCGAACCTGACTTTCGAACCTGAGAGAAGCGCCAGAACTCGCGTCCGCAGCACCCTCGCTTGTCCTTCGGACCGAACAGATTCCGTTCATATGTTCGGTGTATGTTCGTACCCTACCACATCGGCAAGATCCGCAAGGCAGACCCTACCTTTTTCCGAACAAATTTTGCACACTGAATATATGCGTTCGCAAAACGCCTCGGTCCCGCGCCCGTTTGCTTCAAGAATGCAAGGGAACCAGCGGCGCCCGATCGAGCGCTAGAAACGTACCGCCAAGCAGTCGCTGGCCACTAGTAGTTCGGCGTCGGCGCTCGGAACTTCGCCATGTCAATGGACTTGAAATAGGCGATCGTTCGCACAAGACCTTCGCGCAGAGGGATTTTTGGCTCCCAGCCCAGGCGGGTTCGCGCGAGAGTGATGTCGGGCTTGCGCTGCAATGGATCGTCAGCGGGCAACGGCTTGGCATTGACGATCTGCGACTTGCCGCCGGTCAGTTCCACAGTCATCTCCGCGAGTTCGCGGATGGTGAACTCAATCGGATTCCCGATGTTCACCGGGCCGGGCAAGCTGTCAGGCGCATTCATGAGCAACATGAATCCATCGAGCAGATCGTCGACATAGCAAAACGACCGCGTCTGAGTTCCCTCGCCGTAGATCGTGATCGGCTCGCCGGCAAGCGCCTGACGGATGAAGTTGCTCACCACCCGGCCGTCGTAGGGGTGCATGCGCGGGCCGTAGGTGTTGAAGATTCGCACCACGCGGATGTTGACCTTGTTCTGTCGGTGATAGTCGAAAAACAGCGTCTCCGCGGCCCGTTTGCCTTCGTCGTAGCAGGCGCGCGGACCGATCGGGTTCACGCTGCCGCGATAGCTTTCAGGCTGCGGATGCACATCGGGGTCGCCATAAACCTCGCTGGTCGAGGCGTGAAAGATCTTCGCCTTCACGCGCTTGGCAAGGCCGAGCATGTTGATCGCGCCGAGCACGCTCGTCTTCATGGTCTTGATCGGATTGAACTGGTAATGGCCAGGCGCCGCGGGACAGGCGAGATTGAAGATCTCGTCGACCTCAAGCATGATCGGCTCGGTTACATCGTGACGGATGAACTCGAAGTTTTTGCAGTCGAGCAGATGAGTGATGTTCGACTTCTGACTCGTGAAGAGATTGTCGAGGCAGATCACATCGTGGCCCATCGCAACCAGGCGGTCGCAGAGATGCGATCCGAGGAAGCCGGCGCCGCCAGTGACGAGAATTCGCTTGACCATGGGGCGGCGATCTTACGGCAAACCGACGGTTGCAGAGTCAGCGCAACGCGAGGACGATGGTGCCATGGGCCCGACCAACCGACCTTTGCGAGAGACCCCGCGCTTTGTGGTCGGCACGATGACGGGCACCAGCATCGACGGTGACCTCGATGCCGCACTCATCGAAATCCGCGGCGAGGCGCTCGATATGAACGCCAAGATCGTTGCGACCGGATCTTGGCCGCTCGGCGCAGTCGCGGCTGATCTTCGCCGCGTCGCCGCGCAAGAGCCTCTGACCGCAGGCGAATTCGCCCGTATCGCCCGTGCATTTGGCGAAATCCACGCCGACGCCATCGCGCTGCTGTGCGAAGGTGCAGGCGTACAGCCCGACCTCGTGGTGTTGCACGGTCAAACCGTCTTCCACGCTCCGCCGCTCACCTGGCAACTGCTTGACCCGTGGCCAGTCGCGTTACGGATGAAGTGTCGCGTGCGCTACGACCTTCGCAGCGCGAACCTGGTGAGCGGCGGGCAAGGCGCGCCAATCACACCGATCGCCGACTACATCCTTTTCGCCAGCAATCGCGACCCGAAAGTTGTGATGAACCTCGGCGGCTTCATCAATGTGACGCTGCTGCCAACGCGCGGGCAAGGCATCTCGGCGATCCGCGGCTTTGATGTCTGCGCGTGCAATCATTTGCTCGACCGCGTCGCCCGCACGCGTCTGGGATCCGCATTCGATCGGGACGGCGAAGCAGCAACGCGCGGCAACAGCGATGTCGCGATTGCCCAACGCATCGCGCAAGCCATCGCGCCGACGCACGCGCCCGGTGCCGCGCGGCGCTCGCTGGGAACCGGCGACGAGGCGGCGCGACTCGTCGAACTTACTGCGGCGCTCTCTCCGCAGGATGCCTGTAGCACCATCGTCGAGGCGATCGCCGACGCAACCATCCGCACGCTTCGCGCGGAGCTCTCGGCGCCCGGCACCCTGCAAATCACGGCATCCTCGCACGAACCATCCACGCCGATCCCCCACACGCTGCTCGCAGGAGGATCGGCTCGGAATCGCGCGTTGCACGCAGCGCTCGCCCGTCGGTCGGGCGCAATCGTGCAAACGACCGACGAATGGAACGGCGTTCCCGTTGGAATGCGCGAAGCTGTGGAAATGGCGATTTTGGGCGCGTTGGCCGACGATGGCGTGCGCTATTCGTTGGCGCGAGTGACGGGCATCGCCTCGTTGATTCCCGAGTCGGCTGTGCTCGAAGCCCCGATTCTCGCAGAAAGAACGCAGGTCTGAACAAAGTCTTCACCAATCCTTGACAGCGGAGGGGGCGCGCGCTCTACCGTACCTCCCATGTCCAATGCGAAGGCACTAGTGCTCATTGTCGAAGACGAGCCCGAGATCGCGGAACTCATTGAGTTCCACGCCGAGCGTGCGGGCATGCGCGCTCGCAAGGTCCACAGCGGCCGCATCGCGCTTGATGTGATCAAGCGCGAGAAACCCGACCTCATCGTGCTCGATCTCATGCTGCCGGACATCGATGGCCTCGAGGTTTGCCGACGGCTGAAGCAGTCCGATGACACTCGGATGATTCCGATCGTCATGGTGACGGCCAAGGGCGAGGAAGCTGACATTGTTGCGGGCATCGAATTAGGCGCCGATGACTATGTCACCAAGCCCTTCAGCCCGAGCGTGCTCATGGCCCGACTTCGCAATGTTCTGCGCCGAAATGGCGTCGCCGACGAGCCTTCGCCGACGAGTGACCGCATGGTGCTTCTTGAAAGCAAGCTCGTCATCGACATCGATCGCCACGAGATCCTCTGCGATGCCAAGAAGGTCGACCTGACATTGACCGAGTTTGGAATCCTCCATTACCTCGCCGGTCGTCCTGGCTTCGTGCGAACCCGCGACCAAATCATCAGCGCGGTCCATGGAAAGAGCACCGTACTTTCCAGCCGCACCGTCGATGTCCACATCACTGCGCTGCGCCGAAAGCTCGGCACGCTTGCCGATTGCGTCGAGACAGTGCGCGGCGTTGGATATCGCTTCTGCGAAGGTGCAAACGAAGAAGATTGATCCGCGCGAACGCCACAGACCTCGACGCGATTGATCGGCTGCTTCCACAGCGCAAGCACGCTGAAATGTACACTTCGGGATGATGATCGCACTTTCATCGGCCATCGGCCAAACATCCCAAGCGCTCTCCGACGGCGGCTGGATCGCGGCTGGGGTTGTCGCGGCCGCATGGATCGGCACCTCGGCGATGCGCCGTCGCAGCCACCTTCGGCTTGAGAAGGCGCTGCTCGACGACAACACCGCCGACGCCACCGGCCTCGGTGAGGAAACTTCGTTTCCGCTGATCGATTCGCTTGCGAGCGTTGCGATCCGCCGCATCCGCATCGAACGCCAACGCCAGTCGCTCGCGCAAGAACGCCTTGGCGAAATCGAGCGGATTCTCCGCGCAACTCCGATTGCAGTCATCGCGCTTGATCACTTGCAGCGCGTTCTTTCGGCCAATCCCGCCGCTGAGCGCCTGCTCGGCTTCGACGAAACTTCCGCGCGCGGGCGGCTGCTGCAGGAGGCCATTCGCCAACCTGGACTCAACCGCATGATCAGCACCGCGCTCGCCAATAACGGGCGGTTCGATGGCGAGCTCCATCTCGAACTCGATATGCCGCTGGAAGTACAGGTTTGCTGCGAGTCGCTTCACCACGAGGACCATCCCGCGGGGTTGGTGATCAGCCTCGTTGATGTGACGCGCATGCGCCGACTCGAATCGATGCGCAGCGAGTTTGCCGCAAATGTGTCGCACGAGCTGCGCACGCCGATCACAAACATCAAGGGATATGTCGAGACCCTGCTTCAGGTTGGGCTTGAAGATCCCGAGCGGATGCGCAGGTTTCTTGAGATCGTGCACCGCAATACGGTGCGGCTATCAGGAATCGTCGAGGACATTCTCACGCTCGCGTTTCTCGAGGAGCCCGAGGCGAAGCAAAGCCTTGCGCGGACGTCGATTCGCGCAACCGAGATTGTGCAGCAGGTCGTGGAAGATCTCGGCTCTGCCGCCAATGCCAAATCGATTCGGGTTCAGATTTCCCCTGTTGGAAACACGCGCGTCAGCGAAATCCTCATCCTCGCCAATCGATCTCTGGCCGAACAGGCCCTGGCCAACCTAGTCTCGAACGCGATCAAGTATTCAGCAGAGGGCACCGAGGTTGGGATCGAGATCTCCACCGAGGGGCCGCTCATCAGAATCGCCGTTGCCGATCAGGGCCCCGGCATTGCCGCGAAGCACCTTCCGCGAATCTTCGAGCGGTTCTACCGCGTCGACAAGGCGCGCGCGCGAACCCAAGGCGGCACTGGACTAGGACTCGCCATCGTCAAGCACATCGCATCTATCCATGGCGGCCAAGTCGAGGTCACAAGCCAGGTTTCGCAAGGCAGTCGCTTCAGTCTGTTGCTGCCCAAGGCAGCGGACGACTCGGGTGCCCACGCCGTTCCCGAAGTCAAAAGCCAGTGATTTACGCCTCCTTGAACCGTTTCTTTACCGAATCTTAACATGCGTCCGCGACCCTTTCGCACTCGAAGAAACTCACAGTGTCTGGCCCGTCACCGCGCATATCACCGCTGAGAAATCATCTATGAACACCATGATCAGACTCGCTTCCATCAGCCTCCTCGCCGCCGCGTCCGCTTTGATTGGCGCGACCACCGATCAAGACGCCAAAGTTTCGTTGAGCACGCTCAAGGGCGCCATCAAGGTTGACGGTTCCTCCACGGTCTATCCGATCACCGAGGCCATCTCGGAAGAATTCAACAAGGTTGCGGCCAAGGTTCGGGTCACCGTCGGCATCTCGGGTACGGGCGGTGGATTCAAGCGCTTCTGTGCTGGAGAGATCGATGTCGCCGACGCTTCGCGCCCAATCAAGAAGGCTGAATTCGAGCTCGCGACCAAGGCAAGCGTCGAGTACATCGAGCTTCCCATCGCCTACGACGGTCTCACCATCGTCGTGCATCCGAAGAACACCTGGTGCAACTCTCTCACGCTCGAGCAAATCAAGCGGATCTATTCGGCCGCTGGCAGCGTGAAGACTTGGAAGGACATCAATCCCGAGTGGCCCGACAAGGCGCTCAAGGTTTACTCGCCGGGAACCGACTCGGGAACATTCGACTACTTCAAAGAGACCACCGTCGGCAAAGACGGCTCTATCCGCAGCGATATGAGCGTTTCTGAAGACGACAATGTGCTCGTCCGCGGTGTCGCCGGAGACGAGGGCGCGATTGGCTTCTTCGGATGCGCGTACTACTTTGAGAACAAGGACAAGGTGAAGGCCGTCCCCATCGATGCCGGCAAGGGCCCGATCGCCATCAGCGTCGAGTCCATCGAGTCGGGAGCCTACGCGCCCTTCAGCCGCCCTCTGTTTATCTACATCAACAAGAAGAGCGCCGAGCGTGCTGAAGTCCAGGCGTTTATTGACTTCTATCTGGCCAACGCTGGGAAGCTCGTCAGCGAGGTTGGATTTGTCAAGCTTCCCGACGCGATCTACGCCAAGGTGACGAAGAACTGGCTCGCACGCCGACCGGGAACTCAGTTCACCAAGCCGACCGGCGAGGCCGTCTCGGGATCGCTCGCCAATGTTTACGAGTGAATGACGCTGGCAAACACACACAGCGGCGGCGAGAGCCGCCGCTGTACCTTGAATCGGCGCACGGATCGTTCTGGAGCGTGCTCGGATGAGCCTTCGGGACGGCGTTGGCGGGTAGATCGCCCACCCAAGTACCTACCCGCCCGCGGAACCGCATCGTGACCACCCTGCCCACAACCTCCACGCCGCGCGACCTCGACCAACTCGGTCGAACGAAGTCGGTCGCTGCGCGCGTGCTGCGCGAACGCTTGATCGTGGGCACACTGGCGATCGCGGCTTGCTTCTCCATCTTGGTCACCTCGACGATCATCGCGGTGCTCGCCCAAGAGACTTGGGGATTCTTTCAGTTCCCCAATGTCACCCTCGGCGATTTCTTCGGTGGGACCGAATGGAATCCGCTGCTCGGCGCCGAGAAACATTTCGGAATCTGGCCGCTGGTGAGCGGAACCCTGCTGGTCACCGTGATCGCCGCCACATTTGCCTTGCCCATTGGACTGGTGTGCGCGATCTACCTCAGCGAATACTCGTCGACGCGGGTGCGCGCGACCCTCAAGCCCGCGCTGGAAATCCTCGCGGGCGTGCCAACCGTCGTCTACGGATTCTTTGCACTCACCATCATCACGCCGGTGCTGCAGAAAGTCAGCCCCGCGTTCGGCAGTTACAACGCGATGGCCGCTGGCCTGGCGACGGGCATCATGATTCTGCCGATCGTCTGCTCGATGTCCGAGGATTCGCTGCGCGCGGTGCCACGCAGTTTGCGCGACGGAGCGCTCGCCCTCGGTGGAACCAAGTTCGATGTGTCGGTGAAAGTGGTGGTGCCCGCAGCGCTCTCGGGAATCGTCGCGGCGTTCCTGTTGGCGATCTCGCGTGCGATCGGCGAAACCATGATTGTTGCGCTTGCCGCTGGTGGTATCGCGCAAATCACCGCGAATCCAACGGCAGAAGTGCAGACGATGACCGCGTACATGGTGCAGATCTTTCTCGGAGACGCACCTGCCGTTGGCGTGGAGTACAAGTCGAGTTACGCGGTTGCATCCGTACTCTTCGTGATGACATTCGCGATCACCATGATCGGCCAGTACATCTTGCGCCGATTTCGTGAGGAGTACGACTGATGGCGACTCCACGCTCCACCGCCTCGCGCATCTTCTCGAATCGCGCATTCTTGCTGATCTGCCTGATGGCAACCAACATCGCGATGATCGTGTTGGCCGTGCTGCTGATCTCGATCTTCTGGCAGGGCTGGGGCACGCTGTCGTGGAAATTCATCACCAGCTTCGCATCGCGCAAGCCATCTGAGGCGGGGATTCTTGCGCCATTGATGGGCTCGGTCTGGGTCTGCGCCATTTGCGGGCTGGTGGCGTTGCCACTGGGAATCGGTACCGCGATCTTCCTCGAGGAGTTTGCGAAACGCACCCGCTTCACTCGCATCATTCAGACCAACATCATGAATCTCGCGGGCGTTCCGTCGATCGTTTACGGCATCCTGGGATTGACCGCGTTTGCCCGAATGTTCGGCGCCTTCGGAACAACCTCCGAAGACGCCATGAACTTCGGCGACAGTGAAAGCCTGCTGTTTCTCCGCATTCCCTTCGGCTCGACCGTCTTGGCTGGCGGGCTCACGCTCATGCTGGTGATTCTTCCCGTCGTGATCATTTCGACGCAGGAGGCGTTGCGATCGGTGCCGAGTTCGCTGCGATCAGGCGCGTTTGCGCTGGGCGCGACTCGTTGGCAGACGGTGTGGGCGATCACGCTGCCCGCAGCGATCCCGGGCATCATGACTGGTGCGATTCTTTCCATGAGCCGCGCCATCGGCGAGAGCGCACCGCTCCTGGTCATCGGTGGACTTCTGTTGGTGTTCAATACGCCGCAGAACCTCATGAGCGACTTCGCGATTCTTCCGCTGCAAATCTATAACTGGGCCGGTCGCCCGCAGGACAGCTTCCACGCTCTTGCGGCGAGCGCGATCATCGTGCAGCTTGCGGTGCTGCTCGTCTTCAATGGATTTGCCGTGTTTGTTCGGCAGAAACTGCAGAAGCCACTTCAGTGACCGACTGCCCCGTGAGCCAATCCATGCCAACCGAACCACCGAAGCCCCTCACGACTCCCGCTCATGGACACCATGTTGCGGCGCAGCTGGCCATCCCGCTGAGCGCAAGCGCCCCCGCTACGGCAACGGCAATTCAGGCGCGCGGGTTCTCCAGTTGGTACGGGGAGTTTCAGGCGCTTAAGAGCCTCGATCTTGAGATTCCCGCGCAGCAGGTGACGGCGTTCATCGGTCCGTCCGGATGCGGAAAGAGCACATTTCTCCGCTGGATCAACCGCATGAACGATCCGATTCCGTCGGCACGCGCCGAAGGAACGCTTGAGCTGCAAGGCAAGGATCTGCTCGCCAAATCGGTTGATGTGGTGGATCTTCGTCGTCGCGTCGGAATGGTGTTTCAGAAGCCCAATCCGTTTCCAAAGTCGATCTACGACAATGTCGCCTTTGGACCGCGCCTCCACAAGCATTACACGCGGGCCGAACTTGACGAACTTGTCGAGCGGAGTCTGCGATCAGCGTCGATCTGGAACGAGGTGAAGGATCGGCTGCGCAGTTCGGCGCTCGGACTTTCCGGCGGTCAGCAGCAGCGGCTGTGCATCGCGCGCGCGATTGCCGTTGGTCCTGAGGTCCTGCTTATGGACGAGCCGTGTTCGGCGCTCGATCCAAAGTCGACGCTTGCCATCGAGGAACTCATCGAGACCCTCGCCGACCGATTCACCATCGTCATCGTGACCCACAACATGCAGCAAGCCGCGCGTGTCTCCGACCAGACGGCTTTCTTCTTCGAAGGCCGGCTGATTGAGTCGGGAAATACAGAGTCCATCTTCACCAAGCCGAAGATCAAGCAGACCGAGGATTATGTCACCGGCCGCTTCGGCTGACCGAAGTTAGGAAGGACCACCAATGTCAGTAAACCTCCAATCGCGCGTCATCGACCTCCGCCGCAACCTGCTCGCCCTCGGCGCGGTGGTGGAGCAGCGGGTGATGAATGTCATTGATGTCATCCGCGACGGCGATGTCGAACTCGCGCGCATCGTTCGTTCCGGGGACGCCGAAATCGACCAGATGCAACTCGACCTCGAGGCCGAATGCATGCGACTCTTGGCTCTGGGCAGTCCGGTGGCCGGCGACCTGAGGCTCATCCTGACGGCGATGCGCGTCTCCAACGAGCTCGAGCGCATCGCCGATATGGCCAAGGGAATTTCCAAGCGGGTGATTCGCTTGGTGGATTCGGGAAACTACCGCTATCCGAGTTCCCTGGTTCAGATGGCCGAAGCCGCGCTGAACATGCTGCGCGATGTACTTATCGCCTTCTCGAACGAGGACATTCGCCTCTGCCTGGAAGTGCGCCGCGCCGATGCCTATGTCGACAATCTCAATCGCGAGGTTGTTGCGTGGGCGCGCGAGTGGATCGAGCAGGATGTCGAGAAATCAGGCGCTGCGATCGAGTTGTTGGCCATCGCCCAACGCGTCGAGCGGCTGGCCGACATCGTCACCGCTATCGCCGAGGACACCGTGTTTCTCGTCGAAGGTCGCTTGGTGCGCCACGGCCTCGAGTGAACGAGTCCGTTCGCGCAGGTTTCGCTCTGTAGGGGTTGCGCCCCAACGCCCTCGCTGATTCTTGGCGGGGTTTCTGGCAATTTTCGAACGCTGGCGTAGACTCGGCTCGACCGAGTCACTGCACCAAATGCGCCCCAACGCGACCAGCCGCCTCAGAATCGAACGACAGCCTCATCCGAAGTTGGATGCGCGGGCTGAGCGTGTGTTTCGTCAAGCGGTTGCCCGCGAAATGCTGTTGGCGCGTGAGTCTGCGCGCGAGCCGGACTTTGATCCCAACGATGCGCGCTGGAGGCTCGCCACCGAAACGCAGCAGGCGTTGCAGGGCGCGGTGCTCGCTTACGAAGATCGACGCTCACTTCTAGCGCTCGCTCATCGAATGGGAATTCGTGCGTTTGACGCCAACCTGATCCTCGCCATCGTGCAGGATCGGGCGCGCCGCGGCGAGTCGCTTCAATCAGCGGCACCGACCATCGCCGTACTGCCTCGGCCAACGGCGGCGGCTTCGTCAGTGATGCCGTCATCAGTCGAACCGTCATCGGTAACACTGCCATCAGTAACACTGCTTTGGGTTGCGGCAATCGCCATCGCCATGCTGGTTGATTCGATCCTCATCGCGTGGATCATCTTCAGCTGATCGTTAGGCCGCGAGAATGATCCGGACTTCAGTGAGGCCGATTCGCTCGGCAAAACCGAGTTCGACCAAAGCCTCCAGTGCGGCTTCCTGCTCGGCGGCCTTCTTGCTCAGCCCCCAGGTCGCCTTAAATCGGCGCCCAGCGAGCTCGACGCAGATCTCGAAGGACTTCGCGTGATCGGGCCCCTTCTCATCGAGCACGAGATAGGCCGGCGTGCCGAGATCCTTTCGTTGCAGCGATTGCTGCAGCACGCTCTTAAAGTTCTGCTGGTGGCCAAGGCGCGTCGATTCCTCGATGCGCTCGTTGAGGCAGTTCAAGATGAAGATGCGCGCGGGATCGATACCGCCGTCGAGGTAGATCGCGCCGACGACTGATTCAAAGAGCGCGGCGAGAAGCGAATGGGGAAGCACCGTGCGGTCGCCCATGCCCTTGCCCAATTGAACCGCGTCGGCGAGGCCGAGGTCGACGGCGATCTCGGCGCAGACGCGTCGGCTGACGGCGTTGGACTTGATCTTGGTGAGCTCACCTTCGAGTTCACCGGGAAAGCGGCGGTAAAGATGCTCGCACACCACGGTTCCCAAGATCGCGTCGCCGAGGAACTCGAGTCGCTCGTTGCTTGCCACCCGGTTGGCGGCAATCGACGCGTGCACCAAGGCCTGCGCGAGCAAGGCCTTGTCGGTGAACTGATAACAAATGCGTTGCTCGATAATTTCGAGCGAGATCGCTTCACTCATAGGGATACCTGCCTTTGGGCAAGTCTCGGATTGATCGAAGCGAGTTCTCCAGGCGCCGCGAACGCCGCGGAGGCTGGAGGACTGTCATCGATGTCTGAAATCTAACCTGATATCGACGGTTGCGAGTTGAACTTCGCAAGTTCTCCTGATTTCTACATGGTCGGATCGCTTGCGGAAGGCGCGGCACCCTGTTAGTCTTGTCAGCCCGCTCTAGAGGTCTTTATGCACTATCCGCACAAACTCAGCCGCATTAAGAAGATTCGCAAATCCGGTTTCCGCAAGCGCATGTCCACGCGCGCGGGCCGCAAAATCATCAACGCGAAGCGTCGGCTTGGCCGCACGCTGAAGCTGCGCTGATCTGATTACTCGATCACCCGATCGATCACCCGATCGATCACCCGACCGACCGATCGCTGACGGACTCCCGCCAGCACGCTTCGCTCGGCATCACCGTGATGCAATTTGCGCGCGACCGTAAGAAGGTCGTGCGTTTTTTTGGATCGGATGGTTGCGCTTCGGTGCGTTGCTTTCACAGGCCGCTAGGCTGACCGCATGCCAACGCTTCCGCTGCGCCGACACATCATTCTCATGGGGCTGCGGGCATCGGGAAAGTCGACTTTGGGCGCTGAAACAGCGCTTTTACTCGGTGTGCCCTTCGTCGACCTCGACGATCGGACCCGCGCGATTCTCGGTGACCCCACGGTGGCCAAGGCGTTCGAGCGGGTCGGCGAACCTGGATTTCGTGCTGCGGAATCAACGGCGCTCGCCGAGGCACTCGCGCAGCCACCGCAAGTCATCGCCCTCGGTGGAGGGACGCCGACCGCGCCCCGAGCGGCAGACGCGTTGGCGGCCGCCCGGCGGGAATCCCGCGCGCTGTTGGTGTTTCTCGATTTGCCGCTCGAACTCCTAGCCGAGCGCTTGGCGGCCCATCAAGGAGATCGCCCCAGCCTGACCGGCCGGGGCGTTGTGGAGGAGATCGAGGATGTGGCGCGCATGCGCCGCCCACTTTACGCGGCGCTGGCGGAGCTGCGCTTCTTCGAACCCTTGCGGGCAACGGCGTTGGTTTCGATCATCACTTCGCAGGTCGGCTCCGATTCCTCTTCAACGCGCGGCTGAGTAGGCGCGCGGCGCAGCCATTTCTGCGAGAGGTAGCGCTCGAGAGATTCGCGGGCGCCAGCGGCGAAAGTCTCGAATTCAACGACCATGCGCCTCGGTCCTGGATCGTCGATTTCGTCGAACACGCGCACAATGCGGCCTTCGGCACAGATCGGCTTTGTGCAGCCAGGAAGCGTGACCTCGACGGAAACTCGGGTACCCACAGGCAGCGGTTCATCGAGTTCGAGGCGGATGCCGCCGAGAGAAATCTCGTAGACATGGCCGTCCACCTGGCTGTCCACATGGCCTTCCACATGGCCGTCCACATGCTCCCCCTCGCGACCATTCGATGTCCGGTTCGAGGTTGCGAGAGGCGAAACCGCCACCGCGCTGTACATGGGGTCGACGGTGAATCGTTCGTGGCGGCGGCGGTCGTTGGTCTGCGTCATGGCGATGGCTTGTCATCGGCACGAGGGCACTGGATTCGTTGACGGATCCAACCATAGGTTGGAGATCGCTGTTCATACGCAAGAATTGCTCCCCCCCTGCTATCTTCGCGGCATGTCGCAACCTGTCATCCTGCGCGGCGCCGAGGCGCCAATGGAGCCGCTCGTCGGGAAGACCATCGCCGTGCTCGGCTACGGCAACCAAGGGCGGGCGCACGCGCTGAACCTTCGGGATTCGGGGCTGCGCGTCGTGGTCGGCGGGCGTGCGGGGTCGCAGAAAGTTGAGCTGGCGAGCCGCGAGGGCTTCGAGGCGATGGAACTTTCCGCGGCGGCGATGCTGGCGGATCTGGCGATCATCGCCCTTCCCGACCAGGCGCAACCGACGGCGTGGGCGAAGTGGATCGAGGATGCGCTGCCGACCGGCGCGGTGGTTGGCTTCGTGCATGGCTTTGCCATTCGGTTCGGATTCATCACGCCGCGGGCAGATCTGGGCGTGGTGCTGGTGGCCCCCAAGGGTCCGGGCGCGACGGTGCGTGCGCGTTACGAGGAGGGACTGGGGATTCCCGCGCTCTTTGCCGTGGAACGCGAGAACGCCGCAGGCTGCGCGCGTGCCATGGCCATCGCTTGGGGTGCCGGTATCGGCTGCGCACGCAGCGGACTCATCGAGGCGAGTTTCGCCGCCGAAGCCGAAAGCGATCTCTTCGGCGAGCAGGCGGTGCTGTGTGGTGGGCTGATGGCGCTGGTGCACGAGAGCTTCGCGCTGTTGGTCGAGGCGGGCTATTCGCCCGAGGTTGCCTACATCGAGTGCTGCCACGAGGTGAAGCAGGTTGCGGACCTCGTTTATGCGCGCGGGCCGGAGGGCATGCGGCGAGCGATCTCCGACACCGCGGAGTTCGGCGCGTTCGTTGCGGAAAACGCGCTTGTCGACGAGCATCTGCGCGCGAAGTTGCGAGCGCTGCTGACCGATGTCCGCAGCGGCGCCTTTGCCGAGCGTTTCATGCGCGACCACGACGCAGGGCATCCTGAGTTCCGCGCGTGGCGCAAGGCTTCCAGCGGCCATCCCATCGAGGCCGCCAGCGCAACGGTGCGTGGACTGATGCCGTGGCTCCGCGACGCGTGACGATGCATGATCGATGCATGACTGGCGCATGACTGGCGGATGACTGGCGGATGGCACCGTCCGTTGCCGATAGATCCCGTGTGACCATTCTTCAAGCGATCATTCTTGGCCTCGTCGAAGGCGTAACCGAGTACCTGCCCGTCAGTTCGACCGGCCATCTCATTCTGACCGCGTGGCTCCTCGGTTTGTCCGAAGACGCAGCGAAAAAAGCTGCTCTCGACTCGTTCAACATCGTGATCCAGGGCGGCGCGATCTTGGCCGTGCTCGGACTCTATCGCGCGCGAGTTGCTGCGATGGTGAAAGGACTTTCCGGTGCCAACCACGCGGGATTGATGCTGTTTTTGAAGTTGATCGTCGCGTTCCTGCCCGCGGCCGTGCTCGGACTGATGTTCAACAAGGCGATCAAGGAACGGCTCTTCCTGCCTATCCCCGTGCTCATGGCGCTTGGTGGCGGCGGCGTGCTTCTTCTCGTGCTTTCGCCGTGGATCCGCACGCTGGTCGGCCGCGAGCGCGACGAGAAGGACGATTTCTCGATGCTGTCGTTTCAGCACGCGCTGGCGATTGGATTCATGCAGGCGCTGGCGATGTGGCCAGGAACGAGCCGGTCGATGGTGACGATCTTGGGCGGCATGCTGTTCGGACTCTCGCCCCGACGCGCGGCCGAGTTCAGTTTCTTGCTGGGATTACCCACGCTGAGCGCGGCCTGTGCGTATGAAATCTTTAAGCAGCGTGACGATCTCGGCGTGCGCATCGATGAACTCGGAGGACCGGCACCGATCTTGATCGGCCTTGCAGTTGCCGCGATTTCAGCGGCGTTTGCTGTGAAATGGCTGGTTGGCTACCTGTCGCGCGGCGGATTCGCGGTGTTCGGCTGGTGGCGCGTGGCGGTGGCGACGGCACTTGGTGCAGTGATTCTGAGCGGAAACATGACGCTGTAGCGCCGATCCTGGGCCGCGCACATCACAGATCGGCGTAGGAACCGCTCACTGGTTCGCCAAGCGCGGGGCGGAACTTTCCGATGAGCGTGCCCACGCGTAGTCGCGTTGCGGCGGGATCGTCGCCGATGCCAACGATGCCTTCCATATCGAGGAAGTTGCCCAGGCCAGCCACTGCGTCGAGATGCACACGCACATTTCCCGCGCGCCACAGCTCTCGGCGCTTGATGATGATGTTGGAGATCTTGCGGTCGAGCGAAGGCCAACGCACCGCGACCTGCGTTTCATCGAGGCTGGTCCAACGCGACACACGCGCGTTGGTTCGATCGGCGCGGTCGTACCAAATCCACTCTTCGCGAATGGTGCCCGTGTCCTCATTGCGCTCGACGCGACGCTTGAGGCGGCCTTCGGGCACACGAACATACTCGTCGGTCTGCAGCAACACGCCCATCGATCGCGCATCCATCACCAGACAAATCGATCGCGCGAGGCCAATGTTGCGCAGTTCGGCCTTGAACTCGATGTTCTTCATGCGGCGGCTTAGCCCCCGCCGCTCGCGCGCAACACGGAGTCGCGGGCAGCGGCGGCCTGTTGAGCGGTTTGCATGGGCATTCCCGCCGCAATGCGCGCAAGTTGTCGCTCGGCCTCAAGACGATCGGCAACCTCGAGCATCAACGCCGGGCACTGCGCATCGGCCGTGATTCTGTAGATGCGCCAAGCGGCGAGATCGGTGCTGGGATTTCCGGCGAACCACACTTCGCCACTACCCGCGGCCGCCGTCACGCTCACCAGATTGGTAGCGCCGCGCAGGATGTCCTGCGTCGGACAGCGCGTGATGGCACCACCGTCGCGGCGCGTTTCGATCTGAAAAATCGAGCGCTCGCTGGGGACGCTCGAAAGCGGATGAACGATTTGGATGAGCGAAACCTCGACCTGACCTTCACCCGAAGTTTCCACCATCGCCGTCGCGTGCACGATTACCTCGGGGCGCGCAAGAAAGCTGCCGCCGAGGAACCAGACGAGCAACGCCGCCAATGCGACAAAGACCGCGATGCGGAAGGAGAGATTGCGAACGCCGAGGAGGACTTGCGACACGGTGGTATGGATTCCGAGTCGGCGATTCTACTTCAGTCCCGCCGCGGTGAGTTCGGCGATGAATCGGGATTCATCCCAGACATCAACGCCGAGTTCCTGCGCTTTGGCGAGTTTGCTGCCGGCTTCGGCGCCCGCAACCACAACCGCGGTCTTCTTCGACACGCTGCCCGCGACCTTCGCGCCTGCGCGCTCGAGAATTTCGATCGCCTCGCTGCGGCCAAAATGTTCGAGCGTTCCCGTAACAACGAAGGTCTTTCCTGCGAATGCGTTGGTGCCGACTTCGACGGGCTTTGGTTCGCAACTATTGAGATCAACGCCCACGGACGCGAGCTCGGCGAAGATGCGCTTGGCCTCGGTGCCCGCAAGCCAAGTAGCGAGTGACTTTGCGGTGATCTCCCCGAAATCCTCGAGCGCGGCGAGTTGTTCTTCGGTTGCGCCGAGAAGTTCGTCGGCACTGCGGAAGCGGCGGGCAAGCGTTTTTGCCGCGGTCGCGCCGACATGCTTGATGCCCAAGCCCGCGAGAACTCGAGTCAAACCGCGTGATTTCGCGGCGTCGGCGGCACTTTCAATGAGCGCGGTCGCGCGTTTGCCCGGGCCCTTCTTCTCGACTTCCGCGAGCGCCTTCTCGCCCTTGGCTAGCGTGCGCGCGACCAAAGTTGCCTCAAGGCGGAACATATCCACGAAGTCCTTCACCAGACCCGCGTCAACGAGCGCGTCGATGATCTCCTCGCCGAGTCCGTCGATGTTCATCTGGTCACGACCGACAAACCACTTGAGTCGCTCGCGAAAGCGCGCTGAACACGAGGGGTTTCCGCAAAAAATCTTCGGGCCTTCGCGCTCGACGGCTGCGCTGCATGCTGGGCAGGCTGTAGGAGCCTCGATCACCTGCTCGCTGCCCGTGCGTTTCTCAATCACCGCGCGCACGACTTGCGGAATGATCTCTCCGGCCTTCTCGATGATCACTCGGTCGCCGATGCGCAGATCGCGGCGCTGAATTTCTTCGATATTGTGCAGCGTCGCGTGTTTGACGGTGGAACCCGCGATCTTGAGCGGCTCCATGATGGCGCGCGGAGTAATGGTTCCGCCCTTACCCACTTGCCAATCAACCTTGAGCAGTGTGGTTTCGCCTTGTTCTGCAGGATATTTGTAGGCGATCGCCCAACGCGGGCTCTTTGAAGTTGCGCCGAGCGCATCTTGCAAATCGAAGCGGTCGATGCGGACGACCATTCCGTCCACGGCAAAATCAAGCGACGCGCGCTTGTCGGCGAATTCTTCGATGGCGCATGCGGCGGCGTCGACGGATTCGTAACGCGCACCGAGAGGAGACACAGGAACGCCGAGTTCCTTGAGATAGGCGACGAACTCAGAGTGCGACGCGAGCGCGGGCAGACCTTCGCCCTCGCCGCGACCGTGAGCGACGAAAGACAGACGACGCGAGGCGACGATCTTTGGATCCTTGTTCTTCAGCGTGCCGACACAGGAATTACGAGCGTTGGCGAAGAGTTGCTCGCCGTGCTTCTCACGCTCTTCGTTGATGCGCTCGAACTCGCGCACCGGCATGAAGATCTCGCCACGAACCTCAAGCACCGCAGGAATCCCGCTCCAGCTCTCTCGCTGCGGCGCGCGCAATTTGAGGGGGATCGCGCGGATTGCCCGCACATTGTTGGTCACGACATCGCCGCGCAGCCCGTCACCTCGAGTCAAGGCTTCGGTGAGTTCGCCGTTTTCGTAGCGCAGCGAAATGGCGAGTCCGTCGACCTTGGGATCAGCGAACAACGCCGGCGCATCGCCAGCGAGGCCGTCGGCGCACCGTTGGTACCAAGTGCGAAAGTCGCCGATCGAGTAGGTGTTGTCGACCGAACGCATGGCCGCGCGATGGGCGCGCGTTTCAAACTCGCCCTCGAGCGGCGCGCCACCGACGCGTTTAGTGGGCGAATTCGGGTCGTCAAGCTCGGGATGCATCGCCTCGAGCGACGCAAGTTCCGCCAGGAGCGTGTCAAACTCCTGATCGGTCATAAAGGGCGCAGCGTCGACAAAGTACGCCGCGCTGGCTCGGGTGAGCAGCTGGCGCAGGTCGAGCAAGCGGGCGGTGGTGTCGTTGGAGTTCATCTTCGACATAGGCTCAAGCCGCTTCCCGTGCGGACCTGCGCGTTCTACCATGCGCCCATGCCAACGTATGTCTACGCAGTCGTGAAGCCCGACGGATCTCTCGGCGAGCACTTCGAACTGGTGCAGAAAATGAGCGATCCCGTACTGACCAGTCATCCCGAAACCGGGGAGCCGGTCCGTAAGGTGCTGCAGCCGCCCATGCTCGGTGGCCAGCATTCCGAGGCCGCCGACAAGCGCAAGACCTCCGATTCCACGCTCGATCGGCTGGGCTTTACCAAGTACCAGAAGGTCGGCGACGGCAAGTACGAGAAGACGGCGGGCACGGGACCGAAGTCGATTACCCGCGACTAACGCGCGTGTAAAAATTTATATCGAAGCGGGACTTTTTCTCCTGCCCAGTGTTCCAATGAAACCCTTGGCTCTGTATCATTTGGGCTCGCATGAAGAGTTTGATCGTCCTCAGAGGGTAAGCCCTCGCGATCAACAGCAACCGAGCGGGTGACCGCCACGGTGCTGAGGAACATCGAAAAACCGCGGCGTTCGCGGCAATTTCGGTGATGCGGTGCAGGACGGTATCTACCGTCTCTTCATCAAACTGGCGTTCGTCACGGACGCTGGAACATTCCAATCTCTCCTGCTCGGGGGTGAAAAGACGGTTTGAAAAAACCTTGCGATCGCGGCTGTCGGTCTTTGCTGCTTGATCTCGGCGCACTTGCGTGCACTGAACTCAACAGCAAGTTCTACGACTGGCGCGTCGCAAATCGAAAGGACAGATTGCATGCGATCGAGCCGCGTAAGCCAAACTCTTCGAACACTTGTTGAAATCGGCAGGCCTGCATTTGTGTGGGGCGCGCCGGGCGTTGGGAAGAGCGCCGTCGTCCAGTCTCTTGCCAAGAGTCTTGACCGGCCCGTCATCGACATCCGCGCACCACTGCTTGATCCAACCGATCTCCGCGGCCTGCCTGCGGTGGTGGATGGACGAGCGGTCTGGGCACCGCCGTCGTTCCTTCCCGTCAAGACCGACAAGCCGGGCATCCTCTTCTTTGACGAGCTCAACGCTGCTCCCCCGCTGGTGCAAGCGAGCCTTTATCAGCTCGTGCTCGACCGCCGCGTGGGCGAGTATGTGCTGCCCGATGGTTGGCAGATCATCGCGGCGGGCAACCGAGCCGAGGACAGGTCGGTCGTGTTCCGCATGCCCGCCGCGCTGGCAAATCGCTTCATTCACCTCGAATTTGAGCCGCATTTCGACGACTGGTCTGAATGGGCGGTCACGGCCGGAGTTTCGCCAGTGGTGATCGCGTTCATTGCGGTGCGGCGCGAATTACTCGCGCCAAAGCCGGGGGAAGCGGATGGAATCGCCTTCGCCTCGCCCCGTTCGTGGCACATGCTGAGCGATGCGTATCTCGCGCTCGGAACCGAAGCCGGAGCGCTCGAGGTGTATCAGGGCTGCGTCGGCAAGGGAGCGGCGATCGAGTTTCTCGAGCATGCGAAGAAGTCGCTCTCGATCGAGGTCATCGAGCGGATCATCGGGCGGCCAGACGATGCGGTGTTGCCGACGAATGCTGGCGACCTGTGGGTGCTGGTGAAGCACATCGCGCAGCGCGTCAGGGAGCCGAAAGTCACGGCGGCGCTTGGTTCACTGCTCGGGAGGCTCGGGGCTGAATGGGCGGTGCGGCTTGCGCGTGACATTCTGCGCGTTTCGCCTGCGCTCGCGTTCAATCCCGCCGTCGCGGCATTTGCGAAGCGCAACGCAGATGTCCTTGTGCCCAAGCGTGCAGAGAAATCCGGTTGCGCTGAGGGGGTTTCGTGAATTGCATGACCTCAAGCGACCAGGGGCTCGTGCGCATCGACGATCCCGAACTTGCGCGGGATATCACGCGCGCGCGAATGCAGCTGCTTCTTGAACAGCCATCGCTTGCCGCCGCTGTGATGCGCATTCCCGTTGTGCAAGTCCACAGCAACTTGCTCGCGGAAGGCATCGGTATCGCGCCGGGGGCGATCATCGTGTCGCAAGCGCTTCGGCTCAAGGCGCAGCAACTCGTCGCCTACGCCTATGGCCACAACATCATTCACGCGTTGTTCGAACACCTCGAGCGGCGAGGCCGTCGGCAAGAGAAGGAATGGAACATCGCGATCGATATCGCGACGGCCGCGCTCTATGACCCGATTCTCGATCCGTCGACGCAAAATCAGAGTTCGGAATACGACATTCGCCCGCCTCGATCAACGAAGTTCGACGCCCTAGTCCAGAGCCTTGGCCATCTGAGTTGCGAGCAAATTTATCAAAGACTGATCGAGGAACAACTCAACAAACCCGCTGCGTCGACGAGCTATTCAGAAGTCACTGAACACGCACTGCCGGCCGCGGTCAACTTGCAAACGAAAGAGTGTCCGCTGCGATTCGACGGCGATCCAACCGGATGTGGCCATCGCGCCGACCTCGATGCCTTCATAAGTCCGCAAAACCAAATCACCGGCGACGATCACGCATTGCTGCTGCAGGAAGTCTCCGAGGCGCTGCAAAGTGAAGGTCGCCTGCCAGGCAAGGTGAGTGGGCAGTGGTCGGAACTTGCCAAGCGCAATCGAACCCGTCGCGTGCCCTGGGAGCGTGTGTTCATCGAGCGTCTCGACGGGCTGGTTCCCATGGACTACCAGTCGTATCCGTTTGCCAAGCGGCATCTTTGGCGCGGGGTTTTCTTGCCCTCCTGCGCGCGAACGGGCGTCGGGCGAATCCTCTTTGCAATCGATACCTCGGGCTCGATGTCCTTGGCCATACTCGGACAGGTCGTCGACCAAATCGGTCAACTTCGCCAATGCACGCACTGCTCGATCACGATCGCGCATTTCGATACCACGGTTCTCCGAGTTCAAGATTACGACACCTTTGATGATCCGATCGACCGTGGATCGCTTGAGATGCCTGGGCGCGGCGGCACTGACTTGCGCGCACCGTTCGGGCTGCTTGATCAGCGGATGTACAACGGTGAACTCTTCGCGGGAATCGTGATAGCAACCGATGGGTACGGTCCGCTTCCAAGCAAATCATCGCAAGTGCCCGCGATTTGGCTCGTCCCTGGCGCCGTTGCCAACACGTTTAACCCCCCGTTCGGCTCTGTGATTCGCTGCGAGGCGGATTCATGTTGATTTCCATTTCCTCTCCAGTCGGCGCGCATTCGGATTGGTGCTTTCAGGACATCGTTTGTCCTGGTGTTTCGCCAGGCGTGAGTCGCGACGTTCATCGCATCAGCTGCGATGACAACGCCGCGACTGCCCGGTTGCTCAGTGCAGTGGCTCCTCTCAACCGCGCAGACGCGCCGTTGTCACCGCATCTGATGTTTGCAGTTCGTTCAGGAGCCTGAAAGCACCAATCCCCATGCATGCTCGTGGTTGTGGAAGTCGCCAAATGGCGCACACAGAAGGAGGCCAATATGCTCAACGGATATCGTCGACCAAATTCAATGGCTTCGCAACAAGGAGAGCAGTGCATTCAATCTGTACCTTTTTGCTCCACCTTGCCGAACATCACTTCCGGCTTGAAGCACTGGGAAATGGATTGCGTCCGCCCTTCTACCTACTTCAAATCCATCGCGCTCCAACTTTGGACCGAACTGCAGATCGACAAAAATTTCGCGAAGGAATTGCAGAGAAATCATCGCAGCGCCAACGGACTTCAATGTGTTCGCTACCTACACGCGACCGCCAAATCGGATGCCGACCGCGCGCTCACTTGGTTGTTTGCAACGCATTTGCTACCGAGCTGGAAACTCCCGCAGCCAATGCTTCCCATGTTGCTCGCACAATTGCAGCGCGAGTACAAAGACGTCGCCCTCGTGCAAGCGATCATGCGCATGGCCGATCAATCGGTGAAGGCGGGCGAGGCCGGTCGTGCGTTTGATCATGAGTTGGATCATGAGTTTGATCATGCACCCGAAGCTCTCGTGTTCGTCGATTCGGCTGATGCTCACCTGTTCTTGGAAGCAGCCAACAAAAAATGCTCAGCCGATGCTCCCCTCTGGATGTGTTTGAGCACCTGCGTGCGACCCGACCGGAATGCCGCAAATGGTGCATGTGCATGCCCCTGCCACGCCCTTGAACCGTTGTCGCAGTTACGCCGCTTGTATTCGTTGCTTGCCCGCGCGCACCGGCGCGTGCCGCAGGGGAAAAATGCGTTCGAACTTGAGACTTTGTTGAGCGTCACGGATCTAAGTACACCAAACCCGACGGCGCACGGGCCAGTGGATTTGCGTCAGACTTCTCACGTTGCCCACAATCGCATCGATCGCTTCGGCCTTGATTTCATCATCAATCAGCTCCCATTCGGGTCGGTGATCGCCGGACCGCTGCGCAGAGCCATGCTCGATACGGTCTTTCTTGGTGAGTTTGCACCGTTCCTCGATTCGATCGCGAACGAGGCTCCGCCGGCAGGCAGGATGCGGCAACTGACCGATCGGCAAATCTCACATGCGCATTCGTTACGCGTCAGACATCGCAACGAGTGGGATTCGGCCATAGGCGCAACGCTCGACCTTGTCACGGCGCGATCAACGGACGCCATTCCTGCTGATTCCAACGCCATTCAAGAGGACTGCTGGAACCATCTACGGATCGTCGACGCGATATTGCACGAGGCAAATCCTCGTCGCCGAATCGGCGAGTATCTGCGACGCATCGTCGCGCGCGAGGGGCCCGCGTTGCAACCTGACGCAGCAACGAAATGCCAGCCGACAGAGCCGCTCCTCGAGGCGATGGAACTCATCGGCAGAGCACTGATACTGCGCGAACTCCGCTCGACAGTCGGCGGCCCGAAACCACTGACGAGCACATCGACCATGGGCTTGCTTGGACGATTCGCCATGCCGAGCGAATCCATCAGCAACTCGCTCAAACTGAATCTCCCAGACCCACCGATCGCCGCTACCCCAAGCGCGCCTGAAGGTCCTTGGTATCGCCGCCAAGCCAATGATCCAAAGCACACGAACTTGGATTCGATCAAGCACTGCCTCAGGTGTCTCTATGGATGCCGTAGTGACGCGATCATGCTTTCGATTGCCAGCGTTTTTGATGGCCCCACGAAAGCGGTCGCGATGGCCACCAGTGGCAACTGGCTCAAGCCTGGCGCGCTGGCTCGTTGGATGAGGACTTCATCGATTCCGTCAAGCAACCGTTTCGACTTCGTGCGCCAACTGACCCTGACCCATGGCGACAAGTTGGACAAGCTGCTTCCGATGTTCGCTCGGGAAAGAACATGGGACGACCACAGGCCATTATTCAAAGGTCAACAGCGTCCAACCAACGCAACCGAACAATGGCTGGTTCAATCGATTGAACTTCCGCCAAAGTCCCTAGCGTTGCTCTCGCCTCGCGCACGCAAGGCCTATCTCGCCAATTTCATTCGGCGATATGGCGACCTCGCAACCAAATTCCTTGCGCCGAATTTTCAGAGCAGGATTCAGAGAGAGAAGAATGGTCAGTTGGATTTCGCGGGCAATGCGTTGGGGACGGTTGCGTGCGCGGTCAATGAATTGCCGTGGCGAACGGTGCGCGCTGCACTCCCTCTGCATGTCATCGAAACCGTGATTTCAGAGTCCAAGTTTGGGGCAGCGCGAGTGCCCGCGTCAGTTCCCCCATCAGTCCCCCCATCAGTTCCACTGGCTGATGTCAAAAAGCTTTTTAGCTACCACGGAGAATCTGCGTTGGTGGTTTGGGCGCGCGCATGGCACAGAATCGTGAGCAGCGCTGCGACAACTCAGTCCGGAAAGGCGCGCGCAACCAAAGCCTTGATTCGCAATATCTCCAAGGGCAAGTTCAATCTACAGTGCTTCTGCGAATTAGCGTCGCAGCCACCGAGCGCATCGAAATCCAAGAAACGATTTGTGTCCGATTTTGCGACGACGATCCTTGCGATTCCCGCCATCGTTCAGGCTCTGGTTTCGCAAAGTAAGAGCCTTGATCAAACCTGGTTTCTGCTTCAGAATTCGCGCGGACACGCGCTTGCGGATTTGCCGCGGAGCCAACTTGAGAATTTCGTGCTCTCTATTGATTCTGATCTCCGCGATATCTCAGATGGCCCACCAGGAGATTCGCCGGCGGATGCCAAAAAATTGAATCGACCTTACCGAAAGGCTTTGCGAAGTCCGTTGAATTTCGTGGCGCAGTTTGTTGATGTGATTGCGCGCAGGCTCTGCACCGTTTCGGCATCGGACGATGCAGCCATTACTGCGCAGAAAATCGATCTCGCGCGGCTGCTGCTCCGCGTGATCGCGACCCGGGAGTTGCGCGCGCCCGCAAGCGTCGAGACCATCGAGTTGTTGACACAACGGCTTTCGACGCGGCGGGATGCGCAACTCACACGCAAGGCCGCGCAAGGCAGGTGCAAGCCGCTCAAAGAGCCTGCCGAAGAAACCACCGTGCTCGCCGTGGCGCTTGAACTCGCAAAGCAAGGTCTCGCCGATGAGTTTCAGCAGGTGCTGATGATCACACGCACCGCCTCGCTCGACGATCGCTATCGCGCACACCGAATCCCAAAGAAACGCGGGGGAATGCGGGAGATCCACCAACCTGACGCGGACCTCATGAGACTTCAGCGAAAGGTGCTTGCCCGCTTCCTTGCCCGCGCGCCGATCTCGGAGCACGCCCACGGTTTCGTTCGTGGGCGCGGGATTCTCACCAACGCGCTCGAGCACACCGGCAAACGCGTTGTACTCAATGTCGATATCCGCAACTTCTTTGGATCGCTTCCGATCGAACACATTCGTGCGGCGCTGAACCAAACGCGCCTACGTTCGCAAGTCCCCAAAACGGAAAATCAAGGCTGGGCCGTGCGCGATAGAGAGAGCCTGTCCCCCGCTGCGCTTGATGTGCTGGTGAAGATCGTGACCCGAGCCGGCTCACTTCCGCAAGGTGCTCCGACGAGTCCGGCGATCACCAACATCGCGCTTCGGCACACCGATGGAATCCTGGCGAAGGCCTGTCGCCGAATCGGCGTTTCCTACACGCGATATGCCGACGACCTGACATTCTCGGGAGCGGACGGACCAGTCCAGGGCATCGTTCCCTTTGTGCGTGAACTTCTCACGCGGATCGGGCTTGAGCTCCATCCCGACAAAACGCATGTGTATCGAAGTGGCCGCCAGCAGCTGGTCACGGGGCTGGTGGTGAATTCCTGGCCGAACCTGCCGCGACGCGACCGACGCAGGATGCGTGCCGCAGCACATCGGCTTGGCACGACAGGAAAAGCGCTGCGTTGGAAGGGTTCGCCGATGAGCCTCGCGGGCTTTCAGGGGCGGCTCTCGCTCCTCAACATGGTTGATGAGTCGCGCGCGGATTCGCTGCGACTTCTCGCCAAGATGGAACCTCGATGACAATCACCCTGAACGCAGACTTTGACGGCAGTTTTTCGATGTACCGCACGATCATCGAGCGGTCGCTTCACTCGGCGATGCTGCCCTACCTGGCATTTGCGGCCGCGTATCGCGAGCACTCGGTTGCGGCTGCAGCGCGCGCGCATCTGGACGGGCTGATCGCGCTTGATCCGGCGGCGCAGAAACTCGTTCCCCTGATCACCCACGCGCTCACGCACGAGCGCGGAACCATCCTCGAACCCTTCTGCTGCCCCGAGCCACTGCGCGCTCCATTGGCCGCCGCGATGGCGTTGCTTGCACGCGGCCGATTTCCCAAGGATGCCGCGCATCGATCGACGCTGTTGGTGAATCAATGCACGGGGTCGGCGTGGACAGGCGTCGAGTGCGATGCGGCGGGCGCGCGCGGCTTTCGCGTGCGTGACTTCTGTTCGCGGGTCAAGGCCGTCCAACCGCCGGTGCGCGCAGGAGGGCGTCCGTACGAGCCCGCCATTCCTCTCGCCTTTGATCTTGATCGCGCAGCGCGGGAGTCACCACGCGCAGCTCTCGCACACATTGCGCTGGACGATGTCAATCCATCGCTCTCCATCGTTTTTGAAGCAGAGAGCATGCTGTACGGCGGAGAGAATTGTCGAGCTCGCGATGGCGCGCGGGCAAGTTGCGAATTGGCGTTCGAGGATCCTGGCATTCCTCTGCTCGACTTTGCAACCTCAGGCAAGCATGACTCCACCGGAAAGGGGATCGAGCTTGAAAAGGCTGTGTTTCGGCTGAATCCGACGCTCATGCTTCGCCTTGCGTCGATCGATGGACCAAAGCGCTTTGTCGCGCGCCGTGTTACGCGGGTGGACTCGCTCGTACATCAGCAAATTGTGGTCGGCGAGTTCGACGCCAACCGCGTCAGAGCGGTCCATGCTCCGTCCATAGCTTGGTCAGCGCCCTCGCACGACAGGATTCCGGCGGTGCAGCTGCATGAGGATCCCAACGCGCCCGGCTCGCTGCGCAGCCTGATCAATCTGCTGCTCGCTTCGGATTACCAAGTGCCTGCCACCCACCCCACCCACGCAGAATTGCAGCACGACGAAATCTGGACAGCGCCGATGGTCGCCGCCATGACGCGCGGATGACGCGCGGATGACTCGCGGATCATGGGCGGATCATGGGCGGATCATGGGCGGATCATGAGCGGATCATGGGCGGATCATGGGCGGATCATGGGCGCACGCTCACCGCCGCGCAGCCCCTACTGAATTCCCCGCGCCTTCAGCATCTCCACCGCCGCGCGAATGTCGCCGACGCGATCCTCGCCGGCCTCGCGCTCGATCACGAGCCTCACCGGCGCGGCGACCGCTCCGAGTGCGGCGAGGAACGCGTTCCAGTCGACCGCGCCCGTGCCCGCGCGCACCTCGCTGCCCCATGTGCCCGCGACCTTGGTCGCGATCGCGTCCTTGATGTGCACCTGCGCAATGCGCGGCGCGAGCACGCGCACGGCGGCAACGGGATCGCCCATCGCGTACAGAATCATGTTTGCGGGATCGAAGTTCACGCCGATGGTTGGATCGCCCAGCGCGTCAAGTGCGCGGGCAAGCGTGTCGGCTGACTCCTGTCCGGTTTCGAAGGCGATGCGGGTGCCGTGCGCGGCAAAGATCGCGGCGAGCTCGCGCAGACGACCGAAAAGTTTCTCGCGCTCGGCGCCCGGCTCGTGCGGGATGAAGCCCGCGTGAAGCGTGACGAGCGTGATGCGTTGAGCACCTGCGATTTCGGCAACTTGCGCCGCGCGCGCGCGGGTGGCGGTCCATGTCGCGTCGGGCACCACGCCGCCGGTGACGCGAATACTGTCGAGCGTCGAGTAGTCCTCGCCGACAGTCTCAAACATGCCGCTGGCGACCTGAATGCCCGCGCGGGCAAGCGCCGCAAAGACCCCACCCCACACCTCGGGCTTCACGGCGATCGGCGACAGCGCAAGTTGCACCGCGCCCGCTCCCGTGGCCTGGAGGCGCGTTACCAATTGTTCAGGATTTTCAGCCTGAAGACTCCAGGAGCAGACGGCGAGAGGCGCTGGTGAAATTGGCATCCGCGCACTCTACCGCCACGGCGGCGGTGATTGCACGGTCCGATTTGCATGCACGATTCCACCGAATCGCGCGCGGCCGCCGAGCACAACCAGCGGGCCTCGCGACTAGGATGCGCGGCTCGCCGAGCGACCTCTCCAGTGGATTCCGCCGACTTCAACCCCGCCTCCGAGCCTACGGCTGCGACCAACCGCATCGGTCTGCAGTCGGGGCCGATTCAAACTGGTTCGGCCGTGCAACAACCGAGCCGGCCGAGGACGCGCTTCGAGCGCTTCGAGGCCTGGGCGAGCAGGTTGTCGATCAAGAACAACTTCTGGCACAGCGTTTTTTCGCTCGTGTGGCTTCCCTACGCGTTTCGCTCGGGCATCCGCATGAGCGGCCTTCGCAAACTCTCGACCGAGCGCTTCACGGCGGTGCTTCCCTTTCGCCGCTTTAACCGCAACTTCTACGACGCAATGGCGGGCGCGGCGCTCCTAGGCAATTCCGAGGTGGCGGCGGGCATGTACCTGTTCAGCGTCTGCGGCGGCGACTACACCGTTGTCTGCAAAGAGATGCAGTACCGCTTTCTGCGTCCCTGCCTCGGGCCAGCGGTGTATCGGGTGGTCAAGAGCGAGGATGTTGAGCAGAAGGTCGCGCGCGGGGGCGAGTTCAATGTCGCGCTCGACCTCGAGATCTACCAGCAGCAGTTGATGAGCAACCGCGAGGAATTGCTGGTTGGTCGGTGCAATATCACTTTCCACTGCACCCCCAAGACGATGGTGCGCGAGCGCGCCGACCGTCGCAAGGCCCGCGGCGAGCGGAAGGCGGCGCGCGCGCTCTCTGCGGAGCAGCCGCCAAACGGATGAACTCGCGCACGCGCACGATTCTCTCGGGTTTTGCCCTGGCGACCAGTTGGACCTGGTGCATCGGTATGTTCGCGCCGATCGTGATTGGACAACTGATGGGTTGGCCGGGGATCCTGGCGTTTGCGATTCCAAATGTGCTCGGCTGCGCGCTGTTCGGCTACCTGCGTTCGGCCGATCGTTCACGCCAAGAAACGCGCGATCACGCGTGGGCGATGGCGGTGTTCTCGGCGGCGACCGTTGCGTATCAAGTTTTTTTTGCGGGATGGCAATGGGGCCCGGTGTTGGCGGATTCCGTCGGATCGAGCGCGGGCGAAGGCACGGCGATCGCGGCGGGCGCGGTCTTCGCGGCCGCCGTTGCGTTGGCGGCGCTGCCTCGGCGCGTCCTGTGGACGCTGGCGGCGATCGCGTTTCCGCTGAGTTTGCTGACCTTTGCCTTCCTGCCTTGGGGCGCGATGCACGCGATCTCGGGTCGAGGCGAATGGGCGCCGACGGACCTCGCGTTGGTGCTGCCGACGCTTGTGTTTGGCTTCATGCTGTCGCCGAACCTCGACCTGACCTTCCACCGTGCGCGCCAAGAAGTGCCCGCAGGCCAGTCGCCGCGCAATTTTGCCGTGTTCGCCGTCGCGTTCGCGTCGATGCTGCTGTTGACCTGCTGCTACCTCGCCGCCAGCCCGGGCGGACTCAACAATCCCGCCGTTCGCGCCCACATCGCGCTGCAGTTGGTGATGACTTGCGCGCTGCATTTGTCGGAGCTGCGCGTGGTGCGCATCGCGCCAACACCGCGCGCGCTGCTTGGTATCGGCGCGGGCTTGCTTGGTCTGGGCGCCGCGCTATTCGAACCAGGACGCGAGACTTATCTGCGACTTCTGGGCCTTTACGGGCTGCTTTTTCCTGCGTACGCCGCGCTGGCATTGCGAACGGTGGGACGACCGACCGTTCCCGCGCTCATTGCGCTGGCGGTGTCAATCGCCATCGTCACACCGATTCTCGACCATGCATTCATCAACGGCCCAACGCTCGCGACCCCGCTTGCCGTGGTGGTGCCGCTGTTGGCCGTGGTCGCGTTTGGCCGACGCAGTGCAGTGGCGAGCAACGAGTTTCAGCGGTAAATCCGCGGAAGAACGCTTTATCCACCGCGAGCGCCCCGTACCCTGCCGATAGGCACAGTGGCTTCGACTCACGCTATGGGCAACCCGTTTCAACCGCTCTCCAAGAAGGACTTCGACTACGGCGCGGCGCAGCATCTGCTCAACCGCGCGGGTTTCGGTGGCACGCCTGCACAGGTGCGCGCGCTTGTTGAACTCGGGCTCGATGGTGGCGTCGACTACCTCGTCGACTTCCAAGGCCAGCGGGTAGCCGACGAAGGAATCGATTTCAAGAGCGACATTCTCCGCGCGCAGACGCCCGAGGAGCAGGAAGCGCTGCGGCGTGCGCGCATTGAGAAAGACAGCGAAACCATCGCGCGCCTCGAGCGCGAACGCCAACAACGCCAGACCGAGGACCGCGCACAGATCGCCGCGATGAAGCGCTGGTGGCTGGCGCGGATGATTGAATCGGGCCGGCCGCTGCAGGAAAAGCTCACGCTGTTCTGGCACGGACACTTCGCCACCGGCTACCGCACCATCGAAAATAGTTGGCACATGCTGATGCAGAACGGCATGCTGCGTTCGCGCTGTGCAGGCAGTTTCGCCGATCTCGCCCGAGGAATCGTGAGCGATCCGGCGATGCTCAAGTACCTCGACAACGATGAGAATCGCAAGGTCAGCCCCAACGAAAATCTCGCACGCGAACTGCTTGAACTTTTCATGCTCGGCGAGGGCAACGGATACACCGAGCGCGACATCAAGGAAGGCGCGCGCGCGCTCACCGGCCGCACTTTCAAGGGCAACGAGTACTTCTTTGACAAGGCGCAGCACGATGGCGGCGGCAAGCAAATCATGCACCGCAGCGGCAATTTCAACGGCGACGAACTGGTTTCGATCCTGCTTGAGCAACCGGCGTGTTCGCGCTTTATCGCCTTCAAGCTCTATCGCTTTTTTGTCAACGACGCGCCTGGCCTGACCCGCGACGGCGCTGAGACGATCGAGCGCATGGCCAAGGCGCTGCGCGACGGTCGCTACGAATTGCGGCCGGCGCTGCGGGCGCTGTTCCGCTCGCAACATTTCTACGCGCTGGAAAATCGCCTAGCGATCGTGAAGAGCCCATCGCAACTCATGGTGCAAACCGTGCGCAGTCTTGGTACTCCCGTGCGCAGCGTCGATCGATTGGTGGAGGCGGGCGACCTCATGGGGCAAGAATTGTTTCAGCCGCCGAGCGTGAAGGGTTGGCCGGGTGGTCGATCGTGGATCAACACCGCGACCATGTTTACACGGCAAAACACCGCGGTCTACCTGGTGAGCGGACGCACCACCCGCGGGCCTGCGACTGGCGCGCCTGAGCCGTTTGACGCGATGCACCTTGTCGAACATCTTCGCACTACGACGGGAACGCTTGATCCTGGCGAGTGCGTGCGCAGCCTTGCGTCGTTCGCGCTCGGCGGCGATCCTGGACACGAGCGCATCACTGAACTCGAGGACTATCTCGGTTCGATCGGCGCGACCATCAACAATGAACGCGTGCAGGCCTTGCTCTGTTTGATTTCCGCGATGCCCGAGTATCAGCTGTGCTAGGAAACCCCATGTTCGACGCTGCATTTACTCGACGACTGTTCCTCCAACGCGGCTGCGCACTCGCATCGATGGCCGCGACGGTGCCGTGTTTCATCGAGCGCAGTGCGCTGGGGATTCTGGGCGATCCGCTGCTTTCGTCGCAGCCGGGCGTGCCTGACGAACGCATTCTCGTGATCATCCAACTCGGCGGTGGAAACGACGGACTCAACACGGTGATTCCATTTGGTGATGACGAGTACTACCGCGCGCGGCCGCAGATTGGCGTGCGCGCGCCGGGCGCTGCCGCGCTCAACTCGCAGCCCGCGGCGCTCACTCTCGATGCCAACCGCGGCATCGGACTGCATCCCAACCTCGAAGGCCTGAAGACGCTCTACGACGAAGGCGTGGTTTCGATCGTGCAAGGCGTCGGCTATCCGAATCCCAATCGGTCGCACTTCACCTCGATGGACATCTGGCAGACCGGCCGGCTCGACGCCAAGGGATCGGGATGGATCGGCCGCTATTTCGACAACAACTGCAACGGAACTCCGACGCCCGAGGCCGCGATTGCCATTGGACGCAACGCACCGCTCGCGCTGGAGGGCGACATTCAGAAGGCGATCGCATTTGAGAATGCCTCGCTTTTCCGCTGGAATGGGCAAGATTTGCACCCGTCGCTGAAGGAGCCTTATGACCGGCTGAATCGCGCGGGAGCGGGCGCGGCGCCTGCACACAACGAGCCCGAAACGCAGAAGTCGTTTCTTCTGCGCACCGCTCTCGACGCGCAGGTGTCGAGCGACCGCATTCGCTCGGCGGTTGCCAAGGAGCCGCTGGTTGCCTATCCCGGCCACGGACTCGCGCAACAGTTGAAGATCATCGGCGCGATGATTCGCGACGGAATGCCGACGCGCGTTTACTACGCCAGCATGGGCGGATTCGACACGCACGGCGGCCAAGTGGGCACGCACGGAAATCTGATGCGCCAGTTCGGCGACTCGATCCTCGCGTTCCAGCGCGATTTGAAGCAGCAACACAACGATGCGCGCGTGACCACGATGGTGTTCAGCGAATTTGGTCGGCGTGTGAAGCAGAACGCTTCAGGCGGCACCGATCACGGAACAGCGGCGCCGATGTTTCTTGTTGGCCCCGCAGTCAAGCCCGGCGTGTTCGCCAACCATCCATCGCTGATCGATCTCGATCAAGGCGACTTGAAGTACGCGATCGACTTCCGCTCGGTGTACGCGTCGGTGCTCGAAGACTGGCTGAAGGCACCATCGGAAAAAATCTTGCGGGGCAAATTCGCCAATCCACGGCTGTTTAGCCTGAAGAGTTGAGAAGTTAGGATTCCATCATGCGCATCACTGCCACCGCCACTGCCACCGTCATCGCCATCTTCTGCACCCTGCTTCCGTCGTGCGACGGATCCTCATCAGCTGCGAAGTTGTCCGAACCGATTTCGTTCAAGCTTCCGGTGAAAGGCATGCATTGCGAAGGCTGCGAGAGCGCGATCTGCGACAAGGTTGGCAAGGTCGCGGGCGTGACCGCGTGCAAGGCGAGCCATGTGAGCGAAGAGATCGAAGTGATCGCACCCGCCGAGCAAAAGGCCGCGATTACGGCTGCGATCAAACGACTTGGCTACAAAGTCGAGTAGACGTCGTGCCCACGCAGGCGCGGGTTCGGACTCGGCACTAGATCTCGACACTAGATCTCGGCGCGGACC
This sequence comes from Planctomycetota bacterium, assembly GCA_003671075.1. Taxonomy (GTDB): domain Bacteria; phylum Planctomycetota; class Phycisphaerae; order Phycisphaerales; family SM1A02; genus QWPT01. The sequence goes on from QWPT01000007.1 coordinate 59,849, forward strand.
CGTTGCAGGACCTCGTCGAGCGTGCCCTTCTGCTTGGCGCCTGCGGCGTGAATGTGACCACCGCCGCCGAAGCGACCAGCGAGTTCATTCACATCGATGAAGCTGCCTGCATCGTCGGCGGGCTTGGAGCGGAAGCTAAGCTTGATGATGCCGGCTTGCGCATCCTCGACCACCAGCACCGACGCGCGCACCGCCGCGATTTCCATGGGGATGTTGACGATGCCCGCGGTTTCCTCGGGCATTGCGCCGGTTTCGCCAAAATCATCGGCGCGCAGGCGCATCAAGGCGATGCGACCGGAGTTCAGCATCTCAAGGCTCGAAAGCGCACACGCCTGCAACTCGACGCGCGCGGCTCGGCTTGACTGCTCGATCTGCTGATACATCGCGTCTTTGTCGACGCCAGCCTCAAGCAGACGCGCGGCGAGGGCGAACTCGGCGGCGCGAGCGTTGGGAAAGCGGAACCATCCCGTGTCGGTGGCGATGCCCATGTAGAGCGCCTCGGCGATGGAACAACGCCCGCGCTCGTCAGCACCCGAACGCATATCAACGCCCAATGCATCAACAAGTCGCGCGAGAAGCGTGGTGCACGATCCGCACGACGCATCGACGATGCGCCGAGCCGCCACCGAATCGCCGCGCGCATGATGATCGAGTCCGATCACGCAATCGGCGCGCGAACGCAGCCACGGCGCGATGACTTCGAGCTGAGTCCATGCACCAGTATCGACGACGACGGCAAGGTCAAAATCGCCAACCGGCAACTCGACGGCGCGCGGATTCACATGCTTTACCGGAGTCGAACCCTCGAAGGAACGCAGGTTTCCCTCGCACGGATCGACGACCCAACCTTCGGCCGATACACCGATGGCCGCGCAAGCTCGCACCACCGCGAGCACCGATCCGAGCGCGTCGCCGTCAGGCTTCTGATGAGTCGTGACCAGCACGCGGCGTGCTGCGCGAAGTTCGCGGGAGATCGACTCAATGGTGGTGTTGGTTTCGTAGCTCGTTGGAAATCCGTTCGTCGTTGCGCAAAGGGGCGCGGTGTTATACCGCTTCCATCGACCGCACTGCAGCACGATCGACTTCCATGCGCGAAAGCAACGCATCGATGGAATCGAACTTTTCCTGCGCGCGGATCCAATGATGGAAGCGCAGGCGCAGCTCGAAGCCGTACCAATCGAGCGCCAACGCGAGCGGCTTCCCATCGGCGGCCAGCAGCGTCGCTTCGCAGGTGCGCTCACTTTCTCCGAAAGTTGGCTTGGTTCCGATCGAAATTGCCGCGATCGCGGTGGTGCCATCGGGAAGCGTTGCGCTTCCCGCATACACGCCGTCGGCGGGCAGAATTCGTCCGCTGGCGTTGAGATTCATCGTCGGCCATCCGATGGTGCGGCCACGCTGGTCGCCGCGCACGGTCGGGCAGCGCAATTCGTAGGCGCGGCCAAAGACGCGAGCCGCGTCGGCCACCCGCCCCTGCGCCAACAGCGCGCGCGCAACCGAACTGCGCGCCTCGACGACCGATCCGTCGACCAGCTCAACGAGAATCGCCTCGGCCTCGTGCACCGAGAAACCGTGCGCGCCACCGAGCGTGCGCAGCGTGTCCATCGACCCGGAACGCCCCTTGCCGAAACGAAAGTCCGGCCCCTCCACGACGGCGTCGAAGCGCACCCGCGCGTGGATCTCCTCGATGAACTCCTCGGGGGAGCGTCCGAGAAGTTCCGCAGTGGGCTCGATTTCGATCACCTCATCGACACTGCAGGCTTCGCGGAGCAGTTCGCGGCGTTCGGCGCTCGGGGTCAACCTCCCCATCGGCCGCTCGGGCCGAAGCACCGCCACGGGAAGCGGTTCAAAGGTGATCGCCGTCACTGAGCCGCCCTCGGCAAACCGCTTCGCGAGGCAAAACAGTTGCCGATGTCCGCAATGAACTCCATCGAAGTTGCCGATGACGATCGCCTTCATGCCAAACGCTTCGCTTGCTCGGTCGCCGCGACCTGCGGCGACGGTGGGAGTGAGGGTATCCTGCGCCGCTACGCTTTTTGAAACATACACGAAATGACCACCGCGCCTTCCACGACCTCGACCTCCGCCTCCCCTGTCTCGGCTGACATCGTCGACGAACTGGCCAGCACCTTTCGCGCAACGGCCGAGAGCGTGGTGCCGTGGTTTGTTTCGCAGATGCCGCCGATGTACTTTCAGGACACCGATCGGGCGAGCCAGTTGGCGCACCTGCGCGCGATCATCGCGGCGAAGGCTTCCGACCGTCCGATCGACCTCACGCTTAAGAGCGAAGACGGCCGCCAACTCACGCTGATCAAGAACGCCAACTACCCCGGCGTGCTTGCTGAGCTGGTCGCGCAGTTGCCCATGGACCGCTCGCTGCGTGCGGCCAAGATTCACTCGAGCTTTGATGGCAAGCTGGTGCTCGACACTTTCGTGTTCGGCGACCCCGAACCGTTCGACAGTCGCGATCCGCGCCAGTCGGCCAAGCTCACCGACACCATTCGCTACGCCAAAGAGCGCGGACTCGATTGGACGCCCGACCAAATCTCCTCGTTTTTTGCGGGCTGCAGCGCTGAATATGTTCTGACTTGCACGCCGCTGCGCGTGGCGGCGCACTGGAAATTGTTCAGCCGCGTGAGCGGAACCGACGGGACCATCGTCGAACTTGAGGCGGAGAGTCACCAAACGATGAGCCGCATCGTTGTGGTCGTTGAGAATGCGCGCACGCGCACCATGCTCGAGCGCACCGCGACCATTCTTGCGCGCCACCACATTTCCATTCACCGCGCCTACCTCGACATCGTCAGGGGCGGCAAGGGCGGATCGGTCACCTTCGTTGGTTTCGTCGTGCAGGGTTCGGACGGCCGCGCGATTTCGCCCACGGGCGACACCTGGAATTCGGTCGTGCGCGACCTGCGCCGCATCAAGTGGGTCGATGACAAGGCGCTGGGAATCGCTGGTCGCTGGCCGACGATTTCGCTCGATCGCTCTGAGGCCATGATCGCGCTGTGCAACCTCGCACATCAGTCGCTTTCGCCGCAAAATCGCTACCTTTGGACCCGTGAACGCATTCAGGGTTACGCCGAAGATTCGATCGCGGCCGCGATGTCGGTGGTCGACCTTCTGCTCGCGCGCTTCAATCCCGCTGGACCGATGCAGGACGCGGAATTCGCCGCCGCTCGCTTGCGAATTGAGGCGGACATCGCCCACGATCCAAACGAGATGCACCGCACCGTGCTCTCCAAAATGCTCGAGGCGGTGGTCGCAACCCTGCGCATCAACTACTACCTGCCCGATCGCTTCGCGCTTTGCCTGCGCATCGATCCGACCTATCTCGCCAACGCCGAGCGCCCCGAGCGCCCGTACGCGACTTTCTTTGTTCATGGCCGCGGATTCGACGGTTTCCACAACCGTTTCCAAGACATCGCCCGCGGTGGCCTGCGCGTGATTCGCACCACCAGCCTCGCCCAGCACACCCGCGAAAGCGAGCGCTTGTTCGACGAGGTCTACGGACTTTCGTGGGCGCAGCAGCTGAAAAACAAGGACATTCCTGAAGGCGGATCGAAGGCAGCCATTCTGCTCGAGCCTGGCGCCACCGTTGACCGTTGCGTGAAGGCGTTCGTGAATTCGATCCTCGACCTCATCGTGCAGGTGCCCGAAGTCAAGAAGCTCGTGGTTGATCGTTTTGGCCGCGATGAGCTCATTTACCTCGGCCCCGACGAGAACATCACTCCTGCGCACATCGAGTGGATCGTTGAACGCGCGCGTCGTCGCGGCTACGCCATGCCGACGGCGTTCATGAGTTCCAAGCCAAACGCCGGCATCAACCACAAGGTCTACGGCGTCACCAGCGAAGGCGTCAATGTCTTCCTTGAAATCGCGCTCAAGGCGCGCGGGATTGACCCGCGCAAGCGCCAGTTCACCGTCAAGATCACTGGCGGTCCCGACGGAGATGTCGCGGGAAACATGATGCGCATCCTCGACCGCGACTACGGCAAAAACGCGGTGATCGTGGGCGTGGCCGACGGATCGGGTTCGGGCGAGGATCCCGAAGGCCTCGATCATGGCGAACTGGTGCGGCTCTTCAACGAGGCGCTGCCGATCGCGAGTTTCAATCCGGCGAAGCTTTCGCCGATGGGTCGAGTGACGCCGGTCGATGCGCCCGATGGCGCGCAGTTGCGCAATTCACTGCACAACCGCTTGGTGACCGACGCGTTCATTCCCGGCGGCGGACGGCCCGCGACCATTCACGAGGGCAACTGGCATGATTTCCTAACCGACGACGGAAAGCCGAGCGCGCTGGTCATCTCCGAGGGCGCGAATCTCTTCCTGACCCCGGGCGCGCGCGAGGAGTTGAGCAAGAAGGGCGTGACCATCATCAAGGATTCGTCGGCCAACAAGTGCGGCGTGATCTGCTCGAGCTACGAGATCAGCGCGTGCATGGTGCTTTCCGACGAGGAATTCCTTTCGATCAAGGACGCGTATGTGGGTCAGGTGCTTGAGCGCTTGCGCGAACTTGCGCGTGTTGAGGCCGAGTTCCTCATGCGCGCCGAGAAGACGCACTCGGGCATGTCGCTGCCGAAGATCTCCGTCGAACTTTCGAAGGTGATCAACACCACCGCTTCGGCGATTGCCGCAGGCGTGCCCAACTGGTCCGCTGACGATCGCGAGCTCGCCAAGCAGATGATCCGCGACCACCTGCCCAAGGTCCTCTTCGATTTCGCGGGCGACCGCGTGTGGAAGAGCCTGCCGCAGTCCTACCAAACTTGGATCATCGCCAACCGACTCGCGAGCTCGATCGCCTATCGCGAGGGCATGGACTTCTTCGATGGCTGCGAGCCGGTGGAGATTGCCGACCTCGCGCGCCGCTACATGAAGAGCGACCTTGCCAACCGCGAGATTGTGGCGAAAGTGCGTGCATCGAACCTTGCCGACAAGGATCACATCGCAGCGCTACTCGAGCGTGGCGGAGCGCGCGCAGGGATCTAAGGACCTTCGCTTCACCTCAGCGCGCGAAGCACGCCGTGAAACACCGAGCGTGGCGGAGCGCGCGCAGGGATCTAACATCACGCGCTTCACCTCAGCGCGCGAAGCACGCCGTGAAGCACCGAGCGTGGCGGAGCGCGCGCGGGGATCGAACATCACGCGCTTCACCTCAGCGCGCGAAGCACGCCGTGAAGCGCCGAGCGTGGCGGAGCGCGCGCGGGGATCTGAGTGGCGTCGGACGTGCCGAATCAGACTCTCCCCTCTCGCCTGCACGGCCAAACTTGAGGTTAGAGTGCTGCCATGCTGCCTCGACGCATCGGCCCTCTGCTCATCAGCGTTGCCTTGAGCGCGCTTGCAGCCGCTGCAAGCGCGTACGCAGTCGAACATCCGGTCTCGGTTGCAGTGTCGACCGAAACCACGCTTGAGCTCGTGCTGCGCACCGCGCCCGGCGACGCGAGCGATTCCACGCATCGCGTCCAATTCGAGCGCGCCGCGGGGGAACGATCGTGGCGACGCCTCGAATCGGCCGGTAGTGCGCTCGCCCCCTCGGCCACCATCGGCGCTCCGGTGCTTGAGTTCGCCGCCAGCAGCGATGCCGTGCAGTTGAGGCTACTCGGCCCCGCGATCGCTGAGGTCGCGGGCGACCGAGTCACGCTGGTCGCGCTGCATGACCGCGACACCGCTCTTTGCATCTGGCGCAATGGCACCATCGCAGAGATCTGGAACGCCGACCCGCTCTTTCTAGTGGCTCTGGAAGGCATCACTGAGCGATCGCCTAAGTCGCCGAGCGCGAGGCTCCAGGCTGCGGCTGCAACTCCGGAAGGACGAGGCTCGACGCGCGCCGCCTGCTGCGCCGCTGTCGACCCCAACATGCGACCCACATCGGGTATCGCGCTCGCCGCGGCCTGCTGCGACAAAGACCAATGCACGCGTGACGCTTGCGCGGCTGCACTCGACTACTGCGACCCCGCGGTTGAACCGAAGGATGATGCGGCATGGCGCGTGTACGTGGCTGCTTTCAAGGCACTCGCCGCGAAGCAGCAGGAGATGCTGCAACTGCGGAACCGCGCGAACTAATCTTCGCGAGGCGCTCGCGTCGAGCGAGCACACCGATGCCAGGCGCCTGAAGCTGTTCGGCAAGCGCATCAGCGGCCACGGTCCGATCCTCTGTGGCTGGCTGATCGGCCGGGACATTGAACCCGAGCGCCATCGTGGCGAAGGCGCGCCGGACCTCTGCGTCTGCCCTATCGTCGTCCCGAAGCGCTGCGTAGGCGTACACCGAGGGCCAGACTCCGTCGCCGTAGGCTGCGAGTGCGGCCGCGAGCAGCATCTCTCGGCCGCGGTCGGTGGAACCCGTGCGCCGCGCTGCGGCAAGCTCGCCGCGCATCGAGTCGAAGCGATCGAGCAACTGCGCGTCGGCGAAGGAGGCCACGCCTCCCGTCTCGAGAATCTCTCGCGCAAGCCGATGCTCGAGCGGCGCTCCCGCTCCGATCTCGAGCGGTGAAATGCCAAAGAGCAACTGCGCTGCGTTTGCGACGGCCACCGGCTCGCGCGTCCAGCGCAACAAAGTGAACACCAACGCACTCGCCAGCAAGACCGCGAGCGTTCCCGTCACCCTCTGGCGCCGACGGCGACGCACGCGAGCCGCGTGGTCGAATTTCAACGCCTCGCTCTCTGGAGGCATGTCGCGCAAGAGCCAACCTCGGAGTTCCTGAAGCCGCGCTTGATCGCGCGCGCCAGGCAACCCGCTCGGAGGGTCGGTGCGCGAAACATCGCCCCGCACACCTTCGACTTCGATCCACGCGGCGCGGCCGAAGTCGACGAGTCGGGGCGTCCCGTTCAGGGAAACGATCACATTCGCGGGAGAAATGTCGCCGTGGATGACGCCGCGTGCATGACAGGCGACGACGGCATCGTCGATCTTCGCGAGCAACGCCTCGCACTCGGCGCGCGTGTGCTCCTCGCAAGCCTTCCAGAGAACAAGCGGCATGCCCTCGACCAGCTCCGAGACGATGAAGACGGTGGGGCCTGCGAAGCCGAGGGCATCGAGCCCAATCCGCACCGCGCCAGACTCCACGATTTCACCCGCGTCGAGCACGCGCGCCACACCGCCGTGCGAGATCGCGCGTGCGGTTCCCGCCTCACGAAGCCGTTGCGCGACATCTGCGCGCGAGCAGGGAATCATCTTGAGCGCGGCCGACGCCGGCGCACCGCACTGAGAGAGGGTTCGATCGAGGACCTCAAAGACGCATCCCCATGCACCGCGGCCGAGTTCACGCACGATCTCGTAGCGCCCCCCGCCGTCGTCGAGCGCAGGACCAACGCACAGGCCGACGCAGGGTGCGGCGAGCTCGTCGAGGTCGCACGCGATCAAGCTCGCGGCGAGGCAGCGATCGATGCATGCTTGCCATTCGGGCCATCGAGCGCGCCATGCCTGCGCGAGTTGGGGCGCGTGTGCGCGCGCCGCGCCAAATGCCGTGAGCAGCAACGACTCCGCTGCGCGCGGTTCACGCGTGGGATCCAGCATCTGCGCGTAGCGCGCGATCGTCGGGACTTGCCCATAGAACGCGACCAGCTCCGCGACATCGCGTTCGACGGCGTCCTCGATGAGCTCGCCATCGCGCACCGACCACGGCGCCAGTGCGCTCGCATGCCAGCCCTTCGATTGCACCGCCGCACGATCCAAATTCATGGAGTGAAGGATAGCGGCCGTCGTCGACGATATTGCGAAGTGATTCTTGATCGCCCGCGCATTGCGCGCGGTATGCTCCGACCATGGAGCGGACGCCGCACAACACCTGGGGCACGGACGAGTTTGTTCGAATTCTGGGCGAAATCGAACCGATTTTGCGCGCTCATGTTCGCCGACGACGCGGGCAGCGCGATCCGATGCTGGCCACAAGCGACATCTGCGCATCAGTTGCCAGGCGTGCGGTCGAGTATCTGGCGCGCCCCGCCGAAGTCCCAGTGCAGACTGCGCTACCACCGCCGCCCGAAGTGGCTCGAACCGGTGCGATCAACTTCGTTCTCACGCTCGCCGACCGCACGATCTCGGGTGCGCTGCGAAAACTCAAACGAGAGCATTCGACCATGCGCGGCGCCAGCGCACGCGGATTCGTCGTGCGGTCGGAGCACGGTGGGCGTGCTGTCCCGACCGAGTCCGCGGAAATGCAGCGGGAGGGACTCCTCGCAGCGCTTGAAGAGAGCGACGAGACCGACCGCCTCATCGCGCAGCTGCGAACGCGCGGCAATCCATGGCCCGTCATCGCGAGCGAGGCGGGAATCTCTGCGGACAACTGCCGTCAACGCTGGTCGCGCCTGCTCAAGCGACTGTCGAGCCGACTGGAGCAAGACGAAGCCCAACGCTGACGCGCCACGATGTGGTCGTCCCAGACCCGAATGCCAAAGCAACCGATTTGTCGGAAGTCCGAGTGCCCTTGCGTGAGCGCACCCGCATGCAAGCGGCCCATCGGATTCGGCGAAGACGAAGGCGAAGGCGACGGCGAAACATGGCGAAACATGGCCAAACATGGCCAATCATGGCCAATCATGGCCAATCATGGCCGACCCAATGACGGGCGGCGCTCGCGGTGGAACCGAGATTGCACAGCATGGCTCGATGTGCGCCAACGAGTTCCTTCACGCGCGGCGGTGCTGACTCCAAAGCGCGAAGCCTAGGAAACTGGCGCGCGCGAAAGCCCCAAAGTTACTGTGATTTTTTATATCAACTGTTACTATTTTTATTTCTTCTTGTCACAGCCCGTCCCTCGGCTGCCACTCCTCGCTGCCTGCACCAGTAAATTCATACCGAACCGTTTCGGATGAGCACTCCCAACTCGCACACACCGACGCTCAATCGGTCGTCGGATCTGGTCAACGAAAGGGCTGCTCGCATGGAACAAAACTTTACGACGACCATGCTCGCTTCCAACGCTTCACCCCGCCTAGTCGGAGTTCGGCTTGGTTGGCGACTCGCCGCGCTGACGACGGCGATGTGCTGCCAATCGCTTTTGGGCGACCCACCGCCGGCTCCGCCGACTCCTCCCGCCGGCGAGACCGTTCCAGGACAACCCGCCGTGATCCACGACATCACGCGCACGGACCCGTTCTGCCTGCGCGTGGAGCGGCTCATGGCCGATGGCATGCCCCGCGCCGCCGCGGTCGCGCAGGCATCGAGCGAGTTCGCTGCGGAGAACGCTGGGGAGAACGCTGGGGAGAACGCTGGGGAGAACCTTGGGAGAAACCAAGAGGAGTGCCTGTACAACGAACTCACCGTTCTCTACTGCAACGCGGAGGGAAAGATCCATCGGTTCCAGATCCGACTCAATTCCAAGTGCGTTGACGACATGTGGGCCGTTCCTGGCTGCACGCCGCTGACCTGCCCGCCCGGCGTGGTCCCTCCCGCGCCCTGCAACCTTCCGACCTGCGCATCCAGCGGGAATGTGCCGATGTGGGACACGACGATCAATCCCGCATGCTTCGGTCTGCCAGCGACGGTCACCTGCGCATGGGTCTATCCCTCCACAACGACCCCGGAGTGGGGCCCGTGCGAGAAGATCATCGTCGACTGCAGCTGCTTTCCCGAGTTCGCATCGTGCGTTGGACTGTCGATCGAATGCCGCAACCCCGCCGCGCCGAAGCAGGCAAACGACCCGTGTCCAAACTGCCAGTGATGCGGGAGTCTCAGAAAGCCGAGTGGGCGAACAGATTTGGATCGAGTCCGCCC
>QWPT01000007.1:69594-72691 GCA_003671075.1 Planctomycetota bacterium
GATGATCGCGCGATGATCGCCCCCGGCTCAATCCAACGGCGAAACACGCTGTAAAACACGAGGCGAGGCGGGTCCGGCCGAACCAGCACGGAAGCGCGCAGCACGAAATCCATCGGAATTTTTTTGTTTCTTTGTCACAGACCTTCCCTCGGCTGCCATTCCCCGCGGGTGCAGGCGAGAGCGTTGGGGGACGCTCTCGCCTGCATCTGCCACACACACTCAGGCTGACGTTCGATCGAATGTCAGCGCGGGTGAAGCGGAGCAGCTGCTCTCAGCGCAAAGACACTTCGCAATCGTCATGGCTCGTCATGGCTCGCTCTGAACGCGCCCATGCGCCAAGTTTGAGTTGGGTTTGCATGGCGACTCGCCGCGTTGACCGCGGTGATCAACGCGTGATAAACGCGTGATGAACGCTGGGACTACTTCGAGGGCCGCAGCTTGGCGCGCATCGCCTCGAAGTCGCGGCTGAGCGGATGCTCGGGACCGAGGATGCGCGCGTCGTCGGTGAGTTGCTTCTGGTCAAGCGTTTCGTACGCGGCCTTGCCCGAACCGAGTGCATCCATCGCGCGCGCAAGAAGGAGCGCGCAGTCGAGACGCTCGCGAAAGCGCGATTGGTCGCGCTCGAAATACTTGAGCACCGCGGGGAGGGCTTGGTAAACCGCCGCGGGCTGACGCGCAGCGAGATGCGCCCGCGCCATCACGATTTGTTCGGCCATCCAGCGGGGCTGATCGAGTGTCTCGGTGCCCATCGCTTCAAGCATTTTCATACGGGTCTCGCGCAGGCGAAGCACGACCGCACTTCCCTGCGGCAGCTCTTTTTCGCTGTACATCTCGATGGATTTGGCGCGCGCGTCGAGGAGGTCGACCGCCTGCTGGGTGCGCGTGAGTTGATAGAGCACCTCGGCGAGCGTGAGTTCAACGGCGGCGGCCTCGATCAGACTGCCGTCCTTGAGAACCTCGAGATCTGCATCGCCAAGCAACGTGGACGCTTCGGTCAGGCGCTTGGCGTCGCGCTCGATCTCGCCAAGGAGCACGAGCGTGAGCGCGAGGCGGCGGCCACCGGCGGCGCTGCGTGCGGCGCGGGCTTCATTGGCGAACTTGACCGCATCAACGCGCAATGCATCAGCCACCTTCGGCTCGACGAAGGGCAATTTGCGCGAGTTCCACATGAGTTGCGCTACGGCGTGCAACGCGTCGCCGAATGTTGGGCTGGTCGGCTCGAGCGCGGCCCGAGCGCGGCCGGCAAAGTCGGCCGCGCAAGTGAGGTCGCGGTAAAGCTCAGCGGCGTTGGCCGCCGACGGCTCGCGCGCAAGCGCCTCGCACACGGCGAGAGCGACGGCGAGATATTTCTCGGTTGAAAGCGACTTCGACAGTTCTTCGAGCGCGCCGCCGCGCATGACTTCGCGCGCGAGCGTGGTCGTGGTGCCGCCGAGTTCAACCTGCGAACTGCGCAGAAACGATGCGATCAGCGCGTCGGCCGCCTTCTCGTTGCGCACGCGCGCATCCTCGGCTTCCTTGGCGCTGAGCCGAGCGATCGCAAGATCGACCTCGATTGCGCTGAGTTTGCGCGCGGATTCAGCGGCATCGGCCTGACGGGCGACCGTCTCAACCGCGAGCCGCGCCTCGGCCTGACGCAATGACGCGCGCTCGGTTTCAAGCTTGGTCCACAGCCAAGCGCTGGCGGCGATGGCGCCCGCGGCGACGAAGGAAAATCCGATCGCCACCATGGGCACGCCGCGGCGGCTCAGCGGAGATCCGCCGTCGAGGTCATCCAGCAATGCACGACGCTCCTCAACGCTCATTCATCTCGCTTCTGCGCCGACGCGCGTACTCAACACCACCGTCTCTCAACACCACCGTATTCAACACCACCAGGGCTTCGCCGCCGGCTCGGAAATGATCGCTTCGGCGAGGAATGCGGCTGCGCGCTCGAGGCCTTCTTCGATCGACATCAGCGCGTCCTCGTGTTCGATGGAGAGCACATGGTCGTAGCCGTGGCGGCGCAACATCGAAATGAATGGCTTCCAGAACTCGTGACCGTGGCCGTAACCGCAGGTGCGGAAATTCCACGCGCGGTTCTTGAGATCGCCGTACGGACGAGCGTCGTTGTAGCCATTGACGCGACCTTCGTGGGTGTGAAGCTCGGTGTCCTTTGCGTGGCAGTAGAAGAGGAGCCCCGCCTCGCCGAGAACGCGCGCGCTTTCGATCGGGTCGATGCCCTGCCAGAAGAAGTGCGACGGATCGAGGTTTGCGCCGAGAATCGGCTTGCCCTTCAGACCGGAGGCCTTCATCGAAGCCTCGCTGAGGCGAATGAGCGTGTCGGGGTTGTAAACGCAGAAACCGGGATGGGCCTCCCACGCGACCTTCACGCCGTGCTGCGCGCACAGTCGCGCCTGCGTCGACCAGTACGGCAGCAGAACCTGCTTCCACTGGTAATCGAGAATCGCGCGATAGTCGTTGGGCCACGCGCAAGTGACCCAGTTGGGCGTCTTGTCGGTCTTGGAGCCGCCAGGACAACCGGAGAAAGTGATGACGATGTCGGTGCCGAGCAGCGGCGCAAGCTTGACCGCGTTGACGAAATCGCGGTGGTCGGCGGTCGCCTGCTTCTTGTCCGGATGCACGGGATTGCCGTGGACGGCGAGGCCAGACAGCGCAAGGCCGTGATCCTTGAGGATGCCCTTGATGCGATCCTGCTCCTTCTTCGAAGCCAACACTTTGGCGGGGTCGAAGAAGGGCTTCCCGGGATAGGCGCCGACGGGCAGTTCGATGGCGTCGAGGCGGATCTCGGCGCAATACGCGGCAACATCTTCGAGTTTACGGCCGGCAAAGAGTGCGGACATCACGCCTAGTTTCATGGGAACCTCGCTTGGTTGGGAGCGGTCGAGAGGGCCGAAAACTACCATCGAACGCTGCGGTGCGTACGGGTTTCCTTGACGAAGTTGGCAACGCGAGGCGTCAGTCTGCTCGGCGCGACCGTACGATGCGACGCCCATGTTCCTCGTCACGATCGCCGCCATCCTCGCGCTCCAGGCCGAGCCGCCCATCGCTCCGCCAAGCACGGCCCCGCCCGCGCAGGTGGAGCCCGCTCCTGCGCCGA
>QWPT01000007.1:72781-77542 GCA_003671075.1 Planctomycetota bacterium
CGCCGATCGTTCCGCCCGCGGACGCGCCAACCGCGATCAATCCTGCGGGGATTCCGAACGAGAACACGCTGCCCGTCGAGAAACCCAAGCGTGCCTACATCGTGATCGACCGCGTGTCGGTGGCTGCGGGCATAGTGGAGAGCGACGACGATGCGATCATCGTGCTTCGCGACGACAAGGGACGGATCAAGAGTTTTTCGAAGACGCGCGTCATTTCGATTAGCTACTTGCTTGAGGGACCGGCCGGGCGGCGGGTGCGCGTCCTCTTCAATGACGGGCGTGTGCTCGTGGGCACGCTTATCGAGGACGGCTACGAGCATGTCGAGGTCGAGATCTCGGGCATTAAGACCAAGTATCCGCGCGAGGCGGTCCTTGCCGTCAAGCCGTACCCGACCGATCGCGAACTCTACCAGCGCTTCCGCACCACCCTCGAGCCTGATCAGTACGCGGCGCGCTACACGCTCGCGCTTTGGCTTTACAACAAGAAGATGTACGCGGAGTCGCAGATCGAGCTCGAGAGCCTGCTTGACGCGACCAACAACTACGACGCCAAGCGGCTGCTCACTGAGGTGAAGGCGCAGATCGCGTTGATGGAGGGTCGCAGCGATGGCGCAGGCGACGCGACGAAGGATCCGATGCGCGAAGGTGGCGGTGCTGCGCCTGGACGAATCGTTGCGCCTGGCACGACTGGGCTCCTCGCCAGCCCGCTGCTGTCCGACGCCGAGGTCAACCTCATCCGCGTGTACGAGATCGACACCGCCAACCCGCCGCGGCTGCAGGTTCAGCAGAGCGCCATTCGAGCGATGCTCGACAAGTACGCCGACAGCGACCTCATTCCCGCCAAAAGCGCAGAGAAGACCGCGTACTTCAGCAAGGAGCCCATTGAAATCGTCAAGACGCTCTTCGCGCTCAAGGCCCGCGAGTTCTATGGCGAAATCAAGGTCCTCGGCGAGCCTGACTCGCTCAATCTGTTTCGGCTGCGCGTTCACAACGCATGGCTGATCGGCAACTGCGCAACCAGCAAGTGTCACGGAGGCGCGGACGCAGGGCGTTTCTTCCTGCATAACCGTGATTGGAAGGACGACAATGTCCGCTACACCAACATGCTGATTCTGCTTCGCTCGCGCATCGACACGCTGCCGCTGATCGATTCGGAGAAGCCGACGGACAGCTTGATCTTCCAGTATGCGCTTCCCAAGACCGAGGCCCGCCGCCCGCATCCGGATGTGCGCGGATGGACGCCGGTTCTGACCAGCGGCCGCCATGGTCTGCAAGAAGACTTTGTCGACTGGGTGCGCTCGATGCGGCTTTCCCGCGGCGAGTATCCCGTTGACTACACGCCGCCGACGCTGAAGTCGCCCGATCGGCCTGCCGTTGGCGGTCCTGATCGCTGAGCGGGCGCCTGTCGGTTCGCCCCCAATTCAAAGACTGCTCGTTACACTGCCCCACCCTCCGCGGACCCCCCGCGTGAGGATGATTCTCCGTTGATTTCTCTCAGGACCGTCCCCATGGCGACACGCTACTCGTCGATCTTCTCTGGCGCCTCCACGCGTCCATTCGCAACCCGCTTCACCATTGGTGTGGCAACCTGCGTGGCCGCGGTGCTTGTCGCCGGCTGCAATGACCCTGAGCTTGAGAAGCAGGCCGCCTTCGAGCGGCAGTTCAACGCCGTCGCGGCGGAGTACGCCAAGACGCTCGGCGATCGACCTGACTTGCTGTCGGCGAATCCGACCGATGAGTCGATCGCGGCGCTGCGCTCGGTGGCCGATCGCGCGAAGGCGCTGTCGGGTGGATCAGCCGGTCAGCAGGCAGCGGCGCGATCACTCGCGGCCAGCGTGTACCGCACCACCGCGTCCATCGGGATCGCGCGCGCAGCGTGGCTCGAGTCGGGCGAAGAAATCGTGCGCGGACTTGCCATGAGCGCATCGGGATTGGCCGCGGATCTGGAGTCAGTTGCCGCCGCTGCGGAAGGCATGGATCTCTCCGACGCACGCGGCGCTGCCGATGGTCAGAAGACCGACGGCTCGCGTGCGATGCGCGCGCTGCAGGATTCGGTGCGCCAACTCGAAGGCCCCGCCAACAAACTTTCCGCCGATGTGTCCAAGGGCACCGCTCGGCTTTCGGAGCTCGGTCAGGAAGTCGCCGTTCTGCTGCGTAAGGCACGCGAATCGAGCCCTGCTGCCGGCTTCGCGCTTGTCGAAGAGGCCGCGGCCATCAAGACCGAGGCGCGCAAGATTTCCCGCAAGACTTCCGACGATTCGATCGATGCCGAATCGATGATGGCGCAATCGCGCTTGGTCAACTCAGCACTGCGCGCCGCGCAGGGACTGCAGTCGTCGGCGAGCGCAGCGCTCGACCTTCTGAATGGCTTTGAGGCGGATATCGACGGCCAAGCGGCCAAGAGCCGCGAGATGGCTGCGGGACTTCGTCGCGCGGCCGACACGCTGATGAAGTCGATCGCTGACGAGCGCGCCGGCGCACTCAAAGCAGCCTACGAGGCCGCCGCTTCCGACCTGGCCACCTCGGCGTCCGATGCCGAAAGCGACGCGCTGCGCAACACGCTGACCTGCGAAGACCTCCGCATGCGCGTGACGCAGATCTCGGGCCTCGGCGCGCAAGGCCGCATGCTCATGAGCGCTGCTGGCGATGCCTCGGGCAAGACCGCCGCAGGACTCGGCGAGTTGAAGAGCGCCGCTGAGGCCGCCATCACCGCCCTCAAGGAGAAGGCCACCGCCGCCGCTGAGCAGTACGCCAATGCGGGCGAGGATCCCGCGACTGCTGGGCTCAAGGCCTACGCCGATGGCGTGAAGAAAATGGCCGACGGCCTGACCGTCGACAACCTGATCATGCCGCCGCCGATCGAAGTCAAGGTTGCTGCGAAACCCCAAGGCAAAAACGCGGGCGGCGCGAGTGGTCGTTCGATGTCGGGCGGAGCCTCTGCTGGCGCGGCCGACCTCGAGACTCTGATTGCAAGCTTGAGTTCTGCGGGTGACAACCCGATCACGGGGTCGCAGATCCTGATCGACGCCATCGACGACTCGACGCCCGCCGGCAAGGCGATGAAGTCGATGATGTCCGAGTCGGCCAAGGCGATGCAGCCGATGATGGAAGCAATGATGGAGAAGTTCGGCGCGGACTCGGTCTCCAAGATCGGCGCGGCCGGAGGCGGCGCGGGTGCTGGTGGAATCGGCAACATGACGAGCGCCGCCAAGATGACCAACCTCACCAAGAAGTCCAACGACGGCCAGACCGCGGTCTACACGACCGAGGACGGCAAGGACATCACCTTCGTCAAGACCGCCACTGGTTGGAAGGTCGACATGCTTGCGGGCATGGACGAGGCGCAGGTCGATCAGATGGAGCAAATGGCTCCGATGATGGGCATGATGATCGGCCCGATGAAGAAGGCCGCCGAGTCGATCGCCGCGAAGATTCGTTCGGGCGAAATCGCATCGGCCGACGATGTGTCGGCGGCGATGCAGATGGAAGTCATGAAGTCGCTCGGTGGTGGCGGCGGCAGGCGCGGCAAGTAAGCCTGCCTGCGCCACGCGAGTCGCGAGTGATCGAGCATTTCAACTTCGCTCCGCTCTCGAGTCTGAGTGCCATCCAAACAACAGACAAATGCCGGCTCCCAATCGGGAGCCGGTTTTTCTTCGTCGAACCCCGTCCGACTGAACCGATACCCTGACCATATGCAGCAGCCCCCGATCCCGCCGCGCCCCCCGCTGCCGCCCATGCCGAGGAGCATGCCGACGAGCATGCCGACGAGCACAAACCCGTCGTTTCCTCCGACCGCCACTCCCAGTCACGGATGGATCATCATTGCCCGCGTGAAGGCGATCATGCTCGTGCTGACTTGCCTGTTCGCCATGGCGGCGTGCATCTTCCTGAGCCCCGTGCTCGCTCGGATCACCGCCGACCAGGATGTGAAGCTCGGCGAGTTCGGCACCTTCTTCATGAACTACCCGTGGGTCGGCGCGCTGTTGGGACTTCCTGCGCTGGCCGCGTGCGTGCCGCTGTTGCGCGGTGGAAAGCACCCGATTGTGTGGATGACGGTGGCGACGCTGTTGGTGCTGCTGCCGTTCGCCTACCTGCTCGGCGGATTCGTCAGCGTGATGGAACCGCTGTACAACCCACCTGGACTATGACGCACGCTCCCGACCGTACCGCGCTGCGCGATGGTGTCGAGGCGAAAGCGCGCGAGCTCGGATTCGCGCTGGTGGGCGTGGCGCGTGCGGCGGAGAGTTCGAGGCGCGCGGCGCTCGAGCGTTGGATCGCCGATGGGAAGCACGGCGAAATGTCGTGGCTGGCCGAACGCGTTGCCGAAGCGGCGGATGTGCGCACGATGTTGCGCAATGCGCGCAGCGTGATCTGCGTGGCCGACCGCTACCACGATGGGCGCCCTGACCGCGTGACCGGCGGCGCGCAGGGGCGGATTGCGCGATACGCGCGCGGCAAGGACTACCACGACATCATCCGCGACCGGCTTCGCAAGCTCGGGCGCTTTGTGCGCGAACTCGCGCCTGGATGCCAAACGCGGCTGACCGGCGACATCCATCCGATCCTCGAGCGCGAGCAGGCGGCGCGTGCGCTGCTCGGGGCCATCGGCAAGCACACGCTGCTGATACGGCCGTCGCTGGGGAGCTATTTTCTGCTCGGCGAGATCGTGACCGACGCGGACATCGCCAGCAGCGACGAGGCGCCGCGCGGGAACATGCGCGCGGACATGCGCGCAATCATGCCTGTCCCCGATTCGGATTT
>QWPT01000007.1:77551-85993 GCA_003671075.1 Planctomycetota bacterium
CATGCCTGTCCCCGATTCGGATTTTGTCTCGAACGCGGACATCTGCGGCTCCTGCACCCGCTGCATTGATGCCTGTCCCACCAAGGCGATCACGCCCTGGTCGGTCGATGCGACCCGCTGCACCGCGTACCTCACCATCGAGCATCGGTCGGCGATCGCGCCTGAGTTCTTCGGAAAGACGGGCGACTGGTGGTTCGGCTGCGACATCTGCCAGGAGGTTTGCCCGCACGCGCAACCGACGCGCTCATCCCAACGCGTTGGCACCAACGCGCAGTTGGCTCCGCGACTGGAATCCGTCGATCTGCTTGAGGTCCTCGGTTGGAGCGAAGCCGACCGCGCCCGCCTCATCGTGTCGAGCGCGCTCAAGCGTGCGAGCCTGGCGATGATGAAGCGCAACGCCCTGCTTGCCCTCGCGTCGATCACGCGCACCGACCCAGCGCTGGCCGAGCGTGTGCGGGCGCGCGCTGCGCAAATCGCAGCGAATCCCGACGAAGACGACATGGTGCGCGCCGCCGCTCGTCACCACTGCACAGGCGCAGCAGCCGAGTCTGCCGACGGCGTTCTCACGGAAACGCCCGATGGATTTCCGCCCGACTCGAGGTAGAGCTGCACATCGCGCGTATCGATCCAACCGTCACCGTTGAAGTCGGCGACACCAAGCTGGCCGAGTCCGCGTCGACGCAGTTCCTTCAGGCTCACGCGCTTGCACAGCGCCGGTCCGTCGAGCGCGCCCGTGCACGAGTCGCCTTCGCGGAAGAAGTTGACGCAGATGAAGCTGCAGTCAGCGTTGCCGACGAAGATGTCGGCGTTGAAGTTCGATCGCGCTTGCGGCGAACGCTCGTACGACGCGGCCGTGCTGCGGTCGCCGACATAGAGGCTGAAGTCGTAGACATCGATGCCGTTGGAGTCGTCGGAATCGCCTTGCATCAGGCTGAATACCGCGGAGTAGCGGCCACGGCCAACTGGAAGCGGAGTATCCGACTTGGCCAGCGAGTGAAGAATGCTCTTAGCGAGCACACAGCCCTGCTCCGCGCGCGGCGGAACATGCACGCCCTCCAACAGAACCGTCGACGGTTGACCAGGAAGCGACGCCGGGAAAGTCACGGGAAGAATGAGTTCCCACGGGGTTCCGCCGCCGCTGCCGTTCACGCGAATCTGCCGCGAGGTCGAGCCGAGAATCGTGCCCTCGATCGTCAGCGACAGGTCCATCATCTGGTAGTTGCCGACGGTGACGCTGCGCGATTCGTGCGCGATGTTTCCACTCTCATCCACGGCCGTCCAGTCCATCGTGGTGACACCGATGGGAAATTTCCCGCCGACGGGCCACGAGGACGAGGACGATCCGTTGGGATAGTGAACGACGAGCGTCACGGGAACGCCGCCGCTGCAAAGGTCGTACGCCGCCACGTTTTGCGGTGCAGAAACCAATGATCCGTTGCCCACGCCGATGTCGACGGGGATTTCACCGACGCTCTCGGGCACACCGGTGATGGTGGGCGCGAGGGTGTCGAGGTCTGAGTTGTCGAGGTCGACGGCGATGGGCTCGAGCGCCGATCCGTCAGAGGTCGAAAGCGCGGTGCGGAATGGACCGACCTGCTTGAAACCGAGGAGCGACGCGTGGCCGCAGACGGGCGACTGCTTGAGCGTGAAGACGAGGTCGACGAGATCGGCAGCGCTGCTGAACGCGGTCCCGCCTTCGCCGCCAAAGCCTGCCGCGTAACAAATGGTGCCGTTGACGTTGTTGCACTGCGATGCAATCTGCACGAAGCCCGCGTGCACAGGCTCGACGCGATCCAGCTGCAGCCAATCGGTGTCGAAGTACATCGCCAGCTGCACGCCAGTGAAGGCCTGACCGGGAGCAACCGCCGCAGAGCTGCGCACACGCACGACGAACTCGTGACCATTGGTCGCAGGAGCTAGCGGCGCGAGCGTAAGAATCACATGACCTTCGGCGCAATCAGGAACGAGGTCGCCGTCGGAATCGGTTTCGAGCGCGCCGCAGCCGCAGTAGCCGGGCGTGAGTTTCGCGGGATCGTTCGGGCAGATGTCGCCCTCGAGCGCAACGCCGCATGCCGCAGCCGCGCCGCCGCCCACGCCATCGTTGTCGGCGTCGATGTAAAGACGAGTGGTGTCGTTGCAGTCGAGGCGATTGAAGACGCACGCGTTGACGAAGAAGCCGTCGGCGTCGCTATCAGCGTTGTCGCAGTACGGATTGGATCCACCGTTGGCGGCGATGATCGCGACAAGCGAGCTCTGCACCGCGGCGAGTTGCCCGGCGTTCATGGCCGTGGTGTTGAAGCGAAGGTCAACGCCAGTGGAGGAGAGCGCAGCGGTGATCTTGGTGATTTGCGCGGCGGTGAGGCCCGAATCGATTCGGACGACACCGACGACCAGCACCGCCGCCGGGCCAGAGATGGACGCGGACAAACGCGCCGAGTCCATGTCGGTGGCCACGATGCGCGCCTGGCGGATGGTCGACTTCGAAACGATCGCGGCGATCTGCACGGCGTCGAGCGCCGAAGTAATGGTGGCATTCTCAATCGTGGCCACGCAGCCGATGCTCGCAGCGACCTTGGCCAGCTGCGCCAGCGACATGCCGTCGGCGTTGATGTTCACATGCGCGCCGCCGACAAAGCTGTTGCCGATTTGCACCTTGGTCAGGATCGCCTCGATCTGATGCGGCTCCACCAACTTAGTGATGGTGAAGTCGCCGCCGATTCCAAGCGGCGCGATGGACGCGCCGTGATCGCCGATCGTGCACAACTGGGCCTGCGACATCAGCGTTGCGTCGACGGTCGCTGCAGGCGCGCTGGCCAGGAAGACGAGCATCGCGGGAACATCGAACAGGCTATCGATGTCGATCTTGATGGAATTGCACGGGTAAGCGTCGTTGATGTCGATGCGGCCGTCGTTGTCGTCGTCGCTGTCGCAGGCGTTGCCCAAACCGTCGGCGTCGCAGTTGGCCTGATCGGCGTTGGCCACCAGCGGGCAGTTGTCGATGCAGTCGGCGATACCGTCGGAGTCGGAGTTGTTGACGCCGTCGTTGGCGCACTGGCTGCAGACATTGCGTGGACAGCCGTCGGCGCAAGTCGCACCGGCGATGGTCGGGCAGCGATCGGCCTCGATGGCCACGCCGTCCCCGTCAGCGTCGCTACCGGCGATGGGCTGGCCGGCGCTGAGGTATTGAAAGCGAAGGAAGTAGAGGTTGTTGCAGAAGCAATCGGTCAGCGCGCCGGTTTCGGCGGTGAAGTTGATGACGCCGTCACCACGCATCGCGTTGAACTGGCTGGCAGTGAGCACGAGGTCGGTGCCGCTGCGCCATTCGCAGCCGAAACTGACCGCATCGTGAACATCGGGAAGGTCATTGCCTTCGACACTGACGCGCACGAATTTGCCATCCTGAGGACCAACATTGGCGTCGGCCCAGGCGGTGATGCGCACATCGGAGAGCGCCAGCGGAAGCTGTTGCGTCGAGACGGCGCCTGCGACGACAGCGCCGTTGCAGGCGAGATCGCTGCGCGCCGTGGAGATATCGATTGGCTGCGCGCTGCAGACTTCTGAAGGACATCCAGAGCACGCTACGTCGCCAGCAAGGAGCGGACATCGGTCGGCCGCGTTGGAGACGCCGTCGCCGTCGTCGTCCTGGCAAGCATCGAGGATGCCATCGCCCGCGCCGCCGTTGTTGAGATCGGCGCCCGCGCCTGCAACAAGTTGGCAGGAGTCGAGGCGGCCGTTGCCGTCGCAATCACTGGCGATTCCAGCGGCAATGTCGCACGAATCGAGCATTCCGTTGCCGTTGCAGTCGAGCTGGCCGGGATCGCGCAGATGACGCGCCATCGCCTGAGCCACGCCCGTCCATGCGATCGACTCGGGCGCATCATCTGGGCAGCTGAAGTCATGGGCGATGAAGCCGATGGCGCCGGAGCCGATGCCGCGCACCGCAGCGGCGCAAGCAGCAGGCGTTCCGTAGATCACATCGGCGCTGGCCCAGCCGCCGATGGGAAAGGTTCCGTTGACGATGCCGAGCACAGGCGCGGTAGTCGCGAAGTCGGCGGGAACGGATGCGGCGCGGAGAAAGCTCGCAGCGCTCGAACTCACCAGCGGCCCGACATCGCTTGCAGAAATCATGAAGTTGAGCAGACGCGCGTCGCGCTCGCCGCCGTCGCCGAAGACCAGCATGCGGCCGCCGGCCATGATGGCCTGACGAACAAGAGCGAGGTCTGCGCCGAGCACATCGACCATGGCGCCGATTTCCTGCTCAGGAACAACAACGGTCACGCCCGACCCAAGCAGCGCGGCAAGTTGCGCGCCAGTGAGCGCGTTGATGGTGGTGACCGATCCAGGCGCGCCGAGACTCTCGAGCAGCGCGATGGTGTTGCCCGTCTCACAGCCGCACATCACCTTGGCGCAGGCATCGACGATGCGATCATCCATGCACACCGCGAATCTTTGCGATGCCGCGAGTTCGGTGGCGTCAGGAATACCGTTGCCGTTGCAGTCGCCGCCAGCCTGAGCAAACGCGCCCGCAGAAGATGCAGTAAGAACCACGGCCGCAGCAAAGCGGCTCAGGATCGCGCGGGAGTCTCGAATGGCGTGAACAAACATCGCGTGCACCTCTGGTTTGCGCGGCACATGCGGGCAAGGCATGCGACGAGCGTGTACAGACTCGCTTGACTCTCATGCGCTGAACCTACTGACGGATCAACGATGAGCGACGACCAACCGATCGCCGCGGCCGCGCAGCACGCGAACCGTTTCGATCTTTTCTCCGGCCGCCATCCGGTGCCGTGTTCCGCAACGCGCTAGCAAATGCCCGCGCGCTGAAACGCTGAGGGAAGGCCCAGATCGGCGTGTCGATGTCGAGGCAGGAACCGAATTGATTTCGGATCGTGATCGAGTGACACGCCAATTGCTGAACCGTCCTACGGCTAAACCGCCGACGCGAAAACGCGTGGCGACCGCCATCGCAACTGTTGCTCCAGAATGGGGTTACGCAAGTCGGCCTGCCCTGTTTTTGACAGAGTTGTCAACGCGCGCGATAAAACCAACCGAAGCGATGCCGAGGTGTTGAGATGTGGGCGGAGGAGCCGCGGACAGACGAGGTCCGCATCGGTTGGCGCGGCGTGGTGGGCTCAAGATGGCCAGAAAGGAACCTGAAAAGGAAAGCCAGTGAAGGAAATCAGAGGGGGGCCCTCGCGACACGGAAACCGAAGTTGCGGCTTGGGAGCTCGGGGTCGTTGTTGAAGCGGGAAGCGGAGCGGGAGAAGGATGCCTTGTTGCCAAAGCCGCCGCCGCGCACGACGCGCGTCCCGACAATGCCGGTCGATGCTTGCTGCGTGCTGGACGCGCTCTGCGCGTATCCGTCCTCGCACCACTCCCAGACGTTGCCGTGCATGTCGTACAGACCCCATGCGTTGGGCTTGCGCTGCTTCACCGGGTGCGTGCTATCGCCGCTGTTGTCGCCAAACCACGCCATCGACGCGAGATCGCCGGCGTACGCACCCGTCGTACCCGCTCGGCACGCGTACTCCCACTCCGACTCGGTCGCAAGGCGCAGGCCAGACGACTGGCAGAACTTCTGGCAGTCGTTCCAAGAGACCAGCTCGACCGGGTTGTTGGCACCCTTGTACTTCGACTGATTCGCACCCCTCACCTTCTGCCAAACTTCCTGCGTGACCTCCGTCTCCGACAGATAGAACGCTTTCGTGATCGTGACGGAATGTTGCGCTTCGTTGTCCTTACGTCCCGCTTCCGACGCGGGCGAACCCATCATGAACTCTCCCGGCGGGCAGAGCAGCATGACGATGCCCGTCTTGCGGTCGCGCACCTTCCATGGAAGTTTCGTCGCCGTCATCCGCGCGCGCGCCTCGGCGTCAGTGACCACCGCGGGGTCGGGTTCCGCCGCGACGACATCACGCCAATCGAGTGCCAGCTTTGAATCAGCAGGCTTCGGTGGCGTTGGCGCGAGCGCAGGCGCAACAACCACGGGATCAGACTGCTGATCACACGCCGAAGCGACCGCGAGGAGAGCGCACAAGATCGGCGCGAGAATTCGTGTCAGCATGGCGGCTCCGAGGTCAGGGCGAGTCCGCGAGTGTAAACCAACGCGTTACCGGTTGGAAGCACCATCGACGGTGCGCGGCACAGGCCGGGCACCGGATCAGAACTCGCGCTCGGCGTGGTGGGCTCAAGTTCGGCGCGCAGACTCGACTCGGTCGCGTGGATCAGGATGGGCGGAAAGGGAAATTGAAAAGGAAAGAGGAAAGAGGGTAAAGGAAATCAGAGGGGGGCCCTCGCGACACGGAACCCGATGTTGACGTCCGCGTAGTCCGGCGTGCAGACGCCGCGGTAGGAGGAACGCACGTTGACCGTGGAGGCGTACCACGCGCCGCCGCGAAGCACGCGGTTCGTCGACGAGTTCCCGTTCACCGCGTCCTGCGTAAACGATGCCCAGTCCTCATACCTGTCCTCGCACCACTCCCAAACATTCCCATGCATCTCGCGGAACCCCCACTGGTTCGCAGGCAGGCTGCCGCACGCGACAGTGCCCCTTCCCGTCTTACTTGGTGAGTCGAAGTTTGCCTGCTGCTGCGTGATGCTCGCACCAAACGAGTACGCAGTTGTCGTCCCCGCTCGGCACGCATACTCCCACTCCGACTCGCTCGCAAGGCGCAGCCCAGACGACTGGCAGAAACTTTGGCAGTCGTTCCACGAGACCCACTCGACCGGATTGTTGGCACCCTTGAACTCCGACGGATTCGCACCCATCACCTTCTGCCACGACTCCTGCGTCACCTCCGTCTCCGACAGATAGAACGCCTTCGTGATCGTGACGGAATGCTGCGCTTCGTCGTTCGAACGTCCCGCTTTCGACGCGGGCGAACCCATCATGAACTCTCCCGGCGGGCAGAGCAGCATGACGATGCCCGTCTTGCGGTCGCGCACCTTCCACGGGAGTTTCGTCGCCGTCATCCGCGCGCGCGCCTCGGCGTCAGTGACCACCGCGGGATCGGGTTCCGCCGCGACGATCTCGTACCAACTCGACGCCGCGTTGAGCGCAGGCGCAACAACCACGGGATCAGACTGCTGATCACACGCCGAAGCGACCGCGAGGAGAGCGCACGAGATCGGCGCGAGAATTCGTGTCAGCATGGCGGCTCCAAGGTCAGGGCGAGTTCATGAGTGTAAACCAACGCGTTACCCGTTGGAAGCACCATCGACGGTGCGAGGCACAGGCCGGGCACCGGATCAGAACTCGCGCTCGGCGTTGTGGACTCAAGTTCGGCGCGCAGACTCGACTCGGTCGCATGGATCAGGATGGGCGGAAAGGGAAACTGAAAAGGAAAGAGGAAAGAGGGTAAAGGAAATCAGAGGGGGGCCCTCGCGACACGGAACCCGATGAGGTAGGGCGTGTTGACCGGCGAGTTGCTGCTGCGGTAGGAGGAACGCACGCTGCTCGAGTCGTTGATCCACGCGCCGCCGCGAAGCACGCGGTTCGACGAGGAGTTCCCGTTCACCGCGTCCTGCGCACTCGATGCCGTCGCCTGATACACGTCCTCGCACCACTCCCAAACGTTCCCATGCATCTCGCGGAACCCCCACTGGTTTGCAGGCAGGCTGCCGCACGCGACCGTGCCCCCAGATCCGAAGTTCGCCTGCCGCTGCGTGATGCTCGCACCAAACGAGTGCGCCGTCGTCGTCCCCGCTCGGCACGCGTATTCCCACTCCGACTCGGTCGCAAGGCGCAGGCCAGACGACTGGCAGAACTTCTGGCAGTCGTTCCAAGAGACATGCTCGACAGGGTTGCTTGCTCCATTGAACATCGACGGATTCGCACCCATCACCTTCTGCCAAACTTCCTGGGTCACCTCCGTCTCCGAGAGATAGAACGGCTTGGTGATCGTGACGCGGTGCTGCGCTTCGTCGTCCGAGCGTCCCGCTTCGGAGGCCGGCGAACCCATCATGAACTCCCCCGGCGGGCAGAGCAGCATGACGATGCCCGTCTTGCGGTCGCGCACCTTCCATGGGAATTTCGTCGCCGTCATCCGCGCGCGCGCCGCGGCGTCGGTGACCACCGCGGGGTCGGGATCCGCAGCGACGACATCACACCAATCGAGTGCCAGCTTTGAATCAGCAGGCTTCGGTGGCGTTGGCGCAGACAATACCACTGGCGCGCTTACGGTCTTCGGCGAGGAATTCGCGGGCTTCGGTGGCGTTGGCGCTGACAATGCCGCCGGCGCGCTCACGGTCTCCGGCGAGGAATTTGCAGGCTTCGGTGGCGTTGGCGCTGACCATCCCTCTGGCGCGCTCACGGTCTTCGGCGCGGAATTCGCAGGCTTCGCACGAAGCATCTCCGCAAGCTTCGGCTTGATGAGCTTCCAGTGGCTATGGCTGTACTCGAATGCGTTGTGGCGCTGAAACTCCGCCATCTCTTGCGGCAAC
>QWPT01000070.1 GCA_003671075.1 Planctomycetota bacterium
GACGCGGATCCTGGTGCGGGTTACGGCGGAATCGCGCCTGTCGCGCCGCCAGCGCCTGCGCCTGCGCCAACACCAACACCAGCGCCGACGCCAGAACCCGCACCAACACCTGCGCCAGAACCAACACCTGCGCCAGAACCAACACCTGCGCCAGAACCAACACCTGCGCCAGAACCAACACCAACACCAGTCGTCGTATCACCGTCGATAAACAGTCCCCAGCAACAAACGCTCGACGCCTTCACCGCATCCTTGAAGAAGCGCACGGAAGAGTTCAAGGCTCTCAAACCAATCTACCAACAAACGTCCAATAATCTTGCAACTCCCCGTCTCGATGAGGCGCGCAAGAACGCAAAGAACACCGCCGAAGCCCTGTTGGAGATTCTCGCGCTCGATAAAGCACGAAAGTTGGATGCCGCGAGTGACCCTCAAATCACCGACGAGTTACGGCAGGACAGGAATGGGTTTGTAATCCGATTCGGCGAGGGGGCGAAGTACAAGATCCCAGAGCTTTCCGGTTCAACGCTGAGAGATAGCTGGCTCGCATTCATCGAGGCGGTGAACTCGCAACTCGAACTGATCAGTTCTGACCAACTCTCTGACCAACTCAGGAATGCTTGGAATGCCGGCCTAGACGACTACTTGGCCGCGCTCGACCCCAAGGCGGCGAAGGATCTAGTGGCGGTCAAAGGTGGGGTAACAAAGTTTCTGCAGTTCAATGGTGAGAAACTTCCACCAGACTTAGTTACCGAAATCAAGGCGCAAGCAAAGGCGCATGAGAAGGACAACGACACCCAATGAACGCCAAATGCCACAACTGCCACAACTGCGGACGCGAATACCTCACCGCACGCGCCTTGATGGGGAAGGCCATTCCTTGTCGTTCCTGCGGGGCGATGAATGACGGTGGGGGTGGGCCGCCGCCGGCGCAGCCTGAGAAAAGGGCAGATCGCGACAAGCGTGAGCGCGCGTCGCTCTCAGGGTCTTCGTTCACGATTGGCGCGGCTCCTGCGGCCATCAACGCCGCGGCTGAGGAACAGGCCGCGCGCGAGGCGATCGAAGCGATGCCTGATCCGCGTCGAGTGAATCTGATGAATCGCGCGATTCTCGGCATGGGAATCGGCGCGGCGTTGCTGGCGATCCTCGTGGTCACCGGCCTCTTCGTCGTTCGCGCCATTGAATTGAATCCTGACAACGGACGCGATTGGACCGACGAGATGTTGGCAACGCCGCAACTCGTCACCGACAGCGGCTCAGGATCGGGCTTCATCATCGAGGTGAATAGCGAGCTTTGGCTGGTCACCAATTTTCATGTCGTCGAAAATGCCGCGGAAGTCGACATCATTTTCCCCGACCCAAAGTCGGGAGCGGAGGCGTTTCGCATCGCCGATCAGAAGGTGGCAGATTTCCGCGTGCACAAGCGCTTTCTCGATACGGCGATTGACTCGCGTGACGGCTTACACTTCGATGTCGCCGTGCTCAATGTCGAGTCGTTTCGCGCGGGGCTAGAGGCGCTCGGCGCGGCGCCGCTGCCGTTGGTGGCCGCCGCCGATGTGCGAACGGGGCAGCCGGCCTACGCGCTTGGGCATCCGGGCACGCTGTTCGAGTTCGGCGACGAGTCGAAGGACGAGTCAACAAATACTGCGCGTCACACGCTTACTTCTGGCCTGGTCTCGTCGGTCCGTCGCGATACCGGTCGGCCGATTCTGGTGCAGACCGATGCCGCGATCAACCACGGCAACAGTGGCGGCCCATTGCTCTCGGCCAACGGCGAAGTTGTCGCCATTAACACCTGGCGCGACATCGAAATCAAGGGCGGTGCGCAGACGGAGGCGCGTCAGGGAATGGCCTTCTCGCTGGCGACCGATCACGCGCTCGAGGTGATCGCATCGGGCCTCTCGATGCGCGACCTTCAGGCCGAGATCGGCCGTCGTGCCCGATTGAATTCCGAGAGCGCGCCGTCGACAGCAGGCACAAAGGAGGAAAACGCGTGGGCGACCTTTCCGTCTCTCAGCGGCGCCTACGCGCGCGCGATCGGCGATGGATGGAGTTGGACGGCTCGATCGCTGGTGGTGACCGGGCCGAACGGTGGCTACCAAGGCGTGTACACATCCTCGGCGTCAAGTTCGGCTGAGATTCTCATTCTCGCGTTGCCCAAGTTTGCGTCGATCGACCTCGATATCACTTCGGTGTTGAACGAAGCAGGAAAGGACCTTGGCAACGACCTCGACACCGATCCTGGGCTCGTTGCCGAAGTGCGGGTGGCGGGCGGGCAACACGCGGGCACCATCCGAGTCAACATCGGAACTTTCGTCGGAAACCGCGGCGTTCCCGCTGAATTTGTGGTTCTGGTGTTTGAGCGAAAGAGCGGAGGCGCTTCGCCCAGTCCGTCTCCAACGCCCACGCCTCCGCCAGCAGTACCGCCGTCATCAGTGAATCCGCCGGCGCCAAATCTTCCATCGATTCCAGCGACCACTCCGCCTCCAACGCCGTCTCCAACGCCAGCACCAGCGCCCACGCCCACGCCCGCCGCGCCTGCGGGCACGCCGATCGCATCGATCGTTGAACTGAGCGACGGCATGTCCGACACCGTCTACGCGTCAAGCCTCATCGGTCTGCGCGAGTTCGATCGTCGCTTTCTCACCAACGTCGATGGCGAGCAGGCGCTTGAGGCCATCGATCAGGCCTTCGTGGATGGCACGCCGAATTTCGTACAAGAAGACAACGCATTTTCCCACGACATCATGCGCGCGTCGCTGCTGCATTCCTACTACGCGCCCGTCGCGAACGGGATGTCGCTGTTTGATTCACGGCCGTTGTTCGAGGCGTTGCTCGCGCATGTGCCGAACAACACCAAGGTCGGTGTCTACTTAGAGATCGACCCGATTTGGCGCAAGTATCTGTCGCTTGCGTCGGGTGGGTTAGTTTCGAAGATGGCGGACATTCAGCTCGATGCGGGCAGCCAGTCCGATGGGTATCGACACGATCAGCAGGCGCAGCAGTTTCGCGTTTCCCTTGAATTGCCGTGGAACGACGATGAATTGCGCAAGCTCACCCAGGCGGTCGAGATTCCTTACAACCTGGTGGTTCGTTACAACGACATGAGCGAAGATCGCATGGTCGGGCGCATTCGCGTGAATCCTGTTGCCGAGGTCGAGCGTTCGTATCCGTTTGGCATCAGCGTTGCGGCGATCGTCGACGAGACTCATCCGTGGGTGCATCGCATGATCGACCAGATCAATCAACGCCCCGAGGTGAAGTCGGCCGGCGCGAAGATCGCGGGCGCCGGTGGTTCATCAGTCGAAGATCGATTGGAGTCGATTTATCTGGTGTGGGAGGATCTGGTGTCGCGCGGGCTGCGCTACCAGAGCCTCACCGCGGCTGACGGACTTGCGCAACGGTGTCGCCTCGTCCACGAGTCGATTAGTTCAGGCAACGCCAACTGTCTCGACGGGACGGTGCTCTTCGCGAGCTTTCTGCAGGCGATGGGCATCAACTCCTACATCGTGTTGATGCCTGGTCACGCGATGGTGTGCGCCAACCTGGCACCAACGGGCGAAAGTTGGATCTTCATCGAAACCACTGCTGCGGGCGCGATTACTGCCGGCGATCCGCGTTCTCCATACGACAGCGAGTTTTCGGCGTTACGGCGCAAGGGTAAATTCTTCTGTACTCGCGAAACCGATTTGTTGGAAAGCGCTTGCCGCTCGGGACTCGAGACCGTTACGCAGGAACTGGCGCAAGCGAAACCGTTTCTTGCCACTGTTCGCGCGATGGAGGTCCAACGCGCGAACAGTGGCGGCGACCCCGCATGGCGCCAGCAATTTCTCGCGGCGTTGGACGCGCTCGCCGATCAGATCATGTTCGTTCCCGTCTCGCTCTCCCGTGCCAACGGCGTGCGCCCCGTCGGCGTGCCACTCGACCTCGATCTGAAATTTCGCATCCCGCCGCGCCGCTGATGTTCTGCCCGTGATTCCGCCCGTGACTCCGCCCGTGATTACGCCCAAGATTCCGACCATGTCCACGCGCACCCTTGTTTCCACGATCAATTGCCCGCATTGCTGGGCCGAGTTTCAACCGGCGCAGGCGCGTTTCATCTCCGAGCACGAGGCGCTTCGCGGCGATCCTGTTCTCGGCGATGCCGAGCAGCTGCGCTTTCTGCCCAGCCGCTTTGATTCGCGTGGTCGCGCGCTCGATCCGCTCGGCAGCGTTTGCACGCGCATGGCCTGCGTGCGCTGTCACCTTGAGCTTCCGCCCGCGCTCGTCGAAATTCCGCAGTCGATCATCTCGGTAGTGGGCGCACCAGCGTGCGGCAAGTCGGTCATGCTTGCGGCATCGAGTTTTTCGCTGCGTTCGGGCCTCGTGGTCGAGGGTCTCGACTTTCTCGACGCTGACACTTCGCTCAACGATCTCACCTTCGAACTCGAGTCATCGCTCTTTCGTTCGACCACGCCCGAGCGGCCGACGATGATCGCCAAGACCGATCTCTCCGGCCGACTCTACCGCTCGTTCCGCTCGGAAGACGGCTTCTGGAGCGCGCCCAAGCCGCAGCTGTTTGAGATGAAGCGCGCTGAGCAGCGGCGCATGCTTTGTCTCTACGACAACGCGGGCGAACACTTCCTTCCTGGCCGCGAGAATCCGCAGGAGCCGGTGACCCGCCATCTCGGCGTTTCACGCGCGCTCATCTTTGTCGTCGATCCGACGCAGGATCATCGCGTTGTCGAGCGCCTCGGCGGCCGCGAATCGGTGGCCGCGCTCGGTGGTGGCGGAACTGCCGAGCAGCGCCAAGACTTGGTGCTGATCGAGGCGGCGAATCGCGTGCGCCGGCTGCGCGCGCTGAGCACATCCGATCGTCTTCCCTTTCGCATCGTGCTTGCGCTGGCCAAGGCCGACATCTGGGCGGCAATTGCCTCGCCCGAGCTTTCGGAATGTTTCGTGCGCAGTTCAACTTCGCGCACCAGCATCGCCATGCCCGATGGAGCTGCGCTTGCGACTGCACACCAATCCTGCTGCCGCTTTCTGTTGGAGGTGATGCCCGAGCTGCTCGCCACTGCGCGCGCGCTCGACCCACAGTTTCGCGCGGTCCCGTTCAGCGGTCTTGGCATGCCGCCATCGCGCGGCGCCGTCGGGCATGGCCTCGAGATTCGCCCGCAGGATGTGCGACCAATCTGGCCAGCCGCGCCACTGGTCGTCGCGCTTTCAGAAGCAGAGCCATCGATGTTCGGGGAGTTCGCCGCGCGATGACCTTTGAGCTGATTCATACTTCGGTGCAGCGAGGCCTTCGCGGCGGTTCCGGTTTCGCGACCGCGGTCGCAACCCGCGACCTTCCCGTAGGCCTTGAGGGCGCGCTCGAGGAGCTCAGTGCCTACGACTTTGATCTGAATCGCGTCGTTGGCGCAGATCGCGTCGACTGGGCACATCGCATCGTCACGGTGCAGGGTCGAAGTTCCAGCGTGCTTTCCTGCACGAAACCCTGTGGAAGCGACTGGAGCGGGCGACCAAATCGCATCGCTCATCACATCGTGCTCGACGCGTCGGAGCGCGTCAATGCCGGCCCGGCGTGGCTGCTGCAGAAGCTCGGCTCAACACTGGCATCAAGCGACGACGCCGAAATCAAGATCGAGGAACGCGCGCGCGGGCCGGTGCTTCCCAACGATGCGCGCGTCAGTGCGCGCGCAGCTTCAGCGTGGATTTCCGCAGGTTTCGACGCGGGTTGGGCGGGCGTGGTTGCGAAGACGATTCTCGACGCGCCGCTTTCACCGTGCTACCTCATACTTCCTGCCGACTGCGACGCGCTGGCGTTGTTGGGCGATGTCTTCGCGCTCATTGCAGAAGATCGGCGCTGGCACATCACTTTCTCAACGCGATTTCTTCGCGCATCGACCAATGCCAAGTGCCAACTGCGATGCGTTCGTGCCAATGCGCCCGCGCTGCGCAAGCTGCTCGCGGAACCTGGTGTTCGTCAGGTCACGGTGCTGACCGGCGCATCGGCAGGCGATTCGCCCGCGGCGGAGGCTGGCCGCAATGGAAGTTTGGTTGAGGCGACGGCGCGAGCATCGATGAAGATCGAACCCGTGCTGCGCGGCGCGATGTCTCCTCGCATCGGCGCGGGCGTGAGCACGGGCGTGGGAAACGCCTCGGCCGCGCGTTTCGCAATCAACGATCAATCGTTGTCATCCGAGTCCGACAACGACCTCAACCTCGACTTCGCTGACGCGCGTCCAATCGCCTCATCGACATCCACGCAATTCGATTTTGCGACCATCAATCTCCCTGCGTATTTTCTCTTTGCCATCGCCGGCGCCGCGCTTTTGGCGTCGTTCGTTCTTGCGCTGCTGATGGCTTTTCAACGCTGATTCCCCTGCGATTTCACTGCTATGTCACACGCACCCAGTATCCGAATGATTCGCGAAGCCATCGAAGCGCAAGCCCGCGCAGGTGCGCCTGACGATGTCGCTCTTGAGTCGCTGCGCAATGACATCGCGCAGATGATCGATTCGATCACCAAGGCGATTGAACGCGCACGCGAATTCAGTCTGCGCGGATTGGTGAGCGAGGCCGCGTCGGTGGTCGAGGACTTTCCCGATCTCGCGCGGCAGGCCGATGCGCTCGCAGCGTTCCCCCGCAGTTCGCCCACCGTCTCGCGATTTTGGGCGCAGTACATCGATGACGCTGCTGAGCCGGTTCTGCTTCCGTCGACGGAAGATGTCGACATGCTTGCCGGTTTCGTCGATCACGCGACCCGACTGCGGCCGTTACTCGATGCGCTGCGTCTTGCCGCGCTTCGCCGCGAGCCGCTGACCAATCGACTGACCATCCTGAAGAAGCTGCGCGAAACCGACCAACGCAACCGTATGTGGCTTGATCAGATTGACGCGCTCGAGAAGGAGTGGGTGAAGCGCATCAGCGAAATGCGCGGCGATGCAGCAGCTTCGCGCGACGATCTTGAAGAGGCGTTCACCGCGCTTTCCACACGCGAGTGGGTTGCGCCAGTGCCGCGCGGTTTGAAGGACGAGATCTACGCGCAACTCAAGCCTCTGCGCGCATCGGTCGCCGGCGAGCGCTACGACGAAATCGCAACCAAAATCCACGATGCCGCCGCGCTCATGGATCGCAACGAACTCGAGCAACTCGAGGCGGCTTGGGCCTTGGTGTATCACGAGACTGGGCGGATGCCCGACCAATCGCTGCAGGATGCGGTCGCGCCGGCGTTCGAGTGGATGGCTCGAATTGCCGCCGATGAAGCAGCGCAGTCTGAGTTCGACGGACTCGTCGACCAGTTGGAGCGCGCGCTCAATGCGGGAAGTTCCGCCGTGGACATTGAACGGCGACTGGCGATCTTGCGCGACAACGGTCGTTCGGTGCCCGACGGTGTGCGTGCGCGTGCGCAAGGTTGGATCGATGCGCAGCGCGAACGCGCGCGCCGACGCCATCGTATTATTCTGGTCGCATCGATTGCCGCAGCAGCGGTCACGCTGACCGCCGGAGGGCTTGCGATCAACGCGTTTACGCGCGCCAAAGAGCGCGATGACGCAATTGCGGCGTTGACGGCGCTTGTCGAGAAGGGCGATTCGCCAGCGGCGCGCGCGCTTGGCGCAGAGATTCGTGCGAGACCAGACCTATCGAGTCCTGAAAAGTTGACGCCAGAACTTTCCGCGGTGTTGGTGCGCGAAGCCGCGCTTGCGGTGGAGTGGGACGCACAGCGGCTCGCGCTGCTCAGCGAGTTTGCCGAGATTCAACGCGCGCTCGACGATCATCCCTCGCGCGTGCGCTTGAAGGCCATCAGCGATCAATTGCAGCAAATGCGTGCGCGTGCGCGTCTTGCCCAAGAATCCGCCGCAATCGAAAAGCTCGCCAGTCTTCACGCCGATCGTGCGATCGAGCGCGATGGCGCCGACGCCAAGGTTGGCGACGAAGCGTTTGCATCCTGCGACGCGTTGCTGCGCGAGTGGCCGTTGCCCGATCGATGGACACCGGCGCAACAGTGCGATCTTGCGCGCTGGGAGGCCTACATCGCGGTGCTCGATCGTGTCAAGGGCGCGCTCCAACGCGCGGGTCTCGATGTCGCGGGCTCTGATGTGCAGGAGTCGCGGCTCAAGCTGAAGGGCGAAGGCGCCGACGCGCGCATTGCCGAAGCGCAATCTCGCCGCAGCGAACTCGCCGACGCGTTAGCGGCCCTCGCGCCGAGTAAGGTCGGCGCTGGCGTGTCGGTTGAAAGCGAATTGCCCGAGCGATTGAAGACGATGCTCGCGCTGCACGGCGCAACGCTGGCTCGACTCGGGAAGCTCGGCGCGTTTGAAAGCAGCCAGGCCTGCACGCCCGCGTGGAGTTCGATTCAGTCGTGGCGCGATGAGGTGAAACCAGTGGTCGACCTCGCGCTCGGTCGTCGTGGAGATGCCGACGCCGTCACCATCGCCAATGCCAACGCGCTTCAAGCGCTGCAAGGATTTCTTGCGCGCTTTCCCGAAACGCCGTACCAATCGCGCGTTGCGGAACTCATTCGGCGCATCGATCCTGCAGCTTCGCAGCCGATTTGGGCGCCCGGCATTTTGCGTGCCGCGCTTGTCGACTTCTTCTATTCCGATATCGAGGAGGTGCCGATTGCCGGGGGCGATCGCTTCTTCTATCGACGAAGTTCCGATGTCGATCGCGATCCGCTTCATCGTGCCATCGAGAATCTCGCGGATCTTGCGATGAATCCTGATCGCCTCAACGCAATGCTGCTCAAGCCTGGCGAGCGCATTGTCGGCACCACGCGCAAGTCGGAGATCTCCTCGGCGTGGCGACAACTGGAAACGACCCTCGGTACTCCGAGCGTTGATGCTGGCGAAGCGCAGGGGCTGATGCTCGATTTGCTCGAGCGTTTGCGGACGATGCCGTCGAGCGATGTGTTGTGGCGCGCACGCGCGCTGCGCGATCTCGCCACGGTGCTTCGCCAGAGCGGCCAGGTTCCAGCTGCGGCCTCCGAACCGCTGAACGCCTGGTTTACGCGCTGCGATCGGCAGTGGCAGGAAGCGCTGTCGGTCGATTGGCTGCGCGCCACCTACGACGCGCCCGTCAACGCGCGCGTATTGCGAGGCAGCGCCGCCGCGGCGATCGCGGATTTCCCGCAGCTTTCGCAGTTGGCCAAGGCAGCTGAGGCCGAGCGCTTGCGTGCCAAGGAAGAGATTCGCACGCTCGCTCCAATCGGCGTGCTCATGCCGATCGTGTTGGATGAAACATCGCGCGCGCTTGGACGGAGTTGCCCCGATGGGCCCGTCGTTCTCGTCGGGCGCGTGTCGAATCAGTGGAAGTTCATCGAGACCGTGGTCAAGCAGAACCGCATCGACGCAAACATCCCCGGGATCCCCGAAGGGCCGATCCTCGTCTTCAGGAGAACCGGCTCATGATTCAGGCGCAAACTCCGCTCATCCGATTCGCTCGCGTTGATCCCGAGGCGCGCCTCGGTCTTCCCTGCGGGACCAACACCACGCCCAGCGCGGCGACCTGCCTGCTGTTCACCACCGTCATCGGTGGCGCGCTCTATGGCGCAAGTTATGTTTATTGCGAAGGCGAGTGGGGCGCTGTGCTTTGGGAGTATCTCACGGGTTTCGGCCGCATTCCTATTCCAGTGACCATCTTGTCCATCTGGTCGCTCGTATTCCTCGCGATCAAGGCGCTCAAGATTCGCGCGCAGCGTGCGGCTTTGCGCATTCACTTTGTTCCTGATGACACGGCGTTCGTTCTTTCCGCCGCCTCCGCCGACTCGTTGGTCGACGCGATCGATCGTGCGACGGACGAGCCTGATCGCTTCATGTTCTTTGCCCGCGCGCGCTCGGTGCTTCGCATGATGCGCAATCTCGGTCGAGTTTCCGATGTCGACGACCTGCTCAATTCGCGCGGCGACCAGGACGAGTCGACGGTTGATTCTGGTTACACGATATTGCGCGGATTCGTCTGGGCGATTCCCGTTCTCGGATTCATCGGAACCGTCATCGGTCTTACTCAGGCAATGAGCCGCTTCGGCACCGCGCTTCGTGCGGCGGGTAAGGATGTCGAGGCCATCACCCAGCAACTCACCGGCGTTCTGTCCGGGCTCGACACCGCGTTCATCACTACTGCCGAAGCGCTCATCGCGGTGATCTTCATCCACCTTCTGCAGACGATCGTTCGCCGCGCCGATGAAGAGTTGCTCGACGATGTGCGCAAGGCCTGCTTCGACGCCATCGTTTCCCGTGTGCGCATCACGAGGCAGGAGCCCTGAGTGCGCCGTCGCCGCAACAACGGCGCGCCTGTGACTTTCTTCTCGTTTCAAGACGTGATGTTGTCGCTCATCGGCATCACTATTGTGATCACGCTCATTCTGGTGTTGCAGGTCACTGACTCCGCAGTCGCGGTACTCAAGCGCACGGGCGGCGCGGCTGGACGCGCGGCACAGGTGGAGGAGAAAAACCGTGCGCTCTCCGCGCGGGTGGCCGCTCTTGAATATGCCGTGCGCGAAGCACAGAAGCGGCCTGACGGAGATCCGCTCGCCAAGCGGGCATCGCTCCGACAGGAATTGGTGTTGGCCGCAGGAAAGCTCGACGACCTCGAGCGTCAAGCGGACGAGTTGGTGAAGCAATTGCGCGAGCTCACGCTGCAGCATCCCGAGGCTGGAGCATTGGTGCAGTTGACCGAGTTGGTGCGCATGCGCGACGAATTGCTCGTCGAACTGCAGACGCTTGAGCGCCGGCGTCGGATTTCGTATCTCATCGATGCGAATAATTCAGCTCGCCCGATTCTGCTGGAGGTTTCGGGCACACGCATCGTTGCTTGCGATCTTTCCGCCGACGGCGTGGCGATCCGCATCGCCTCGGGCACCTCGGCCGCGCAGGTCAACGACGCGCTCGAGTTCTACCGCACCATCGCGGCCGGGCAGCAGTCGTATGTCTTGCTCGTGGTCAAACCATCGGGAATCGCGCAGTACTGGAGCATTCGAGCGGCGATCGACGCGCTTCCTGAATCGAGCCGCCCCGCGATCGGTCTTGATCTGATTCCCGAAGACGCCTTTGTTTCCGAGCTGTTTCCCAGCGCGCTGATCGGCGGTGCATCTTGAGCCGCCGCCATCACGAACCCGATGACAGTCTCGAACTGTTGCTCGACCCGATCTGCAACATGTTTGGCACCATCATGTTTGTTGCGCTTATCGCCGCGCTACTTGCGTTGACCCGTTCGGGCGTCGTGGTGAGCGATGCGGTTTCGGCGATGGAGCGCGAGCAGGCTTCGGCGGTTTCGCAAATGGAGGGCCGCGCTACCGAACTCGAGCGCACGCTCTCCACGCTCCCCGCTGGCGAGGGACGCGAACTCGATCAAGCTGCGGCCGATCGAGTCGAGCGCGCGCTTGGCGAAGTCGCGCGGCGGGAAGTGCTCATCGAGCGCTACCAAGACACGGTCAAGACTGCGCGGGAAAACATGGATGATGTGGCGTCGCAGGTCGAGCCTATGCGCACGGAGCTCATGCGCGTGCGCGATGCGCTCGAGGCCGCGCGACGCTCGAAAGATCGCCAAGTGCGCACGCCACTCGAGCGCGAGGTTTCACTCTTCGAGTTCACTGTGGTGGTGTGGAATGATCAGCTCTTTGCAATCTGCGATCTCACCACCCGTCCCCGCGATGCTTGCGAATGGCTGCGTTGCTGGAATCAAAAACATGTTGTTCCCGCGCGCTGCACCACGCCGGTGTTTGAGTGCAGTCGAGTCAACATTCATATCGCGCGCTCGATCATGCTCCGCGAGGGCGCGGGAATCAAGATCGGCGACATCGAGGCGCTGCGCAACAATCCCGACTTCATCGCACTGCTCAAGACGCTCGACCCTGCAACCGATCTGATCGGAATGGTGGTGGCCCCTGATTCGTTTGACGCTTTCGCCGTTGTGAAGGATGTGTTTCTTTCCGCAGGCTTCAACTACAGCGTCGAGCCTTGCGAGCAGCAACTGCCCGTCTACAAGGACGCTTGGATCCCTGGAAATCCGCGCGGTCTTTAATGCAGCTTTCGCTGCGCCCCGCGACTACTCGGGCACAAAGTTGTAGGTGCCGTGGTTCTCAGCAGCGATGCGCTCCATGAGCGGCTTGATCGATAGCTCCTCGGCCGGCGGCCCGATCACGATCGTGTGCACGACCGTGGGAATGCGCGCGGCGTTGAGCGTGTGAACCTGATCAGGAGTCCACGGTGGGATCTGTCCATCGGTCATAAAGAAGATGCAGTCTGGAATCGGCGAAAGCGTTTTGAAGGCGAAGTCAAACGCCTGCGTTGGATCGGTGCCGCCGTTGCAGCCTTGTTGACCGATCAGCAATATTGCGCGATCGCGATCGGTCGACGCTTTCAGCCATCCCTGATCGATGACATTGGCGCCGCCAGCAAAGAAGACGATGGAGAACTCAGCGTCGTCGGCGAGCGACTTCACCGACTTGATGAGTTCGTCCTTCAAGCGATCGAGTTTGGCGCCTTGCATCGACCCTGAAACATCGACAATGAAGACGAATCGTTTGCCGCCGCCACGCACGCCAAAAAACGCGGCCTGCTTGGGCTTTGGTCCGGCGGCGACATCGATGCTTGCGCGCGTTGGGGCGGTTTCCTTCAGTTCGTCGGGCGCAATCACATCGCCGCCACCGCGGCGAATGCTTTCAAACGCATCAACCGACGACGGTGCGTAGCGCCTGCCATCGAGCACGAGCTGCTGATGATCGCGTTTCCACTGGAGTTTCCAAGGGTTTCCCGATGTTGGCGGCTCGGCAAAGCGCGGCGGATCGCCACCGATAGGGATTCGCGCCGCCGGAAATCGAGACGACAGCGATGGGTCGATGCGGATGTCGATTGTTCCCTCAATCGCATGACGCGCTTGCGCGGGGACATCGAGGGCGAATTCACCACCCATCACTATCACGATAGAGCCGCGAAAGACGCGATAGATCGCCGCCGTCTTCGTTCCCGGATTGAGCATAAGAAGTGAACGCTCGTAGCCACCCGGAGCGAAGTCGGCGATGGTCGGTCCATCGACTTGCTCCCAGATTCCTGCCAGTGGATGCGCGTCGATCGCCTTGGTGTTGCCAGCGCGCTCAAGCGCAGCATCGTCGGCTTGAAGCGTTTCGACTTCGAACACGGGAAGTTCGATCGAGTTCGATGCACCATTCGAACCGCGCGCCGATCGATCATCAGCGCCGCCAGCTTGATTCGAGGGCGTTTCTGCAGGTTTGCGAAGGTCCGCCGCAGTTGCGCCCGCGGCGGGACTCGCCGTCGCGGCGGCGTTCGGCGCGTTGCCGACGCTCTTGCCATCATTTGCGCCCACCGCCTGCGCCGAC
Organism: Planctomycetota bacterium; assembly: GCA_003671075.1. Taxonomy (GTDB): domain Bacteria; phylum Planctomycetota; class Phycisphaerae; order Phycisphaerales; family SM1A02; genus QWPT01. The sequence goes on from QWPT01000070.1 coordinate 13,316, forward strand.
GCCGGATCTCCGTCTTTCGGAACGCTCGTTCCCGGCGTTGCCGATTCTCCAACGGAAGGCGCTGGCGGACTTCCCTTTTGGTTTTCGCCCGGCTTGGCTGGTACATCACTGAAGAGCGGCGAGCCTTTCTGCGCTGGCCCCGCCCCATTTCGGTCGCCGCTGCCGCCGCTCGAACCGCCGCCCGTTCCCGACTCACCTGGCTTTGCATCGATGCGCTCATCGCGCTGCGGGCCTGCAGGTTGCCCCGCAGTTTGCAGCCCGACCGGTCCGCCCGAACCAGATCCCGATCCAGCGCCGTAGCGCGAGGGTTCCGGTGTAGCGACAGCGTTCGCTGATCCTTGGTTGGATCCGCTCGATCCGCTTCCGCCACTCGCACTAGATCCAGAACTGGAACCGGCACCAGAACTCGCGCCAGTTCCCGAACCGGAACCGGCACCAGAACTCGCGCCAGATCCCGAACCAGAACCGGAACCAGAACTCGCGCCAGATCCGGCACCAGAACCGGAACCAGAACTCGCGCCAGATCCGGCACCAGAACTCGCGCCAGATCCCGAACCAGAACCAGAACCAGAACCCGCACCAGATCCCGAACCCGATCCCGAACCAGCACCCGAACCCGCACCCGAACCCGACCCCGAACCAGAACCGGAACCGGATCCAGAACCGGATCCAGAACCAGAACCAGATCCAGATCCAGAACCAGAACCAGAACCCGATCCCGAACCAGAACCCGAACCGGATCCGGAACCAGATCCCGAACCCGAACCTCCAGGTGCGCCACCTGAGTTGGAATTACGGTGCCATCGCGAATCGCCGCCGGCAAGAAATGTCGTTTCTACTTCGGACTTCGGCTTCATTGCGACAGTCAGTCCCGAAGCGCCAGAGTCAGGCACTGGATCTGAGCAGCAACCGATCGCGCCAAACAGCACGAACAGTGAAGCGCTCAAACCGGCGTACACCGATGAGCGAATTCGCGTGCGTCCAATCCCGAGATGATCCATGGCGAGCTCCTGTGCTGGGCATCAGTCCGAAGGCTAAGTCTACTTCAACGCCCGTACCTTCTTGCTGAATTCATCGTAGTTTGTAACCTTGTTGCGCTCGAAACCATCGCGCAGTCCGTCAAGAATCGGCTGCTGGGCCTTGGTGCGAACCACATCGGGGTT
>QWPT01000071.1:0-7816 GCA_003671075.1 Planctomycetota bacterium
TGCAAGCGCAATTGCACTGGTAATTCGCGGTCGAGGCGCTGCGCGAGCGCGAGGTGGGCTCGGACGGCGAGGTCTTTCGAGATCTTCCAATCGATCACGCTCTTGCGCGGCGCATCCTCGTGCCACTCGATCGCGTAGCGCGACGGAGTCCCGGGAGCCAGGCGCTTCAGCGTCAATTCATCACCAAAACGCGTCGTAACCATCCACGAGCAAATTGGGTGCATCGCCTGCGCGTTGGGCGCGCCGACCGAGAGGGCGAGGTTCACTTTCGATGGCGCGAAGGTACGGACAACCGAGGGCATGGGGGCGCAGGATATCGCGCGCGCAAGTCGATTTGTCACGGAATTCCTGTATCCTCACCGTCCCATGGCCGCCCCAAAAAACTTCGCGCCCTCCGACCTCGACGCCACCAACTTTGCGGTTCTCGAACCCCACTATGCGCAGCTGCTCGCGCGCCCGATCGCCAACGCGGATGAACTTGAGCAGTTGATCCTCGACCGCAGCGATCTCGACGCGGTTGTGAGCGAGTGCATGGCGAACCTCTACATCGCCACCACGCGCAACACCGAGGACAAGACGGTCGAGGCTGCCTACCTCGCGTTCGTGCGCGATGTCGATCCGAAGCTCAAGCCGATCGCCAGCGAGCTCGACAAGAAGATCACGCTGAGTCCGTTCGCCGCGGCACTACCGAAGGCGCGCTACGAGGTTCTGCTGCGCGCACTGCGTGTGGACATCGAGCTCTTCCGCGAGGCGAACATCCCGCTCGAAACCGAGCTTGCGGAGATCGATCAGAAGTACAATCAAACCATCGGCCGCATGATGGTTGACTTCAACGGCGAAACCCGCACCATGCCACAAATGGGTCGTTTTCTCGAGGAAAGCGACCGTGCGGTGCGCGAGGCTGCTTGGCGCGCGATCAACGCGCGTCGGCTGCAAGACCGCGATGCGATCGACGAGATCTACGACCGCATGATCGCGCTGCGCCACCAAATGGCCCTCAATGCAGGCTTCCCGAACTTCCGCGACTTTCAGCACCGGCGCTTCCGCCGATTTGATTACACGCCCGCTGACTGCATGACCATGCACGATTCGATCGAAACCCATTTGGTTCCGATGCAGCGGCGCCTCGACCGCGAACGCGCGCACGAACTTGCGATCACGCCGCTGCGGCCGTGGGACCTCGCGGTTGATGTGCACGGCCGCAAGCCGTTGCGCCCGTTTGACACCGCTGGCCAACTGGTCGACGGATGCTCGCGTATGTTTCACGCAATGGGCAGCGGCATGGGCGAGATGTTCGACACGCTCAAGACCGGCGATTGCCTCGATCTCGACTCGCGCTCGGGCAAGGCGCCGGGCGGTTACCAATATCAGCGCCAATACACGCGCCAGCCGTTCATCTTCATGAACGCCGCTGGCATGCATCGCGACCTGGTGACGATGGTGCACGAGGCCGGCCACGCCTTCCACTCGATTCTGTCCAAGGACGATCCGCTGCTCGATTACCGCAATTCGCCCACCGAATTCGCCGAAGTCGCGTCGATGTCGATGGAGTTGCTCACGCTGCCCTATCACCACGAGTTCTACTCGCAGGACGAATGCAAGCGCGCGCTGCGCGAGCGGCTGGAGCGGTTCCCCACCATCATGACTTGGATCGCGACCATCGACGCGTTCCAGCACTGGATCTACACCAATCCCGCGCACACCCGCGCGCAGCGCACCGACGCATGGCGCTCGCTCATGACTCGCTTCGGCAACGATGTTTCCTGGGAAGGCTGCGAAGAGGCGCGCGACGCTGCGTGGCAACGCCAATTGCATCTCTTCGGCATGCCGTTCTACTACATCGAATACGGCATCGCCGAAACGGGCGCGATTCAAATGTGGATTCAGTCGCGGCGCAATCAGTCGCAGGCGCTGGCGAACTATCGCAAGGGACTCGCGCTCGGAGGCTCGCGGCCGTTGCCCGAACTTTTCGCCACCGCGGGCCTGCGCTTTGAGCTGTCGTCAAGCCTGATGAGTGAGTTGGCGCGCGAGGTCGATAAGGAACTCGTCGCGCGCTAGTTTGCGCTCTCGCACGCGCGAATCTCAAAGCAGTGCGAAAGTTCCGTGCTTCCCGTGGCCGCGCTGGAAAACGGGAGTGATCCGCATAGGTGCACGGTGGCCGAACGGGCTACTCTCTCCGCCATGACCACCGCTCCGCATTCATCGACGCGCGCGAGTTCACCCGCGCAACATGGTCCCATTGACGCCGAAGGTTTTCGCCGCGCTGGTCACGCGCTGATCGATTGGATCGCCGACTACCGCGAGCAACTCGGATCGAGACCGGTTGCGCACCTACCGCAGCCTGGTTCCATTCGCGCCATGCTGCCCGAGCGCGCACCTGAACGCGGCGAGCCGATCTCTGACATCCTCGCCGACCTCGACCGCGTGGTGATGCCGGGCATAGTTCATTGGCAGCACCCCGGTTGGTTTGCCTATTTCCCCGCCAATTCAAGCTACGAATCGATCCTCGGCGAACTGGCGAGCGCAGGGCTCGGTGTGCAGGGCATGCTGTGGTCGACGAGCCCCGCGTGTACCGAGATCGAAACCCATGTCCTCGATTGGCTTGTGCATGCGCTCGGACTTCCGAGCCGCTTCCTCTCGTCGGGCGCGGGCGGCGGCGTGCTGCAGGACACCGCAAGTTCGGCGGTGTTGGTGGCGATGGTCGCGGCACGCGAGCGCGCGACGAACTTCGCCAGCGATGCACACGGACTCGCCGCTGGCGGACGCGCGATTGTCTGTTACACGAGCGATCAGGCGCATTCGTCGGTCGAGAAAGCTGCCCGAATCGCGGGCATTGGCAAGGAGTTCGTGCGTCTGATTCCTGTCGACGCCACTGGCGCAATGCGCGCCGATCTTCTTGAGGCGCAGATCGTGAGCGATCGCGCGCTCGGCCACCTTCCTGCATTCGTGTCGGCCACTGTGGGCACGACCGGTGTGAATGCAATCGACCCGGTAGTTGAGATCGCTCGGATCTGCCGCGCACACGAACTCTGGCTGCATGTGGACGCGGCGATGAGCGGTACCGCGGCGGTCTGCGAGGAGTTTCGTCAGGTCAACGCTGGCGCCGAGTCCGCCGACAGCTGGTGCTTCAATCCGCACAAGTGGATGCCCGTCAATTTCGACTGCGATGTGCTGTGGATCGCCGACCGAGCCGAATTGGTGCGCGCGCTGAGCGTGCTGCCCGAATACCTGCGCAATTCCGCAACGGAATCAGGCCGCGTGACCGACTACCGCGATTGGCAGGTGCCGCTGGGCCGGCGATTTCGCGCGCTCAAACTCTGGTTCGTCCTGCGTTCGTTTGGCGTCGGCGGCCTGCGTGCGCTGGTGCGCGAGCATGTTGATATGGCGCAAGATCTCGCCGCCCGCGTTGGCGCGCACCCGACGCTCGTGCTCGTGGTCGAGCCGCCGCTGAACCTGGTGTGCATCGCCCATCGCGATGGCGACGATGCAACGCAGCGCCTGATCGACGCGGTGAATCGGGATGGTCGGTTCTTCGTGTCGCACTGTCGTTTTCACGGCAAACTCGTGCTGCGCGTTTCGATCGGTGCGCTCGCGACAACGCGTGCACATGTCGCCGCGTTCACCACCTACCTCCTGAACGAGGCCGACCGCGCATGACCCAACCGAAGCCGCGACGAAAACTGGCGTATCACACGGCGACGGTGAGAAACGCCATCCTCACGCGACTTCCCGACGCGTTGATGGGCGGTGCGCTGAAGGCGCGCCATGTTGCGCAGCGCATCGAAATTCAGGAACGCACCTTTACCAGCGCAAACTGGCCGCGCGACTTCGACGGCTTGCGCATCGCGCACATCTCCGACATCCACTTCGGCCACCTTCTCGGCCCGCAGCGGCTCACGCAGGCCGTCGACGCCGTGCGCGCGGTCAACGCCGATCTCATCGCAATCACCGGGGATCTCGTCGATCTCTCCGCCCACGAGGCGCCGTTGCTGTTTGAGCAGCTCGCCTTGCTGCGCGCACGATTGGGCGTCTTCGTTGTGCTTGGAAACCATGACCACCTTGACAATCCGCGCGCAATCGTGAAGGGCGCGCGCGATGCCGGCCTCATCGCGCTCGAAGACGAATCGGTGCGCGCGGGCGGACGGGACGGGCTGCTGGTCGCGGGTATCGACTGGGCCAAGTCGATCCCCACCTGCGCCGCGCGCCTACGCCGCTGCGGTGCTGGCCGCGCCGACCTCCTGCTCGCCCACAATCCAAAAGCCTTTGTAGCCGCCGAAGAACGCGGAATTCCGCTGACGCTGTCCGGCCACACCCATGGCGGGCAGGTCGCGCGCCGTTCCAATCACCGCCACAATCTGGTGTTCACCCAACGACTTTCTTCCGGCCACTACCATCACGCGGAGTCGCATCTTTATGTGACCAACGGCGTCGGCGCGTGGTTTCCCCTGCGGGTGAATTGCCCACCGGAAATCGCCGTCATCGAAATGCGAACCCGCTGATACCCTGCGCCAATGGACCCAGGCACGCTCGCGCTCGCCACCGCAATTTCGCTGCAAACACCCGCCACCGAAGCGATACCCGCGGCCGATTCGTTTCGGCTCGAGTTGGCGATCGACCTGTGGATGCCGCGGCTTGAAGGCGACTTCACCGATGCGGGGGCGCAAGTCGATGTGCGCGATGTTGACCTTCATGAAACCGAAGCGGTCTTCGCTGGAGCACTCACGCTCAAACGCGATCGCGTGCAGGTTGAGTTGCGCGGATTCAGTTTCGCCACCGAAGGCTCGTCGGTCGCGACCGATGCTTTCACTCTTGGAACCGTCACCGTCGGCACAGGCGATGCATTTGATTCGAGCTTGTCTTGGTGGAGCGCAGGCGCGGAGGTTTCTTACGAAGCCTCGCGGCCACAGTGGAGCGCGACCAATGGCACGAATCTCTCGCTGTTCCTGCTGGCATCGCTTGATGTGCAATCGATGTCGCGCGACATCACCGACCTCACCACCGCAGAAACAACGACGGCGGATGAAGCCTTCGTTGTCGCCGAAATCGGCGGTGGATTCCGCCTTGCCTTTGACACCAAGTCTGGATTTCCCTTGTTTCGCCGCGCCGCCGTCTCGGGCAAGGCCGCGGTCGGCGCATCGATTCCCATGAGCGATGGCGACTTCGGCGGTGCGAGCCGCATCGAGGCGCGCTTCAGCGGTTGGATCACCGAAAGCGCGGCCGTCTACATCGGCTACCGCCTGGTGGGCGTTTCGCTTTCTGGTGAAGAGATGGAAATGACGGGAAGCCTGCAAGGTCTGTGCGCAGGTTTCCGATACGAGTTCTGAGTGCGCACATGAAGGAAAGCGTCCCCAACCCCGGTCCCAAGAAGGGCGCGAAATCCGCGGCTGGCGCTCCATCGTCCGACGGACGCGTTCGCCTCGGCGGTGGCGTCACCATCACGCCTGAAGCGCTCGATTTCACTTTCGTGCGCGGCAGCGGCCCCGGCGGCCAGCATGTCAACAAGACCAGCACCAAGGCGCAGCTGCGCGTGCTCTTTCGCGAAATCTGCGGGCTCGACGACTCTGGCTTCGACCGACTGCGCGCAATCGCCAGCTCGCATGTTGTTGGCGAGGGTGCCGCGGAGGCGTTGCTCATCAGTGATCAAGCGTCGCGTTCGCAGGCCGACAACCGCGATGCCTGCATCGCGCGGCTGAAGACGCTGGTGTCGATGGCGGCCAAGCGACCGAAGATTCGCCGCAAAACTAAGCCCACCCGAGGCAGCGTTGAACGCCGCATCGAGGCCAAGAAGCGCGAAGGCGAGAAGAAGAAGGAACGACGCTGGGATGCGTGATCGCGCGCTGGTTTCGCGCGACCAACGGTCTACACGATGCGGCAGTCGCCCTTGCCCTTGTCGATCACGCCGATCAGCATCGGCTTCTCGCCGAATGCGCGCAGCGCCTTGATCACATCGGCCGCGCAATCGGGACGCACGATGATGGTGTAGCCAATGCCCATGTTGAACACGCGGAACATTTCCGCCGTTTCCACGCCACCGTGCTCCTGAAGAAACGCAAAGATCGGGTTCGGCGTCCACGCCTTTGATGAGATGAGCGCGTCGACATCATTGCCCAGCGCGCGGCAGACATTGCCCGGTAGCCCGCCGCCGGTGATGTGGGCCATGCCGCTGATCGCCTGCCTTTTGGCGCAGGATTTCTCCACCATCTCGAGCATGCCGATGATTTCCTTCGCATAAATGCGGGTCGGCTCCAGCAGCACATCGATCAGGCGCTTTGTGCCCAGTTGCGCATACTTCTTGGTGTAGCTGAGTTTCGCGTCCTTCACGATGCGCCGCACCAGCGTGTAGCCGTTGGAGTGCACGCCGCTCGAGGGCAGGCCGATCACAAGATCGCCCTTCTTCACTTTGGGCTGTGACTTGGTGCGCGCGAGTTCGACCACGCCCACGCAGAAGCCCGCGACATCGAAGTCGCCGGGCGCGTAAATGTCGGGCATTTCCGCGCATTCGCCGCCGATCAACGCGCAGCCTGCAATCTCGCAACCCTTGGCCACGCCAGCGATCATCGCGGTGGTGTTGACGGGGTCAAGCTTGGAAAGACCGAGATAGTCGAGAAAAAACAGCGGTTCCGCGCCTTGAACGATGAGGTCGTTCACATTCATCGCCACGCAGTCGATGCCGACCGTGTTGTAAATCTTGAACTCGGCGGCGAGCTTCACCTTGGTGCCAACGCCATCGGTGCACGCGACTAGCACCGGGTTTTTGTAGTTCTTCTTAAACGCGCGATTACTGTCGAGACGGAACATGCCGGCGAACGCGCCGTGCAATCCCATCACCCGCGGCGAATAAGTGCGACGCACGATCGGCTTGATGCGCTCGACCACCTCGTCGCCCGCATCGATATCAACGCCAGCTTGCGCGTAGGTGAGCGGCTTCTTCTTGGCGGACGGAGTGGACTTTTTCGGTGCAGCGGTGCGGGCCATAGGCGCGCGAGTTTAGCGGCTGCGGGGCGGGATTTCGGGCGTCACGGGAAAGGCAGGTGTCCGCTATGCTCTCGCCCCCTATGTCTATTCTCGTCGACGGAAACACGAAAGTCCTCTGCCAAGGCATCACTGGCAGCGCCGGCGCAACCCACACCAAGGGCTGCCTTGAGTACGCCACCAAGATGGTCGGAGGCGTCACGCCGGGTAAGGGCGGACAAAAAGACGCCAACGGATTGCCGATCTACGACACCGTTCTGCGCGCAGTGAAGGCGACTGGCGCCGACGCGACCATGATCTTCGTGCCGCCCGTGGGCGCGGCCGATGCGATTCTCGAAGCCGCCGACGCGGGCATCCGCGTGATCTGCGCGATCACCGAAGGCGTGCCCGTGCTTGACATGGTGCGCGTGCGCGAGGCGCTCAAGGCCTATCCGAAGTCAACGCTCATCGGGCCAAACTGCCCGGGCATCATCTCGCCAGGCTGGCGCGTCTCGGGCGAAGGTCCGACCGCGAAGTTCGATGGTGGATGCAAAATCGGAATCATGCCCGGCTACATCCACACCCATCGCAAAGACGCGAAGTCGGGCAAGGTTGTCGGCATCATCAGTCGCTCAGGCACGCTGACCTACGAAGCGGTGTGGCAGACTTCCCAACTCGGCATCGGCCAGTCGACCTGCGTCGGCATCGGCGGCGATCCTGTTCGCGGACTCGGTTTCATCGAAGCGCTCGAGCTGTTCAACGCTGACCCGCACACCGACGGCGTGGTGATGATCGGCGAGATCGGCGGCACCGACGAGGTCGAGGCCGCCAAGTGGATCAAGTCCAATATGAAGAAGCCGGTCGC
>QWPT01000071.1:8077-14459 GCA_003671075.1 Planctomycetota bacterium
TTTATCATGGGTTTTATCATGGGAGATCTGCGCGCTGTCATGGCGGCCGCTTTTTCGCGCGTATCGTTGCCGCATGCACTTGCCCCGCCGCTGCGCCATATTCGCCTTCATCTCGGCGCTCACGCTGAACATCGCGGTGTTCGCGCAATCGCACGATCAGGTTCCCGCGCCCGTCCGCGCCCCCATGCGTGTCGCCGTGATCGGCGCCAGTGCTTCGGCGGGCATGGGCTGCGTGTATCGCGAGAAGCGTGATGATCGTGAATTCGCCGGCAGCTTTCGGCTCATAGACATGGTCAAGCTCGCCTGCCCTGAGCTGAAGATGGTTTCGACCGACATGTCTAGCGGATTCTTTTTCCTGTCGCCGATCGCCAATGGAGCCAAGGCGGCGAAGCGCGCGCTCGAGTTCAAGCCCGACTGCGTGATCGCCATGGATTTCCTTTTTTGGTACTGCTACGGCGACGATGCGCCCGACGGTGGAAAGATCACCGACGAAGCGCAGCGGTTGGCGAAGTTCGAGCTTGGGCTGAAGGAACTCGACGGCTTCACCATGCCGATCGTTGTTGGCGATGTGCCCGACATGTCAGCCGCCATCGGCAAGATGCTGTCGCAATCGCAAGTGCCTGCGCCCGACACACTGGTGAAGCTCAACGCACGGTTCGAGGAATGGGCAAGCTCGCGTCCGACGGTTCACACGCTTTCGCTGTCGAAGATGCAGAAGCAACTGATGGAGCAGAACGCGCTGGAAATCGGCGGCAAACAGCTGATTGGAACCAAAGACGCGCCGCTGCTGCAACGCGACGAACTGCATCCGACCGCGCGGGGACTGGCGGGATTGGCCTGCGTGGTGGCGACCGAATTGAAGACGGCGTTGAAGTGCCCGGCTGATCAGTGCACGCCTGAGCCAGAAGGAACGATGGGCCGAGCACGCGAGGAACTCAAGCCGAGCGGGCGACTGACGAAGCCTGCTGCGAGTACTCCCGCAACGAGTCCCGCGAGCCCCGCCGTTCCAGTTGGATCGCAGTAAGGGATCACCGTAAGAGCTCGATGCGATCCTTCGAGCCTTTGTCGGCCGCCGCACTCACCGCGTAGTCGCAGATCGCATTCCACCCCGGGTTCCCCAGCACGCGCTTGATCGTCGGCTTGATGACGGTGAGGTCGATGGTCACATCCCAGCCGCGCGGAAACTTTCCGAGCAAAGCGACCACGCGCTTGTCTTCGATGGCGCCGAGGCGCGGAAGGAAGAGTTGCCAAAGCATCTCGCGGGCGACGCGGTCGCGGTTGGTTCCCTTCCCGGCGCCAGACATCACGACGGCGCACTTGGCAAAGGCGATCGGGTAACGAACGATGTCGCGCGCGCGAAAGAGCGCACCCAGCGCGTAGGGCGCGGCGGCGGCGGCCTGATCGGTGGACGACACGAGTTCCCATGCGAGCAGGACGCCCGCATCATCGCCGCAAAGTTCGAGTTCGCGCATCGCCGACACCAACGCCGATGCGTCCTTGGTGTCGCGGAACTTGGTGAGATCGGCGGCCGCGTTGGCACGCAGCGTCGGTGCATCATCGATGGGTGGGTCGATGCGCTTGATACCGATCTTGTTCGCAGTCGCCAGCAGCGTGAGCGGATCGCCGTAACCAGCAGTGCGCCATGGACGCGCGAACGCGCCTTCCATCGTTCGCGCCGCCAGAAGAAACGGAACGAGCGCGCCACAACGGGCAGCGATGAGCGCGGGCGGGACAAACGCAGGAAGCATCGGCTCGTAGACCGAACCGAAATACGCGTAGGCGCCGTTGGCGATGAAGCGGCCGCCGACTGAATCCTCGAGATTGGGAACCTCCAGCGAAAACGAATGCAGGAAGTGAACCATCACCGGATGGTCGAAGAGGGGCACATCGCCGGCGTTGGCCGTGGTGCCGCCGTTCATGCCAAACTGGGTGTGCACGCCGTGCGAATTCACGAAGAGCGCGTCGCAGCCGAAGCCGCCCATGAGCAGAAGCCGCCAAGCGTCGATGGTCGCGCGCTCGCGCACCCAAGTCTGCGTCAGCAGCCCCTGCTTGGTGAGCTCTTCGGCTGCGGGCGTCACATCGTATTGCTGCCACGGCTCGCCGCCGTCGTACGTGTGCACGAGCCACGCGGTCGTCCGCGGCGCGAAGAGCGCGCTCATCGCGACATACGCACTACGCGTTTCGCTGCCGAAAATGCCCGAACCCATCGCCCACCACGCGCCATCGCCGTGACGACCGAGCGCGTCGAGCGTGGAGATCGGCTGGCCGGGCTTGGTGGGAAACGGACCGGCGTTGATCTCGATGCGACTTCCCGGCGGAAGTTCGGGCGTCGCCTTCCACGGAACATCACGGCAAATGACGAAGGCGTCGATGGCATCGCCGAGACCCTTCCACGGAAGGTTGGTGCGCTCGGCACCGACCTCGAGCTCGTTGGCCAAACGGCGAAAGCCAGCGTCGCTCAGGGTTTCCTGCGGAAGTCCGTACTTCTCGCTGGAGAAATGAATCGGCGCACAACGACCCGCCGCCAACGCAGCCGCTGCCGTCCATGCTGGGTCCATCGCGTCGGTCAGCACAATCATCGACGGTGGCACGTTGCGCTTGAGCAATGCGTCGGTGATGTCGGTCGCGCCATCAGCGATCGCGTCGGCGGCAGACTTTGAAACAAGCGCCTCACGCTCAGCGCGCTCGCTGGGCATCACGCCAATCGACGGGCGGCGAATCAGGCGTTTTGGCGCAAAACCGCGGACAAAGAGCGGTGTGTAGAAGTCGTCCTCGATGAGCACCGGCCAGCGCGCGTGCTCGTTCCACTTGGCGAGCTCGTCAAGATAGGTCCTGCCATCGGGCACAAGCACGACTTGATCGGCGACCGGCCAACTGCGCTCGAGTGCCGCGGTTCGATAGCCCAACTGAATTGGCCAAGGCAACTGCTGCAGTGGCGCGGCTTGCGCAGGAGGCTGCTGCGCTTGCGCATCCTGCCCGCAAGCAAGGCTCGAGCAGAGGAGAATCGGCAGGAGTTCGACGGTGAAGCACGGCATCGATGAAGCGTATCACGCAGGCAGGTAGCCGCGCGCAATCTCGCGAAACGCTGTGGCGCTCGCGTCTGCTTGCTGAGGGCTCCAACCAAGTTCAGTCGCCATGATCTGCGCAACTCGGTCGGAGATCGCGATAGCCGCGCGCGCGTCCAGAAGAAGCGAGCGCGTGCGGCGCGCGAGCACATCGTCGACCGTGCGCGCCATTTCGCTGCGCACCGCGAAGACGACCTCCGAACCCGTGATGGAAAGCGCCGCGTGCAGCGGTGTAGCCAATTGCGGATCCTGCTGCTCGAGCGCATCAAGTGCGACCCGATCGGTTCCATACATACGCCGCGCATCAGGAAGACCCGCCGCAGCCGTCGCGCTCGGATCGAACCCGTGCAGACGCAGTGTTTCAGTCACGCAGTCACGCACATCGAGAACGGCCTCCTCCACCGCCACATCGACGGTCTCTTGCGCCATGCGCCGGTAGGTCGTCCACTTTCCGCCCGTCACCGTCACAAGACTGGCGGGCGAAACTTCGATCGAATGTTCGCGCGAAACCTTTTTGCTCGAAGTCGCATTCGGTTCAGTGCTCGGCTTGGCAAGCGGACGAAGGCCCGAGAAGACGGCAAGAATGTCGCAACGCTGCGGCTCGCGCGAGAGATAGCGGCCGGCGTTGCGAAGAATGAAGTCGATGTCGTCGGACGATGCACGCGGCTCAAGCTCAGCGCGCTCAACCTGGGTGTCGGTCGTGCCCACCAGCGTTCGCCCATGCCAGGGAATCACGAAGAGCACGCGGCCATCGTCGGTGTGCGGAACCATGATCGCGTGATCACCGGGCAAAAACGCGCGCGGAAGAACGATGTGAGTGCCGCGCGAGACGACGAGTGAAGTTGCCGCTTTGGCATCGTCGAAACGCCGAATTTCGTCGGCAAAAACGCCAGTTGCGTTCACCACGATCGATGCGCGGATACGAAAACAGCGCCCTGATTCCTCATCGCGTACATCGGCGCCCACCACCTCGCCATCGTCCTTCACCAGCCCAACGCAGCGCACGCGATTGGCGATACACGCACCGCGCTCCGCAGCAGTGCGCGCGAGCGCGAGCGCCATGCGCGCGTCGTCGAACTGCGCATCGTGATACTCGACGCCGCCAAGAAGCCCGTCTTCACGCACTCCCGGAATCGCGGCGATCGTCTCTTCACGCGACAACAAACGACTGGCGCCGATACTGCGCTTGCCCGCCAACGCGTCGTAAAGCTTGAGCCCGACGCCGTAGAACGGACCCTCCCACCAACGGTAGCGCGGCACGACGAACGCAAGATCGTGGGCGATATGCGGCGCGTTTGCGCAGAGAATCGCTCGTTCCTCCAACGCCTCGGTCACGAGGCCGAACTGCATCTGCTCGAGATAGCGCACGCCGCCGTGCACGAGTTTGGTGCTGCGCGAACTGGTTGCGTTGGCGAAATCGCCAGACTCGATAAGTCCAGTGCGGTAGCCTCGGCTCGCGCTATCCACCGCGACGCCTAGGCCGCTCGCGCCACCGCCGATGACAAGGATGTCGAATTCAAGCGCTTCCAGCGCACCGATATGTCCAGCTCGATCAAAGAGTCGATTCATTGCGCTTCCAAAGAAATTTGTGCAGGTGATCCAAATGCGCGCGCCGCATCGACGGCACGCTTCCAGCGAAGCCGCTGCGATGCGCGCGACGGCGCGGAAAGCGTGGCAACGAATCTTCGTTCAACGGCGTCCATCGCACCAAGGTCCGCACTGGAACCAACGATGCCGCGCCGAGCAAGCAACGCCGCGCCCACGGCAGTGGTCTCGAGCACGCGCGGTCGATCAACGGGAATCCCGCAGAAATCAGCCTGAATCTGCATGAGGAGATCGCTCGCCGCCGCACCGCCGTCCACGCGAAGCGCATCAATCGGCACCCCGCCCGCGGAAATGGCCGCAACGAGATCGGCAACCTGATGGGCGATTCCCTCGAGCGTTGCGCGAGCGATGTGCGCCTTGGTGGATCCGCGCGTAAGTCCGAGGACCGCGCCGCGCGCATCAGCGTCCCACCACGGCGCGCCGAGACCAGCAAGCGCGGGCACCACGACCACGCCGCCGCTATCAGGAACGCTTGCCGCCAGCGCGTTCACATCCGACGCACGCGCGATGAACTGCAGCCCATCGCGCAACCACTGCACCGCGCTACCGCCGACGAACACCGAGCCTTCGACCGCAAAGGTGGTACGCCCCTCAATGCGCCACGCCACCGTCGTCAACAATCCCTCGGGAGGAGTGATCGCGCGATTGCCCGCGTTGGCCAGCAGAAAGCAACCCGTTCCGAATGTGCACTTGGCGGCGCCGAGCTCGAGGCAACGCTGGCCGAAGAGCGCGGCCTGCTGATCTCCAGCGATGCCAGTGATGGGAATGGCCGCGCCGAGCAGCGCCGCATCGCTTTCACCGAGCATCCCTGCGGAATCGACGATTTCGCCGAGCAACGCACGCGGAACTCGAAACAGCTCGCAGAGCTCGTCACTCCACGCGCAACCGCCGGCAACTTCGCCAATCGCGGCCAACATCGTGCGCGATGCGTTGGATGCGTCGGTCGCATGCACGCGTCCGCCGGTGAGATTCCACAGCATCCACGAATCGATGGTGCCGGCGGCGAGTTCGCCTCGCTCGGCGCGGGTTCGCGCGCTGCGACCATCGACGACAGGCGCATGGTCAAGGATCCACGCGATCTTCGACGCGCTGAAGTACGGATCAAGCCGCAACCCCGTGAGCGCGCGCACCCGCGCTTCCTGTCCATCGGCCCGCAGCTTGGCCATGAGCGGTGCGGTGCGTCGGTCCTGCCACACGATCGCTCCCGCAATCGGCTGGCCAGTCGCTCGATCCCACACCACAGCCGTCTCGCGCTGATTGGTGATGCCGATTGCGGCAATGTCGCGCGCGCTCAACTTCGCCGCGGCAAGAGCAGATCGCGCGCACGCGAGCGCCGCGCTCCAGATCTCAACCGCGTCATGCTCGACCCATCCTGGCTGCGGAAAGTGCTGGGCGAATTCCTGCTGCGCGACTCCGAGCGTCGTGGCGTCACTGGTGAACACGATGGCGCGCACGCTCGTGGTGCCGCAGTCGAAGGCGAGAATGGGCGCGTCGGTCTTCTTCATGGCGATGCTCAGGAAACGCAGACATTCGAATCTTCCTCGATCTTGCTCAGCCTGACTCGGTTCGGCTCATGCAAAATCATGCCAACTCAATCCTCGTCGAGGCCGGGAATACGGGCAACGCCCTTCGGCCGAGGATACGCCGCAGTTCGCCGAGCGCCTTGGCGGTGCGTTCCTTGCGGTCGAACGATCGCGCACGAGCGTGTCGAC
>QWPT01000072.1 GCA_003671075.1 Planctomycetota bacterium
GCGGGAAGCGTGCGCACGCCGCGAACGCGGTTTCCTTCAACGAGCCTGATCGGAAGCGCGCAACGCTGCCGAAACTCGGCAAATCGCTCCAATTCCGCCTCGCCGATTCCATCGACAGAACTGGTGAGATCGCCGACCACCACAATCACCTTCGCGCCCGCCCGCATGGCCGCGCGGGAAAGGCGCATGAGTAACTCGTCGTCGATGTCGTCGACTGCCGAAGTCAAAAGACGATCTGCGCCGGCGCGCGCACTTGCGTTTGCATGTAAATCGGCGACCACCAACGCACGAGCTCCGCGCAGAAAAATCGCGCGCTCAGGCATGAGCTCCACATCCAACTCATCAAGTTTGATCTCCGCGCTGGGCATACGCGCATCCTAGCGGCGAGCGCTGCCGATCAAGCCTTTCGCGAAACCGAAAGGATCGTGAGGTCGTCATGAAGAACGCCGCCGTTGAACTGACGCAGCGCCTCAAGCAGCAGACGAACATCGCTCTCGGGCCCGTCGGAAGTGGCTAGAACACTGCAGATTCGCTCGGGACCAAACTCGACGCCCGACGCGCTACGGCTCTCGCGTACTCCGTCGGTGGTAATCACAAGTCGTTCGCCGACGGCAAGCTGAAGTGACTTCGCCGGATACTCAACGCCATCCATCGCGCCCACAAGCGCGCCGCCCTCGTTGGCCTCGAAGATGATCTCGTCCACGCCGCCGCCATGGACGCGAAACGCCTGCCCGTGGCCCGCGTCGCAAAGAACCACGCTGCCATCGGCTTGAAACGACGCCACCAGTAACGAGGCAAAATCGCTTGGTTCCGTGTGTAAATAGAGAAATCCGTTGAGCGCCCCCACCGTCACCGATGGGGCCTCCACCCTACCCGCAGCCGCATGCAGCCACGCCTGCGCCGCCGACATCAGCAACGCCGCGCCTGGGCCATGTCCTGAAACATCGCCAACCCACGCAAGCACCGATCCATCGGGCCGCGCCGAAATACCAACGATGTCGCCGGAAACATTCGAAACCACCTCGTCGGGCGGCGCCGCCGGCAAAGACTCCAGCGCCCACTCCATACCTTCCACCACACCGAATCGCTCGGGCAACAGACGCTGCTGCACCGTCGCGGCCCGCGCATAATCGAGGCGTACATCTTCGAGCTTTCGCCGAGCAATACCGTCAAAGGCAAGGCTGCACACACGCGCAGCCACGCCGACGAACTCAGCCATGTTCGCCTCGACCGCGCTTCTCGGCCGCTGCGAATCGAGGTAGATGTAGAGATTCTCATCGCCACGAACCTGCAATCTCGCGCAGAGCACCTCGCGCATTCCTGAACCGATCACGCTTTCAGCCATGCGAAAATCCGCCGTCTGTGAAAGATGGGCAACTCGATTCGGATCCTGCGCAGCCGCGAGCACGGTACGGCTCAAGCTGCCGATCTGGCTGCCGACGCGCGCAACAACCTGAACTTCCGCCGCTGCGCCGATCCAACGCACGATCAATCCGCGGTCCTGACCTAGCGCACCGACGAGCATTTCAAGCAACAAACAGCCCGCGGTGTCTTCGGTCATATCCGAGGAAATGCTGCGCACCGAATCGATGAGCATGCGCAGCAACTGCTCAGCACCGCCCTTGCTGCCGACGACGATCGAACGAACTTGCCCCGCTTCCTCCTGCGCCATGTTGGTGCTCAGACGGTCGTAGGCGCGGTCGATCTTGATGGGCACCGGACCGCAATAAAACACCGTTCCCATTTCAAGTCGCTCAGGCTGCGCCGGACGAATGCGCTGACCGTTGACCATAGTGCCGTGCTTGCTCGAACAATCCTCGACCGTTGCGCCTTCTGCGTCGAGTCGAATGATCGCGTGCTCGCGCGAAACCGATGGATTCTCAAGCCACACATCGCAATGCGACAACCGCCCAACCATCAGCCGCCCGCCAGGCAATAGGCCGATCGGATGCATGAGAGGAGTTTCGGGAAAGCTCAGCTCGAGCGGAATTGTGCGCGGTTGAACGGGAGTCACGGCGTAGATACTACCGATCGCCTCGATGTACCCGCATAGGCGATACCAGTACCGACCAGCACCATGCCGCTCACAAACAGCAGCCCGATGCGCACCAACATGGGCGCGCCGGCGAGATCTACAAAAAACAGCCTTGCAACCAGCAGCAACAGCGACCAGAGGCCGGCCCAACGCAAGGCCGCTCGATCAGTTCGAAAGCCAACGGCCAGCGCCACAATTGCAACCATGCCGACCCAACCAACCGCCAACGCCGGCGACATAGGTTGATCGAGCGCGCCGCTCAAGAGCAGCCCGCCCAACGGCGCGATTGAAAATGTCGCGATTGCAACGCACCACTGCGCCCGCCGCCTCCCCTCGTCACCAAGGCCCCGCGCAGTCCTCAACGCAATCGCCGCGCTCACCGCCGTCAGCAGCACCGCGATGATGGAAGCGCTTGATCGGCCTTCGGCGCCAACTTGCGCGCCAACTTGCGTGCCAACTTGCGTGCCAACTTGCGTGCCGACTCTCCCCAAGATGCGCACCTCAAACAAATGTCCCAGCCCAATGAGCGACCCCAACATGACCGCGCACAGGGAAAGAAGCATGCCGCCGTCCATCACGCGAACCTGCTTGGCCAGCGCGCCAACGATCATCGCCAGTCCGCCCGCGCTCGCCAGCGTTGCAACAAAAACCAGCGTCGCCGTCAATGTGTCGCCTTGCGACTCCATGCTTGCAGTTGCGCCAACCACGCCGACAGCAATGCCAACGAAGCAGACCACCACCGTCATCAGCAACGCTCGCGCCCGTGCGAGTGCTGGATGACCTGCTAGGAGAAACGCTGAAATCGCGCAGGGAAACAGCATCCAAGCTTGCATCGCCGCGTCGTTCATTTTGCTTCCCG
Source organism: Planctomycetota bacterium (assembly GCA_003671075.1). Taxonomy (GTDB): domain Bacteria; phylum Planctomycetota; class Phycisphaerae; order Phycisphaerales; family SM1A02; genus QWPT01. The sequence continues at coordinate 2,895 of QWPT01000072.1, forward strand.
AAAGTGCGCGCGATGATCCGGCGAGCCAGAACAACGCCGAAACTCCACCGAGGACCAACGCTGAGAGCACCAGTGAAAGCCGCGCGCGCGTGACCCATCCGACGACCGCCGCGGGCAACGCCAGCATCACGCAGGCGAACGGATCGGGAATCATCGCCACGCTCAGCACGACCCACACGACGACGCAAGCACATGAAAGTGCAATCGCCGTTGCGCGCAGTCGCGCCATCGAAATCGCTGCGATCAGCAGCATTGCGCAAATCGCCACGCCCATCGTCGCCGTATTCCAGTGCAGTTCGATCGCGCGCGCACCAGCAAATGGCAGGGAAAAAGTAGCCACTTGCTGCACCCCGCTGGCAAGCGCCAGTTGTACGAAGGCGGCCACGATTCCGATCCAACCGAGCAAGACGCCGATGATCGAAAACGCCGGGCCACGCATGCGACGATCAATCCAAACTGCAACGCAAGCCGTAGCGACCACCAACGCTCCCTTCGCTGCGTCAGACACGATGAAGGCCAAACCGCCGACACCCATCGCCAACGCCAACGCCGCCGCACCGCGCGCCAACATCGCGCAGGCATGGCTCATCGCCCGCGTCGGCTCTTCCATCGCCGCCTCGACGCCAGAAGTTTCGCCGTCTTCCAACTCCTTCACAACGAATCCGCGGAGCAACAAGAATTGTCCAAAAAGAAGCGCGCCCGTCGCCGTGGGCAGCAGCTCGATCGCGGTGATCGATCCGCCCGCGCTCGACCAGTTTCCGACTTCAACCAACGCGATGCATGCGCTGGCGATCGCCAACATGATCAGGTTCGTAACCGCGCCCATGCCACGCAACGCCGCCACCGTCGTCTCCGCCGCGATCACGCCCCACCAGATGATCGCAAATGCGAACGCTTCCACTGGATTGGCTGTCGCGCCGAGCACCACCGCACCCAGGGCAATCGATGCAACAAAGGCCAATCGGCGCACCGCAACAAAGCGCGGACCGCCGATCAAATAGGTGGCCAGTCCTGTCGCCAGCGCAAGAATCACCAGCATTGCAGCCAATCTCGGCTGCTCGCGGGCAAGATCGACTGCGATCAACATCCAGAAAAATCCGAGCAGTGCGGTCACACCAACCGTGACTGAACCACTGCGCACACTCCACATCGCGCCCAGCACTCCGGCCGCCGCTGCAATGATCGCGCCCGTCGCCGGACCGAATATCTGCAGGCTAAACACGCCGAGCGCAACGCTGACCATGACCGCGCCAACGCCCGCGGCGTCGAGTCCGACCGCGGCGCCCGACGCACCACGGCGACGCACAATCTCACCCGCTGCGAGCAATCCCATACCAACCACCACGCCGATGATGAAGCGCACCAACGGCGGAAGCTTGCCGATGAGCCCGATCTCAATCGCATAGTTGACGAGAAATCCGACCGCCGCCAACACTGCAATTGCGCCGACAAAAGGCACCACTCGTCGACCTATGAACTCCTCAAGCGGAACTCCCAAACGCGTTTCAGCCCGAGGGATCATGTGCGCAGCTGAGATGGGCGGCGACGTGGGCGACGACATGGGCGGCGACATGGGCGGCGACGTGGGCGGCGAGATGGGCGGCGAGATGGGCAGCGACGTGCTCGGAAGGATGGGCGGCGACGTGCGCGGAAGGATGGCCGGCGCGCTCGGCGCAACCACCGCGTTCGCGCGACTCTCGAGTTCGCCAATGCGGGCGAGCAAATCCGCAACCTGCGCCCGCAACGCATCGTTCACGCGCTGCAGTTCTCGTTCACGCGCGATGCCCTCATCAGGATTTTCACTTTGGAGCATCGACGCAGCATCCCACGCGATGGAATGAGTCGCAAGCCGCCGATCGGGTCAACTTGTCGCCCCGCCCGCGACTCGTCCCTTCCACCCTCGACGCCCCGTTCGATGCAGCCACCAACTCCACCACTGCACCGCCGACAACATCGCCATCGAAAGTGGATGCAACGGCACATTCAGCATCGATTGGCGAAATCGCCGCGCAAGCAGCAATCGCAAGAGCAACGAGCACGACACCGCGCCTGCCGCGACCATCGCACCCCATCCCCACTCGTCGGTCACCGCCGCCAACATCAGCACGATCCAGGGCAGAATTTGCCCCATTGCGTGGTACAGCGTGATGAACACCAGCAACCCCATACCGCCCAGCCCCTCGTAGGCATTCTTGGCAAATCCGCGCCAAGTCTGGGCGAAGCCGCGGTACATCCGACAAGAAACACTTTCCGTCGCGTCGTAGAGATCAGTGCGCAGCCCGGCCTTGCGCACCGCACGGGGAAACTTCACGCCGTCGTGCATCGATGCTCGGAAGCTCTCGTGTCCGCCGCTCGCCTGATAGGCCGCGCGCGAAACCAGAATGAACTGCCCGCAAGCAGCGCTCGCCGCGGGATCGAGCGTGGAACGCATGCGCCCGATGGGCAAGTAGCTCATCAGCACAAAGTGGATGAGCGGCACCAGTGTCATTTCGCCGAGCGAACCTGTGTGTTCGTGCGGCACGGTTGAAACCAACGCGCGTCCGCCACTCAGCGCAAATCCGAGCGCGCGCGCCACCGCGTCGGGTTCGAAGCGCACATCGGCATCGGTGAAGAGAAACCAATCAATCTTCGGGTCGTAGGCGAGTGCGTGCATCGCCATGCGCGAACAAGCGTGTTGTTTGCCGTTCCAGTGCGCGGGCAACGGTCGCCGCGCCACCACGATCACCCGGGCGTCTTCTGCCGCAAGGCGCGCGACAATCTCATCGGTGCCATCACTCGACTCGTCGTCGTAGACATACGCGCGAACATCAACTTCGATGGACGAAAGAACCGAGCGCAGGCAGGCCTCGATGTTCTCCCGTTCGTTGCGCGCAGGCACGCACACCGCCACCCGAATCAACCGCGTTTTCTCAGCGATTTCGCGCAGTGCTGGCGCGGGCGCGTATCGACGCATGTTCACGATTGCCAACGCGAGCGGTTGCGCCGCCGCGACAAACGCTGGATACATCAGCCAGGGATTCTGGAGCACGCTCGCGATTTCAGCCAAATTCATGGTGATTCCCGCGCATCACGCGCCGCTCCCAGCGGAGCGTTCGCACGACCACGCATCCGCATCCATAGGTCGTAGATGGGATTCGTTCCCGTAACTTTCGGGCAAAACTTCGGCGAAAGAGGCGTGAACGCAGACGCCTCGCGTGCGCGCACCAACAACGCAAGTTGAGTTTGATTCGTGCGCATCGCGCTTGAAATCCGCCGCTGCCATGAGAGAGTTCCGGCGGCCTCGCACGAAATCGCTTCTGCGCGCAGGAATACCTCTGGTTTCTGGTCGACCCAGAATCCGTACTCCACAGCCAGCGCCACCGCGCGATCAGGCGCGATCGCCGCCGCAACCGCCGCCGCGCCCGGCCGCGCCACCACCTCATCGCGCACATCAACAAATCGCCCCTGCGGTGTCACGATCAACGCAAGCCGCGGACAAATCCGCGACTGCTCTTGGAGATACCCGCGCATCGCGTCGAGCATCGCCGGGTCGTCGGGATCGACGCCAAACAATCCGACCTTGCGAAAGATGGCGAAACGCTGGAGTTCATCGCGATCGATCGGTCCGAACGGCGGCCTCGACGCAAAGAACTCGCGCCACACCAAGAGCGCGACGATCGGATCCCACCACGATGCGTGGTTCATCACCACCAAAGCGCTGCGCGATCCGCCGTCCATGTCCGCAAGAATCTCACGCGATCCGTTGGCCACGCGCACAGCATGAAACTTCCGCCGCGCCATCGACGCGACCATCGCCGTGAACACCGCGCGCACCCGCGGCGAAGGCGTTGCTGGAATCAGCGCGACATCGCGGGTTGCGCCCAAGTTCCGTCCCTTCTCAACTCGCCTTGCAACTGCGATCGGCACACCGTCTCACCCACGGTTGATCCGTTGCCCACACTGGTCAAGTCGCGGTCGGGCGCGATGCCAAGCCCTTCGCACGCGCTCCACGCCGCCGTCACTCCCGACATCATCACCATGGGCGTGCCAGAGCCAGGATTTACGCTGCCACCCGCGAGATACAGCCCCTTTGCCACCGGACTGGTATTGCGCGGCTTGAATCCGCCGCGCAGACGACCATGCGACGCCAGGCCGTAGATCGAGCCGCCAGTGGCGTTGTACATACGGTCGATACCCGCTGGCGTGAGCCTGCGCTCAACCACGATGTGCTCCTCGATGTCGCCCATGTCAAATCGCTTGAGCTTATCGATGATCACGCGGCGGTACTGATCGAAGAGCCCACCCGGCGTATCCCAATCGTGATGATCGCGCCGATACGGCGTGTGCACGAGAATGTAAAGCGACTCGCCACCCGCAGGCGCCCGAGTTGGATCGGTGGCACTGGGCACGCAGAGGTAGAGCGTCGGATCGCGCGCTGGCTCGCCCTTGCGGTAGATGTCGTCGAATTCCTGCTTGGAATCGCCAGAAAACAGAAAGCAGTTGTGGCGAAGATGTTGGTAGCGGCGGTTGAGCCCGAGATACAGAACGACACCGGAGCACGCAGGCTCGTAGTGCGCCGCGATCTTGCGTTGCTCAGCCAGCGCAGCCGGCGTCGCCACCAGATCGGTGTAGGTGCGCTGCACATCGCAATTGGAAATCACAATGTCGCAGGCGATCGTCCGACCATCATCGAGCTCGACTCCGGTCACCTTCCCGCCTTCAACGATGATCCGCTTCGCACCAACGCCTCGCTCAACGCGCCCACCCTGCTCGCTGAACACACGCTCGAGCGCCTGCGCAACCATGCGGGTACCGCCCATCGCGTACCAGCATCCATAGTCGCCCTGCGCGCTGGCGATGAGCGACAGAATCGCCGGGGCAAGAAACGGGCTCGATCCGATGTACTGCATGAAATGCTCAGTCAGCTGAGCAAGATGCGGTTCCTGAATCGATCGATGCGCGGTGCGTGCCACCGTCGAATGCATGCGCATGCGCAGCACATCGCCCAGCAGCGCGGCGTCGGTCGGCGGCTTGCGCATCATGTCGCCAATGCCGCCAATATCCTTGTAAAAGAAGACCTTTTCGCTCAGGCGATACATGCGGCGCGCGTAGGCGAGAAACTCGAGATAGCCTCGGCCCGGCTTGGCATCGGGAAACTGCTTATCGAGATCCGCGGCAAAATCCTGCGGATTGTCGCGCAGATCAAGCACAGTGCCGTCCTCGTAGAAGCAACGCCACTGCGGATCAAGGCGCACGAGGTTGAGATAGTCGGAAACCTCGCGCCCGCTGCGGCGAATGATCCCGCGCACGATCTCAGGCATGGTGATGATGGTCGGGCCCATGTCGAACTGATAGCCCTGCTCGCTCAGCACATTCATCTTGCCGCCGAGATGACGGTTGCGCTCGACGATGATGACCTCATGGCTTTCGCCATTGCGACGAAACTGCGTGGTCAATTCAGTGGCCGCTGCGAGGCCGGCAAGACCTCCGCCGATGACGACTGCGGTGCGCTTCATAGATGAGCCTTCGTTGGTTGGAGAGACATGTCGTTGTGCGATGCATCAGCCTGTGGGCTTGGCGCTGCGTGGGAGCTCGGCGCCGCGCGTGGGCTCCAGCAAATGAGCCTAGAAACAATCCGCTGAACCGTCGGCGATGGCTCCTGCACAGGAACCTCTATGAAACGGCTCGTTCGCGTCACGCACACCTCGCGCGTCAACGCCAGAAGTCCTGCTTCGCCGCGGGTACAACCCCAGCCACTGGCCCCGTGCCCGCTGATCGAAACCGCCGGGTGCGCCGATGGCAGGATTACGGCGTTGAAGTGAACTAGGCTCGATGCGCAGGCCTGTGCGCGCATCGCCAGTTCCTCCGACGGCCGCTTGGTCCAGATGCTCGTTGCCAGATACTTGCCAATTCGCCCGTGCAATTCAAAGGCTTCGTCGATCGATTCGACCGCGCGCACCGCAAGCACTGGGCCGAAATGCTTTCCATAAAAAAGTTCGCTTTCAAGCGGGCAATCGAGCACCACCACCGGCCGCAACACCCGCCCCGCGCGCGGCTCAAGCGTGCCCATGATCGACCGCCCGCCAGCAGCGATCGCCCGTTGCGCAACATCGTGGGAATGCGCCGCCGCCGCTTCGTCAACCAAAGTCGCGCTGGGCGCGCCCGCGAGCAAACGCCGCAATTCATCGGTGAACGCCGCAATCGCCTCGCGCATCACCAACGCACGCCGCGGCGCCATGCAGGTTTGCCCCGCGTTTGCAGTGAATCCCATGAACACCGCCCGCGCTGCCGCCCGCGCATCGGCGTCACCGAGCACGATCGCGCTGTCGCAGCCCGTGAGTTCAAGCGTCGAAGCGATCAGGCGCTGAGCACAAACCTCAGCGATCGCACGGCCAACCTCCGTTGAACCGGTGAAGACCACATGATCAAACTTCTCCTCGGCCAGCACCCGACGACCTTCTTCGCGCGAGGCGCTGCGCACTTCGATCGCAACGCCCAGCGGCTCGAGCGCTTGAGCCGCCTCGATGGCCAGCCTCATGAGCAACCCCTGCGTTCGCGGCGCGCGCTCGGACGGCTTGACCACCACCGCGTTCCCCGCCATCACCGCCTGCACCAACTGAATGCCGACCAACTGCACCGGATAGTTCCAGGTTGCGATGATGAGCACCCGCCCAATCGCCATGCGGTGACGGTCAACGCGATGGCCAAGGCCAAACAAGCCTCCGCCGCCCACCCGCCGAGGCCGCAGCAGACTTCGGGCGTTGCGCAGATGCCAGTTGCACGACGCAATGAGCGGCATGATGTCGGCGGTCATCGCATCGAACTCACTCTTGCCAATCTCCTGCTGCGCGAGCTGCGCGAGATCGACATGATGACGCGCAATCGCGTCGCGAAAGCGGCGCAGCCATTGGAGTCGGGCTTCGATAGGAACGGCGGTTTTCATCAGGCGGGCGTTCTTCGCATTGTGCACCTGCTAGATTCGCCGCAGCGTGTAAATTTTGCAATCGCGGTCATCTCGAACTTACTGCCGAATCCGCCGCCAACCACCATCCGAACCCGTCGTCATGCAATCAGCTTCCTCAACCGCCAGCGCTCAAACTCCGCTCAATCACCGCCCAACCGTCGCCATCATCGGCGCCGGTCCGGGAGGATTGTCCACCGCGATGCTGCTTGCGGCCGCGGGCCTCGATGTCACGATTTTTGAGTCGCAGCCCGTCGTCGGTGGCCGCACCCGCCGCCTCGAGGCCGGCCCCTTCTCCTTCGACTGCGGTCCGACCTTCTTCATGATGCCCTATGTGCTCGAGGAGATCTTCAGCGCCGTCGGCATGGCCACCAGCGATTTCGTCGAGATGAAGCGTCTCGACCCCATGTACCGCCTCCTGATCGGCGACGAACACGGCGGCGCGCCCACGCGGATCGACGCGACTGGCGACCTGCAAAAAATGGCCGCGCAACTCGATCGCATTCAGCCCGGCGATGGCGCCGCCTTCCATCGCTTCATCGCCGACAACCGCCGAAAGCTCGCGCTCATGGAGCCCATCCTGCGTAGCCCGATCCGAGGCCTCGCTGATCTCATGAATCTCGACACCCTCAAGGCCGCGCCCGTCCTGCGTCCCTGGGAGTCGATCCATACCCACCTCACGCGCTACTTCAAGAGCGATCAAGCGCGACTCTCGATGTGCTTTCAGTCGAAGTATCTGGGCATGAGTCCGTTCGAGTGCCCGAGCCTCTTCTCGATTCTGCCTTTCATCGAGTACGAGTATGGCGTGTGGCATCCCATCGGCGGCTGCAACGCGCTCACCACCGCAATGGCGCAAGCGTGCACTCTTCTGGGCGCGCGCATCGAAACGGCGAGTCCGGTCTCGCGGATTCTTTTCGACGGCAAGCGCGCCAACGGCGTTGTTGTTCACTCCACCGAACGCCGATTCGATCACATCGTGATCAACGCCGACGCAACCTGGGCCCTGAAGAATCTCATTCCTGAATCGCTGCGACCCCGCGGCTATCGGGACGCCGCGATCGACGCCAAGCGCTATTCCTGCAGCACTTTCATGCTGTACCTCGGCCTCGATGGCAAGGTCGATCTTCCGCATCACACCATCTACACCTCGACCAAGTACCGACAAAACCTCGCTGACATTGGCGAAGGCCGCGTGTCGGAAGATACGTCGTTCTATGTTTGCAATCCGTCGCGCACCGACTCCACCCTCGCGCCCGATGGCGACAGCGCGCTCTATGTGCTCGTTCCCACCGCCAACACCAAAGCCGCGCAAGACGGCGCGCCCATCGACTGGAATGTGGCGGCGCCGAAGCTGCGCGACGAGACGCTGCAGCGACTTGAGACAGTGATGGGTGTTCCCGACGCCGCGCGCCGAGTGAAGGCCGAGATCGTGTGCACGCCCGACGATTGGCGCGCACAGAACATCAATCACGGCGCGACCTTCAACCTCGCACACAACATCACGCAGATGCTGCACCAGCGCCCGCAACACAAGCTGCAGGGCTTCGAGAACCTTTGGATGGTCGGTGGTGGCACGCACCCTGGCTCGGGGCTGCCCGTCATCTTCCTAGCCAGCGAGATCACCTCGCGGCTGCTTTGCGCGCAATGCGGCGTGAAGAGTCCGCTTGACGAACCGCTCGCGCGCCTCCGCACGCCATCGCCGCGCGAGCGCGTCGGCATCGAAGCCGACGCGCTCGCGGGCGTCTAGAACTTAGCGCCGTCCGCCACCGCCACCACTGCGACCGCCGCGGTTACCGCTATTGCCGTAACTCGATCCGCCCGTCCAACCGCGGGGATTTCCCGACGATGGAACACCGGTGAATCCCTCGCCGCCCGACTGCCAACGGTTCGAGTTCTGCGCTCGTTGATCGCCGTTGGCGCGATTGGCCGACTGCTGATCGAGCGAGCGGTTCATGTTCTCATCGTTGACGCGATTCCAATTGCCATTGTTGTCGTAGCGCTGCCAGGAATTGGTGGCATCGTCACGGCGGTAAGCATTGCCATCGTTCATGCCGTAGACATTGCCGTTGTGCTCAACGGTCGTGCCATTCTCCGTCTGCACCGCGCCCCACGATCCGTTGTCAGTCTTCACGCCCGCAGCGGTTGCACTGTTGCCAGTGTTGGTGTTGCCAACCGTGACTTTGCCCGCAGCAACATCGGTGTTTCCAGCGGTTCCCGCCGTGACGCCCTTGCCGGCTGCGTAGTTGCCCGTGGTCGGGTTGTAGCCCGCACCGCGCGCGCCCTCAGCCCAGTTGCCCGTGTAGGCGTTCTGGACATAGCCGCGTTGGCCCGCAGTCACCGCGCCGGTTGCTGAGTTGTATGACGCGCCAGTCTGGCCCGCCCACGCGTTGCCCGTCCACGCGTTGTAGCCCGCGCTGCTGCGGCTCATCGTGTTCACATCGCCCCATTGGTGGTAGACATTGCCGGTGGTCGCAGCCCAGCCGCCCGGACCCCACGCGTAGGCGCCGTGCGCACCGTAAGCGCCGTTGTACGGGCCCCAGTACGGATACGGACCGCAATGCCAGTTCTCGTCGCTGACCGCCCAACCAACCGCCATGCCCGCGCCAAAGCCAACCGCCCAGCCCGCCCACGGGTTGTAGCACATGGATGCGCCGCAACCGTAAGTCATCGGCACCGGCACCCACATCGACGAGTAGTACGGGTCATACGCGTAGCCAGTGCCGTACACAACAACGCCGTCCTGCGTGTACGAGCCGAAATATCCAGGCGTGTAACCAACAAGGACATAGCTCGGCGTGGCGCTGTAGACGCGCACGAAAGTCACGTAGTAATAAGGGCTCGACGGCGGAATGGTGTAGATGTCCGTCGATACCGACGACGCGACCGTCCACGGCGCATCGATCTTCGGAGCCGTAAACCACACGCCATTCTGCACGGCGAAGCACGATCCCGAGCTCACCTTAAACAGCGGCGTCGCGCAATTGGCGACCACTTGAACCGAGGTTCCTGGGATTGACTTCCAGTCAGGACCGCCGCCGTTGATCGCTGGCAGCGGAAGCTGCTGCGTCAGCGGCACGCGCGCCATTTGTGGAATCGAGTTGGCGATCATCGCCTCCTGCGCCTGCGCGGAACCCGGGATCGACGCCAGGACATTCTCCTTCGGACTGTCCTGCGGAATCATCATGAACGCAGCAGGAAGTTGCGCGCTCGGCACATAGGCCCAAGGCCCCGACATCGCCGGCGCGGTGAACCAACGGCCCGAAACGAGCACATACATCGTCGCGGTTGCCTTCAGCTGAAAGATGTTTGCGCTGGTGTTTGAAACATAGAGCAACCCGCTGTCGGCGATCGGCTGCCACTGCGGCGCGCCCTCGGTGACGAGGATTTCAGCGGGAACAGTCGACACAACGATGGTTGGCGCGGAGCTGGCCAATGACGCGGTTTGCGCGTTGTTTGAAGCCGACGCGTTGGTGGACGGCGCTGGGGCCAACAGGTTGATCGTCGGCTGCGACTGCGCCCACTGCGCGGCCTTTGCAAGCCCCGCGTCTCCTGCGCTGCTCACCGACCACGGCCCCGCAAGCGAGTTCGCGACCATCCATCCATCGGCGATCTTCAGCCAGAACGAGCCCGACTGATCCTTCATCAGCAGCATCGGCGTGTTGACGACGCGGCTGAGATCAGTGCCAGAGAACGGCTGCAGCACAGGCTGACCCTGCACTGGAACCAGCACCGTCGCCGTCGAGACGATCGAAAGCGCAGGCGGGTTGTTCATCAGCGGCGCGCTCGGAGCGCTCGGCGTCACGGCCATCGCGGGCACGGCGGCTTCGAAGCGATCAAGCGCAATTCGAACGACCCTGCCTTCGGACTTCTTCTCGACCTCGTTCATGATCGCGGCTTGGCCAGCGGGGTTCTCGGGAAGCGAGATACCAGTGACCTTAATCGCCGAAACCTCGACGATGCGGTTGAGTTTGTTCACTTCGGTGGCGGCGGTGAAGGCCATTGTGCCGAAGCTCTGAGACTTGCCGTCAGCGGATGAAATCGCGATCGCGCTGGTTCCCGTCACGGTCGTGCCACTCCACGACTGAAAGCTCGGTGGATACACCGTCACAGTTCCCGAGTCGCGCTTGAACACGCGCGGCCAAGTGTCCTCGACCGCATCAGGCGCGGGCGTGGCGGTTTGTGCGGAAGGCTGCGCGGTGACCGTGCTCGTCGTCGGACCTGCTTGGGCAGTGACGAGAAAGGCACCGACGCCCATCGACAACACGATGGATGCGAATAGGCCAAGCGGAAGAGTGCGCGTGCACATAGAACGGTCTCCAGATGAAGAAGTAGTTTGAAAAACGAGCACCGACAATATCCTCATCCCGGAGTGCTCGTGGAGACGAACCGTAGCAAGAACCGCGTAACACTGGATGAAGATGGCGGCAGAAGCTGTCGGTTTTCTCGCCAATTCAGGCCCATGTTCAGAGCCACGTTTAGACTCATGTTCAGACCCACGCGGCTGCAAACCGACCCCGCGCCGACGCCTGATGGGAGGCGTAAATTGTGCACGAGGTGCGCGTAGCT
>QWPT01000073.1 GCA_003671075.1 Planctomycetota bacterium
TTGCCCTGCACAAAGCTCTGATGGTGGTCGACATGCTTGGTGTAGATCTCAAGCAAATTTTTGAGCGTGACCTTGCCGCGCTGGGTGTGAATTCCCTCGCGCGCAAACGCGTCGGGCGTCAGCGTGCGCAGCCACTGCGCGGTGAAGCGGCGGTTGGCGTCGAAGAGATCGAGCGCGGTTGTTAGGTTGATCCTGTCGGACGGCAACTTGGCGATGAACAGGTTTTCATCGTAGGAAACCAACAAGGGCAAATCCTCGGCGGCGATGCGGCGCATGCGGTGGGTCGCAATGAGATCGCTGTCGAGAATGTGCACGATGATCTCCTGAATGCTCCATGTTCCCGGCGCAATACGGGTGTTGAGCTGCGCGTGCGTGAGCCCAGCGGCAGCGGATCGCAGTGTGGCGATGCCCGCTTCGTAGGAGGCGATGGTGTGCAGGATGGCGGGGTCGGAGGCGCTGGTCATAGTGCGCAAGTGTACGGCGCGCGCTCATGAATTTGCGCTCATGGATTTGCGCTCATGGACTTGCACTCATGGACTTGCGCTCATGGATTCGCGCGATGTTCTCCCGTTCGGCACTCATGTTCGTCGTCCTCTTCATCTTCGATGCTGGCGAGCCAAACCGGTCCTCCGAAGATGACCACCGCGCAAAACACGAACGCGGTGCCGACGAAAGTGGCGCGCCAACCGACCGAGATCTCGGTGATGATGAACACCGCGAGTAGGAGCATCAGTCCGATGCGCGCCGCCGTGCGCATGCCGATCTTGCGTTCGCGCGCAACGGTGTCTTCGGTGGTATCCAGATCATCATGCTCGTGCGCGCGTCGCGCATCGGAAGGGGAACGGCGCGCGTGGACACGCCGTGGACATGGGCTGTAGACATGGGCTGGGGAGTTGTGGATCTTCGGTTGCATCGGGTGATCATTCACCCACGCAACTCCGATGGCGACTGGGAATATTGCCGCCCAACGCAGTGCTTTTTCGCCGCGCGCGCGATTACGGAGGGCAGACTCCCCACGAACCGAGCATGAGCGCGAGATCTCCGCCATCAATCAGTCCGCTGCCGTCGAGATCTCCGAGGCCCGCGGGTCCACCGTTGGTCAGCCATCCGGCAAGAAGCAGCGCAAGATCGCCTCCGCCAACCAATCCATCAAAGTCGATGTCCGCCGCGCAATTGGGCCGCGCATACAAGAACGGCCGCGGATCGGAGGCGATTCCATTGGCGGTGACGAAGAGCGAATACACGCCGTACGGCACGCTGCTCGGAACAGTCATGAGCGTCGACACGCGCGCGCTGCCCGTTTGCACACCCGTGCTACTCCAGTCGAATGTCCTGCAGTAGTGCACATTTGCGTTGAGGGCGCTGGTGAGTCGCACGATCGGATAGTTGGTGTTCATCTGCCAATCGTCGCCATAGGAAGCGCCTTGGCTGATGCCGTTGAACTGCGTTCCCAAGAGTCGGTACGCGCCGCTGGCTTCGCGGGTCACGCTGCTGATGGTCGGCTTGCCCGCAGCGAGCGGCCCCAATCCGCCGCCGGTGTAATAGATCCAATACTGCGTTGAATCGAGGCGCGCGCACATGACGCCGCCGTCGGGAAGGCAGAGAAATGTCCAGGCGTACGAGACCTCGTTCACGGTGAATCCGCCGGTGGGCGCGCCTACTTGAGTGAAGCTGTTGGTGTTGGTGTCGAGTTCGTAGAAGGATGTCGGCGTGCTGAAGACTGCGCCCGACACGGGAATTGGCGCAGTTGCACAGAGAATCTTGCCGTTGTGCATCATCGCCAGCGGCGCATCGGGTGTGCCTTGACCGGCGGGCAGACTCGGCCCAGCGACCCACGAGCCGACATTGCCCGAGAGAGGCGGCGTGTAGTAGGCAGTGTTTCCCGTGGCGCCGAGATGAATTGCGCGGCCGTCGGGAAGCAGCACCGCGCCGCCAGTTTCAAAGCCAAAGTCGTCGTAGAGCGCAACGGGAACATTCGCGTCGGCGGTCCAGGTGTTCGTGGTCGGTCGGTATCGCTCCGAGGTGAACGCGTGGCGATCGACCATCAGAATGGAACTGTCGCGCAACTTGACCCACGCCGATTCATTGTGGATTCCAAGGCAACTCGGCCCAGGCGAGTACAAATTGGTGACTGGGTTGTAGATGACATTCGAGCGCAGCGTTCCCGCGACCAGCGCCTGCAGCACCCGCCCGTCTGGCAGCATCTCCGAGTTTGCATCGGAGACATTTCCGCCAGGCGCAGGCGTCGGGGTCCATGCGTTGGTGAGCGGGTTGTAGACCTCGGCGTTGGCCAGCCCAGTGCCGTATTCGCCGCCCGCCACATACACGCGACCATCCTTGAGCACCTGCGAAGAGAAGTAGTAGCGCGTCTGGCCCATCGACGCGAGCGTGGACCAAGTTCCCGCGATGTAACTGCCTTGGGCGTTGGGGCGGAGCCGAACCCAGCCGTTGCCCAGTCCGCCAGCCGGTCCAGTCTGCACTTTGCACATGACGGTTCCGTCGGAAAGCAGCAGCATCGCGCCGCCACTCGCCGCCGGGCTGAGAGCGGCGATGGAGTACCAAGTTGGGCCGAGGGTGCCGCCACCGAGCGCGGCGGAGGTTGCGGCGAGCGCGACCAGAAGAGGAGCGAGATGCTGTATGGCCCTTGATGCGATCATCGGATGGTTCCCAAATGCAGTAGGGGAAGTGCTTAGATCTGACAATAATCGCAGGGTGGGGGAGATCGATGGAAAAAGTTGTTCGATTAAAAAAGGTGCAATCTTACGCCCACGGCGAGGCGAAGCGCGGTGGGCGGGTTCCTCGCTGCCCTTCCCGGCGTGAAGCCAATCGCAGCCTGCCGTACACTCCCCGTCCGCGTATTTCGCGGCTTCAATCAAACATGTGAGGAACGAAACGATGACCGCCACTCCGACGATTCTCTACACGCACACCGACGAGGCGCCGATGCTGGCGACCTATTCGTTCCTCCCGCTGGTCAAGATGTTCACCAAGGCGGCGGGGATCAATGTCGAGACCCGCGACATCTCGCTCGCGGGCCGCATCATCGCGGCGTTCCCGGAAAACCTGAAGCCCGAGCAGCGCATCGCCGACCACCTCGCCGAGCTTGGACAGCTTTGCCTTAAGCCCGAGGCCAACATCATCAAGCTGCCGAATGTCTCTGCGTCGGTCCCGCAGTTGAAGACCGCAATCGCCGAACTCAAGAAGCAGGGCTACGCGCTCCCCGACTATGTCGACGAGCCGAAGACCGACGCCGAGAAGGACGCGCGCGCCCGCTACGCGAAGATCTTGGGTAGCGCGGTGAACCCCGTTATTCGCGAAGGCAACTCCGACCGCCGCTCGACCAAGAGCGTGAAGGACTACGCCCGCGCCAATCCGCACAAAATGGGCGCGTGGAGCAGCGATTGCAAGGCGCATGTCGCCTCGATGACGCAGGGCGACTTCTTCGCCAACGAGCAGTCGGTCACGGTTTCCGCGGCGACCACCGCGAAGATCGAATTCGTTGGCGCTGATGGCGCGACGATCGTGCTCAAGGACGGCCTCAAGCTTTCCGCCGGCGAAATCATCGACGGAACTTTCATCTCCAAGAAGGAGCTCATCGCGTTCTTCGAGCGCGAACTGGCAAGCGCCAAGGCGCAGGGCGTGCTGTTCTCCGTGCATCTCAAGGCCACGATGATGAAGGTCTCCGACCCGATCATCTTCGGCCACGCGGTCAAGGCGTTCTTCAAGCCCGTGTTTGAGAAGCACGGCGCGCTCCTGGCCAAGATCGGCGTCGATGTCAACAACGGTTTCGGCGACCTCGTTGCCAAGATCGCCACGCTCCCCGCCGCCGAGCGCGCCGCGATCGAGGCCGACATCAAGTCGTGCTACGACAACGGCCCCGCGATTGCGATGGTCGACAGCGACAAGGGCATTACGAATCTCCATGTTCCGAGCGATGTCATCGTCGACGCGTCGATGCCCGCGATGATCCGCGAGGGCGGCAAGATGTGGAACTCCGCCGGCAAGGCGCAGGACGCGAAGGCGATCATTCCCGATCGCTCGTACGCGGGCATCTACCAGGCCGTGATTGACTTCTGCCGCACCCACGGCGCGCTTGACCCGAAGACGATGGGCAGCGTTCCGAATGTCGGCCTCATGGCGCAGAAGGCCGAGGAATACGGCTCGCACGACAAGACATTTGAGATCAAGGGCGAGATCAAGAGCGAAATCAAGGGCGAGCTCAAGAGCGCAGGCACCGTGCGCGTCGTCGACGCCGCGGGCACCGTGCTCATGCAGCACAAGGTCGAGGCCGGCGACATCTGGCGCGCCTGCCAGACCAGGGATCCCGCCATCAAGGACTGGGTCAAGCTCGCGGTCACCCGCGCTCGGCTCTCCAAGACTCCCGCGTGCTTCTGGCTCGACGCCAACCGTCCGCACGATCGCGAGCTCCTCAAGAAGGTCCACGCGTATCTCAAGGACGCGGCGCTCGTCGGCGACACCAACGGCCTCGAGATCTCCGTCAAGGAGCCGTCGGCCGCGTGCGCGTTCTCGCTCGAGCGCATCAAGAAGGGCCTCGACACCATCTCCGTCACCGGCAATGTGCTGCGCGACTATCTGACCGACCTCTTCCCGATTCTCGAGCTCGGTACCAGCGCGAAGATGCTCTCGATCGTTCCGCTGATGAACGGCGGCGGACTGTTCGAAACCGGCGCGGGTGGTTCGGCGCCGAAGCATGTTCAGCAGTTCGTCGCGGAGAACTCGCTGCGCTGGGATTCGCTCGGTGAATTCCAGGCGCTCGGCGCGAGCTTTGAGCACCTCGCATCTTCGAGCGCGGAGTTGGCGGCCGTCCGCGCCAAGGCGCAGGTCCTCGCCGACACGATGGACGAGGCGATCTCGGCGTACCTCATTCACAACAAGGGTCCGGCGCGCAAGGTCGGCGACCTCGACAACCGCGGCAGCCACTTCTACCTCGCCATGTACTGGGCGCAGGCTGTGGCCAAGCAGACCAAGGACAAGGCGCTCGCCGCGTACTTCGCCCCGATCGCGGCCGAGATGACCGCGAACGAAGCCAAGATCGTCGGCGAGCTCAATGGCGCGCAGGGCAAGCCCGTCGACATCGGCGGCTACTACCACCCGTGCGAGAAGCTGACCTCGACCGCGCTGCGCCCGAGCGCCACGCTCAACGCAATCGTCGCCAACGCGGGGCGCGCAGTGGCGATGGCGTGATGGCGTGACAGTCGTCGTCGAACGAGGCTGATGCTTGCGGGGATAACTGCGGGCGCATGCGGAGAATGCGAGGTCTGCCGCAAGAACGGCGATCTGGCCTGTCTTGAGGTCAAGATCACCGAGCGGACACCGCGCACGATGTACGAAGGCAAGGAGTTCTACTTTTGCAGCGAGGACTGCAAGCGCGAGTTTCTCGCCAATCCAACCCGATACATCAAGGCAGCAACGGCAACTCTCAACCGTGGCCGAGTGGCGTGCGCGGCCGTGCGTGGATTGTCACGCCTCGGTTCGTCAAGCCTCGGTTCGTCACGCCTCGGTTCGTCACGCATTGGTGACTGAATTTTCGCGGATCGCGCGCTCCGCCTGCATCGCCATGCGCTTATGCCGTGGCGGCGTGACCTCGGTCGCGATGCCGATGAACTCGAGCATCTTGATCAGGTAGTAGGTCACATCGATTTCCCACCAGCGGTGCTGGTTGCTCGCGCTCGCCGGATCGTGGTGGTGATTGTTGTGCCAACCCTCGCCCGAAGTCAGCAGGGCGACGAACCAGTTGTTGCGGCTGTGGTCGTCGGTTCCGTAGCTCGAGTAGCCGAACATGTGGGTGAGCGAATTCACCGACCAAGTGATGTGCCACACGATGACCGTGCGCACAACCACGCCCCAAATCAGCAGGCTCCAGCCCATTTCGATCGAGAAGCACGCGCCGACCGCGAAGTACAGCGCCGCCTGCACGAGATAGATCCAAACCCACGCCGAAGACTTCTCCAGCTTGAGGTAGAAGGGGTCTTCGAGCACATCGCGCGCATACTTCTGGTAAGTCGTGATGTTGTGGGTGCTTGGGTTGTAGACAAGCAACCATCCGACATGCGCCCAGAGGAAGGCGACCAGCGGGCTATGCGGGTCGTTTTGCTCGTCGGAATGCACATGGTGGTAGCGGTGGGTGGCGACCCAACGACCTGGTGTGTCCTCGACGCTGCAAAGCGCAAGGACCACCATCGCGTGCTCGAACCACTTCGGCACCTTCGCGCTCTTGTGGGCAAGCAGGCGGTGATAGCAAAGCGTGATCGACTGCCCGAACACAAACACGCCCGCCAGCATGACCCAAAGCCCCGTCCAACTAAAAAAGTAGGGCATGAATGCTAATAGAGCGGCAAGATGGAGGCCCGCGATCGGGATCGCGTACAGCCAGTAGATTTTTCCCGGGACAATGCAGTCGGGAAGCGGGAGGCGCGCGGCGCCAGACGGAGGAGAGTTTGCGGGTGCCGTGGCGATGGCGGAGTGTATCGGCGGAAACAACGCCTTGAGCGAACCTTGAGCGAACCTTGAGCAAACCTTGAGCAAATTTGGCGCAGCTGATCGTCGTTTACTTCGCGAGCGTTTGGGTCGGCGGCTTGGGCGCGATCTCCACGATGCGATCGATCGCGAGGTCCTTCGCGACCTGCGTCGAGCCATCGGGCCAGCGAACGGTCACCGTCGCGGGTCCGGCGAATGCACCGAGGCCGAAGTGAAGAATTGGACTATTGGCGTTGCCTTCGCCAGTGCCGGCCTCGACCTCACGCACGAGGACGCGGCCATCGGCGAGAGCGATGCGAGCTTGAGCGCCGATGGCATCGCGGTTGATCTTCAACCCATCGCCGATGAGCCGCAGTTCGAGCCAGTGCGCGCCGGGCGTGCCGTTGTTGGCGTACATCCGACCCGCAGTGGCGAGGTCGAGGTCGCCATCATGGTCGTAGTCGGCCCACGCGCCAACATAGGTGGCCGGGATCTGGGAAAGCCCCGCGGCCTGCGTAACATCGACGAGCGCAATCGCAGAACCGATGGAGGTGTTTCGAAAGAGCACGGGAAAATTCTTCTTACCGAAACTCGCGTTGGCGTAGACGGTGGTGAGGAAGAGGTCGAGCGCGCCGTCATTGTCGAAGTCGCCGCAGGCTGGACTCGCGTAGCTCTCTTGGTAATAAATGCCGCATTCGCCGAGGTCTTCGAACCGAAATGCGTTCGCGGGACCGAGGTTGCGGAGGAACCTGCACTTCGGCTGGTCGCCGCGCGAGTCGACATGGGCGAAGTTGCCCGCGAAGAGGTCGATGTGGCCGTCGCCGTCGAAATCGCCGAAGCAGGCGCCGATCGAGTGGCCGCCCTCGAAGCCCGCGCTCGTGGCAATCGCGTTGCGCTTGGCGGCTTGGTCGGTGAACTTCGCGTGGCCGTCGTTGACGAGGAGCGTGTTCGGCTGCAGCCGGTAGTTCGACGCGTAGATGTCGAGATCGCCGTCCTCGTCGAAGTCGCACGCGGTGATGCCGCGCGCTCGGCGCTCGGCGCTGCTCGACGCGAGCTTGAACGCCTTGCCGTGGTCGTTCAGCAGCAGCAGCGACGGAAAGGTCGTCTGCGTTTCCCAGTTCTCGAAGCCACCGATGTAGACATCGACGAAGCCGTCGTTGTTGAAGTCGCCGACGGCGGCGCCGCGCGCAACGGTCGCCGGGAGGTCGGCCGGAAAATAGGGGACAGGCATGAATCGGATCGCGCCACTGGCAGTCGGAAAATAGGGGACAGGCATGAATCGGATCGCGCCGCCGGCAGTCGGAAAATAGGGGACAGGCATGAATCGGATCGCGCCGCCGTCAGTCGGAAAATAGGGGACAGGCATGAATCGGATCGCGCCACTGGCAGTCGCGGCTTCGCGCACCCCGCGCAAGATCCCCGGCGGCGCAAACGACACAAGGTCGCCCACACCGTCGTTGTCGATGTCCGCGATCACGCCCGCGCCGGGCGCGTCGATGCGCGTGAAGCTCTTGCCATCATGGTTGAGCCATACCGCGCCGCCCATCCAGAGGTCGGGCCACCCGTCGCCGTTTACATCGCCCCACGCCGCATGCTCGCCGCCGCCGGTGATGCCGACTTCCGCGGTGCGGTCGACGAAAGTCTGTGCGAAAGCATTTGACTGCAGCAAGGATGCCGCGACTGCCGCGCAAGCGATAGTGGTTTGGCGCATCGGCGCAGACTACAGCGCGGCGGTTTCCTTGTGCGCATGCAGGAAGTCCCTCACAAATATGTCCCGAGCCCAACGGATGTCAGCGTGTTGCAGCAAGTGATTCGGGGCAATCGATTCGGTGCGAACAACTCGGTGCGAACAACTCGGGGCAATCGCTCGCTAGCGTCACGGCGAGATTCGTGCAAACCCACACGCAATCGCCGTTCACTTCGCCTCGCAGCGAAACCGCGCCTCGGTCGGATGCTGCGTGCCCGCGCAGCCGATGCGCAGGTCCATGCGCGCGTCGGCGGCCTTCGCGGGCGCCTTGCCGGTGATGCGCAGGCGGTGCGTGCCCTGCGCGAGGTTCGCCGGCGCGTAGTGCCATGTGCCCGACCCTGCGGCACTCGACCCCAGCGCGCTCAACTTCGCGTGCACGAGTTTGACGCCGTCGATCTCGACCGTCGCGCCGGTGTTGGTCGCGATTTGCACCTGCCAGAGATCGGCGGCGGGGGCGTCGAACCACCCCGTGATCTCGAACGGCTTGCCGTCCTGCACGCGCGACGCGATCCATGCGGGATCAAAGGTGTCGGTGACGATGACCGCCGCCGCGGGCGCCGACTTCGCGCCTTTGGCCGCACCAGTGCTGGCGGTCGTTGCAATCGTGAGACCTCTAGCGCCAGCGTCCTTCCCCGCGCCAGCATCCTTCCCCGCGCGCGCCGCCTTGATCGCGGGCAACTCGACCTCGACCTCGATCAGCGCGCTGAACGCATCGACCGCGCTGCTGCCGCCCGCCGCCGCGCCACTTGCTGCGAAATGCGCCACCGCGCGCAACTGCGCCTTCTCGCTTCCGATCGCCGTCGAGTCGACCGCGGCCGCGCCCTTCGCGCCGTTCACATGGCCAACCACGCGGCCGAGGTGCATCACATCGATGCACGTCGCGCCCTCGCACGCGACCTCAATCGAGAGCGGCTTACCCCACGCGACCTTCGCGGCGCTCGCCTTCGCGCTCACCGCCCCCGTGCTCACAGCCCCCGCATTCACAACCCCCGCGCGCGCCGCATGCGCGAACTGAACCGCATACTCAACGCGATCGCGCGACTCGATCGCATCACTGCGCGTCGCGACCACGCTCAGCGTGTGCGCGCCCTCGCCGTGCTTGGTCGTGTCGAGCGCAAACACCTCGCCTTTCGCGCAGCGCCCGACGCGCACGCCGTCGACAAAAAACTCGAATTCCTTCGCGGGATCCTCGCCCGGCGCGCCGCGCGGCTTGAGCTCGATCTGGCCCTTCATCGTTGCGCCGCGCGCCGCGCCCTCGACAGTCACGCCGCCGCCGCCCTTCGACGACGCCTTCGCCCACGGCCGGCACAGCGGGTCGCCGATCACGAGCAACTGATACGGCCCCTCGAGCGACTGGTAGAACGCCTCCGCCAGCGTTGCGCCGCGCGCGTAGTGCCACTGGATGAACGGACTCGGAAACTTCGCCTGCAGCGCGTACGGCTCGGTCACCGCGCCCGAACTTCCCGCAGCGCCCGCGCGGATAAACGCGGTGCACGGCGTCTGTCCATCGCGCTCGCCCATCATGCCGCCGCAACTTGTGAGGTGCTCGCAGATCGCGCCGGGCAGAATCGTGCTCTTTGAGTCGGCCCAGTTGAAGTCGGCGATGCCGATGACCGCGCCCGCGACATCGCGCTTGCCAACGGGCAGCACGCCGTCCTCGATGAGCGCCGTAACGCCGAGCTTGCGCAGCGCGTCAACCAGCGGCGCAAACGCCCACTCACGCGTCGTCGAGCGCACATCGCCGTTGCGCTCGATGTACACGGTGCCCTTCGGTTCGGTGGCGTCGGCCTGCTCGGCGCGGCGGAGGCACTCGAGAACTTCGCGCACCGAGTTGCCGCGGCCCGCAGTCACGCCGAGCATCGTCGACAGCAGGTAGCGGGAACCTTGCGCTGCGGGCGCGCCATCGGAACCCCACGCGTATTCGCCGCGAAAACCGCGGGTTTCCTGCACTTCGACCTTGCGCGCCTTCATCGACGCGACGAGTTCCTTCAAGTCCGCGCGCTCCGCCAGCGACGCGAGGTCGGGATCGCTCGTCATCTGCCCGTGATTGCGCCAGCCGATCTCAACCGCGCGCTTGAGCGACGCGAACGCACCGTCGGCATCGCCCGCGAGCGCCTGGCAGCAGGCGAAGTTGTAGTAGACGCCCGCGTCGTTGCGCGGCTCGCCAAGCAGCGGCGCGATCGCGGCAACGGCCTCGGCAAACTTCTTCGCGTCGTAAAGCGTCACGCCGCGCGCGTACTCCGCGCGTTCCACCGCCGACAGCGGCTTGCCGTCGGCCATCGGCAGCGTGCGCCGCGCGTAGCGGTTGATGTCGAGGTCGAGGTACGCCGTGTCCTTCTGCATGAACAGTTCGTGGAGGTAGGTCACGCTGTTTGCGCTCGCCGCGGCGGTGATCACCTGCGGAAACTTCTTGCCGTTCATGTCGCTCTGCACCCAGATCACGCTCGGCAAGTCGACCGAGTACGCGATGCAGTCGACCTGCGCGCGCAGGCCGCGGTCGTCGATCGCCTTGAGCACGGGCCCGAGGATTTGCGCGCGGAACTCGTCGGGCCCCATCCCGTCAAAGCTCGAAAGCCCGGAGAGCGCGACGAAATTGCCCGCAGGAATGTGCCGCAGCCGCGCGTATTCGTTGGCGACGGTGAGCGACGCCCAACTGTCGGCGTTCACGACCACGACGACGGACTCGGGCGATTGCCCGGCGAGCGCGAGTTGGGTTGTCGAGAGAATGAGCGAGATCGCCGCCGCCGCCGTGTATCGCATCGACATCATGCGGCGAGTGTAAGGGCAGGGCGATGTGTCGCGGCTCCTGCGTGCGCCCGCGCACGAACCTGCGCACGAACCTGCGCACGAACCTACACACGAGTTTCTCGAAGCCGACCTTCAGGTAGAACCGCATCGCGTCGGGCGCAGGTTCCATCGGCCGTCGCAATCGGCGGGTTGCGCGCGCCTATTGCCCGTTCGCGGTCGCCTGCGACAACCGCGCGATTTCCCCGATGTACCGCGCAGCATCGCGCAGTTCAAACGCGCCGCGGCAATCCAGCGCCAGCGCCTGCACAACCTGAGCCGCGGTGAAACCGACCTCAGCGTGCGTCAGTGCGGAGTATTGGAACGACGCGTCAGTTCGCTTAGGGATCTCGGCGGCGCGCGCGCCGATGCGGCGGATGCGCGTCGCGAGCTCGGCCGTGACCGCGTCGACGCGCGCGCGGACCTCTGCGCGGCGCTCGGCAGGAACGCACGCGAGCGCCACATCGACCGCCTTGCGCAACGGACGAAGATCGCGATACGCCATCGGAAACCGCAGCGCCAGCACCAGGTCGCTCCATTGCTGCCGCTCGCCCTCGGGAAGCGCGTCCACGATCGCCGCATCGAGCCGCGCAGCGTGCTGAACACACGCGCGCCTCGCCTGCGCAGATCGGCTCTTCGCATCGGCGAGCGCGGCGGCGGGAGAGCCGTTGTCGGTACGGCCTTCGGCGCCGGATGCGTACGCCTCGATCCGCGCGCTGGCCGCGCTCGACTGCGCCGACTGCACAGCGTCTTCGGCGTCCGCCCATGCGTACACCGACGCAACCCAGTCGCTCATAATCGCGACTCCGGCCGCGCAGGCCCGCGCGCGCACATCGTTCGAAACCTGGATCTCGAGCAGCGCCGTCGGCAAGTCGGCGAGCTGGCCGAGTTTGAGAAGATGGGTGTTGTCTCGGATGAGCTCGTGGTATCCGTACTCCCAGGCCGCAAGGCGCCGCGCCTGGCGCGATGCGTGCGCGCACGCGAGCACCGATCGGTCACAGCGTTCGCCAAGCGCCGCCGCGAGCGCCTCGAAAAACGCGGCATCGGCCTTCTTCGCCGCGATCCACGACTCGGCACGCGCGCGTTCGGCCTGATGCGTGCGCTCGGAGTAGGCGCGGTATGCGGCCTCGTCCATCACAAGACCTCGCGGTGGCGGAGCGGGGTGGCCGGCGCGCACGAGTGGTTCGACGGTGGTTTCCCACGAGGTACGCGCGTCTTCGAGCACGGTCATCAGGATCGCGCGTTGCGCGTCATCGAGCCGCAGCAGCGTGGCCAACTGCTCGCCGTCGCGCATGGACATCCCGCGCGGAAGCCCGAGGTAATCGCGCTGCGCGTCGGGATTCTCTGCAAGATGCGCGCCGGGGCTGAAGTCGGCGGGCTTTCCGAACTCCGCGATGTCGGCCTGCGAGAGCGCGGCGGGGGCTTCGTCAGGAACCATCGGCTGCTGGATGTCGGGCGACAGCCACTCGAGCCCGCGAATCACCGCGAGGTCGCCGCGCAGCCCCATCGCACGATCCTGGCGCTCGGCGTCGACATTGCCCGACTTGCCCGTCTTGAGCAGCGACGCAAAGCCGGCGTCGACGATCGCCGCATCGTCCTTGAGCCACGCGCGGCAAATCGCGCGCACCTTGTCGCGGTCCGCCTCGCGGCCCGCGTCGTCGAGCCCAGGCGTCCGCAGGTATTCCTGCACGTAGCGGTGGCGGCCGTTGACCACCATGGCAGCCCCGGGCAGCCCCGCGATCGAATCACGCAAGCCCATCAACCGCGGCATCCAGTAATCGCGAAGTCGCTTGCGATCGCTCTCGGTCAGCTGCGGTTCCATCGCGCGATAGGTCGCGAGCTGCGCCTCGACGAGCGCTTGCCAGGCGGTCCCGCCCTCGGAGAGTGCCCTGGGGGACTCGGTGAGCTCGCTCGCGATGTCGGGAGGTGGCGAGCGCTGATCGACGACGGTTCCCTGTGACCCGCGCTGGGCCTCGCGCATGAACTTTTCGCTCGCGACCGATTGCTCGTCGTACAGTTGTTGCAGCGACTTGCCGACGACGCCGAGTTCCTCGGCACGCTGCGCCTTGCGCTCGCGGTCGTCGCGCGCGGCCTTCACCGCCACCATCATCGCGGCAACGCGTTGGTCGGCGTTCACGGCCGCAAGAATCGTGATGCGGCGGCGCTCTTCCATCGAAGCGCTCCCTTCGCCCACCTGTCTGGCGATCGCGAAGCGGAGCCAGCCCGAGATGTCGTCGGGTGCAGGAAAGCGAGTCATTCCGCCCTGGAGCATGCGTTCAGCCTCACGCAACTTCCGCAGCGCTGCGCACGCGCGGATCGCATCGTGCGATTCCGACGGCGAGCCCGCGGCGATCTGCGCGAAGAACGCCGCGCGCAGTTGCGCTTCGCTTGCAGCGACGCGCGTTTCGAGCTCAGCGAGCCGCCGCGTATCACGCACGCCGAGCAGAGCTTCGTTTTCGGGCAAGAAGCCAGACGATGTGACAGGCGCGATGCGCGAGCCTTCCTCGACGGCCTTGGCGAGCGCCTCAGCGTAGGCATCGAGATACGCGCGCACCGCGTTCGTCGCGACCGCTTCGGGCACCAGCACGCCCGCGCTCGCGAGGTCGGACAACGAACCGGCCGGCGTGGTGAACTCGGGGAGCGGCGGCGCGGCGTTCGTGGAGACTGTGCAGATTGCGATCGTCGTGATGGCGAGCGACGTGAAGCTGAGCGACGCGAAGCTGAGCGACGTGCGGACCATTCGAACCATGCGCGCGGCACGAATTGTCGATCGATATAGCATTTCTTGATTATAGCGTTCGGCCGCGGTCGCCGCAAGCACGGTGGCACTTTCGATGGCCCCTGACTTGCCGATTTTCCGCGCCGCCGTTGTCGCCGCGATCCGCCCGTTGCGCGAAGGCGACTGTTGGCTCCTCGCGCGCTCTGGAACTGCGGAAATCTCCCTGTAGTTGCTTTCGCATCCTCACGCCATGCTCCGACCTTTACAGAAGGGCACGGCATGCGCAGCCAATCCATTCAAGCCGCGGAGCTCCTCATGAGTTCCTTCTCCACTCGTACGGGCGTGCACGGCCCCGCCGATCCATCGCGTCGCTATCTCTGGACCGACGCCTACGCGGTGCTCGCGTTGCTCGGTCTCTACCGCGCGACGAAGCGCCAGCAATACCTCGACGATGCGATCAAGCTCGCTGATCTCGTCCACGACAATCTCGGCCGTCACCGCCCGAGCGATGCGCGCGCGGGCTGGATCAGCGGTCTTTCCGATGCGG
>QWPT01000074.1 GCA_003671075.1 Planctomycetota bacterium
AGATGGACCGCAAGATGGACCGCCACCAAACGCCGCCCGAAGCGCACGCAGCCGCGCCTGGCCAATGTCATCGACGCGCAACAATCGCAGCGCCGCCTCCGCCTCCGAATTCAAGAATGATGTCGATGTTGCGTCGCGTGGATCCATCGCCGCACGCTAAGCCCAAAAACGAGCCGTGCACACGATGCAACACATTTCCCATCATCCGATGAAATCAAAGGTCCGACGCGCCACGCGCGCGAGTATCGATCCAACGATCTTCGCCGATGCCGACAAAGAGGCCCATCGAATCAAGCGCCGGATCTGACGCCGCGAGAACACTCGCCGCAAGCGGAACCGACTCAAAGCTCACAGTTTTGACCGACGACTCAGTTTCATGCTCGTCAGAAAACGCGCGCGTATCTGCACGCGCGAGCTCCTCGCCCATGTCGTCGCCCATGTCATCAGACATGTCATCAGACATGTCATCAGACACGTCGTCGACCTGCTCCGCAGCGCGCATCGCGAGTTCAGGCTCTGCTGGCAGCGGAATCTCTTGGGCGAAAGTTTCGATGAGGCACGCGTCACGAGGCTCGAACGATTCGTCGACCAAATCCTCGGAAGCCTTCGGTTCAAACACAACCGCGTCCTCAACCACAACCACGTCCTCAACTGCGACCGCGTCCTCAACCGCAACCACGTCCTCAACCACAACCGCGTCCTCAACCACAACCGCATCCACGATCACAACCTCACCCTCAACCAAAACTTCGCTCGCAATCGCCGTTGCAATCGCCGCTTCAGTGCCGACGATCGATGCGCGGGCCAGCGTTGAAGATGGGATTTCGCGGCGAATCTCGCGGCGCTTGGCGGGACTTCGGGTCACGATTGATGGAGCGAACATCACGCCTAGGAACACCAAGAACGCGCCGGTCGCAAGAACCCAAAGTCGGCGGGGGCCGCTGGAGATTCGCGAGAGCAGCGTGTCGGAGTAAGGCTGCGGCGTCGGAATCTCGACGGTCACGCTGGATTCGATCCATTGCGGCACCGTGTCGTTGGCGGTGGGCATCAGCAACAGCGGCCGCTCGTTTTTTGGCATCCGATTCAACTGCGCACGCATGAGCCGTTCGAGCAATCGCGGGTCATTGCTTTCGATGTCAGCGAGAAACTGCTCGTAAGCGAGCAGTTCCGCCGTGGCGTGTCTTTCGTGGGACTGGTGCACCATCAACTGCTGATCAAGGTCGTGCAACTGGCGTTGCGCCGGAATCAGCACGCCCGAAACGATGAGGGCAAGACCAGCGATGACGAATGGCCAACCGGGATCGAAGCGAAACAGCGGCAACCCTGACGACGTGACTGACGACGTGACTGACGACGTGACTGACGACGTGACTGACGGTGCGGAGCCCGCTCGCTCACTCGAATTTGATGCACTGGAGTCACCGCTCATGGCGGGGAGTTATCGACTTTGACCGCCAAGTCCCTGCACATTCCGCGCTGGAGTCGCTGCCAAATTTCCCGCGCTTGCGCCGCGATTCGCCATCGCGCCAGGTAGTCGGGCAACTGCCCCAAACGCTGTTGATCCAGCGCGTGTTGCCCACCAACCTTGATTTCATGCGCCCGCCCGCCGATGGCAGGTTTGCACCTCCACAACGGCGGCGCTTCGCGACAACGGATGTATCAAGTCTCTCAACCGAAGGCATCAAGATGGGGCTCAAAGGCTCGATTCAAGCGGCGGCGAAAGCCGCAGTCCTTACCGACGCAGCCGACCTCCAGGGGTTGGTCAGCCTCAGCGAGCTCCTTCGCCAACTCGCTTCCGACGCGACGGCCGAGGGATCCCCGGAGATCGCCGTCCGCTCCAACGAGGCCGCCGAACTGTCGGATCTGATCATCCTCCGCCAGGTCAACGATGTTGATGCGGCGTTTCGCCGGGTTGTTGAGGCCATCGGCGCCTGTGAAACCGCCAGCGAACGCGCCGACGCGCCCCGCCGCGAGCCGCCCGACCCCGAGCTGCTGGTCGCCTGGATCGCGAGTTGCGAAGGCACCATCCCCGACATTGAGCACCTCGCCGTGAAGGCGGAAAGCCAGGGCTTCGTTGGCGAGACCGCTGCCGAGATCCGCCGCCGCATCCACACCCTCAAGGGCGAATGCGGAGTCCTTTCACTGTCCCAGGCACAGTCGGTTTGTCATGACCTCGAGTCGCTCATCGACGGTGCGGGACAGAAGTTCCCTGTTGACGCCGTTCTGGGCGTCTGCGACTGGATGCGGGCGCTGACCCTTCGCCTCGGCCAGGACGCCGCCGCCGACGAACCCGACACCTCAGCCGTCCGCCAGATTCTCCTCGCGCATTTGCCGCCGGCTGTCGTGGCGCCGATCGCAGCGCCCATCGCATCCGCCGGCACAACCGCCGCCGCGCCGACCACCAGCCCGCTCACCGATCCCTTCGCTGGCCTGTCCTCAATTCCCGAGGACCAACGCGTCACGATGAACCTCGAGAACGCCGACGAAAATGTCGGCGACTTCGCCCTCGAAGCCCGTGAGCACCTCGCCAACGCCGAGAACGCCGTCCTCTCGCTCGAGGCGAATCCCACCGACGACGAGTTGGTCAATGTCGTATTTCGCGCCTTCCACACCATCAAGGGCGTCGCCGGGTTCCTCAATCTCCCCCGCATCGTCGAAGTCGCCCACGCCGCCGAGTTCCTGCTCGACAAAGTTCGATCGCACAAGATCCCGCTCTCGGCGCATGTCCTCGAACTGGTCCTCGCATCGAGCGACCTTCTCGGCCAGCTCATCGGCATGCTCTCTGGCGGCGAAGCGCCGAAGGAACGCGAACTACGCATCCTCGTTCGCCGCCTCGAAGCCGCCTGCGAAGGCCGCGCGCTCGCTGCACCCGGCGCCCCCGCCGCTCGCCCAATGACAAAGCTGCAGTCGGACGAGGCGCCGACCACCGACGCTCTCGCCAGCGCGCCGATCGCCGCAACCAAGCAAACGCCCACAAAAACCATCGCAACCGCGAAGGCCGATCAAAGTGTCAAGGTCTCGACCCAGCGCATGGACGCGCTCGTCAATCTCGTCGGCGAGCTCGTCATCGCGCAACTCATGGTCGTGCAGGATCCCGAAGTTTCAACGCTCCATGGCCAGCGCGTACAGCGCAATCTCTCGCACCTAGGCAAGATCGTGCGCGATCTGCAGGAAACCTCGATGAGTCTGCGCATGGTCACGCTCAAGTCGACCTTCCAGAAGATGGCGCGGCTGGTGCGCGATGTTGCCGCCAAGGCGGGCAAGCACATCCAACTCGAAGTCGAGGGCGAGGATGTTGAGCTCGACCGCAATGTCGTCGAGGAAATCGGCGATCCGCTGGTCCACATGATCCGCAACGCGTGCGACCACGGCATCGAGCCGTCAGATGAACGACGCAAGGCCGGCAAGAATGAAATCGGAACATTGCGACTGCGCGCGTGCCACTCGGGCGGCTCGATCGTGATCGAGGTCGAAGACGATGGCCGCGGCCTCAGCCGCGAGCGCATCCTCAAGAAATGCCTTGAAAAAGGACTCATCGAGCCAACGCGCAACACCAACGAGATCCCCGACAGCGAGGTCTTCAACTATGTCTTCCTTCCCGGCTTCTCCACCGCCGAAAAGGTCACCGACATCTCAGGCCGCGGCGTCGGAATGGATGTAGTGCGCCGCAACATCGAAGCACTGCGCGGCTCGGTCGAAATCCACTCGACCACTGGCAAAGGCTCGGTCTTCTCGATGCGTCTTCCGCTCACAATGGCGATCATCGACGGCATGGTCGTCCGCGTCGGCCAGCAGCGTTACATCGTGCCGACGCTCAACATCGAGCGCTCGTTTCGCCCCACCCAAGAGCAGCTCACCATGGTCCTCGGCAAGGGCGAACTCGTCCGCGTCCGCACCGGTCTGCTGCCCATCTACCGCCTTCAACGCATCTTCAATCTCAACGAAGGCTGCGAAGAAATCACCGACGGCCTGCTTCTCATCCTCGAAATCGGCAAGCGACGCGCCTGCGTGTTCGTGGACGAAATCCTCGGGCAGCAACAAGTGGTGATCAAGAATCTCGGCGACACCCAGCCGCAAATTCGCGGTGTATCCGGCGGCGCCATCCTCGGCGACGGCCTGGTCGCACTCATTGTCGATGTCGGTGGACTTCTCGAAACCGCCGCTGGATCGACCACACAAACTCAATTGATTTAAAGGAGCCCATCAATGGCCATCATCGAACGAACCGAAGCCGCCGCCCACGAATCGCGCGGCGCAAACGAGAACAAATTCCTCTCCTTCTGCCTCGGCAGCGAGCACTATGGAGTCGAGATCCTGCGCGTACGCGAGATCATCGGGCTCCTCGCCGTGACGCCGCTGCCGCAGACTCCAGCCTATGTCAAGGGCGTGATGAATCTCCGCGGACGCATCATCCCCGTGATCGACCTGCGCCTGCGCTTCTCGCTTGCTGCCGCCGAAGCAACCAAGGAAACTTGCATCGTCGTTCTGGAAGCCAACGAGCAAGACGGATCGCAGACCGTGATGGGCGCCATCGTCGACAGCGTGCGCGAGGTGCAGGACATTCCGAAGTCCGCCATCGAACCGTCGCCTGAATTCGGCTGCGAAATCCCACTTCGCTACATCCTCGGCATGGGCAAGGTCAAGGACAAGGTGATCGTGCTGCTGGAGATCGCCGAGGTCATCGGCATGCGCGAGCGCGCGCAAATCGCCGGCGCCATCAAGGAAACCGAACGACGCGCCGCCTGACGCACGCCTCTGCAACGCTCGAGAGAACCAACCATGTCTACTCTGACCGAAACTACCTTCAAGCGCATTGCCGAAATCGCCCGTCGTCGATGGGGACTTTCTCTCGGCGAGCGCAAGATCCAGCTCGTCGCCAACCGCCTTGCCTCGCATCTGCGTAAAAACGGCGGCGGCGAGATCGAACAGTATGTGCAGCGACTCGAGCGCAATCCCACCGACGAGGACATGCTCGTTCTCTTCGACTTGCTCTCGACCAATGTCACCAGTTTCTTCCGCGATCCAGCCCACTTCGCCTTTCTCGAGCGCGAACTCTACGCGCCGCTCGCCCACGGAACTCTCGCGGTTCCCGGCCGCAAGTTGCGCCTCTGGTCCGCCGCCTGCTCCACCGGCGCCGAGCCCTACTCGCTCGCCATGCAGGCACTCGAACTGCTTCCGCCCGCAATGGGCTTCGATGTGAAGATCATCGCAACCGATCTTTCCAACAAGGCTCTCGACGGCTGCCGCGCCGCAACCTACAACGAGTCGCAACTCACCGGCCTTTCGCCCGAACGACGCGCGCGCTTCCTGCAGAAGGTCGATGCTCCGAAAGGCGCGACCGCAGAAGCACGGTGGAAGGTGAAGGACGAAGTGCGCAAACTCGTCGAGATTCGCAGGCAAAACCTCGTCGAGAACTACACCGGCCTCGGCCCCTTCGATGTTGTCTTCCTTCGCAATGTGATGATCTACTTCGATCGCGATACCCGCCACGAAGTCGTCACCCGTATGCACGGAGTGGTCCGCCCCGGCGGATACCTCGCCGTCGGAAGTGCGGAAACGCTGTCGGGCCTCGATGTGCCCTTTCGTCCCGCGGCCGCAAGCATCTACATCCGCTGATCCCTCTCCGCGCCGATCCAACCGACCGAGCGCTCTGACCGCCAGGACTCCATGATGTCAAGGATTCCCCCACCGATCTTCAAGTCCGAATCCACTCGGACAGCCGAATGCGACAAGATCGTCGTCGGCGTCGCCGACATGGCGGTCGCTCGCGACGCGCACAAGTCCATCGTCACCTACGCACTCGGCTCGTGCATCGGCGTCACGCTGTATGACCCCGTGGCCAAAGTCGCGGGCATGCTGCACTTCATGCTGCCCGAGTCCACCGTCAGCCCCGACAAAGCCGCAATCAATCCTGCGATGTTTGGTGACGCCGGCCTCCCGCTGCTGTTTCAGAAAGTACTTGACGCGGGCGCGAGGCGTGAGCGACTCATCGTTTGCGCTGCGGGCGGAGCGGAAGTCCTCGCCGACGACGGCCACTTCCGTATCGGCAATCGCAACCGCACCGTGCTCCGCAAGATCTTCTGGAAGCTCAATCTGCTTCTCGCTTCCGATGACACAGGTGGTCAGCACAGCCGCACGATGACTCTTCGCCTGATCGACGGTCAAATCTCCATCCGATCGCAGGGAAAGGACTCACTCCTGTGGCCTCACTGAACGAAACCATCGCCGCGCTCGATCGCTTGCCCGCGCTCCCCGCCACCACCATCCAGCTCATCTCGATGCTGGCTGGAGAAGGTCGCGACACCGACCTGCACGAGGTCGAGAAGATTGTGAGCCGTGACGAAGCTGTCGCGGCTTCGGTTCTGCGCCGCGCCAACAGCGCTGCATTTGGAATGCGCGGACGCGTTGCAGGAATCTCCGATGCCATTCGCCGCCTCGGCACCCGCGAACTCTGCAGAATCGCGCTGGAAACGCAGACTTCTGGACTTCTTGCCAACGCAGGTCGCTCCTACGGCCTTCGACGCGGATCGCTCTCGCAGTCCGCGCTTGGCGGAGCCGTCGCCGCCGACGCCCTCGCCCGCGCCCACACATCCAGCCACCGCATTGACCGCGAGGTCGCATTCGTCGCCACGCTTCTACGCGACATCGGCAAGCTCGCGATCGATGCAGTTGCCGGCGCGGATGCGCTTGAAAAGATCGCCGCTGCCGCCGATGGCAGACCGTTTCTCGCCTACGAACGCGAGGTTTTCGGCGCTGACCATGCCGAACTCGGCGCGATGCTTTGCCAACGCTGGTCATTGCCCGACGAAATCGTCCGCGCCGTTCGCGGCCACCACGAACCACCGTCCTCACCGTCGGAACCGCTCACCGACATCGTTCACGCCGCTGACTGCGTCGCGCGCTGGGCGGGACTCGGACTCGGCTGCGACGGGCTCATGTATCCGTTCGACATCGGCGTGCGCGAGCGCCTCGGCACCACCCGCGACGAACTCGAAGCCCTCGTCGCTGATGTGCTCGCAGCGACGGCAACGCAGCCAACGCCGGGAATCCTCAATTCAGGAAACCTCAATTCGGGAACTCTCCATTCAGGGACCAAGCCGGGCAATGCCCTAAAGAGAACCGCATGACCGCGAACCTCAACAACTCCACGCTTCAGTGCCATGTCCTGGTCGTCGATGATTCGCCGATCCTTCGCGCCGCGATCAAAAAAGTGGTCAAACTCGCGGGCGTTCCCGAAGATCGCATCTTCGAAGCCGGCAACGGTGTCGAGGCGCTCGAAGTTCTCGAGACGGTCTGGATCGACCTCGTTCTGCTCGATCTCAACATGCCGGTCATGGACGGCGAGCAATTCGCCCGCGAACTGCGCAATCGTCCGGACATGCAGGATGTCGCCGTCGTTGTCGTCTCCACCGAAGCCAACCGCGAGCGCCTCGAGCGCATGCGCGAACTTGGTGTCAAGCACACCCTACGAAAGCCCTTCGAACCAGAAGCCCTCTGCCGCTTGATCTCGGATGTCCTCGGACTCAAGCCGTCGTACCAGTAAACAGGATTCATCATGGAACAGCACAACAGCAACGACACTACCCTCGACTCAAACACGCTGTCCCGTCTCGTGGTCGACGCACTTGAACGCACGGCGTTCGTGCTGGCCGACCCGTGCGACGACGATGCTCGTCTTCCTCCCGCCGACACATTCGCGCAAATCGATTTCAGCGGTCCCACCGCAGGAAATGTTGAACTGCACGCAAGCCGCTCCTTCGCGCGCAACCTTGCCGCCAGCATTCTCGGCGCCGAGCCAAGTGACATCACCGATGTTCAGTCCGAGGAAGCGCTGCGCGAACTCGCCAACATCGTCGGTGGATCCGTGATCACCGCACTTGGCGGCAGCGACTGTCGATTTTCGCTCGGGCTCCCGCGCCTCGGCCGCGGCGGCGCCTCGGGCAAGGAAACCGCATGCGTCCTCGACGCCGAAGGCGCACGCCTCGAGGTGCATTGCCACCATTCCCACGCGGCGTGAACTGACATGAGGAGCGCAATATGCAGGAAATCAAGCCAAACGACAACAAGCCGCTCGATCCGCGCCCGTCGCGCATCGCCCGTGTCATCATCGTCGATGACAGTGCGATCGTTCGCCAGGTGTTGCAAGTACAACTCTCACGCCAACCCGGCGTCGAGGTCGTCGCAACCGCCGCCGATCCCTTCGCCGCACGCGAGAAAATCCTCGCGCTCAAACCTGACTGCGTCGTCCTCGACATCGAAATGCCGCGCATGGATGGACTGACCTTCCTCAAGAAGCTCATGAAGTTCCACCCGGTTCCTACGATCATCTGCAGCTCCATCACGCCCAGAGGCTGTGCGCTCGCGCTCGAATGCCTCGAGGCGGGAGCGTTTGAAGTTGTCTCCAAGCCTGGCGGAAACTTCTCCGTCGGCGATGTTGCCGCCCGCCTCGGCGAACTTGTGCGCGCCGCCGTCCATGTGCCACCACCGCGAGCATCGACCAACGCGCGAAGCACCGAATCGATGCAGATGGAGGATGCCGAGCCATCGACGCCGCGCCTCAGCGCCGTCAACGCCCTGACGCCTCCTCTCGTCAAATCCATCAACACCAACTTCCGTCACGGGCTTTCCGACAAGGTCATCGCCATCGGCACCTCGACTGGTGGCACCGAGGCATTGCGCGAAGTCCTCACCGCGCTTCCCGTCGATGTTCCGCCGATCGTCATGGTCCAACACATGCCCGAAGGCTTCACCAAAGCCTTCGCCGATCGACTCGACCGTCTATGCAAGATCCGAGTCAAGGAAGCGCAGGACGGCGACCCGCTGATCGCAGGATGCGCGCTGTTGGCGCCAGGAAATCGCCATATGCGACTCGTGCGCGATGGCGCGGCGAGCTCGAACCGGTGGCTCGTCCGCGTCGCCGACGGTCCACGGGTGCTCCGCCATAAGCCTTCGGTCGAGGTGCTCTTCGAAAGTTGCGCGCAATACGCAGGCGCGCGCGCGCTCGGCATCATCATGACTGGCATGGGCAACGACGGCGCGACCGGGCTTCTTTCCATGCGCAGAGCCGGTGCCATCACCGTCGGGCAGGACGAACAAAGTTGCATCGTCTACGGAATGCCCCGCGAGGCCGCGCTTTGCGGCGCCGTTCAGATTGTCTCGCCACTCGACCGCATCGCAAAGTCGATCACCGACTTCGCCTCTGGCGCACTCACGGCGCACGCTGCATAAAAAACAGCGACGGGCTCGAGGCCCGCCGCTGCGTTGGTTCAACTTTCAATCAGACGAGCTTGGGAAAGCTCGGCTGCCCCGCTTCGTTGGGCTTCGCCGCAAGGTCTTTCACGACCTTGACGAGATCCTTCACATGCTGCACCGACTCTCTAAGCAGCGGCGCCTCGGTCGCATCGAGTTTGACCTCGATGATCCGCTCCATGCCGCCCTTGCCGAGAACGCACGGAACGCCGACGAAATAGCCAGAACCCTTGCCACCCGTCGCCACGCCGTACTCGCTCTCGCAATACGCCGCGCAAGGCAAAATCCGCTTCTTATCCTTGATGATCGCCTCAGCCATTTGGATGACGCCCGACGCCGGAGCGTAGTACGCCGAAGTTCCCATCAGCTGAACGATCTCGCCGCCGCCGACCTTCGCGCGCGCAACGCACTTGTCGATGACTTCCTTCGAGAGCAACTGGTCGATTGGAATTCCATGCACGCTGGTGAATCGCGGCAGCGGAACCATGTCGTCGCCGTGACCGCCCAAGAGCAACGCCTGGATGTCCTCAATCGAGCAGCCAAGCTCCATCGAGAGAAATGCACGGAAACGGGCCACATCGAGGCATCCCGCCTGACCAAGCACGCGACTCGCCGGGAAACCCGAGGCCTTCCACGCGGTGTACACCATCGCATCGAGCGGATTGGAGAGCACAATGATGATGGAATTCGGCGCGTGCTTCGCGACCTTTTCCGAGACGCTTGAAACGATGCCCATGTTGGTCACGATCAGGTCGTCGCGGCTCATGCCCGGCTTGCGCGGGATTCCTGCGGTAATCACGACAATATCGCTGCCCTCAATGAGCGCGTAGTCGCTTCCGCCCTGAATATTGCAATCGAATCCTTCGATGGGCGCGCTCTCGTACAGATCAAGAGCCTTGCCCTTCGCCACACCGTCAGCGATGTCGATGAGAACGATGTCCCCAAGTTCCTTCGAGGCGGCCCAGACAGCGCAGGCAGCACCGGTGTTGCCTGCTCCAATAATAGAAATCTTCGCGCGACGCATGAGATGTATCTCCGTGACGATGTGAGTATCCGCGTTCGGCGCGGAAGGGGCGGGATGATAGCGCCTCAACCGCATGGGAAAGCGCATCGGTCATTATCCCCACGCGCCGATCGCGTGCCAATTGCCTGCCAATCGCCTGCCAGTCGCAATGGCAGAAGCCGCAAACGAGAGACGCCAAAAAGAAACGCAGCCGCCACGAATGGCGGCCGCGTTACATGGGCCAGAAAGGGCTCGAACCTTCGACCTCACCCTTATCAGGGGTGTGCTCTAGCCAACTGAGCTACTAGCCCGAATCACCCGCGGTCTGCGGGGTCGCGAAGTGTACCGACCCCCCCGCCTCGCTGCAACAAGCACGACCAATCCGCAACGGGGTCCGCAAACGCTCACCAAGCCACGAGATCACCCACCAGCGGCTCCACCAAATCCTTCATAGACACGATTCCGAGCGGCCGTTCGGCGCGATCACCAATCACAGCCAATTGAACGCGTTCCCGCCGCATCCGGCTGATGGCCTCGAGCGCTGACATCGACGATCCGAGCAGCAACGCTGGCCGCGCAATCGTGTTGGTTGGTTGCGCCGCGTTGGCAAAGTGGTCGACCGCAGCGACGACCCCAGTGACCCGCCCATCGCCATCGACCACCGGCAATCGGCTTGCACCAGACGCAAGAAATTTCTGCGCTCGCTCCGCAGGCGTCGCCGTCGCCGAAATGTACGCAACCGATTTCCATGGACGCATCTCCTGAGCGACGGTGATCCCCCGCATGGTAAAGACGCGGTCAGCGAATCCGAGTTGAACTTCGCTCAGGCCATCGGTTCCTGCACCTTCGGCAAGCAGCGCGGCAACCCGAGCACGCGACTCGCGCCGTTCAGCACCAGATCGACCTCCCAAAATCCTGGTCAGGATCGCGCCAAGCGCGATGACGATCGGAACTATCCCGCTCGCGCAAAGCACGATGCGAAGCACCATCAGCAGGCCGGCAAATCGCGGCATCCAGCGGTCAGCATGCACTCGAAACAAATCCTTGGGGAGCACTTCGCCAAACAAAAACACTACTGGCACCAGAACCACGAGGTCAAGCAGAATCGCCTCGATCGGCCCGAAGCCCAGACTATGAAAGATCTGAGATACACCGAAACTAGCCGTCCATCCCGAAAGCGCATTGGCAACCAGAAGCGTGCAAAGCAGCCGACGCGGCCGCGCATACTCGCGAGCCAACCGCGCCGCCGCAAGGTTTCCCCGCGCAGCCCGAATCGAAAGCCGCACATGGGAAAGCGTGTACATCCCCGTCTCAAGCCCCGCGAGCAGCCCAGCACCCGCGACGCCCACAACGGCGATTGACCCGAAGAACAACGCGGAACCAAAATCGAAATGTTCGCTAGCGACAACCTCAGCGATCATCTTGGATTTCCCCCGCGCTCAAGCGAAACAAGCACGCTTTTGATCCGTGCGCCAACGACGACCTCGACTTCGACGCGTACATTCGCCAACTCCACACGATCTCCAATGCGCGCCAACCGAGACAACCGCTGCATCACGAGCCCCGCCACCGTGCTCGATCGCGGCGTCACTACCCGCTCGCCGAAAATCTCGCTCCAACGAGCAACGCTCATTTCACCGCTGATACGCCAAGTTCCTGGGCTGACCTCCACGGGCGCGTCAACCGCTTGTTCGCCGATGTCGGCAATATCACCGACAATCTCCTCTACGCAATCCTCAAGTGCCACGATCCCCGCAGTGCCGCCATACTCATCGACGGCGATCGCCAACTTGGTTCCAGTTCGGCGGAAGTGCTCTAGAAGTTGTTCAAGCGAAGCAAGCTCTGGGACAAACCTCGCGCCTTCAATGCACTCCGAGCGTTTGGGCCTCGGTGTTGCGATCAAGTAACGCTTGAGTTGAAGCACGCCGATCACATCGTCCACATCGCGCCCCACTACGGGCAGATGGGTCAGGCGCGCGCGTGTCGAAGCATCGACGATTTCAGCATCTTCGCAATCAGAGAACACGAACGACATATCGACGCGCGGCGTCATCACATCGCGCACCCGCAAGCGCCGCAGCCGCATCACGCCCTCGATCGCTTCCCGCTCGCGCATGTCGATGGAACCCTCGCGCGCAGACTGCTCAAGTAGAGCTGCGAGTTCTGCAGCATCGACAATTCCCGAAGGATGAGCACTCGCCGCAAGCCGGCCAATGGGTGCCAATACAAATCGATCAACCAATCGCGCCGCTGGGGCCGTCACTGCGCAATAGAACACGGTCGGCCCAACCGCCACCCTCGCCGACCGACCACGATCGGCATTCCCCACCAGCTTCGGAAGCACCTCTGCCGTGAGCACGATTCCAACAACCGAAAGCAGGGCCATGATGATCGACAACAACAAGTTGCCCTCGAAGCGCGTCACCAGCACGGAACTTACGACGAGGTAACAAGTGTTCGCAATCAAAGAGCCGATCATTGTGCTAACCAACAGCACCCGCGGATTCGAAAGCAGACCATCGACCATTGCGCCCGCCGAGGCATGCGTCCGTCGAAGACCTAGACGCTCCGCAGGGGTCAGTGCGAAAAAAGTTGTCTCGATAAACGAGAAAAACGCCATCGCACCAAGCAGTGGAATGAGTGCGGTGCCTAGTGCCGCGTCCACCATGTTGAGTCCGGCGAAATCAAGCGGCGCGGAGTCAAGCGTCATCGGTCAAGTTCCTCGCGATTCAGTTGCTCGAGCATTCGATCAAACGCTCGAACAACATTGAGTTTCGCGCGGATCAACTGAGCGCGGCTCACTGAACATCCATCAGGCTCAACGCCAGCAAAGGCATTGGAAATGGCGCTGAGTGCCTCCGATCGCCCGTCACGCGCCTCGCGAAAAAGCGGCTCCAAAAGGCTGCTTTCGCCACGCGCTTCATCCGCACGCTCGCGGAGTTCCATCATCGCTAGAAGAAATCCCTCAGGCAAACATCGCTCGTCAACGGTCGGCGCGCAGTACCGCGTCAACAACGCATCAGCTCGCGTGATTGGATCCAAGAGCACGCGATACGAGTCATTCACCGCGACGCTGGCATCGATCGAACCAGCCCCGTCAGGATGAACCCGCGAGGCCTTGCGCATCCACGCCGACTTCAAATCGCGAAGGTCAAGGTCAAACCGAGCAGGCACTTCGAGTAAATCGAATGGGTCGTTTGGTCGTAGGTTCATCAGGGAAGAGCAGGGTTAAGCACCCTACGCAACGGCGATTATCGGCGAAATGCCGCAGGAGGCTCAATAGAACCTACCTCACCGCCGCAGCAACCATCTCAAGAAACTTGAGATTCTCCGAGTTGCCCCGTTGACAACCGCGAAAACCTGTATGCTGAACTTCGACCGCACCACTGACCGTCAGTCCCCTGCGCGTCGAGAAACCATCCAGCCACGCATGAAGTAATTCATTAAGTGGCTCGATCTGGCCTAGGAGGCCAGTCATGTTCAAGCTCTTTGTCGGCAATCTCAATTATCGTACGACGCCCGATGGCCTTCGTGAAATTTTCTCCGCTCACGGAGAAGTGTTGGATGTGTTCATCGGAACCGATCGCGAGACAGGTCGCTCGCGAGGATTCGGTTTCGTGACCATGGGTTCCAAGGAGGCCGGTGCGGCCGCCATTGAGAACCTTAATGGCAAGGAATTCGAGAGCCGCGCTCTCGTCGTCAACGAGGCACAGCCCCGCGCTCCGCGTCCGGGTGGCGGCTTCGGTGGCGGTAGCGGCGGCGGCGCTGGCGGCGGCGGCGGCGGCGGTCGCAGCTTCGGCGGC
>QWPT01000075.1 GCA_003671075.1 Planctomycetota bacterium
ACGCCGCTCCAAGCGAGCGACCATTCACACCTTCGAACCATCAAGTAAATCACGAGAGAAACTGCGCACTCGACTCGGGTCGAAACCGAATCTCCGGTTCCATTCCTGTGCGATCTCGGATAGCTGCTCAACGGCGGAACTCTGGTCGGATACCGATGGTTCTGCAATCATCGCGCTGAACGCCATTCGACGGGTTGGAGCGCGGTTTGGTAGAGTGACCCACTGTCATTCAACATGTCGTGGGTGAAATCCCGCCAGTCCGATTCGTTTGAACAGGCCTCCTTCGGGGGGCCTTTGCGTTGGCAGCGACCTTCGCCGCCAGCAACCTCCACCGCGCCTCCGATTCAACCATGCTTCGCCTCACCGAACTCCGTCTTCCGCTCGAGCACCCAGAGGACGCGCTGCGTCCGGCGATCATCGCTCGGCTCGGCGTCTCGTCCAACGACTTGGTGCGGTTCGAGGTCTTCCGTCGCGCGGTCGACGCGCGCAAGCGCAAGTCGATCCTCTTCGTCTACACCATCGACGCTGAGTTGCGCCATGAAGCCAAGGTTCTCAATCGTCTGAAGACCGACCCGCATCTGTCGACGACTCCCGACATGGGCTACAAGTTCGTCGCTCAGGCAACGCCCGCGACCACCGCGCGATCCAAGCGCCCCATCGTGATCGGCATGGGCCCCGCCGGACTTTTCGCGGGACTCATCCTCGCGCAGTCCGGGTTCCGTCCACTGATCCTCGAGCGCGGTAAGGCTGTGCGCGAGCGCACCAAGGACACATTCCTCATGTGGCGCCAGGGAGTGCTCAATCCCGAGTCGAACACGCAGTTCGGCGAAGGCGGCGCGGGAACATTTTCCGACGGCAAACTCTACAGCCAGATCAAGGATCCTCGGCACTACGGCCGCAAAGTGCTCAACGAGTTCGTCGAGGCCGGCGCGCCTGAAGAGATCATGTTCGTCAACAAGCCGCACATCGGAACTTTCCGACTGGTGAGCATGGTCGAGAAGATGCGCGCGAAGATCATCGCCCTCGGCGGCGAGATCCGCTTCGAATCGCGCGTCGACAACATCGAACTCGAGCAACTTGCGTCGACCGATGGCAAGCGCACTTCGCGCGTGCGCGGGGTTGTTCTTGCCAGCGGCGAACGGATCGCCACCGACCACCTCGTGCTCGCCGTCGGCCACAGCGCGCGCGACACCTTCGAAATGCTGCATGCTCGCGGCGTGTTCATCGAGCCCAAGGCGTTCTCGATTGGATTTCGCATCGAGCATCCGCAGTCGCTCATCAATCAGTGCCGCTACGGCGAGAAGGCCGACAGCCCGCTGCTCGGCGCGGCCGATTACAAGCTCGTGCACCACGCCAAGAACGGGCGTTCGGTCTACAGCTTCTGCATGTGTCCGGGAGGAACGGTCGTTGCCGCCGCCAGCGAGGAAGGCCGCGTTGTGACCAATGGAATGAGCCAGTATTCGCGCG
This sequence comes from Planctomycetota bacterium, assembly GCA_003671075.1. GTDB lineage: Bacteria > Planctomycetota > Phycisphaerae > Phycisphaerales > SM1A02 > QWPT01. Next base: position 1,468 of record QWPT01000075.1, read on the forward strand.
AGGAACGCAACGCCAACGCGGGCATCGTCGTGGGCATCACGCCCGAGGTCGACTTTCCCGATGGGCCATTGGCGGGCATCGAGTTTCAGCGTTTCTGGGAATCGCGCGCCTACGAACTCGGCGGACGCAACTACCAAGCGCCTGGACAACTCGTCGGCGACTTCCTGAAGGGACGCGCATCGACCGAGTTCCGAAGCGTGCTTCCGTCATACACGCCGGGCGTGCATCTCACCGATCTCGCAACGGCGCTGCCAGCGTTCGCCATCGAAGCGATCCGCGAAGCAATCCCGCAATTTGCCCGTGAAATCAAGGGCTTCGACTTGGCCGACGCGGTGCTGACTGGCGTCGAGTCGCGCACTTCGTCGCCGATTCGCATCACCCGCGATGAATCGAAAGACACGGGTTCGGGCGGCGGCGACATGCAGAGCCTCAACACGCTCGGACTCTTTCCCGCCGGCGAGGGTGCGGGTTACGCGGGCGGAATCCTCACTGCTGCGATCGACGGAATCAAGGCTGCGGAAGCGGTTGCGGCGAGTATCAGCGCGGGAACATGAGTGTGAGCGCGGAGCGGTTGGCGGACCGCAAACCGCGTGACCTCGAAAACCTGACACAGCGCCGCGACGCGAAGCATCGAAGCGCTGTGCCAATTGTTTCGGTACTCACCATCAAACTGCACGCGATTCAGTCGCCGATGTTCTCTGCGTCCGCGAGCGCCTGATAGCCAAACTGCTGACCGCCGACCGATGCCTCGAGCATGAGCCCCTTCGGATTCACGATGAAGATCGCGACGCCGTTGTCGTACTTGGCCGCTGCGCCCGCGCCTGATGCAAGCGCGACTGCGGAAGCTTGCGCGGCGAGCGCGAACTTGCCGCCCTTGAAGTCGGCCATCGCACTTTCGGTTTCAAAGAAGACGACCTCGCCGAAACTCTGGCCACCGATCTGCGCGCCGATCGAGCCCTGACTCACATCGCAGTAGCCAGTCAGCCGCCCTTGTCGGTCGAAGAGTTGACCCTTGCCATACGCGCCACCGAGAATCACACCGCCCTTTCCGATTTCCGGAATCGCGGCGTAACCCACGCAGTTGTCAAAAAAACGCGAGAGAGATGGATCAGCCTCCCTCGCGCGCGTCAAAAACGAGGAGGTACTCGTCGAGAGCGCGCGTCGCTCGGACGGCGTCTTGGGCGCAGTGCTGCAAGCGACGACAACGGCGCAGAGCGTGATGACGACGACGAAGAAAACGAACGCGAATGTCTTGCGAAGGGATTGCATAGCGAACTCCGTTGCGAGCGTTGAAACGCGAGGAAATCCCGCGCAGTTCGACGATAGGCAACGCGCGGAGCCACGCGGACAAAGACCACGGACTCCACGCGCTGTAGTTGGTTTCACAGAACTCTCCCGCAGGAACTCTGCGGTCAGGCGCGCGACGCGGCGATCTCTTGCAGTTGCAGCGATCGCGGCGCGATGCTGAGGGACGCTTCCCCGCGTATCGCCGCGTTGGCTACGATCGCCCCTTTCGGGAAACATCGCACGATCCCCGCAGAACCGAGAGTCTCATGTCCACCAAGTCCTACGCCGCGCAGTCGCAAACTTCCCCGCTCGCACCGCACACGATTGAGCGCCGCCAGCCGACGCCGACCGATGTCGAGATCGACATCATGTATTGCGGCGTGTGCCACAGCGACCTCCACTTCGCGCGCAATGAGTGGGGCTTCACGCAGTACCCCGTTGTGCCCGGGCACGAGATCCTCGGCCGCGTGACGCGCGTGGGCGCGAGGGTCACGAAGTTCAAGGTCGGCGACCTCGCGTCGGTCGGCTGCCTGGTCGATTCATGCCGCGCGTGCGATTGCTGCAAGAAGGGCCTCGAGCAGTACTGCACGGGCGGCGCGATCTTCACCTACAACGGCGAGGACAAGCACCTCGGCGGCATGACCTTCGGCGGCTACTCGGAGAAGGTCGTGGTCGACGAGGCGTTCTCGCTCAAAGTGCCAGCGAATCTCGATCCTGCGGCCGCCGCCCCGCTGCTGTGCGCGGGCATCACCACGTGGTCGCCGCTCAAGCACTGGAAGGTCGGACCCGGCAAGAAGGTCGGCATCGTCGGCCTCGGCGGGCTCGGACACATGGGCGTCAAGTTCGCACGCGCGCTCGGCGCGCACACGGTGCTGTTCACGACATCGCCCGGCAAGGTCGCCGACGGCCTACGCCTTGGCGCGCACGAGGTCGTGATCTCGAAGGACCAGGCCGCGATGGCCAAGCACGCGTCGAGCTTCGATCTCATCATCGACACGGTCTCGGCCGATCACTCGCTCGATGCGCTGATGGCGCTCATCAAGCTCGACGGCACGATGTGCATGGTCGGCGTGCCGCCGTTGCCGCAGCAGATCGCGGCGTTCAGCGTGATCCTCCCGCGCCGCAACCTCGCGGGCTCGTGCATCGGTGGTATCGCCGAGACGCAGGAGATGCTTGATTTCTGCGGCAAGAACGGCATCGTGTGCGACATCGAGCTGATCAAGATGCAGGAGATCGAGGCGGCGTACCAGCGCATGCTGAAGAGCGACGTGAAGTACCGCTTCGTGATCGACATGGCGTCGCTGAAGAGCTGACGCGCTATCAACGATGGGCGCGAATCGATGAAGGCAAAGCGCGGAGCGAGTGCCCTAAAGGCGCTCGCTCCGCGCGTGTTTGTGGGGTCGTGATGCCGCGTCGTTACGCGCGCTTCACCTTCGCGTTACGCGCGCTTGACCTCCGCGTTACGCGCGCTTCACCTTGATCCACTTTTGCGTACGCGCGGCTTCGAGCACCGCATCGCACACATATTGCGTGCCGAGAGCGTGGCGGAAATCGGGGTAGCGCTTCGCGGCCTTGGGCTCGTCGAGTGCGCGAAGGAACTCGGCAAGCGCGTGGACGAACGAGTGCTCGTATCCGAGGCAAAGCCCAGGAACCCACCAATTTCCCGCGTAAGGATGGTCGCCGTCGGTGCAGTGAATGCTGCTCCAACCGCGACGATCGCTTGGCACTCCGTGATCGAAGTACGAAAGCCGATTGAGATCGTGCAGGTCCCACGCCAACGACTTGTGCTCGCCGTTGATCTCGAAGGTGTAGAGCGCCTTGTGGCCGCGCGCGTAACGGGTCGACTCAAACACCGCCATCGAACCATTCTCGAAACGCGCGAGAAACGCGCACGCGTCGTCGATCTTCACCGCTTGCTTCTTGCCGGTTGCGGTGTGAACGCGCTCCTTGATAAAGGTCTCGGTCATCGCGCTCACCGCAACGATGTCGCCGTTGATCCAACGCGCAGTGTCGATGCAGTGCGCAAGCAGATCGCCGGTGACCCCCGAGCCTGCGACCTTGGCGTCGAGGCGCCAGAGGCCAGCGCCGCCTTGGGGGAGATCCGCGGAAATCGTCCAATCCTGCAGGAAATTGGCGCGGTAGTGGAAGATCTTTCCGAGCTCGCCAGCGTCGACGATGTTTTTCGCCAGCGTGACCGCGGGAAGGAAGCGATAGTTGTACCAAACGAGATTCGGCAACTTCGCTTTCTCGACCGCCTTGACCATCGCCTCGCCCTGCTTTCCGTCGAGCGCGAGCGGCTTCTCACACAGGATCATCTTGCCATGCTTGATGCAGGCGAGCGCGATATCCATGTGCGAGTCGTTGGGCGTGCAGATGTCGACGGCGTCGATGTCCTCGCGGGCAACGAGTTGACGCCAGTCGGTTTCAACGGAGCGCGCGTCGCAGTTGGCGGCGAACTCACGGACCTTCGCTTCGTCACGACCACACACCGCTTGCAGCACCGGCTTGCGGCCAGTCTTGAAGAAGTGCGGAACCTGACGGATCGCATTCGCGTGCGCGCGGCCCATGAATCCGTAGCCGATCAGGCCGATGCGCAACTCGGGCTTGTCGGTCGCGGGCGAGGTGGTGGTGATGGCGAGACTGTTGGCGAGCTTCGTGGTGGTCTTCGTGGTGGTCTTCGTGGTGGACTTTGTGGTGGACTTTTTGGCCATGATGGTTCCTTTCTGCTCAGGCTTTCACAGCGATTGCATCGCGTACCGAAATCATCGTGCGCAACACGGTGTTCCAAGTCTCTTGCTTCTCGAGCACGGCGTTGGGGAACATGCATCCGTCCCAGCAAATGTGTTTGATGCCGCGCTCGGCCGCGCCTTCGAGCCAAGTCTTCGAGCATTCGGCGATGTCGAGCTTGCCATTGGGATCGTCGGCCTGGCAATGGCGGCCGGTCTTGTCATGCGCGCCGGTTCCGTGAACGGTGCCGTCGTTCTGCGCGACATGGAAGTCGATCGTCCACGGACGCAGCGCGGTCACGAGCTTGTCGTAGGCCTTGTCGAACTGCTTGGGCGTGTGCTTCTTCGCCAACAGCGCTTCCTTCGGCGCGTTCACGCCGAGAAGGTAGAGGTAGGTGTGAGCAAGATCGGCTTGGAAACCAACGGTTCCTGGCATATCCACGGTCTCGAGCAGCGCCAGCATCGACTTCAGCGAATGCATGCCCGCCCAGCAAATCTCGCCCTCGGCGGCGAGTCGCTCACCGTGGCCAGCGGCAACCATGCCCGCCTCGCGAAAGGTTGCGGCGATCTGCTTGATCGCCTGCTTTGGATTCTTGGTGGCGGCCTTGGTGGGCGTTGCGCTGTCGATGCGAATCACACCGTACTTGCGCACGCCGTGTTCGTTGAGGATGCGCGCAATGCGACAGGCCTTGCGAACGGCGTCGATGAACTTGCGCCGCTGCTCGACGGTTCCCATCGCGCTGTCGCCAACGGTGCCCGGCCAAACCGGCGCGACCATGGAGCCAACCGCGAGATTTTTCGCCGCGATCTTGTCGGCCATCTTGCGGATGTCCGACTCGCTCGCATCGGGATCGAGATGGGTGTGGAAGAGGAAAAGGTCGACGCCGTCGAACTTCTGTCCGTCGACGGAGGCCTTGGCGGTGAGCTCGAGCATGCGGTCGAGCGAGATGGGGGGATGGTCGGTGTTGGGTTCTTTGCCGACGAGTCCGGGCCACATTGCGTTGTGAAGTTTCATGGTGTTCTCCTCGATAACAGCGGTGCCTGGCACCAACCTGGCACCAACCTGGTTGGTGCCGCGCACCAACCAGGTAGCGGCGTGCACGTTTAAGTCTCGTTCTAGAAGTTCGTTGCGGGTACTCGCCACCACCTGGTTGGTGCACGGGTGCGCCGCGGTTGCGTCACGGTTGGTGCCAGGCACCGTTTGAGGTCTCGGGGCCGAAGTAGCGGAGGCAGACGAGTGGCTCGGTCGTGGACGTGTTGGTGAAAGTCACGCCGCGCCTCGCGCCCGCCTCCGTGCAGAAATACTCGTCGTTCGTCAGCTCGCGAAAGCGAATCAGCCGCGGGCTCGACAGCGGCTCGCCGTTCACGGTGCCCGTGCCCTGCACGCAAGTCAGCCCGAACGCGCCGTTGTCCTTGATCGTGCACGACGCGCCCGGCTCGACCGTGAGTTCCTTCGCGCTGAAGTACTCGAAGCCGTTCATCTTGCCGAAGATGATCCAACGGTCGTGCCAACCCGCGCCCTGCGCCGCAGTCACCGGCTCGAGGTAGCGGTTGGCCTTGAAGTTCGGATCGACATTCTTCTCCCAATCAAGCTGTTCGACGATGAAGTCGAGGTCGCGATGCTTGTCCTTGGGCATGTCCTTCACGAGCAAATCCCACGGCACCATGCGGCCCTCGACCAGCGACTGGTACATCGCAAAGACATCGCTGCCCCACTGCGGCTCGTAGGTGCAGAGCGAGCCCGGCGCGTGCAGCACGCGCGGCTCCATGAGCCAACCAGTGCCGACCTTCAGGCGATACGCCTGCGAAACATCGAGAATCCCGTTGTCGCCGCGATTCCAATTTTCCAGGCAGCGGCGCACATCCTTCTTGGTCGTGCCCGGCACGAGACCCATGAAAGTGTGCGGGAAGTTGTTGCCCACCGGATTGTGCTGCGGCGGGAAGTAGTACGCCTCAGGCTTGCCCTCTTGCCCGACGAGCGCGGCCTGCGCGTCGTCCTGATGCATGTGGTGCGGGATCGGGCCCATGTTGTCGAAAAACTTCGCGTAAACGGGCCACTTCTTGTACTTCGTCCACAGCCGGTCGCCAATCAGCGCGGCGCCGCATTCGCTCACGGCCTGACGCAGCGTGAAGCGCTCACGGCCGACGACGCAGTAAGAGAGCCCTTCGTCGGGCGTGCGATGGTCGTTGGCGGCCTCCGTGGTCGAGCCGAACCAGCGCTCATCGATGCCGCCGCGATGAAGCCCGTAGGCGTAAATGTCGTCGGGATGAAGCTTGATGCGCAGACCCGGCTGTAGGAACGATCGCGGCACCCAACAGGGCGCGAGACGCAGCAGGCCTTGCGTGCGCGCGAGCTCGCGGGTCGCGGTCGCGCCAACAGCGTCGTTGCGGGTCGTGAGTTCGAGCGAGGTCGTCGGTGTCGCTGACATTCGCGCAGTATGCACGAAACCGAGGCGCGCGAGGGTGATTGGTGAACACGGACGAATGGTCGGCGGATGCCAAGCGAATCGTCGGCGCATGCCCTGAAAATTCCTTCGCAAAATCCGCGCACTTCTGAGAGACCGCTTCCAGATTTGCGTAACCCATGACGCAGATGCCTGAGGAGGCATCGTGGAAATGTCACGCCAAACAAAGAGGAAAACATCATGCCGCAGAACCGCATCCACAGCATCGCCAAGCTTTCCCATAACAGCCTGGCCCGAACGAATATTGCTCTTGGAACTCTGGCCGCCATCATCGCCATCGCGCCGTCCGCCAACGCCGACTTTGTCATCAAGCGCTGGACCTCCGACACGAACTACGAACTCTCGATGACTCACCTGCCCGACTTCGACCAGCTGCGCACTGGCCTCGGCGCGTGTGGAACCGATCCCGCCGGTGCCAATTTCTGCATGCCAACCTCAATCGCCAACCTCTTCGCCTACATCGCCCAGCACGGCGACAGCAGCGTTGCGCCCGGCGACCACGATTGGATGTCGTCCGGCTACTTCGCCACTGCAACGAGCTTCATCAATCGCCTTGCAACCGAGATGTCGACCGACAACTGCGATGGCACCAATGTCTCCAACGGCTTCCGCGGCGCAAGCGCTGTGCTTCGCGCGGAGAGCGGCTCCGATTTCGTGATCGAGGATGAATTGTGGTCGGGCTCCAATGTCGTCAGCTTGCGCGAAATGACGCGCGAAAGCGTCGATCACAAGGCAATTCAGCAACTCGGTTATGGCAAGTACTCGACTGTCGGCACGACCTCGGGCGGGATGACGGTGATCAAGCGCACCGGCGGCCACGCGATGACCTTCACGGGCGCGCTGCGCTCGGGCACCACCCGCAAGATCACCTACAGCGATTCGTCCGACAACTCGACCCTCGGCACCCAGTCGACCTTCACGACCTCAACCAAAGATTGCCCGTGGGTCACCGACCTCATTGTGTCGGACACCGTCTTCTTATCGTTCTTGTTCCCCATCCAATCGATGAACTGGCTGCAGCGCAACACCGACGACGACTTCCTCAGGCTGCTCGATCAGCGCATGTCCATCCGTCCCGCGAGCGCGCATTCGTGGAGCTCATACACCGGGCTGCTCGCGGGCGTGAAAGTCGCGACCGTCGCGGGCACCTTTGTTCCAAGCGAATTGCAGCATCTCGATGCCAACGCGCAAGGTGTGAGCGTCGACATCGGCGCCAAGCCTTGCTTGGCGCTCAGCCCTTCGGCCATCCCGTACCTGCTTGTGCCCGGTCTCACCGGCGGCCTCTTCGTCGAGCAGCGCGATAGCTTGGGCGTGCGCATGGTGCCGTTGAACCTGGCCAACGCGGGGCTTCCCAGTACGCCGATTTTAACGATCGCCTTTCACGGTGACCGCAACCTGCTCGCACTTTGCGGCCGCAGCGTCTACGCGATCTCGGGTCTCGACGGCGGTAAACCTGGGCTCGACGACATGCAACCGCAGGTCGCCTGGCATCAGGATCTTCCCTTCGATGCCATCGCCATCGTGCCGCTCATGGCCGATGCGAGCGATTCTGGCATCAAGTCGCTGGTGATCTCCAACGATCTGCACACCATCATGACCATCGGTGGCGACCCCGCCATTTCCCCAGTGATTCGCACGATTTCGCAGCAGTTGCAGTTCGACACCGACCGCATTGATCAAACCACGATCGTGGCCGATCGCATGGGAACCCTGTGGTTCGCGCAAGCGGGCGACGCGCACCTGATTGCGGTGACGCAGAACGGAAACTACTTCACATTGCCGCTGCCGGTGACCAACATCACTGGTCTCGCGATCGACGATCTCGATGATCTGCTGGTGGCCGACAACGGCGTGGTGCGCTGCTTCACGCTCACGCCCAACGGCGTCGTCGAGACTGGCCTGCAGCGTTCGAAGTTCGCGGGACAGCAAGTCGGCAACGGGTTCATGGTGGCGCGCAGTGGTTCGAACTACGAGCCGCGCTTCCAAAGCGGACCGGGCTGGGGCACCTCGCCCGAACCAACCAGCGGCGGGATCATCTGCACAGGTGATGTCGACGCCAGTGGCGCGGTCGATGCATCGGACATGGCAATGATTCTCGGCGCGTGGAACTCGGTGCAGAATCCCAACGAAGACCTTGACCACGATGGAGTCGTCGGCGCGTCAGACCTAACCTTCGTGCTGGCCAACTGGGGCGCGTGCCGATGAGTTGAAACCGAAGCAGGCAAAAACGCTTGCAAACAAGCATATTGCAGAAGGCGCGGGCCATGTGGTCCGCGCCTTCGTTTTTCGTTTGCAACTTGCGCGAGCAGCGCTCGCTCAATTCATGCGCTTGTACGGCGAATGCACGCCCGCGCGCGGCGGGACGATCTTGAGGATGCGCGCCGATTTCGGCGGCATCGTCACCGTCATGAATCCCATCTGCACATTCACCTGCATCGCGTCGTGTCCGTCATACGAAAGCGCGTCGCGGAAGTCCGTGCCGGCCATGATGCGGCCATCGCGCATGCTGATGGTTTCGGTGACTTCGGTGTCCTCCATATTCGCAAGCACCAGGACGGTTTCCTGGGCGCGATCGGTGGTGCGCAGGAAGGCAATCAGCTGATTCGCCCGCAGAAACACCAGGTCGCCCTTCGAAAGCGCGCGCATGGTGCGGCGCATTTCGTACAGATGGCGCATGTAGCTCCAGTCGCTGTTGCCATCGTGTACGAGATCCCAACGCATCGGCGCGCGGTTCTCTGGATCAGGCGCGCCCGATGCGCCGATTTCCTGGCCGAAATAGAGGTTGGGCGCACCAGGAAGCGTGGCCTGCAGCGCATGCGCCACGCGACGCGCTTCGGAATTGGGCACGAGATGCGCAAGCCGATCGGTGTCGTGGTTCTCAAGCGTGGTCCAGCAACGAAGGATGAACTCGATGCCGGCGTCATCGACCATGTCGCTCAGTCGCTGTGATGTGGTGCTGGCATTGGCGGTTCCGCAGCAGAAATCAAGCAGCATCCGCCGCATGTTCATATTCAGAATGCCGTCGAGCGAACGATCCCAGCCCGCGGGCGCGTTCCAGATCTCGCCAACCACGAGCGATCCCGGCTTCTCCTCGTGCGCGCTTTCCGTGAGTTCGCGCAGGAAATGCGGCCCGATGTCGCAAGCAACATCAAGCCGCCAACCGTCGATGCCATCGCGCAAGTACGAACGCACGGCGCTCGCGGGGTCGAGCCAGAGATGGCGGCGCACCTCGTCGCGCTCGACATGGAGGTCGGGAAGATTGGGCACATCGGCCCAACCGCGGTAGCCGTTCTGATAGTCGGGTCCGATGAAGAACCACGATCGATACTTGCTGTTCGGGTCGCGCATCGCCTCCTCGAAAAAGCGATGGCGCTTGCCGACATGATTGAACACGCCGTCGAGGACGACCTTGAGCCCGCGTGCATGAGCATCGCCAACGAGCATGCGCAAATCGGCGCGCGTGCCGTATTCCGGGCTGATTTCCAGATAATCCGCCGCGTCATACTTGTGGTTGGTGTAGGCGAGGTGAATCGGGTTCAGGTAAAGAACATCGGCGCTGATCGCCTGAAGATGCGCGAGCTTCCCGCGCAAGCTCTGCAAATCGCCGCCCCAGAAGTCGATCTCGTGACTCCATACGCCAGCACTCTCGATGAAGTGACCCTTGGTCGGCAACTCGCCCCAGCCGCGCAAACGCTTGGGCTCGGGATAGAGATGCCGCTTCGCCTGCAGGTTTTCGCTGGGCGCGAAGCGATCGACGAAGACTTGATAAACGACCGCTCCTGCGCGCCAGTCGGCGTCACGGGATGCAATGCGGTCACGGAGATCGTTGAGTCGCGGTTGGAGCACGGACGGAGAATAGCGGCCTGTGCGCGAAAGGTCTCATTTCTTCTCCAAGAGGTCGCGCACATCGCTGGAGCTGGCATGGCGGATGCCGTTGGAATCCATGATCTTTTCGGTAACCGCATCAACCTCCGCCCGGCGAAACACAATGCGGTCGCAGCGATTCTCGTTGAACTCGATCACGACAAACTCACCCTGCACATCACGCAGCAACTTGACGAAGTCGCGGAAATTTTGGGGAATCCTGCCGTTTACTGACTTCACGGTCTGGCCAGGATCCACATCGTATCCACGGCCAATCGGACTCGAGAGCAACTGACTTGCGATGGCAATAAACTCGCGGCCGTTGCTCGGACGATCGTCGTTCAAGTACGGCGTAATCGGGCTCTCTTGCATCACCATCCATAGACCAGTTTCCTCCACCAGATCCTGGTGAAGCGGACTAAACACCAGCGGGCCATAGACAACGTAGGGGAAGTTTCCGTCGGGATAGCGGCGGACGACGCCGAGGTTCTGCGCGAACGTGGGAATTTCAACATGCATCGGCTTGCCCTCGCGAATGATCTCGGCAGGAATCGTATTCACCGTTTCACTCGCAACAAAGCGCCCAATCGCGCAGCCCAACGACACCTTGCGATCGCCTTCGATAAGGATTTGGCCCTTGTTGTCGAGGTCGTAGCCATTGAGCTTGGTGAGGATGTCCCACGGTTCCAGCGGCCCGCCGCGCACCGTGTTCACCACGATGCCTGCGATATCAGCGCTCACTCCAAGCTTGGCCCGCAACGCGCTGTTCTCCAGCGACTGCCCAGAAAGCGAGATGAGTGTGTTGCCATCGATGTCGCCCTTGGCGACTTCATCGAGAAAACGGCTGATTTCCTCGGTTGCCAGCAGATACGCGATGTTGTCGGCCATGGCCTTTTCGACGCCGCTGAACGCGAGTCCCGCGATTTTCCCATCGACGAACGCGGGCCCGCCCGAGTTGCCGAAGTTGATCGCGGCGTCGACCTGCACGCGCATGCCGTCCTCATCGTGGCGGCCAATCTCGGCCCACTCGATACGCGAAATCACGCCGCTGGTCGTCGACAGCGCCTCGCCGCCCATGGGAAATCCCATCACCGTCACTCGCGAACCTTCACGCGGAAGGCCTTGAAGAAGCGCGATCGGTGGATGCAAGCGAACAAAGTCGGCGTCGACGATCTCGAGCAGCGCAAGATCGCGCGTGGTGTCGAGGGCGATCAACTCAGCCACCAGCGGCAGCTTGGTCTGCTGCGATTCGATGAGGATTTCACTGGCCTGCTCGACAACATGAGCGTTGGTCAAGATGCGACCAGGCGCAACGACCACGCCCGAGCCGCCGAACGATTGCGGGCTTTCGCGCTTCCACGGCGTGCTCGGCAATCGCAGTTCCTGCTTGACCGAGATGCTCACCACCGACTTGCGCAGCCCAGCGTCATTGATGGTCGCGTCATCAACCGCGGCGATTGTCGGCGGTGTGTCCTGCGCTTGCGCAACAGTCAGAAAGAATTGCGCGAACACGGACGCGGCAACGATGCATTGTTGAATCGACATCCGCGCATTTGAACGAGCGCTTCAAACGCGCGCAAGCGTGCTCATGTGCAGAAATCCGTTGTACCCTTTGCCGATGACCACGAAGTTCCACGCCTACGCCGCCAGCTCGCCCAAGGGCCCTCTCGAAGCGTTTGCCTATGAACCTGCGCCGCTGGGCGACCACGATGTTGAAATCGCCATCACCCACTGCGGCATCTGTCATAGCGATGTGCACCTCGTCGACAACGACTGGGGAGTCTCGTCGTATCCGCTCGTGCCCGGACACGAGGTGGTGGGCAAGGTCGCCGCACGGGGAAAGCATGTGACGAATCTCGCCGTCGATGACATCGTCGGCGTGGGTTGGACGCGCAACACTTGTCGTCACTGCCGTGAGTGCATGCTCGGAAACGAAAGCCTTTGCCTCAACAATCAGGCCACTTGC
>QWPT01000076.1:0-8024 GCA_003671075.1 Planctomycetota bacterium
GCGCCCGCCAAGGGCGAGGTGATCTCAAAGGTTGCGCGCAGCGCCGATGAGCGGCTTGCCAAAGGCATCCTCGAACTCAACGCACTTCGCGAGCAAGTCACCAACGAGAAGCTTCCGCTCTCGCAGCAACTGACTGGTCTTGAGGAGCAGGTCACCGGACTTCGCAAGGAGAGCGATCGCGTGTCGCGTCTGATCGACGCGGGCGCGCTTGACATTGCGAGCATCAAGCAGGAGCTCAAGGCTCGACAAGACGAGCTGAGCTATGTCGGCAATTTGCTCGACGAGTATGCGCGCACTTTCGAAACCAAGGTCAATCCTGTAGAGCTGCAGTATTGCGGCGCTGCAATTCTCGCGGCCAAGGAAGCCACTGAAAACAAGACGCTTTCGATGCCAGAACGCTTCGGTCGCCAGACATCGTTTGTTGATGTCTCGATCAAGCGCGTCTTCGATGTCGTTGGCGGCACGCGATTCGCGGGCGTCGGCGTTGACATGCTTGGCACTGTTTCGCAGGGTCAGTTCGCCATGATCGGTCCGGTGGCGTTGTTCCGCGCCTCCAATGGTCTTGCTGGTCTTGCCATTGCGCAGTCGGGCTCCGACAAGCCGCTCATTCGGCCGCTCGAAGGCGAACTCGCATCGACCATCGGCACGCTGGTCGAGACCGGCGAAGGCACGCTCGCACTTGATCCCTCGCGCGGTGGTGCGTTGAAGGCGCTGGTGCAGAAGACGAATCTCGTGCATCTCTTCATCAAGGGCGGCCCGATCATGTGGCCGCTTCTTTTGTCGTCGATCCTCGCGCTTGCCGTGGTGCTGGAGCGGGTGTTCTTCCTGTTGAACGAGCAGCGCAAGCGCGATCGCAAGGCGCTCAATCGTTTCTTTGGTGCGGTTGAGAAGAAAGATCTCAACGCGGCCATCGCCATTGCCAATCAGTCGCAGGACTGCATCGTGACAACGCTCGGCTACGCGCTCGAGCATCGGGATCAGTCGCTCACCGACGCACTCGCCTACGCACAAGCACGCGCTCTGAAGCGATTTCGCCGCGGAATCGCCGTGCTCGACACCGTCATCACCCTCGCGCCGCTCCTGGGTCTTCTCGGAACCGTCACGGGCATGATGGGTTCGTTCTCCGTCATCGGCGGCGATTTGAGTTCGCCAGGCGCGATCACCGGCGGTATCGCCGAGGCGCTCATCGCTACTGCGGGCGGACTGGGCGTGGCCATCACTTGCTTGCTTCCGTTCAACTATCTCAACGCCAAGATCGAAGAGATCGAGAACGAAATCGGATCGGCGTCCTCGCGCTTGCGTCTGCTGGTTGAGTCCGAGCACGCGCATCATGGACCAGCGCGTACTTCGACCGAGCGCAAGCATGAACCGGCACCGACCCTCGTTGCTGCAGGGGGAGCCTGACCATGGCCGGCGGATCATCGGGCGGCAGCGGAAAGCGCAAAAAGGCGCGTCTCGAGATCATTCCGCTCATCGACATCATCTTCTTCTTGCTGGCGACCTTCGTCATGGTGTCGCTTTCGATGACGAAGAACCAAGGCGTGCAAGTGGCATTGCCAACGGCGTCGACATCGACATCGCTCGGCGATCAATCGGAGATGGACAAGACGGTCACGCTGAGCGTGAACGAGAAGGGCGAGGTCTTCTTCAACAAGGAGAAGATCACCGTTGCGCAGCTTCCGATGAAATTGCAGACTTACAAGGTGACCGCCAAGGATCCCCGTTGCGTGATTAACAGCGATGGCAGTGCGAGTTTTAAGCATGTTGTTGCGGTTCTTGATGAGGTCCGCAAGTCCGGCATCGCCAAGGTTGGCATCAACACGGATAAGAAATAAGAGGACGCTCGATGAACCTTGGAGCAATTCTCGGCATCGTGGGCGCAGTAGTCGTTCACATTCTCATCCTGCTCTTCGGCGGAATCTTCTTCATGCATGATGAGGACGGCGCAGCGAAAACCCGTGAGGTTGAGTTGCTGAGCGAAGTTGAGCAAGCCAAGAAGGATGAGGTGCAGGAGAAGGATCCGTCCGCCGAAATCAAGGATGAGGTCGAGGAAATTCCCGACTCTGCCGAGGTCGTGCGCAGTCTTGAGGCGGCGCCGGTGAACAGCGCGCCTGCGCTGGCGGAGGCGAGTTTGGCGGCGATCGAGCAGGCGCTCAATGGCCAGGGCGCGGCCGGCGGCGACTTTGCCGCGGTGATGGACTTTCGTTCGGGCGGTGTGATTGGCGGCAAGGGAACAGGCGCCATGGGCGAGGAGAAAATCGACGAGGCGTTCAGCCTTTCCGAGATCGACCAAAGCCCGCGCAAGGTCTACCACATCGACCCGTCGTATCCCGGCGAGCTGCGCGGCAAGCGCATTGATGGATCGGCGAGCGTGATTTTTGTGGTGGACGCAGCGGGCAAGGTGACCAGCCCGCGCATCGAGAAATCGGCGCATCCCGCATTTGACAAGCCCGCGCTCGACGCGGTGAAGCAGTGGAAATTTGAGCCAGGTGTGAAGGGCGGCGCGCGTGTCGCGTGTCGCATGCGGGTGAGCATCCGCTTCCAGCCCAAGTAAATCGGCATTGAACTCAACGCTATGACGCAGCCCCGCACCATCATTCTCACCACCATCAGCTCGATTCTTGTTGCGACTGTGACCACGCATGTTCACGCGCGCGGTTTCGATGCGGCTGATGTTGCGCCGTCCGCGCAACTCAGCGCTCCGACCCAAAGTGCCGACACCGAGCTTTCGCGGATTTGGAACGATCCGATCTTTCAGAAGCAATTCGTAGGCGGTTACGGAGTCAACGCGGATATCGAGCCGCGGGTGGCCAAGGACGAGGTTGCGATATTGGAGAAGGTTCGTCCGCTGATGGGCGACAGTCTTCCCGCTGCCGAAGCTGCGCTGCGCAAGGCGATGAAGCCCGACTGCTCGCCGATTCTTGATTACACGCTTGGTGGCGTTCTGTTTCAGCAGGACAAACTCGTCGACGCGCTGGTGTCGTTTCGCAAGGCGGTTGAGAAGTTTCCCACCTTCCGCAGGGCGTATCGCAACATCGGCCTGATTTCGGTGCGCAACAGCGACTTCGACGGTGCGATCGGCGCGTTCAACCGCATGATCGAACTCGGCGGCGCCGATGCGTACTCGTACGGATTGCTCGGGTTTTCCCACGCTTCGCGGCAGGACTTTCAACCCGCCGAGAGCGCCTATCGCAACGCGCTTCTGTTGCAGCCCGACAATGTGGAGTGGCGCCTCGGTCTCACGCGCTGCGTGTTTAAGCAGGGCAAGTTTGACGACGCTGCGGCGCTCCTCGATGTGCTCATCACCAACTATCCCGACAAGAGCGATTTCTGGCTGCTGCAGGCTCACACCTTTCTTGGCCTCAAGCAACCGCTCAAGGCGGCGATGAATCTGGAGGCGCTTGACGAACTCGGCAAGTCCACCATCGACAGCCTCTACACGCTCGGCGATATCTATCTTTCCGAGAGTCTGCCCGACTTGGCTTACGGCGCGTATGCGCGGGCGATCGTGCTGAATCCAGCGCAGCCAGTGGCGCGGCCGATGCGTTCGGCCGAGCAACTCGCCTCGCGCGGCGGTTCGGCTTCGGCACGCAAGTTGGTCGAGGCGATTCGCGCGGCCAAAAAGGAATCGGCCGTTGCGGGCAACGCTGGAGAAACCGGCAGCGGACTCGACGCCACCGACACCCGCAAGCTTCTGAAGCTTGATGCGCGGCTGGCGATGGCGGGCGGAAACGGCGGCGCCGAAAGCGCTGCAATGCTCGAGGAAATTCTTCTGCTCGATCCACTCGACGGCGAGGCGCTCATGCTGCTCGGTCAGCACTACGCCGCCAGTGGTCAGCCTGGTGAAGTCGACAAGGCGATGCTTTGCTACGAGCGCGCCGCGGGAATCGAGGCTTTCGCGGCCAATGCCAAGGTTCGCCACGCGCAGATCTTTGCGAGCCAGTCGCGTTTCAGTGAGGCGATCCCGTTGCTGCGCCAGGCGCAGGAGTTGAAGCCGCGCGAGGATGTTGCGCGTTACCTCGAGCAGATTGAGCGTATCTCCAAGGCCCGTCGCTAAACGCACCACGGCGAGATCCGCACCATGAACCTCTCACGATTCATCTGGACCACGCCTGGCGTTGTCTTCATCATGACCTCGAGCGCGTTTGCTCAGCAAGCGGGATCGCTGCGCGGCGTGATCATTGACCGCGAGTTTGGTACGCCCGTTTCAGGTGCATCGGTCACCATCATCGAGAACGGGCAGAAGGTCTCGACCAACGATCAAGGAAACTTCGTCTTCAACGGGCTGCTGCCCGGCCGCTACACGGTGAAGATTTCGCGCAGTGGATTTGTGCAGCAAATCAAGCGCGATGTTCTGGTGAGTGAAGGCCAGCTGACCGATCTCGACGCCGAACTTGCCGGCGAATTCGAAGACATGGACGAGGTGGTGGTGCAGGAGCTCGAGCTTGGTGGCTCCGACGGCGCGCTGCTTGAGCTGCGGCTCGATAGTCCGCAACTGCTCGATTCCGTTGGCGCCGACATGATGAATAAGGCCGGCGCAGGCGATGCAGCGGCGGCGTTGCTGCTGGTTTCGGGCGCAACGGTGCAGGATGGAAAGTACGCGGTGGTGCGCGGTCTTCCCGATCGCTATGTCAGCGCGCAGCTCAATGGCGTGCGCCTTCCCACTTCCGACGCCACGCGTCGCGCGGTGCAACTTGATCAATTTCCATCGGCGATCATTCAGAGCGTGCAGGTGAGCAAATCGTTCACCCCCGATCAGCAGGGCGACGCTTCGGGCGGCGCGGTGAACATCGAGCTCAAGGACATTCCCGATGAATCGTTCTTTCAGATCAAGGCGCAGACGGGCTACAACTCGCAGGTCAAGGATGCGGGGAACAACTTTCGCACCTACAGCGGCGCGAATCTGGGCAATTGGGGCAAGTACGACGGCGCCACAATTCCCACTGATTTGATCGGGCAGACCTGGCCGAATCCGGTTGGGACCGAGACGGGTTCTGCGCCGAACAACGATTACAAGTGGTCGGTTTCGGGCGGCGGCAAGTGGGATCTCGATGACGGCGTGAAGGTGGGCGCGTTCGCGAGCCTCTTCTACGAGCGCGAGTATTCGTACTTCACCGGCGGCAAGGATGACTCGTGGTGGATTACGCCCAACGAAGGCACGGTCCCACAGTATTCGCAGGGTTCGCCCAGCCAACTTGCGTTTCAATCGAGCATGCTCGACATCGAGCAGGGGCAGGAGTCGGTGCAGTGGGGCGGTCTTGTTTCGGGCGGCATCGAGTCGGAGAACAACAAGTTCGGCGCGACCTACCTCTACACCGACCTTTCGACCAGCACCGCCACCCTTGCCACCAATACGCGCGGCAAGGCGTATTTCTGCGGCCCCAACTACGACTGGTCGGCGCAGGGGATTGAGCCGCTTCCTCCCTACACCGTCGACTCGCCCGGCAGCGTTGCCAATACCACGCTCCTCTTCGCGTCGCCGTATCAGCGCTTGGAAACGCTTGACTACACCGAGACAACCACCGAGTCGATGATTCTCAAGGGCGAACACAAGCTTGGTTTCGACAGTGCGTTTGGCGTGTTCGATGCGCCAGTCATCGACTGGACGTTCTCCAATAGCACCGCGACCTTCAACCAGCCTGACAAGACGCAGTACTCCGCCAACTGGCTGCCGCCCAACAACGACTATCTGCCCGACTGGCCCGCGGGACTCTGGATTCCCTATCAGCCCGCGCAGAACATCAATCTCGGTTGGGCTCAACACATTCAGCAGTCCATCGATGAAACCAGCGATCAGCTTTCGGTCAACCTCAAGTTTCCGTTCCAAACCGATTCCGAGCGCGATGGTTCGTTCAAGACCGGCGTGTTTGCCGACAATGTGAACCGCACCTTTCTGCAGGAAACCTACAGCAACCGCGCGTCCGACGGCAGCACTTCGTACGAGGGCGCGTGGGACGATCCGTGGAGCGCGCACTTTCCTGACGAGGATCATCCGATGTACGCGTCGACTTACGATGTCGACTACGACGGCACGCAGAGCATCACCGCGCTCTACCTGATGGCGGATCTTCCTATCGGCGAGTCGTGGAACCTGGTGGTGGGAGCGCGCCTGGAGTCGACGCAGATTTCAACGACGGTGTACGGCGAGAAAGACGCGGTGTGGTTCCCGCCTGGCGCGTTGGCTCCGGTTTCGTTTGTGGGAAATCCCGGCGCGGCCGATGTTGATTTCAACGAAAACCGCGCGCTGCCATCGATCTCAACTAAGTGGAAGATGGCCGAAGGCGTGACTCTTCGCACCGCGTATTCGCAGACGCTTGCGCGCCAGACCTTCCGTGAACTCACGCCAGTGCTTCAGCAGGAATATCTCGGCGGACCCATCTTCATCGGCAATCCCGATTTGAACATGAGTTCGCTCGACAACTACGACCTTCGTCTCGACTACACGCCGTACGAAGGTTGGCTCATCTCGACTTCCGGTTTCTACAAGAGCGTTGCCGACACCATCGAGTATTCACAGTTCGAAGCGCCGGGCGGTTTTGTCTACACATCGGCGGTGAACTATCCCGAAGGCACGATGATGGGCGTCGAGTTTGAAACGCGCGTGCAGGCGCGCAACATCGACGAGCGGCTCGAAGGACTTTCGGCTGGTTTCAACGCAACCTACATCGACTCGAAGGTCACGCTTCCGGAGTCGGAGCAGGAGGCGTTTGCCGCCATCGGATTTCCCATTGAGTCGCGGGGCATGACCGGCGCTCCGCTCTATCTGCTCAACGCCAACGTTACTTACGAGTGGATGGCGCTGGGAACGCAAGCGTCGATCTTCTACACCGTGACCGGCGACACGCTCTTAACTGGCGCGGGCATCGACACGGGAAACTTCGTGCCCGATGTTTACGCGCTGCCCTACGGAACGCTGAACTTCACCGTGCAGCAAAAACTCGGCGAGCACTTCAAGCTGTTCTTCCAAGCGAAGAACCTGCTGAATCCCGAGATCCAGACCGCCTATCGCTCGGACTACCTTCCCAACGGCGACATCGTGAACACCTCGTACACCGCAGGCATTGACTTCGCGCTCGGGCTGTCGTTCCAGATGAACTTCTAAGTTGAGTTACCGCGCCACCGTGGTGTGATAATGGTTCGAATTGCCTTGAATGAGGCTTCGTTTCATCATGCGCCGCGTATATCGTCGGTGACCGTGGCACACTTGCCGCCGTTCCCAACCCAAAGGAGATTCGATTGAAGCACTGTGAAATTCGTACCCACGCCTCTCTCTCGCGCGCGTCCCTCTTGTTCGTGACCGTTCGGTGCACCGTTGCGTGCACCGTTGCGTGCATCGCTGCGCATTCGTCCGCAGCTGAAGCGTTGCGCATCAGCCAGGTCTATGGCGGCGGAGGCTCGACCAGCGCGCTTGCGTCTTACAACGTCGACTACATCGAGATCTTCAACAGCGGTCCCGATCCGGTGAGCCTCGCGGGTTGGACGGTCGAGTATGGTTCGGCGGCGGGCAACTGGGGCAGCTCCGCGATCAACATATTTGCGTTTCCCAAGACCGCGGTCATCGCTCCTTGCAGCTACTTGCTGCTAGCGAGCGGCGTTCCTTCGACCGGTGGCGCAGCGCTGCCAGTGGTTGCCGACTTCAGCTTTACTATGGCTTTGAGCGCCACCAACGGTAAGGTCGGCTTGTTTCGTGCGGTGAACGCCAATGTCGCGTGCGGCGCCGAGGCGGTGGGCACGCTGGTTGACAAGGTCGCGTTCGGAACGGCGAATTGCTCGGAAACCACAGCCGTCGGCGTGCTTTCCAACACCACTGGTGCGGTTCGCAACGGCGCGGGAATGGACGACACCGACTCCAACATCGCCGACTTCACCGTCGTCACGACGCCGATTCCGCACAACGCGGCATCGGCGACCAATCCGAATTGCGGAAGCGTTCCGCCGCCACCGTGCCCCGCGGACTTCAACGCCGACGGCTCAGTTGGCGCGCAGGACCTTGCGGTTCTGCTCGGTGCCTGGGGTACGAACGA
>QWPT01000076.1:8132-13524 GCA_003671075.1 Planctomycetota bacterium
ATGGGCCGTTTGTTTTCAATCGCGCGACGCATGGACTGCGCGACCTGACTCGAAAAACAAAGCCGCCCGCGCCTTTACTGGCGCGGGCGGCTTTCGTTGGTGTGCATTGGCGTTGACGCGGTTTGCAACGCGCTGAGGTAGCTCAGCGCCCGTGTTGGATTATCCCCACGCACCCAGCATGAGTGCGAGATCGGGCGCGCCAACGGTGCCACTGCCGTCGATGTCGCCTGCGCCGGAATTGCCCCAGTTGCCCAGGAGAATCGCGAGGTCGGCGGCGTTGACCACGCCGTCGTTGTTGACATCGGCGGGGTTGCTCGGCGGTGGCGTTGGAATCATCGACGCGATGTCAACCGAGTTGGCCGCGCCCGCGAGGCCCGGCTTGAACAGGCCGATCGAGACATTGCCCGCGACTGGCGCCGCGCTCGCATCAAACCAGAAGTTGTAGATCGTCGAGAAGCGCAGCGCGTTTGCGTTGATGTTGGTCGCGTAGGCTGCGCCGGTCCAGGTCACGGCGCCGCCCGTGGTCGAACTCGTCCAATTGGTGAGGTCATACGCGTCGCCCGAGTGGTAGTCGACATCGTGGAAGCCAAGGTTGGTCGCGGTCACGCCCGCTGGCAGCGCCACGGAGAAACTGCGGCCCGAGCGGTTTGAGTTCAGGTTCTGCACGGCGTATTCGTAGTGCCAGGTGCCATTGCCGTTGTTGGAGACCTTGTAGCCGAGGATGAAGCGGCCGTCGTCGGGAACATCGGCATTCACCAGCGTGACCGCCGCATCGGCGGCGCGCCAGGCATGGATCGCGGGCTGCTGCTGGTTGGTGTTGCCCGCGAGCGTGAGCGTGTACGCGCCCGACGTAAGCGCGCCGACGGTGACGGTTCGCCACGATGCGTTGTTGTCATCGTTGCCCCGCGCCGCGTCGCCCGAGTGGATGTACTGACCCTCGACGAGATAGGTCGCGGCTGCGTTGAGCGATGGATTCAGATCGTTGGCGTTGACCTGAATGCGGCGGCCGATGGTCGCAGGTGCGGCGGGCATTCCCACGTTGGGAGATCCAGGGAAGACGCCAGTTGCGGCATTGACTTCGGTGCGGGTTCCCAGCCCCGACTGGCTTCCGTTGAGGCCAGCGCTATACGGATCGGAGCAGCCGATGCCGAGCCAAGTTCCGCTCGACGACGCCTGACATGTTCCGCAAAGCGTGCCTTGCAGCGCGGTGAAACCGTGCTTGCCCCAACCGAGACCGATGTGTTCGATGCGGCCGGCCTTGATGCGGTAGATGTTCTGCGTGATGAACGGATGGCGCGCATCGGGCGCAGCGAACCAGTCAAGCAGCGCGTCGCCGATGTTGCAGCTGGTGGTGCCGATGGCGTAGGCCATGATGGTTTGTCCGCCGGTGACGATCGATCCGTACTTGGCCATATCGGTAAGAGCGCCGACGATCACATCTGGTCCCACCACTCCTCCTCCGCCTCCTCCTCCGCCACCGCCTCCGGTGCCGAGCGTGACATTGAGAGTGCCGGCCCCGCCATCGTTCGCGCCGTAGCCGCCGATCACAACGCGATAGGTTGTTCCTGCGAGCAACGCAGCAACAGTGCTGCTTTGCAGGGCGCACGCATCGTCGTTGCAGGCGACAACGCCACCTGCGGGCAGGCAGGTGTTCATGACAACGAGGCGCGAGTCGAACCCGGTGCCGTTACAGGTGGCGAAGGTGTAGTTGCCAGCCTCGGCGGGGGTAAAGGTGAAGTAGTTCAGCTTGTAGACGGTGTGATCGGCGCACCCGGCCGCGGCGGCGACGAAGAGGGACACCCCCGACGCGGTGGTGTTGAACGCGTTGTCGCCGAGCGCAAGCGCGGGCGCAGTCGCACAGTCGGTCGAACCGCCAGCAACGCCGCCGTCGCCCGTTCCTCCGCCCGTCTTGCCACCGCCAGTCTTGCCATCGCCAGCGTTGGCGGAGAGTTGTCCGAGCAGGATCGCCGCACTGCCAAGAGCGATGCTCGCGAGCGTCGTCAGGAAGGTCCTCGAATTGTTCATGGTGTTGTTCATGGTGTTGTTCGTGGTGTTGTTCATGGTGGCGGGGTCTTCAAACAGGTGAGGCGCCGCGATGTTGCGGTCGCCCGACTGTAAGGGATGGTGGCCGCCAGACGAAGAGCCGCGTCTTCAGTTTGTTGATGAAGTTCGCATTCGTGGCCCATATGGCATTCGCGGCATTCGCCCCACGCAGGCATTCAGAACCAAAGCGGCCCCCGCGTTGTGCGCGGGAGCCGCCGTGGCTTACCTGAATTGCGAGCGGGGGCGTTAGCCACCGTCAGCGGGACTTCCCGTGGGAAGTTCCGCGGGAAGTCCAACGGGATTTCCAGTGGGCACCGCGTTCGCCGGCGCCGCGCCCGGAGTCACCTTCGGCGTGAAGGGCACGGGCTTCGGCTCATTCACGCGATACTTCGCCAGCTGGGTTTCGTAGGTCGCCTTGATTTTGGCGTTGTCTTGAAGCGTGATCGCGCGTTCCTGAAGTTTGATCGCGTTCTCGCGGTCGCCACGGGAGAAGTAGGCAAGGGCAAGGATTTCCGCGGCGCGCGCGTCTTTTTCACCGCCGAGGCTGTCGGCGGCGCGGGCGATCGCGAAGGCAAAATCGAGGTCGCGCACCTTCACCCGCGGCGAGTTGAGGGTGGTGCGCGCGAGCGTGCGCAGCGAGGCGATGTCGTTGGCGTAGTGCACCGCCAGCTGCATGCCGTAGGCGTAGCCCTCGACGGTCATGTCGGCGGGGCCGATCATGGTGCCGAACTTCTGCAGTTCGAAGGTTGACCCGCGGCTGGGAATCGCCACGGCGATCGAGTCGTAGAGGTCAAGAAGATCCTTCCACTTGCCGTCCTTCTCGCACTGGTTGAGAAGGCTGGTGGTCTGGTTCTTCGCGCGGGCGACCAACGCGTTGTCGAGGAACTCGGCCTTGACCGAATCGGGGTTCCAAGTGCCGGCCGCGATCTGCGCAAACGGCTCGGCCGCAGCGTCGGGATGGCCGTACCAAAGCACGACGCCGTCGCGGATGACAAAGAAGCGGGGGTTGAGGACCTGATAAGTCGGATCTTGCAGCGCCTTTTGCGCCTTGGACCCGACATCGATCGCGACGCTGTGCTTCACCTGCTCGGCGTGCGCGGGCTCGAGGAGCCACTCGCGCACCTTGGACTCATCGTCGGCGGTCACCGAGATGAACTCGAACGCCTTCTCGTTGATTCCCGAGCTGAATTGCTCGACGAGGGCTTCAACCAGCGGCGCGGCCTCGGCGCAGTGGCTGCAGGTCGTGGAGAAAAACTCGAAGACATAGATCTTTCCCGGGGCGAAAGCGCGGCGTTCGCTGCCCTGCACGAAGGTGCCCAACGGCGGGAAGGCGACCGTTGCGCCGGGGTAGACCGTGGGTAGGACGATCTTGTATTGACGGGGCTTGACCCGCTGATTCGCAGTGAAAGGAGGGGTTTGGCTTGCGACGGGCAGGCGCGCGGAACCGATTTGCGTGGGCGCAATGACGGGCGGCGTGACGGGCGGCGTGACGGTCGGCGTGACGGATGGGGGCGAGCGTCGAATCAAGACCTGCATCTCGGGCGTCTTGGGATGATCGGTGATAATCGAGAGCTTGCTCGGTCGTTTCGCATCGCGCCACTTGGTCCAGTCGACTCGCACCGTATGCGTCAGTGCGGACGCGTTATTGTCGGCGGTGGCGATCGCGGGATCGCTGCCGATGATTCGAAACGCGGTGGCGTCGGCGCCTTTCAGCGTGATCTCGCCAGGCTCGGGTGCCGCGAGGTCATCGGCGGGCGCGCGCATCGTTTCGGGTGTGAGCTCGATGAAGAGCCCGACTTTGGCCACCACACTCAAGAAAACAAGTTCGCCGCCCTCGATGCTGTAGGTCACGCGCTTGTTGAGCGGCACGCCTTGCTTTGGGCCAGCTTTGACCGTGATATCCGCTTCGACCGTCGCACCAGGGGCAATGGGTTCTTCAGGCCAGGTCGGCGTTGTACAAGAGCAATCGGCGATGGCGCTGGTGATCTTGACTGGCTTCGATGAGTGGTTGGTGAGCTTGACACGCTTGACCACCGCGATGTCGGGAATCAGATCGCCCATGTCGAGCGTGGTCGGCTCGACGGTGATCGAGGTTGTTGCCGGCGCGGCCTGCGTAGTCGCGGTTGTTTCGTTCGAGATCAGGGCCGTCGGCGCATCAGATCGGGCATCGCAACCAAGGATCGAAGTTGAAAGTGCCAACACGAGGAGCGACGCGGCGGACGGTTGATTCCGAGAATCGTGAGGGATGTTGCTCATGGCGGAGGCTCTGAGTGATATTGGTCGGTGCAAGGTAGCCTGAAGCAAGCGCATATCGGCAAAGTCCATTTCTTGGCTTTGAAAGTGGGGAATGAGCGGTAGCCTCAAAGTGAGGTCATCAGGTTTCTGGTGATTCTTTCGTTGTCTCATGTGGCTCCGCCAGATGGGACTTGGTTTTTGCGGTGCTGTTTCGCGCAAGCTCACGGGAGAATGTTGTGTTTGATCTTTTTGCCCCTGCCTCAATTCTTGTGTCTGTTCGCGGTATGACTGTGGTTGCCGCTTGTGCGGCGGTTGCTATCAATTGTCCGTCGAATGCATCGAATGAGATGCGCGTCGATCAGCAGTATCCCGCCGCGGAAATCGAAGTTGCGATGGATATCGCTTTGGATTCCTTGGCTTCCGAGGCCGATGGATCGGGAACCTACGCGGATGTCGCTTTGAACATGATGCCCAACGCCCCACGGGGAGGGGACAGCGATGGCGACGGCTATACGGCTGGCAGCGGAGCGGGCGACGACTGCAACGACGCCGACCCATTGATCCACCCCGGCGCGGCCGAAACTTGTGCGAATATCGCCGTCGACAACGACTGCGACGGCGTCACCAGCGCCGACGAAGCGTCTGACTCAGTCGGCTACTACACCGACGCCGACGGCGACAGCTACGGCGCCAGCTCGGCCTCGCCGCAGAATTCCTGCTCGGCCGTCGCGGGCAAGGTTACCAACAACACCGACTGCAACGACGGCCGCGCCACCGCGTATCCGGGCGCGCCTGAACTCTGCAACGGTCTCGATGACAACTGCAACGGTTTGATCGACGACAGCGTCACCACTTTCCGCTTCTACCGCGACGACGACGGCGACAGCTTCGGCGATCCCTTTGTTTCGCTGTCGAATTGCACGGGCGCGGTTCCCGATGGCTTCGTCACCGACCGCACCGATTGCGACGACACCGCGCTGCTCTACGCCGATGTCGATGGCGACGGCGTGGGCTCAGGTCCGTTCACCGCTTGCGGCGTTGCGTCGAACAATGACAACTGCCCGACCACGGCCAACGCCAACCAGGCGAATTGCGACAGCGACGCGCAGGGCAA
>QWPT01000077.1 GCA_003671075.1 Planctomycetota bacterium
GCACATCGTCCGAACGCCGCGCGCCAATGGTGTAGCCGTGCGCTCGCAGCGATAGGTAAGTCTGGCCAACACCGAGCGCGGGCACGACCTGCTGCAGGAGCGAGTTGTCGCCGGTGACCTGCACCGTGCCGTTCGAAAGTAAGAACGCCGTGGTGTTCCAGCCGCACTTCACACTGCTCACGAGGATCCCGAAGGGCAGAGTCGGCGGCGTCTGTTCACCCTCGGAATTGTCGCCCCAGAAGATGAGCGAGCCGTCGCCGAGCAGTGCGACCGCATGATCGAGCCCGCCCGAAAAATCCTCAGCGCGTCCGCCCAACACAGGCACGGTCGATTGGCCGAAAGCGTTGTCGCCCCAGGCATAAAGGTCGCCGTTGAGGTCGCGGGCAATGGTGAAGTTCGCACCACAGGTCACGGAGTCGAAGGGAAGCGGGTGCGCGGGGACAGTGCACTGCCCGAAGGTGTTCGAGCCTACGCAGACCACATCTCCGCCAGTGCGCAGCAGGGCGGTATGGTTCGATCCCGCTGAGATTCCTGTGTAGCGAACGCCGCCCGTCAGCGCGGGCGCGACGGCCTGACCCGATGAGTTCAGTCCCCAACCATGCACCGAATCGCCTGGATACACGATCGCCATGCCGTGGTAGTCGCCAAGCGTGAAGGCGGTGAAAGCCTCGGTGAACGCGGGGTCGAGCCCGTCCTCGGCGCCGTTGGTGCTCAGGCCCCAGCCGATGATCGGGGTGATGTCGTCGGCGAAAGCCGGAAGTGCGATGGCGCCAGCGCAGAGCGCGGCGATTCCCAGACGCGCGGTGGTGAGGCGGACGGTGCAGAGCTTTGATTGATTCGTCATGGTTCTTTCCAGTGATCCGCTGTTGGCGCGGGGGTTGGATGTATCGGCCCGACCGCGGGATTTGCCACACCCGGCGAACGGGGGTTTCCAGAGCTTTTGTCCGAGGTTGGCCCCGGGCACCCTGCGGGGTGGGCGCAAAGGGACGCCAGAACCGCTCGGGCGGTTCGCCAGCCAAGCCAGGCCGAGCACAAACGCCAAAAACAAAGCCGCCCTTCGTCGCGGAGACGAAGGGCGGCGGATTCGGAAGAGTCCGAGATGAATCTATTACTTGATGTTCGTCCAAGATTTCTCTGCCGCACGGATGAAGCCGCCCGAGCTCTTGACCAGGCCGTTCATCAGCCAGCCGTTCACATCACCGTTGAGGTTGTTGCGCCAGAGGATGTCGCGCTTACCGTCGCCGTCGAGGTCTGGGGTCGCGATGATCTTCCAACCGGATCCGACCGTCGTTGAGATGTAGGCACCGGTGCGGCGGCTGAGGCCGTCCATGAGCCAGCCCGACACGAGGCCGAGGGATTCATGGTGCCACACAACGTCCGAGCGTCCGTCTGCGTCGAGGTCAGCGACTCCGGCAGTCTTCCAGCCGTTACCCGGAGCGCAGGCGTTGGCGATGGCGCTCTGCAAAGAGATCGCCAGTCCATCCATCTGCCAGCCGTAGACGGTTGTTCCGCCGTCCTGCCAGAGAAGGTCGTCCTTGCCGTCGGCATTGAAGTCGCCGACGCCGAGGAACTTGAGCCCCGTCGACGAGCCGATGTGGCCGCCGGCGATCTTGACCAGTCCGTCCATGAGCCAGCCGCGGACTTCGCCCGTCGAGCTGTTGCGGAGAATGCAGTCCGCGCGGCGGTCGCCGTTGAGATCGCCCATGGCAATGATGTCCCAGGCCGAGTCAAGCGGACCCGAGATGTAGCCCTGTTGCGCGACGGTGGTGTTGTTCATGATCCACGCCGCGAAACGGCCAGTGGATTCTTCGCGCCAGACGAGGTCGGAGCGGCGGTCGGCATTGAGGTCGCCAGTTCCGCGCGGCTTGAGGCCGGTCGGATCGAGCGTGGTGTAGCGGCCATTGATGCGGGTCAGGCCGTCCATGTTCCACAGCGTCGACTTGCTCGCGCCTGCATTGAACCAAGGCACATCGGACTTGCCGTCGAGATCGAAGTCGTCGCGCACCATTGCCGGCACTGCGGCCAGCGGCGCATCAAACTGCACATGATCGATCGCGAGCGGGATGATCGACGACACCGTGATGGTGTCGACGCCGATCAGATTCTCAAGACCGATGAACAGATCGTCGCTGGCATCGTTCGCCGCGCTCAGAACCTCGACAACCATCGATTCGGTCGTCGAATCCGCGAAGTACACCGTGATGGTGACGGGCGCTGGGAAACCCATGCCGCTCGAATCAGTGACCACGAATCCAACGCGGGTCGGTGCGCTTCCCAAGGCTTTCGCCGAGAAGCTGATCGATGCGAAGCCGGGGTCAAACGGATCCCAACTTCCAATCGTCAGGCTCTTTCCCGTCGCGCCGTTGCCGTCGAGCGAAGCGTCGTCGGCATCGACGGAATTGCCGAGGCTGACCGAAAGAATCTCAGTCGATCCACTCGCGATCGTCATTCCTGGTTGGGGCAGACCTTCAAAGTTCTCCACCAACAGCGTCGCTGCGGGGAAGGTGCTGTCCGCGGTTGAGCGGTAGCCCGACACGTAGGTCCATGTGGACTGAGCGATTGAGGCTGAAGTCGCAATTGAGCACGAAAGGACCGCGGCAATGATGCCGAGGCTACGAATATTCTTCGCGTTAGAAGTCCAATTTTTCATCTGTGTTCTCCTCTTCCAGGTCCCGGTTCGAAACAACCTGGTCTCCCTCCGCGGAGATCAGGTCACGATTTCTTTCTGTTGTCCATGCAGCAACAGCCGCTGGACAGCATGAAGTCTTCCTTGACCTCGACGCAAGAGTTCCCTCTGCCGAGATAGTAAGCGAAGCCGCACGGGCTCGCTCGGAAGGTATCGCTTTCTGATTGTGTCACAAACGATGAGTCTGTCCATCCGTCTGTGACATTTTACTGAAGTCTTCGCTCTCGCAAACGCACAGACCGCACAGACCGCACAGACCTCACAGACCGCACAGACGAACTCGTTGCTCAGCCGACCTCGCCCATCGGGCCAAGGCCTAGGTCGCGCATCTTCCGATAAAGCGTAGTGCGGTTTATGCCGAGGCTCGCCGCTGCCTTCGATCGGTTCCAGTTCTGTGCAGCGAGCGCGGCGAGCACTGCGGCGCGCTCTGGATTGCGCATCGAGTCGGCGAGCGTCTGCGAAGACGGCGCGATGGAGTTTGCTTCCGAGCGGGAGATGGGGATCGGCCGAATCTCAGCCTCAGGGGCGTCGAGGCGGCCGGGACCGCTCGCCGAAACTTCCAGCGCCTTGCCTATCCGCTCGGGTAGATGCTCGTCGCCGATCCATGCGCCCTCGCACATGATGGTCGCGCGCTCGATCGCATTCTCGAGTTCGCGGACGTTGCCGGGCCACGAATATCGCCGCATCACCGCAGCCGCCCCCGGAGTGAAGCCCAGGATCGTGCGACCAAGGTCCGCGGTCTTTCCGCGCAGAAAATGTTCCGCAAGCACCATGGTGTCGTTTGGTCGATCGCGCAGCGGCGGAAGTTCGATCGGCAGCACATGCACGCGATAGAAGAGGTCCTGGCGGAAACGGCCATCTTCGACCAGTCGCTCAAGTGGCTGGTTCGAGGCCACAATCACGCGCACATCAACTTCGATGGTGTCGTCGCTTCCGACCGCCTCAAATTTGCGTTCCTGCAGCACGCGCAGCAATTTCAGCTGCATCGTCGACGACGCCGAATTGATCTCGTCGAGAAAGATCGTTCCGCCATGGGCGGCAAGAAATCGGCCCTTCTTATCTGCGATCGCACCAGTGAATGCGCCTTTCACATGGCCAAACAGCTCGCTTTCCAGCAGCGTTTCCGGAATCGATCCACAGGCGAGTTCGATGAACGGCATCCCTGCACGGGGCGATGCGCGGTGAATCGCGCGCGCCAAGAGGCTCTTGCCCGTGCCCGATTCCCCGTGAATCAGCACTGTCGAACGGACCCGGCTCGCGGCACGAGCGAGTTCAAGCGCGCGCGCTAGACGGGGATCGCTTCCGATGACGGATTCGAGCGCTGCGCCCGTTGACGGCGCCGGCGGTTGGGCGGCTCCGATTTCAAGGGCGGCGCGATTGGTCGCCCGCGCGACGGCCTGCGCCAGTTCTGGCGAGCCAAACGGCTTGACCAACACATCGGCTGCACCCGCGCGAATCCACTCAATCGCGCGAGTCGCGGTGATGTCGGCGCCGCTCGCGATGACCGCCGAACGCGGTGACGCGGCACGAACCGAGCGAAGCAAGTCGACCAGATCGCGATCACGACCGCCGAGGTCCGCCACCAGTACGCCACCGCCAACCGATCGAAGGGCATTGATCGCATCATCAACCGTCGCCATCACTTCGCATGGGTAGCCGAGCTCGCCCATCGAACTCCGTACAGCAGCCGCGGCATAGGGATCAGGATCGAGCACAAAGACTCGCACCTGCCCACTCGCCGAGGCGGAGTGTTCGATTGCATGCTTCTCATTCACCGTGGCAACGCTCCAAGTACTGTTTTGTCCATCGGTTCGACTGGCGTGCCTTCCAAGGAGCGGCATTGGTTTCGTGGCGCGAACTCGTTATCTGGACTGGTATCACTCGCCCAACCGACACCGTCGATCCGCGCCCACTTTGGCCGACTTCTTGCGAGTTGCAGGAAATTGGCACGATGGGCGGTCATACTGCGCGATCTGCGTCGTTGGGCGCGGCGCCCTTACCTGGGGCGCAGATGGAATCTTTGGCGGTGGCAGCGCGGCGATCGCCGTCGCGCCCGCGCGCCGCTCGCCGTAAGTTTGGAGCCAAAAACATGCTCAATCAGCTCGCCTCCGTCAGTCTCCGTTGCGCGATCTTCGCCGTAACAACGCTCTTCGCCACCGAGTCGATCGTGCTCGCGCAGACCCCGCCGACCAATCCGCAGCAGGGTGGCGGTCAGCGCGGCGGTGGCCAGCGTGGTGGCGGCATGGGTGGCGGCATGGGCAACATGTTCGGCGGCGGTCAGCGTGGTGGCGGCGGGGGTGGCGGCATGGGCCGAGGCATGCAAGACCTTCGCGAAGCCCTCGAAGCTGACTTTCAGCGCCGCGATGTCCCAATCTTCGTCCGTCAGCTCACCTTGACCGAGGACCAGAGCATCGTGCTCGAGAACCTCTTCGTTGACTACGAGGCGACTTTCCAGCCCGAGAGCGAAGCCATCATGACCTCGATGACCGACATCGGTCGCAACATGATGCAGTCCTTCATGACTCCCGAGCGTCAGAAGCAGATGCAAGACACCTGGCAGAACATGCAGAAGGAAATGCAGGACGCCGAAGCCGCCAACGGTCCGATGGACGACGATGCGCGCCGCGCCTTCTTCCGCGAGCGCATGCAGAAGGCCACCGCGGAATTCGCCAAGCAGTCTGAGGCTTCCGGTCTCGATGCCGAAGTGAAGGCCTCCATGGGCGAACTCCTCACCAAGATGGAAGCCTGGCAAACGCGCAAGGCGCTGCTTCGCACTGGTTTCACCGATGGAATGAAGGCGGTCCTCGACGACGATCAGTTGTCCAATTGGCCCGCGTTCGAGCGCTTCCTGATCCGCGAGAAGACCCTTCCGCGCGGTCGTATCTCTGGCGAGAATCTCAACCTCTTCTTCGTGGTCGATGAACTGCGCATGCCGCCGGCCGAATTCGCCAAGCTCGAGCCCATCTTCAACGATTACGAGGCGCGTCTCGATTCGACGCTGCGCGCTCGCAACACCTATGTCGAGGAGTCGATGCCGCGCATCTTCAAGGCGATGCAGAGTTCCGATTCAAGCGACGCTGGCCGCATCTTTAAGCGTCAGGCCGAACTGCGCTCCGCGGTGCGCGATGTCAATGAGGAGTTCCGCAAGTCGATGGTCGCCGCTCTCGGCGAATCAGTTTGGTCCAAGTCGCTCGACAAGGCCATCCACGAGTCCGGTTGGGACCGCATCTATCGCGCCACCGGAACCGCAAGCATGTTCGAAGCGGCGATGAAGATCGAAGGGCTCGACCCAGCGGTGCTTCAGGCCGTGACGGACCTCTACGGTTCGTACCGCATCGAGCTCACGCCGCTCAACGATCGTCTGAAGAATCTCTCCCGTACCGAGGAGCCTGACCAGATCGTCCGTGACGGGGAGCGTTTCGTGAGCATGATGAGCCAGGGCATCGCGGGAATGGCCCGCAACATGGGTCCCGGCGCCGATCAGCCTCGTGAGGACCCGATGCGCAAGGTCTACGACGAGCGCAACGACCTCGGAACCCGCTACGAGGACCGCTTGAAGGCGCTGCTCACCCCCGATCAGTTCGAGAAGCTTCCCCGTGGCCGCGGCGGCCGTGGCAATGGTGGTCCCGGTGGTCAGGGCGGCGGCAACTTCGACCCGCAGGCGCTCATCGAGCGTCTCCCCGAAGAGCAGCGCAAGCAGTTCCTCGAAGCCGTTGACAAGAACAAGAACGGCAAGATCGACGACGACGAGCAGCAGGGCGTGCGTGACTACATGCGCCAGCAGTTCGGCAATATGCGTGGCGGTCAGGGTGGCGGCGCAGGTGGCGCAGGCGGACAAGGTGGCGCAGGCGGCGCAGGTGGCGGACGCCGCGGTGGTCGCGGTGGCGCAGCGGGTGGCGCGCCAGGCGGCGCACCGGCCGGCGAGGTCTAACTCACGCCGCAACAAATCGATCTCTATCACGGCGCGCGCGGATTCCGCGCGCGCCGTTCATTTTGCCGCCCGTTATCCTGCGCCCGATGAACGCTGCAACGCAGGACGCGCGCCTGAACCATCTCGCCGCGCTCGCCGCTCGATGCGCGCCCGTCGCTCCTCCGAGTGAGCAAGGGCTCGTGACGACCATGGAGGCTCTGCGTGCGCTGATCTTTCCGCAACTGCGCGCAGCAAACACAACAGGCGACGCCGCCGCGCGGCAAGTCATGCGCGGATTTTCCACACTCATCGCCGAAGCGTTCGCTGCCAGCGCCAGCCACGATGACGGGAACGCCGCGGACCAGTTTTTCGCGATGATTCCAGCCATTTCTGAGCGTCTCGACGCCGATGTCAAGGCCGCGTTTGACGGCGACCCCGCCGCGCGCAACAACCTTGAGATCGTGGTGTGCTACCCCGGCATCCGCGCCCTCACCGTGCACCGCTTCGCCCACGAGCTCGACGCGCTGGGCGTTGCGCTTCTGCCGCGCATGATGGCCGAGTACGCGCACCGCGAAACAGGAATCGACATCCATCCGCGGGCAAACATCGGTGACGCGCTCTTCATCGATCACGGCACCGGCGTCGTGATCGGCGAGACCGCCACGATCGGCAACCGTTGCCGCATCTACCAAGGCGTCACGCTCGGCGCCAAGAACTTTGACCGCGAGCCCGATGGTTCGATGCGACGTGGCTACAAGCGCCATCCCACACTCGAGGACGATGTCGTCGTGTACGCCGGCGCGACCATCCTCGGCGGCGACACCGTCATCGGCAAGGGCTCCGTTGTTGCGGGCGGAGTGTTCCTCACCAAGAGCGTTCCTCCAGGCCATGTCGTCACCGGGCCTAAGCTCGATCTGCGCATGATTTCCATGGGTGGGACGATCTAACATGGCAAGTATTCGCCAACGGCTTGTCCTGTCCATCGGCGTGCTCGGATTCGCGAGCGGTTTGCCCAATGTGCTGCTGAACGACACGCTTTCGGCGTGGCTGTCCGATCTCGGATTCAAGCCGACCGACATCGGGCTGTTCTCGCTCATCACCCTTCCATACGGGCTCAAGCTTCTGTGGGCGCCGCTGCTCGATCGCTATCCCGCACCAGGCTTTGCGTGGCTTGGACTGCGGCGCGGATGGATCGCGCTCTTCTGCGCGCTCCTCGCGATCGGCTTCGGCGTGTTGGCATGGGTTGGACCGATGGATGCAAATTCATCTATTTTCCCAGCCATAATCGCCGGTCTCGCCATCGCAGTGCTCTCCGCCTCGCTTGACGCCGCCGTCGACGCCCATCGCACCGCCAGCGCAAGCGGCGGCGAAGAAGGTCCGGCCGCGAGCGCGTTTGTGCTCGGCTATCGCGTCGCTTTCGTCTCGATCGGAGCGGCGGTGCTCATGTTGCACGCCAAGATCGCGTTGCTGTTCGGGCCTGTCGGCGATCCTGTTGCGCGGGCGCTCGCGTGGCGCTTGGCAATCGCCGTCGGCGGCAGCACGATGCTTCTGGGCATCGGTGGAGCGTTGCTCGCGCCAGAGCCGTCGCAACTGCGTAGACCAGAAACCCTCGCCGCCGCCGTCTTCCAACCATTCATCTCGTTCTGGCGCTCGCTGGGAAAGCGCGTGGCGATTGTGTTCTTCGTTGCGCTGCTGTTCCGCTTGCCCGACCTACTCGGCAACAAAATGACCATGCCCTTCCTCAGACAGGAAATGGGCTTTGAAATAGCGGAAATCGGAACGATCCGCCAACTGCTCGGATTCACCATGACGATCATCGGCGCAGTCGTCGGGGGCGTCTGCGTGAAGCGGTGGGGGCTCTTCTGGTCGCTTGTTGTGTTTGGAATCCTGCAGGTCGCGTCCAACGGCGGATATCTCGTCCTGGCCGCGACGGGCAAGTCAATTCCCGTTTTTGCGGGCGTGGTTGTTGTCGAGAATCTCTGCAACGGCTTGGTGAGCGCGGCATTCGTCGCTTACTTCATGACGCTCTGCGAACCGCGCTTCGCGGCCGCCCAATACGCCATCCTCTCCGGCCTGATGTATCTCGCTGGGGCCATCGTTGGCGCAGTCAGCGGCTTCCTGGTCACGCAGTACGGTTACAGCGGATTTTTCATACTTTCCATTGTGGTCGGCATCCCGCCACTTCTCGCGCTCCCGTGGGCGATGCCTCGGCGATCGCAAGGAAACAGCCTGCAAAACGCGGCCTGATCGAGCATGGTCGTCGGCTCTATACTCGGCGCTTCGCCTGTACAGGACCATACGACCATGACGCAAACGACGAACACCAACGATCGCTACCGCGCGCGCACCGCGCTCGAAACCGCCTACGGAACCAAGCATTACTACCGCCTCGATGCGCTCGCGCAATTCGGCGACTACAAGAAGCTCCCGATCTCGATCCGCGTGCTCCTTGAAAGTTGTCTGCGCAACTACGACGACTTCATCGTCACCGAAGAGCACCTCAAGGCGCTCATGAGTTACGACGCGAAGAGCGTCGGCGAGAACGAAATTCCGTTCATGCCCGGCCGCGTTGTTCTGCAGGATTTCACGGGAGTTCCTTGCGTTGTCGACCTCGCCGCTATGCGCGCGGCGATGAAGCGCCTCGGCGGAGACCCGAAGAAAGTCAATCCGCTCGTTCCCTGCGACCTCGTCATCGATCACTCGGTGCAGGTCGACGCGTTCGCATCCGGCATCGCGCTCACCATCAACGGCGAGAAGGAATTCGAGCGCAACATGGAGCGCTACGAGTTCCTGAAGTGGGGCCAAGGAGCGTTCTCGAACTTCTCCGTGGTTCCCCCAGCCACCGGTATCGTTCACCAGGTCAATCTCGAGTTTCTTGCCAAGGTTGTGTGGGAGAAAGATGGCGTCCTTTACCCCGATTCGCTGGTAGGAACCGACTCGCACACCACCATGATCAACGGCCTGGGCGTCGTCGGCTGGGGCGTGGGCGGTATTGAGGCCGAGGCAGTGATGCTCGGCCAGCCGATCTACATGCTGATTCCCGAAGTCGTGGGCGTGAAGCTCGTGGGAAGGTTGCCCGAGGGCGTCACTGCGACCGATCTTGTGCTGCGCGCCACCGAAATGCTGCGAAAGCACGGCGTGGTGAACAAGTTCGTCGAGTTCTTCGGCCCCGGCCTCGCCGACATGCCGCTGGCCAACCGCGCCACCATCGCCAACATGGCACCCGAGTACGGCGCGACCGTGGGCTTCTTTCCCGTCGATGAACAAACGCTCGCATATCTGCGCCTTTCCAGTCGTCCCGAGGCGCTGGTCAAGACAGTTGAGGCCTACGCCAAACTCAACGGCTTCTGGCGCGAAGACGATTCGAAGGTCGTGTATTCGAGCGAAATCACGCTCGACCTCTCGACGATCGTGCCGTCATTGGCCGGGCCTTCGCGGCCCCAGGATCGCGTCGCGCTGACAGAGATGCAAACATCCTGGCGCCGGGATCTCGGCAAGCTTTACAACAAGGGCGCAACCGCTGCGACCCCGAATGCCACCACCATGACCTCGGTCGATGGTGTCAGCGTGCGCGATTCCGATGGCAACGAGTACCAGTTGAAGCACGGCGCGGTGGTCATTGCAGCGCTCACCAGTTGCACGAACACCTCGAACCCAAGCGTCATGATCGCCGCCGGCCTGGTCGCACAGAAGGCCGCAGCGCTCGGTTTGACCCGCAAGCCGTGGGTCAAGACATCGCTTGCGCCCGGATCAAAGGTCGTCACTGAGTATCTGAACGCCGCGGGTTTGACCAAGTCGCTCGATGCGCTCGGTTTCAACACCGTCGGATATGGCTGCACAACCTGCATCGGCAATTCGGGTCCGCTGCCCGAACACATCGGACGCGCGATCAAGGAAGGCGATCTCGCCGTCGCCAGCGTTCTCTCCGGCAATCGAAACTTCGAGGCCCGTGTTCACCAAGATGTCAAGGCGAACTACCTCGCCTCGCCGCCGCTGTGCGTCGCGTACGCGATTGCGGGCACCATTGACATCGACCTGCAGAAGGATCCGCTGGCAACGACCAAGGGCGGCAAGCCGGTGTACCTCAAGGACATTTGGCCCACCGCCAAGGAAGTCGAAGACGCGGTGCACCAGTTCGTGACCCGCGCCCAGTTTGAGCGGGAATACGCCGATGTTTTCAAGGGATCCTCTGACTGGCAGAAGATCGCGACTGGCGCAGGCGAGATGTACGACTGGAACGCGAAGTCGACTTACATCCAAGAGCCGCCATTCTTCGTTGAGATGAAGAGGGAGCCCGGGATCATTGCGTCGGTTTCGGGCGCGCGCTGTCTTGCGAAGTTGGGCGACTCGGTGACGACCGACCACATCTCTCCGGCAGGTGACATCAAGAAGGATGGTCCGGCAGGCAAGTTTCTCATCGAACACGGCGTGGCTCCGGCCATGTTCAACAGCTACGGCTCGCGTCGTGGCAACGATCGCGTCATGACGCGCGGAACTTTCGCCAACACGCGCATCAAGAATGAGCTTGCACCCGGAACCACTGGCGGCGTGACGATGGACTTTACCGACGGCGTGGTGAAGCCGATCTTTGACGCGAGCATGAACTACAAGGCGAAGAACATTCCGCTGGTTGTTCTTGCAGGGAAGGACTACGGCATGGGCTCGTCGCGCGATTGGGCGGCGAAGGGCACGCTTTTGCTCGGCGTCAAGGTCGTCATCGCCGAGAGCTACGAACGCATCCATCGTTCGAACCTAGTTGGCATGGGCGTTCTGCCGTTGACATTCCTGGAAGGTCAAACGCGCGAAACCCTCGCGCTTCGCGGCGATGAGACTTTCAGTGTGAACATTCCGACCGACCTGAAGGCGCGACAACTCATTCAGGTGGTGGCCACACGCCCCGACGCCACGAAGATTGAGTTCGCCACCCGTTGTCGAATCGATACTCCAGTCGAGGTCGAGTACTACCGCAATGGCGGAATCCTGAACACGGTGCTTCGCAAAATGATGAAGTGATTCCGAAGTGTTCGCAGTGAGCTATCCCACACGGGGCGTAACGGCGCTCCGTGTTTTTTGTGGAATGGCTGCAAAACATGCAGATTTTCCGAAGCGGCCGTCGCGGGTGGTAGCGTCGCGCAGATCAAAAACCCAGGAGGTGGACATGCGGGAATCGAAAAAAGATGTCGGGGGACAGTCTCGAGCGCGCGAACTCGCCCGCGCGATGCGTGATGTGCAAACTCAGGCGAAGGACATGCGCCGTCGCGTGCGCGTGCAGAGAAAAGCATCCATGCTCGGTTGGCTCGAAGCATCGATGCTCGGCCATCGCATGCCATCGGCTGCAGGGCTCATCGCCGACGCCCAATGGAAGCGTGATGAAATCAACGCCTACTGCTGGCGCTGCGCTACCACGCGCGCGCCGTTTGAAGATCTCGAGCGGGGATGCGCGGAATGCCGCGATCGGTCGCTGGGAATTCACGGTGTTGCATTCCGCGCAACGGTGAGACTCGGTCGCTACGCACCGCCGCTCTCTCAATGGGTTCCAGCGATCAAGCAAAGAGCTTGGCGAGATATGGGCATCACGCTCGGCCGTGAACTCGGGATGCAGGTCGTTGACGCGCTCACTGAAGGCAAACTCGCGCGTCCTGATGTGGTCGTAGCGGTTCCTGTGCACTGGGCTCGCAGAATGCTCCGCGGAATCGACCATTGCCAAATCATTGCGGAAGAGGTTGCGCGTCTCACGGGGCTTCCCATGGCGTCGCCGCTGAGGGCGCGTCTTGCCTTGCGGCAAACTGGTTCCTCGCGCGACTCGAGATCGGGCAACCAGGATCGGTTTCTGTGCCGCCGTCAGACTTTGGATAGGAATCAACGCCATGTATTGGTGGTCGACGATGTCCGGACCACTGGTAGCACCTTGCGGGAAGTCGCTAGGGCACTCAAGCAGCAGGGAGCCACCGATGTCACCCTCGCGGTGTGCGCTGCCGCGGATCCTCCACGGCGCAACGCCATGCTTCGACAGTAAATGGCGTT
Source organism: Planctomycetota bacterium (assembly GCA_003671075.1). GTDB lineage: Bacteria > Planctomycetota > Phycisphaerae > Phycisphaerales > SM1A02 > QWPT01. Next base: position 12,621 of record QWPT01000077.1, read on the forward strand.
TGAGGATGTGGATAAGTTCTGAAACATGGCCCAGGATCGTCCGAGAATGTGGTATCTTTCTTGAGCCGGATAGCGGAAGTTCTCGTCGTGTCTGAATAACCTATATTCTCGGACGCCAAATCGACGATTTGAAGTGGTTCTCGGGCGCGTGGCGGAACGCTCCTGAAAACCTCGCAAAATCACCGACACCGACGCGCCCAAGGGGGTTGACAGCGTCTTGGCTTTCGCTAAGATCCCCGACCCGAGACTGATTCAGTTTCGGGTCGCGGTGCGAACCGCGCTTCTCTTTGACAAGTCAGCAGTTGGAATGCCGCGAGGATGTTTCGCGCAGGATGATGGTCACGGCCATCATCTGAAGCGCTATTTGGCTGTCACTTCGGTGACGGCAGATGAACATCCTTCGTGATGCCAAAGACAATGATCAATTCCAAGATCTCTGTCAGACGAGGCGCGATGCAAATCGTGTCCTCGCTGGTAGTGATGTTCATCAGAAATCGGTGGATTTGCCGTCCACCACTCTCAGAATGGAAATGAGAGACGACCGGCCGGCACAGCTAAAGAGTTGTGTCGGTTTGGCCGGGCAAACCTTCAACGGATACGCAGCGTAAGCTGCTTAAAACTTATTGAAGAGTTTGATCCTGGCTCAGATTGAACGCTGGCGGCATGGCTAAAACATGCAAGTCGAACGCGTGTAGCAATACACGAGTGGCGAAAGGGCGAGGAATAGATTCCTACGTACCCCGGAGTCAGGGATAACCATCGGAAACGGTGGCTAACACCTGATGATCTCGAAAG
>QWPT01000078.1 GCA_003671075.1 Planctomycetota bacterium
GCATGGGAACCACGGGCATTCCCGACGACAGAATCCTTGACTTCGTGTGCAACACCGTCGTTGCCCAAGCGCCACTCAACGAAGCAGCGTTTTCGCTCGTCGAGATTCGATCCCTCGGAGGCGCGGCGCTGTCAGGAACAAGAATCCCCACTGGCAATTGTCATCACACATTCTTTGTCGATCTCATCACGCAGTACGACGCCAAAGACAAGACCGGCGACGAGCGTCAGGCTATTGTCGACCTCACCAACCTTGTCGTTGACCAGGCGCGAGAAGTCGAAGGTCTGGCAGTCGACTTCAGCGGCACACATTCGCAGCCTGATGATGTGGATCGTTCGGCATCGTCGTCGGTGATCTTCGGCACGGAGGCGATGGCGCAAATCGTGATGACACTGAAGAAGAGAACGGATCCAAACAATCGCCTCAGGTTTCACCCGTTCGCGAAGTTCCTCTAACGCGGCAATTGTGCCTGTCCTCGATTGCCTACTCGATTGCTACTCGATTGCCACGCTTTGGGGGGTCCCAAGCCTCGCGCCGCCTGCCCAGGGAGAGGAGATCACGCTATGCCTCGACCAAATAAAAATGATGTAGAACGGCTGAGTCGTGGTCAACCCACCCAAGCGAAGATCGGTAGTCGCAGTGTGGGACACCGGCTGACGCAGAGGGAACGAATTCTTTTCGAGGCCGCACAACGGAACGGATTTCTCAAAGTCCCCGTTACGGGAATTCGTCCGAACGTTCTCAACGTTTACAAGCTGTGGTGCGAAGCAGAGTGCCGTCCGTTTATCGTGAAGGGTGAAACGAAGCCCTCGTGATGAGGGGCGATCAGCTCCGCTTCGCCGCCGTGACATCGAGGCTGGTGATGTAGTCGCTGGGCTTGCTGTTGGCAGGAAGCGCGTCGACGATCTTGCGATAGAGCGGGTCTTCCCAGTTCATCATCGCGTCGATGTATTGCGGCTTGGAGTTGAGCACCAGGTTCACCAGACCCACGGCCGTTGCCTGCGCGCGGGTGTCCTCGACCAGCACCGCGCCGGCAACGCAGCCCACGAGCGCCTCGAGATCCTGTTGCACCGCGTCGGGCAGCGGCTTGAGCAACGCGAGATCCGACACGGCCACGCGGCCGCCGGGCTTGAGAACGCGGGCGATTTCGGCCCAAACGCGCGGCTTATCCGGCGACAGGTTGAGCACGCAGTTGGAAATCACAACATCGACGCTGGCATCGGCGACGGGAAGATTCTCAATCTCACCAAGCCGAAACTCGACATTGGAGTAGCCGGTTCGCCCGACATATGAGTCGACATTGCGGCGCGCCTTGGTCACCATTTCCGGCGTCATGTCAACGCCGATCACCTTGCCAGTTGCGCCAACCTTGGCACCGGCGATGAAGCAGTCGAAGCCGCCGCCGGCGCCGAGGTCAAGAACGATTTCGCCTGGGCGCAGCGAAGCGATCGCGGTGGGATTGCCGCAAGAAAGCCCCATGTTCGCCCCTTCCGGCGCGACGGCGAGCTCGCCCTGGGTGTAGCCGATTGCTGCGGCGAGTTGCTCGGGAGTAAAGGTGGCCAGACCACAGCAGCCTCCGCCGGCGGTACTACAGCCGCACGATGAATCGGGGCCAGTCTGAAGCGCCGACCACGAGCCGGTCTGCGCGATGCGTGCGTAACCCTCGCGCACCTGACCACGAACGGTGTCATTGCGGGCGGCGTCGGTCGTGGTCGGACTGCAGCAGTCAGGACCGTTGTTCGGACCGCAGCAGGATTGATTCTTGTCGGTGCTCATGGTTGGCTCTTGATAGTTGTAGGCGCGGGCATAGTCGCGAGGACTGCGGGAAGTTGCTCGATGAAAGAACGGATTTCGTCACGGACGCGGCGGAAGTGCGGCATGGCTTCGTCGACGTTTGCGGCGCCCTTCGCGAGGTGCGGCGGGTCGTCGAAACTGGCGCTCAGAACCCGTGCGCCTGCGAAGACTGGGCACGATTCCCGTGCAGCGTCGCACACGGTGACAACAACATCGAACTGCCCACCAATGGTCTCGGGGCGCTTGGACAGGTGATGCGAGATGTCGACGCCGACCTCGGCCATCGCACGAACGGCAAGCGGATGCAGCCCCTGCGGGTTGGTGCCAGCAGAGTGAGCCTCGATGCGATCGTTGATGAGCGCGCGAGCCCAACCTTCAGCCATTTGGCTGCGACAGGAGTTTCCTGTGCAGAGGAACAAGATGCGAGGACCCAGCGCGACGCGCGGCTCAAAGCTCAGCGCAACGCGCGGCTCAAAACTCGCCACGGGAAACTCCGATGCACGCGGCGACCTGCGTGGGAGACTTCGGACCATGCGCAATGTGCATCGACAAGACAAAACGCGACGAGCGCATACTCGCTGCGATGGGCTTGAAATTGGCGTTTTTCACCATGATGCAAGCGTAGCCGCCGTCGCTGCCGAAGGGCTGCGGCCTGGCAACAAGATGCTCACGATGGCCAACTTCGAAACTCGCCGATGCGCGATATTTTGGGCCCCGTATCCAAGAAACTCACCAAAAATTCACCACGGTTGTACAGTCACCGTTCGACCTATTGCCCCGGACTCAGAGGAAACCTATGGCGCTCCCCCTAAAATCTGATCCACGCTGGAAGGGGTTGGTGACTGGCGACAAAAAAGCCACCTTCACTACCGTTCCGCTGAGCATGTTGACTTCGCGACTGAATCGCGTTTGCGCCCGTGATCCGTCGAAGGTTCCAACCGCGGTCGACGAGTTGTACGCGTTCTGCAGCGAATACCAAGCTGTAGTCGGCCCTGAGTTAAACGCGTACTTTGGCTAAGCCACGCATTAAGATCGAAACACGCATCCATGCTTACCACCACCACTCGCGCCGCTGAACTCATTCACTCTGGCAAGAAGCTCTTGATTGCGGGCGACCGCGATCTGCTCACCAGTTTGCCCCAGGGTCAGTGGATCGGCGGAACGATTCCCTACTTCATGTCCGAGCGAGGCGGTTGCGTCACGCGCGATGAGGTCTTCGTAACCGAGTTGCCTAAGGAAATCGGCGAGGTGCGCATTTGTCGTTACCGCGCGAGCGACCTGATGAACCTTACGAAGGATGCGTTCAAGGGCGGGTTGAGCTTCATCATCGTTCCTGCTTCGAGCGAGGCGCACCTTGAGTTTGCTCGACAGGCACCTGATATTCCAGGCATCTTCGGCACGCCGCTCGTCGGCTGGATTTCCGGCGTACACCTCGGCGATCTCGCCACCGCCCGAGCCGCGACGTTCGATGGAACGCACGGCGATGCGTCGGCTGCGGCTACTCCGGGTTCGTCCCATGAAGAAGAGGCGGTGGTGATGCATTGCTCGCTGCCCGCGGACAAGATCGCGACCGTGCACATCGTCAACCTGTTCACTCCGGGCGACGGCCCCACGATCATGTTCGACGCGACTGGCTTTAGCGCCGGCGAGTGCACGATCGGCGGCAAGCGGCAGAATCTCGCCACCTATCTCACCGAAAATGGCATCGACACCAAGCAACCGCTCGTTGCCGACTACTGCGGTGCGATGGTCAACATTAGTTTTCAGGCGGTCGATGCCGCAAAGGGCGAAGTCACCTTCTACGCGCCGGTGTTCAGCGATGTTGAGTACCGCATCGCCAAGCCGGTGAAGGACTATGTGAGCGAGTTCCAGCATCGGATCCCGGTCAACGCGCGGCACTGCGCGTTCTCGTGCAACTGCATCCTCAACTTCCTCTATTCGGAACTCGAGGGCAAGAAGACGGGTCACATCCAGGGGCCGATCACCTTCGGCGAGATCGCGTATCAGCTGCTCAATCAGACTCTCGTCTATGTGAGCATTGATGCGAAGCGCGCTGCGATTTAGCCGCACGAGCCCCAGTACGAGAGAAGCATGGCGAGATCTATCGCGCCAACGGTGCCATCGCCGTCGAAGTCGGCCGCGCAGTTGGTGCACGGGCCCCATGCTCCGAGGAAGATCGACAGGTCAGTAGCGCCGATGCAGTGATCACCGTCGAGGTCGACGAGATTCGACAACGCAAAGCGGAAGACGCCCTGGGTGTTGGTCGCGGCCACGATGTATCCATCGTTGATGTCGAGATCAAAGATGCTCAGGTCGGTGAGCCCGGTGTTGATGGCAGTCCAGCGGGCGCCGTTGTTGACGGAGTAAAACACGCCCGCTCCGAATGAACCCGCAACGATGATGCGGCCGTCGTTGGCGAATCCGCGATAGGAACTCGTAACCAATCCGCCGCCGAGCAGCGTCCAGCTTGCGCCGAGATCGGTGGAGCGAAAGACGCTGGTTCCGATTTGGCCGCCCACGAAGAGCGTGTCGCCCTTGGCCTCGATCGCGCGAATGTTTGCGGAAGTGAGGCCGGTGTTGGAGGCGGTCCAGGTCAGGCCCCAATTGGTGCTTTTGTAGGTGCCCGAGCCGTTGGTCCCGACGAACACCGTCGTTCCGATCGCGGTGACGCAGCGCACATCGACGCCAGCAAGACCAGCAGCGGTCCAACTATCGCCTTGATTGTCGGAGCGAAAGACGCCGGTTGGTCCGACGACGAAGATGTGCGTTTGAGCCTGGAAGATCCCGCTGGTAAGCAGACTGGTGAGTCCGCTGCTTTTGGCGACCCAGGTCACACCGTTGTTGGCGCTGCGGAACACGCCCTGACTGGTGCAGGTGTAGATGTAGTTTTTGTCGAAGGTGAAGCCGCGGGTAGGGCCGACCGCATCGTTACCCGAGTTGGAGGGAGTGAAGCTGGCCGCGGCGTCGAGCGATCGGTACGCGCCCGTTGCGCCGCCAGCCAAATTTATGCCGTTGCGCGAGAGCAACGACTGCATGTTGAGCCCCGTCGTTCCGGCCGCAGCGTGCCATTGCGCGCGCGCGGTGCTGGTGGGAGCGACCACGCCGACGAACATCGCCAACGCCAACATGAATGCCGAGCAAGACGGTGCAGAAATGCGCGCTGGGGCGATCACGGACTGGGTCATGCTGTTCCTTTGGTTGGGTCGACATCTGCGGCAAGCGATGCCGCGCGGCTTGGTAACGCGCTCTGCCCAGAATGATTACCGCACTTGCAGAAATTCCAAGAGAAACGCGGCGCTCAGCTGCAGGTTGCGGACTTTCGCCGAGGAGGTTGCGGCGTGTGGGTGGCGCGTGGGTGGCGCGTGGGCGGCGCGTGGGCGGCGCGTGGGCGGCGCGCCCTCACCATCGGTCCGCGGCGAGATCGCTCGGCGTCAGGCGGTGGCGGCGAGGTAGAAAAAACCGAGCGCCGCCGCCTGGATCACATGGTAAATGTCGTTGTGATTGAAGCGTTGCCCGAAGCCGCGTTGGGACCGCTGGACCGCCACGGCGATGACGGATGCCACGAATGCCGCGGCAATCCAGGCCAAATGGCCGGGTGGATGATGCGCGCGCATGGCGAATGCGGCGACCAGCAGCGCGACCTCGCCGAGACCGTACGCGCAGATCGCCGCCGCGAATCGATCAGTGCGCATCGCCGCGACGACGAGGAACGCGGCCACGCACCAGCAAACCAGCGTTGCGTTGTCGAGCGCGTTGCCCGAAAACGCCGTGAGCACCGCGACCTGCGCCAAGCAGCGTCCGGTGGCGACGAGCGAAAGAAGCGCGAGCCGCCAGCATGCGCGGTTCACCGCGGGCGCAAGCGCGTGACCAAGACCGTGATGCACGGCCCCTGCTGCAGCGGCGATCGCGGTGGCGGCAAACCCGCCGATCCACCAGTTGATGACCTCGGGGTGCAGCGAAGGAGCCCCGCTGCTGAGCAAATATCCGAGCCAGGCGCACCAGGCCGCGAGCCCACAGTCGGTCGCGAAAGTCATGGGTTCATGAACCTTCATGGAGCGTGACCTGCGTCGACCTTCGGCGCGGATTCTTGCTTGCAACGCGGCGGGCGGTTCATCACGCTCCCCGGGCGAAGAGGTTGCGATGGTTGCGATACGGGTCGTTCATGAAGAGTGCCGTTGCATCTCGCGCGATCATCACCGCAGAGAAATGGCGCAAGTGGTCGACGGAGGTCAATGCGTTCATCGCTCGGTACTCGCATCGGAATTGGCCCCAACGAGACTCGGAAATGTATGCGCGTTGGATCGATGGATGTAGGCGGCTCCATGAGGGATGAATACGGGACAGGCATGTACTCTCTCGCGGAGGCCACGAGTCGGCCCGCCGACCGCCGCGCCAACGGAGCACCGATGACGACGGACCGCATTCGAATCGAACACATTTTCCCCGCGCCATTGGCACGAACTGGGCCTATGCAGGCACCTCTTCGTCGATCGAACCGTTGCGGTGCATCGTCCACGATGTGCGTTGGGACGCGCCGATGGGTTACGAATCCGACGATGAGCGCGTGACGGTGAACTTCCGCGCGTGCGCCGAAGGAACGATGGTGGAGTACACCCACGAAGGCGTGCCCGGCGAAAGCGCGCGCGAAGAACATGCGCGCGGATGGGCCGACACCTTCGACGCTCTGGCGCGGATGCTGGCGCAGACTGCGCAAACGGGCTGAATCAGCCGCGCAAACCTTGTCGCGCGTCAGCCCCAGTTGCCGAGGACGATTCCGAGATCCGACGCGTCGACCACTCCGTCGCGATTGATGTCGCTGGCCAGAAAGCCGGAGTTCGCACTCGTCTGCCCCCAGGTCGCCAACAGGATGGCGAGATCGGTGCCTCCGACGACACCGTTACCGTCGATGTCGCCGAGCGTGCCGATGAAGAGCGTGGCGAACTGCTGACCGGCCGCGAGGGCGAGGTTGGGCGCGAGTCCCAGATCGGCGCTGCCGGCGGCAACACTCGGAAGCCACTGATTGGTGAGCACGCCGTTGGTGCGCTCGATGCAGGCGACAACAGCGATTTGTCCGCGGAAACCAGCGGGAAGTCCGAGGTCGGCGAAAGGCACGCGCATCTCGACTCCCGTGGTTGCGGTGGCGGCGGATTTCACACTCGACGCGGTGATGCCGGCGGTGTTGGTGTCATCGAAGGCAACCTCGATCCCGTTCGGATTCGCGCCGCCCGAAAGAATGCCGCGGCCGGAGTTGAGGCCGACATTGCCGCGATAGTCTTTGGTGGCGAGCGTGGGCGAAGTCGCCAGCGTTACCTGATCGACATAGACGAGCCCGCCGACGGTGTTCACATAGAACAACGAGTCGGGCGCGAAACCCGCGTCGAACACGGTGGCGTCGAGCAGCGCGAGTCCGCTCGGCGGCGAGGGAAGATGCGCGGTGACGAGGCGGTTCTGCCCAGCGGCGGTGCCCGGATTCACATCGATGAAGATGTTGAGCGCAGTGCCGTCCTGCGGAAGGTTGCCGCTGATGGAGATGCGCAGCGCGTCGCCATCGGCGCGCGCGAAGAGTTGGTCGAGTTCGCCGGTGTTGTCGCTGAAGCTGGAGACGCAGCCTTGGGTGGCGCGCAATGCCTGCATTCCTGCGTCAAAGGCGAGGTTTCGGCCGTCGATGTCGGCGTGGCTCACCACGATGGGCGCAGCGAGTGCGGCGCGCGCGATGATCCAACCGCGTGCGGCGATGGTGATCGGATACGCGGACTTGTTGGTTGTGGTGATCAGGGGAAGGCTCGCGCCGTTCTCCAAACTGATCGGCGTTGCGCCAGTTGCGGGCACGGTGAACGCGCTGAGATCAAGCGTGCTGGTGGTTGCGGCCGAGTTGAGATTGATGGCGACCAGCACCGTTTCGGCGGCGTCGTGGCGAACGAACGCGTAGATCCCGCCGTTGGGACACGCGACCGGGGCATACGCGCCGCGGCGCAAGGCGATCGAACCCTTGCGGACGGCGATCAGCGACTTGTAGGTTTCAAGCAGCGAGCCGGCCACGCCCTTCTGCTCCTCGACGCTGCGTCCGTCGTTGTTGACCGCGAAAGTCGGCGCCGCCGTACCCGCGGTGACCGCCGGAAAGTTCGTCATCGGCGCGCCGGCAACGGCCTTCCACTTGAACGGCTCGCGCATGGGAATGTCGTCGGCGTCGGTGCCAGTGGCGGCCTTGGTTCCCCTCATGCCGATCTCGTCGCCGTAGTAGATGTTGGGCGCGAATGGCTGGGTGAAGAGCACGGCGGCGGCGACTTTTTGGCGCGCGTTGTTGCTGGCGAAGATCGAGGCGAGGCGGTCGGAGTCGTGGTCGCTCATCTGGGCGATGGCGATTTTTCCTGCGGGAATTGCGGCATATGTCGTCGACATCGAGCTGTAGAGACCAGCCGCGTTTCGAAGGTTGACCGCGTCGCGTGAAGCGAACTGCCACGGCTTGGTGATGACGCCACCGAAGGCGTTGGGCGCGAGCAGGTCGGTGCCATAGTTTCCCCAGTCCGACGGCTCGCAGAAGATGAATACATCGGGGCGAAGCGCGCGCAGCGATGAACACCACTGATTCCAGAAGTCGATGTCGGCGCCCCACCCCTCGCCGCCGCTGGCCCACGCGTGATCGAGGCGAAACCCGTCAACACCATCGGAGACATCGCCGTCGCCGTTGGGATCAAGCCACTTCTTGGCCCAATTGGTGATGGCGGAAACGGTGCTGGCATTGTCGAGATTCCAATGGATGAAACCGACTTGCGCGCCGCTCCAGGTGTTGAAGGTGTAGCCGACATAACTCGTGTTCGGCGTGTTGGTGAACGCGAGCCAAGTGTCGTAGGTGCTCGCTGGATTCTGGAACGCCGATGCGAAATACACCGAGTTGTGGCTGATGCCGTAGGCGACGAAGTCGAGGATGACCTTGATGCCGCGCGCGTGGGCAGCGTTTACGAAGGCGAGAAACTGCGCCTCGCTGCCGAACTTCGGATTGAGCGTGTCGGGCGCGCCGTGTTGATAACCGTGATAGGCGGCCGAGGGAAAGATCGGCTGCAGATAGACCATCGTGACGCCGAGGTACTGCAGGTAGTCGAGGCTTTCAGTCGCTGCGAGTCCGCCGAAGTCGCCAAAACGCGACTGCACCGAGCCGGTCGTGTCGAGGTCCGAGTCGCGCCAGGCGATGGGCATGATCTGGTAGATGACCTCGTCGGCAGGCGCGCGCACGATGGGCGGCAGCGGCGCGGCGCAGAGGACCGTGGAGAATACCGCGGCGAAAACGGAGGCAAAAGCGGCGGCAAAAGCGGCGGATGGACCCAGCGGAAGAAGCAGCGCGAGCGAGCGGCGAGACGGCATTCGCTGAGCCTAGTACACAACGGCGGGAACTTCATCATCCAATTGGACGAACCCTGCTTTTTGCGTCAAACCTTACGGGACATCGCGCCGCCAGCTGCTCGGATCGCTGCCGAACTTGCGACCGATGTCCGCGAGATTGTTCATCGTTTCCTTCACGAAGACGCCTTCGGTGGCCGGTCGCCAATCATCGGGAATGGCCAGCCAGCGCACTTCGATATCGGCATCGCCGCGAAGTGTCACGAGTTCGGTGAAAGTAAACAGGTGACGCAGCGAAGTGATCGTCGACGACCGGATTGCGATCTCAACGCTTCGACCCACCACCGAAATCCAACCAGGCTGCACCGTCTTGGGCGGCGTTTGCGCTTGGTTGTTGAGGATGACCCAGTAGCGGATGCGCGGCTTGGGCTGATCGGGATATCGCTTGGCGAACTGATAGGCGAAGGACTCCTCGCGGGTTCCCCATGCGCCGTAAAGGATGTTTGAACTCACGCCACCGTCGACATAGAGAATGCCGTCGATCTCGCGCGAGGGGAACGCGCCGGGAATGCCGGCGGAAGCGAGCAGAATGTTGTGAAAGCGCTCGGAGCTACCGGTTTCCATCGCGTTGCTTGCGGCGGTGGTGAGTTCGAAGGGACGGGCGCCGCCGAGATCGAGGTCGGTGGTGTTGACGAAGAGTCGACGACCCTTCTTTCCTTCATCGACGATGCGGCTGATACGCGCGTCGTCGACGGCCGCCTTGAGCTCGCGCTCGAGGCCGGGAAGTTCGGCGAGGCTTTCGTTGTCGGGGAGAAACCCGAGAAGCCCGCGCGCCTTGATCCAGTCGGGCTTGGGATCGCGGAACAGCGACTCGACCATCTCCAGATCTTCCTTCTGGCCGAGGAACGCGAACGGCGCGATCAGCGCGCCCGCGCTTACGCCGGTGACGACATCGAAAGTCGGCATCGCGCCTTCGCCCTTCACTTGCGACCAACCACCGAGGATGCCGGCACCGAACGCGCCGAAGTCGCCGCCGCCGGAGAGAACGAGAATGTCGAGCGTGCGGCCGGTCTGGTCGGCGCTGGCGGTGCGATCCATCAGGCCCATCAGCGATTTACGACCTTCGGATCGATACTCGTTGGTCCGATCCTGCCGTTCGCGCGTCATCTGCGAATCGGTGGCGACCTCACGAGTTCGGCCGCAAGATGCGAGCAGAGTGGATGAAGCGAAGAGCAGAACGGCAAGCGACGATCGGAACGAGAGCATCCTTCGAGTCTAACGCAACTTCCGCGCCACCGCCTACTTCACGGACACGCGCCCCACGCGCTCAGCATCACCGCCATGTCGAGGGCGTTGACCGTGTGGTCGCCGGTGAGATCAGCCGGCGTGTCGAGACCCCAGTCGCTGAGAAGTTCAGCCATGTCGGGTGCGCTCACGAAGCCATCATGATTGAGGTCGGCGACGCAGTCCACCACAACGCGCAGATCGAGCACGAAGGGCGACATGCCAAAGTTCCCGCGCGCGGTGCCGACGATGGTGAGGCCGTCCTCGCTCATGTTGAGCGGAAGCGCGAGGTGCACGCCGGCGGGGATCGCAACGCCGCGCTCGGTGGCGTAGCTTTCGAGCGTGAGCCAGCCTCGGTCGGCGAGCCACACATAGCCTTCGCCGAGCGCCGCGCCCGCGCCGAAGTACGCGAGCAACATCGATCCGTCGTGATTGGCCGAAACGACCGAGCCAATCGCTTCGCCCATCGGATTGGGCAGGATCGGCTGGTATCCGGTGGCCACGCTCCAACGCCACGGCGCGCCCGAGTCGATGCCGGCGCTGCCGAGGCCGTACGCCCACGACCCGTCGCCGCTCAACGACACCGCCTCGCGGAGCTTGACCGTGAAGCCGTTCACCACCGTCGTGAGGTTCTGCTGCGCGTACACGCCCTTTGCGTTGCGGCGCCAAACCGCCGCTTGGCGGAAGCCGCTGTAGTCGTCGTTCCAGCCCGCGATCACGCTTGCATCATCGCTGACCGCGTTCGCACGCGACGGCTTGTAGAAGTAGAGCGAGCCGAGGTTCCGAGCGCTGGCAGCGGGTGCGGACCAACCGAACGCATACGAGCCGCCGTTGCCACTGCCGAGACCAACGACCGTGTTCCCGTCGCGCGTCATATCCCACGCAGTGCTGGGGCGGATTTCGCAGTTGAGGCCGCAAGGTCCGATCGGGCTCACCGCGAGCGTCGGGATGTCGAGGAACATGACCTCGGTGCGCGCGGTGGCGGGGTCGAACGCCTGGCAGAGAAGCGTGTGCCCATCGGCGGTCACGCGCGCCTGTCCGCCGGCGGGGATCGCCACGCCGTTCAGCGGCACGACCCACGACTCGCGCGTCCAGTACCACGGTCCGCTCAGATCGCGACCGACGACGATGGTGCCGTCGGCGCTGCAGTCCTCACCCCACGACTGCTGAACCGCGCCGAGCAGGAAGAGCTCCGCGGCCTGCGTGCACGCGGTTGCCATTGCGACGGCGGAGACGGCGGCGAGCGCGCGAAGTTGCAGAGGAAGCTGCTGAGCAAGATGGTCAGCAAGATGGTGAAGAAAATGGTGGCGCATACGCGCGCGCATCCTACTTGGATAAGCGCGGGATTCACCATTGATTCGGCGGCAGTCGAAGAAACTCGAGCCCGAACTTTGCTTATCGGTGGCGCGCGCAGCCGCATGCTTGTCGCCCCGCGCGCGAACGAACGCACTGCGGGGTCCACAGTACAGAACACGCTCCAATTCACGAAGCCATTTGCCACGAAGACTTCCGCCCCGCTGCTTCTAGCCCTCGCGCTCGGCGGCCACGCGCCCGAGGTCCGCGACGAGGCGGAGATCCGCGCTTTCCTCGACGGCCTCGAGACGCAGGAGTTCCTCGTTTCGATCGGCCTCGGCCTCGAGGAGTACAACCAGTGGCGCGGCAACTCGCCGCATTTCATCGCGGAGTTCACGCGCTGCTCGAACGACATCCACAGCCGGTGCGGGTTCTCACGACGCGACGCGGGTTCTCACGACGCGGCGCTACTTCCCCGACACCATCGTGAACTCCACCCGCTGCGGAACGCGCGCGTGCCACCAAGTCTGGAAGTTCGCGGGCTTTTCCGCGGGCAACTCGACGATGCGCGCGGGCAGCACAACCGGCAGCGGATCGATGTCGAACGGATACGGATCGAACTTCACGCGGCGGCCGCCGAGCGGCGTGACGGTGATCGTGACGCGGTCGGTCCACGCGCGGCGCGGGACATCATGGAGCTCAATCGTGTCCTCGCCGATGCCGCGCGCGACACCGGTGACCGGCGGAATCAGCGAGCCGCACAGCCACAGCGAAATGCCGTCGCACAGTTGGATGAGCCGCTGGAGCGGCGCGAGCGTCGCGGGCTCGACCCACGCGGCCGTCGCGGGATCGGCGCGCAGCTGGTCGATCCACCCCTTCTGCATCTTCTCGAGGTCGGCCATGAACGCGAGCGGCGCTTCGTTGGTGCCGGGATAAAGCTTCTCCGGCGCGCCCTTCCAAAAGAGCGGATGCGTGAACGCGGGATCGGGATGCACGAGCGCGCGCGCGGCGTAGAGCGCGTAGGCGTGGCTCGAGATGAGCAGGTTCACCATCGGATTGCGCGCAAAGCGCTTGAGTCCGATGCGCCAGCGCTCCATGCCCGCCTGCTGATTCGTGAGCACCTCGCCGAGGTTCGCGGGGAAACCATCGTCGGCGGAGAGGTCGGGAATCGCCTCCCACTCCCACCAGCCGTTGTCGTGTTCGGCGATGGCGAGCACGGTCTCGTCGCGCAGGCGCGCGGGGTCGGCAACGGGCACGGGCGTGGCGAACGACCCTGGCTGCGCAAACAGACTGTTGCCCCAGTGCGCGGCGAAGAACCCCGCGAGCTGGCTGTGATCAGGCTGGCTGACCATCCAGAGTTTGTTGTCTTGCTTGGTCTTGAGCATCGGGGTTCCTCAGTTCGCGTGCGGGAGTTGCACGATACGACGACCAGCACCTTAAACGATCCTGCTTTCAGTTTGGGACAGCGCGGCCTAGCGCGGCCATCGTTGCATCCGCTGCCGTCGCGCGCAGGGAGGCGAGGCATTGAACGCCACAGTCGGTGGATGAACTCGGCGGCGGCCAAAAGGTCGCGCACCGGCAGCGCGCTGCGGGTGGCGTACGCGTGGGCGGAGCTCGTCTTCGGATGGGCGCTCACGCCGGCGCTGTGCTCGTATCGCACCATGAAGTCATGGCGCGCGCTCCAACGATCGCAACGAAAGCGGCTCCT
>QWPT01000079.1 GCA_003671075.1 Planctomycetota bacterium
CGGTGATCGCCGTCACGACGCCGGTTCGAAAGGAATGGCGCCCAGTGAGCATCGCCGCGCGCGAGGGCGAGCACTCTGGCGTCGCCCAGAAGTTGCGGAAGCTGACGGCCTTCGACGCGATCTCCGCCAGCACGGGCATCGCAGGCGCCTCGGGTGCTGCGTTCCAGTTGTACGGGGGGAACGACATCTGGTCGATGCCGATGTCGTCGAGCACAATCACGAGGATGTTCGGCGGCGAGGCGGCGTCACCCGGCGCGGACGGCGAAACTGGGCACGCCAAAGCCGAGCCAACAGCAAGTACAGCAAAGGCGACGACGCCAGAGTCCCGGACGATTCGGATGGAGTTCAATGAAGGACAAGCTTTCGATGGTGGGACAAGGATGGTGGGACAAGCAGGTTCAGTCGCGACGAGCAGCAACTATGCGATCGAACCGCAGCTTCCAAAGCGCGATCCGTGCGGAAATCGGACGACTCTGAAGATCGGGCATTGCTGTAGCAAACGCGGGGGACAGACTGGCCATTCCCAACTGCTTCCATGGCTGCTTCCATGGCTGCTTCCACGGCTGCTTCCACGGCTGCCCGCGCGCATTACCCCGACTGGATCCGCCGCGCGAGTTGGACGCGGTTTTTCACGCCGAGCTTCTTGTAGATGCGCCGCGTGTACTCAACCACGGTGTGCGCGGACAGTTTCAGCTCCGCGGCAAGCGCCTTGGACTTGGTCCCTCGTGCAAGCTCGCGCGCGATCTCGGCCTCGCGCTTGGTGAGCGCTCGCGTCCAGTCGGCCGCGATACCTGCAGCAACGCCCGCCGCCGCCTGCTGTCCGAGAATTTGGAGGTTTGGCAGCGGTAGCACTCCGGGCAAGAGTGGGTCGACGGTCACGCAGACATGGTGGGTGCAGCTGTGGTCGGTGCCGGGCTTGGCACCCTTGAAGCGCTCGCCCGTGCGCGTGAAGAACCTCGTGAGGCCCTGCAGCAAACCCCAGAGCTCCTGAATCTCGGCATCGTTGAACGAGCCCGCGTGCATGCTCACCCACGAGTAGTCGCGATTGTTGCGCGTCGCCTCGGGCTTGACCTTGGTCTCGACCTCCGTGCGTCGCCGCTGGTCAAAGAGCCCATCGAGTTTGGCGAGCAGCGCCTGGTCCTGCGGATCGCCCGCGCGAAACTGCACCACAATCGCAGGGCAGGTGACGACCCAACCAAACGCCCGCTTGCCAGTGGAAGCTCTCTTGCGACTGACGAGTTCGACGCGCTCGAACGCCTCGAGCGCGGCCTTCACCGCAGCGGCCGGCAGCTGGGACGCGGCCACAAGATCCTCAACCGTCGACGGCCGATCGAGACGACGCAGCAACTCCCAGATCACCAGGTTGGTCGTGGTACCAAGTGCGCGAAAAAGGTGAGGATCCCGGATATCGAGTGGCTGTTCAGATCCCTGGCGCATGGGGCGCATGATGCCACGCGACTGCTTCGCGATGTGATCGGACGCCCAAAACTTTCGCGGCCCATCGACCGACGAGCGTTCTTGTACGGCGCCCTGTAGCACGGCAACGCTACAGCATCGTGAGAGGTTGACGCGTTTCTCGGGAAGCGGCTTGCCTGATCGAACCGTCACGCCATTCTGTCTACTCGCGGGGTGAGGATCCCGCGCTTCCAGGGGCTTCGTCGTCCTCACGCCTGGCGCAATGTGCGTCGGCGTGATTGTGCGTATGCGGCAAATCGTCCAAATCCGGATCCACACAGATGTCCATGCCTGCAAGCAACTCCGTCGCTCTCTGCCTCGTGGCAACTTCGCTCACGCTCGCGACCCAACTCTCAGCCCACGGCGGCTCGGAGAAGGATCGCAACCTGCCGGCCACCAAGTCGCCTGCGGTCAACAGCAAGGCCGACGACAAGACTGAAAGCAAGGCCCCGAGCGCCCAGCGCTCCACAGGCGCGCCAACCAAGCCCAACATTGTGTTCGTCATCATCGACGACGCGGGCTCCGACTCGTTCACGCGCTGGAACCCGGTGGGCATCGCGCTTCCGCAGACGCCCGTGATCGACTCGCTCTGCGACCAAGGCGTGCGCTTTAGTAATGTCTGGGCGATGCCGCAGTGCTCGCCGTCGCGCGTTGCGATGATGACGGGACGCTATCCGTTCCGCACGGGCGTGATGAACGCGTGCCTCTTGAGCGCGCCGCCGCGATCGCAGGCCTCTCCGTACGAGTACACGCTCCCGAGGCTCCTCTCGACGGCGGGCTATTCGACGGGCTACATCGGCAAGTTCCACCTGGGTGATGCCGCGCTCAATCCGGAGGGCATCAACTACGCCAACGGGCTCGGCTTCCCCTACTTCAACGGCACGCCGCTCGGAGGCGCATCGGCACTCGACACGAGCCTCGCCGGGCAGATGGCGTCGACGCCCATCGGCACAGCGCCCATCTACTCGTGCGGGTTCCCCACCGACAGCGCCACCAACGCGCCCGCGGTCTGCTCGTGCGGATTCCCCGACCAGACCTGGGTCGACGCCATGGATGCGGTCGAGTGTCTCGCCGTCGGCGGCGTTCCGCTTGTCGACGCGGCGGGCACGCCCGTACTCGTCGGCTCGGCCGCGGCGGTTGCGCGCGTCGACTTCACGCGCCAAAACGGCTACTTCGTCAACGACCGCGTCGTTGCCGTCGAAGGCCAGAAGCCCGTCGTAACGACCGAACACAAGTACTCGCCGAGCAGCGATGTCGACCACGCACTCACATGGATCAACGCGCAGCCTGCGGGAACGCCGTGGATGTGCACGGTCGGCTTCGTGAATGTCCACGATCCATACCAGCCCGCGCCCAGCAATCTCCTGCAGCCCGACGCCGAGTGGCCGGCGGCGCTGCCCTACATCTGCGAAACGCAGGTCGGCTACGAGGGTGTCGACACCGACCCGTCGAAGAAGGGCATGACCAACCAGATGCTCTCGGCATCGGACCGCGAGATCGGACGTCTGCTTGTTCAGGGCGGTTTCGCCGCGTGGTCCGGCAACGGCGTCACGCTCACCGATCCGAACACGCTGGTCGTGGTCGTCGGCGACAACGGGAGCTACGGACCCGTCGTGCGCCTGCCCTACAACAAGTACCAGGCCAAGGGCTATGTGAACCAGTCGGGCGTGTGCGTCCCGCTCGTGATCGCTGGTTCGGGCGTGGCGTCGCCCAACCGCTCGGTCGACGCGATGGTCAACGTTGCCGACCTCTACCAGCTCTTCGGCGAGGTCGCGAACATCGATGTCCGCGCCACCGTTCCCGCGTCGCACGCGATCGACTCGCAGAGCATGATCGGCTACCTCCGCAACGCGAACGCTCCCGCGGTGCGCACATTCAACTTCACGCAGAACGGCACCAACCTGTCCTTCCCGGGCGGAATGTTCCGCGCTTGCTTGCTGAAGTCGCTGCAGACCTGCACCGACTCGATCTTCCCTGGAGCCAACGTGTGCGACCTCCATGGCGGAGTTTGGTACGAAGGCTACGCCACCTGCTGCGACCTGCGCGCTTCGGGCGAGGCCGGGACGGGTTGGGGCATCGTCTCTCCCGCGGCACTCGCCGTGACCGACGGGCGCTACAAGCTGATCGTGAAGGAACTGCCGAGCTGCGACCAGGGCACGGTCTGCGCCTACGAGTTCTACGACCTCTCCACGGCGCCCTTCGCCAAGGCACTCGGCGGGCGAGGCATCGATTACTCGAGCGCAAACCTGCTGTCCGACACGGCATGCACCGACACCCAGCTGACACTCGAGGCAGAGGCTGCCTTCACCACGCTCGACACCTACGCGCGCAATCTGCTCGCGTCGGGCACCGCGGTTCCAGGCGACGGAAACCTCGACGGCGTGGTCGACTCCGCGGACATCTCGGCTATCTTCAACTGGTGGGGCGGTCAGTCGGTGTACGACTTCAACAACGACGGAACGACCAACGGCGACGACCTCACCCAAGTGCTCAACGGCTGGACTGGGCGTCCCTGACGCTACCGATCCGGGCTCAAAAGGAACAACTGATGTCCGCTCGCAACTTCATCATCGCGCTTGCCACCACCGTCTCGCTCGCCGCCGCCGCCACCCAGGCCGACTTCTACCAATTCAACGGCACGCTCGACAACGGCTACTCGGTGCAGGGCGTGATCGAGACGAGGGCTTCCGCGCCCGCGTCGTTCATCGAGAGCAACCCGAACTTCCCCAACGCGCCGTTCGCCACGCAGTATGTCGACTGGCTCAACATGTCGGTGTTCCGCTTCGGCAGCACGATCGCCGAGGGCTTCTCGGTGTCGAGCAGCGTGTCGTACGACCCGTTCCTCCGCGTTGGCTTCAACTCGTCGACGCTCAACCTTTCGTCGTTCGACGCGCAGACCCGCGGCGCCGACACGGGCCCGACGCCGTACTACTTCATCTCCAACGGCGTCGATCCGAGCTACAACACCGTCGAGTACGGGACGACGGCGTTCAACCTGTTCCTCTTCGATCCGGGCACATCGTCGGCGACCTATCTCGGCTCGACGAGTGCGCTCACGGTGACCGCGATCCCAGCGCCCGCAACAATGCTCGCGTTCGCGCTGCTTCCAGCGGCGCGGCGTCGGCGGCGTTGAACGCCGCGCGTGCTCCAACGCGCCGCGCTCGCAAGTTCCCACGGGCGGGCCGAGTGATCGGGGCCCTGGTGGAGCAAGGGAGGGCGGAGATGGGATTGCGGATGCCCGCTTGCGAAAGTCACTATTCTGGCCTGCGAAGTCGGGGCCCAGATTTGTGAACCTCATGTCTCAATCAAAAAAATCCGCATGGTGGCTGACGGTCGTTCTATCGCTGCTGCTCGGCTCCATTGCGTCGGCCGAAACACCGGTGTGGCGCTGTGGTTGGTATGCGCAACCGCCACTCCAGTTCCGCGCGCGCCAGGGCGATGTGGAAACGGTGACCGGACTCGACGTGCAGTTGATGCGCGCCATCACGCGCGAAGCGGGACACCTGCTGACGCTTGAGGAGATCCCGTGGGAGCGGCACCAGCAGCTGCTCAAGAGCGGGGACTGCGAGCTCGCGTTTGGCGCGGCGTGGACCGCCGAGCGAGAAAAATTCGTGCGGTTCTCCGCCCCCTATCGCCAGGAGGAGAACGCCCTCTACGTCCGCATCAGCGATATGCAGCGCTATTCGTTCAAGGATGCCGCCGCCTTTCTTGCTCAGGTGCGCAGCGAGGGCCTGCGGCTCGGCGTGGTCAAGGCCACGGCTTACCTACTGCCCGAGGTGGACGCGTTTGTGCGCGATCCGGCCAACGCCCGGTTTCTCGTTGCGAGCGACACCGACGCCGCGAATCTCCAGGCGCTCGTGCACGGCGATGTCGACGCCGCGCTTTCTGAGCGGCTCGCCGGCGCCACGATCACGACCCAGCTCGGCTACGGCATGACCATCACGGAACATCGGGCGAAATTCGGCGAGATGGGCGTGTGCGCGATGTTCAGCCGCGTGTCGGCGACGGAAAAAGACGTGGAGGATTTCAACCGTGCCTTGCACGCGGTGCAGGCAAGCGGTGAGTTCGATCGCATCCTGCGCGGCTATCATTTGGCGCCGTTGCTCGAGATCGCCGTGGGTGGTCGTTGGTTCTACTGGCTCGATATCGTCGGCACGATCGCCTTCGCTCTTTCCGGGATCATCCTCGCGCACCGCGGGCGCTACAACCTTGTGGGCGCCTTTCTGCTCGCCGCGCTTCCCGCTGTCGGCGGCGGTCTGCTGCGCGACTTGATCACGGGCCGCCAGCCGGTGGGCGTTCTTCGCTCGCCCGTGCCGCTCCTACTCGTCGCAGGTCTCGTGGTGGCGGGTTATGTGGTTTTCAAACTTGCCGACCGCGCTCCGGAAGGAGCGGAGCGGCCGGCGAAATACACGCGCGTTTTCGACATGCTCTTCGGCTTCTTCGATGCCGTGGGCCTCGCGGCCTTCACCATCACCGGCGTGCGGGTGGCGGTTGAGATGCAGTGCGATCCGCTTTGGTTGTGGGGGCCGCTGCTTGCGGCGCTCACGGGCGCGGGCGGCGGCGTGCTGCGCGATATTGTCCGCGCCGATCCGGATAATTCGGCTTTAAAGCGCGGTCTTTATGCCGAGGTCGCCTTGGTCTGGGGGCTCCTCCTCAGCCTTTTTCTCGGAGCGCAAGTCCGCCATATCAGCATGGATCAGGTGCGAAATGGCATCCTGGTCGCGCTGCTGGGCGCGCTCATCACGCGGCTCATCATTCTCTATCGCGGCTGGGAAAATCCGCTTCAATTGAGCAGCCGGCGCACGCGGATCTTCCGACGGTAAGGGCATCAGGCGCTGGCTACGACCAAGACCACTCTCGCCAGACGGGCGACGCATCTATGGAACATCCGCCTGATTCTGCTCCGCCTGACAAGTCCCCTTCGGCTGGCGCTTCTGCGTACCCCTGCCCCTGAATGAACCCATATATTCAGCGGTTGGATCGGCCGCCCGTGACGCTACCGATCCAGGCTCAAAAGGAACAACTGATGTCCGCTCGCAACTTCATCATCGCGCTTGCCACCACCGTCTCGCTCGCCGCCGCCGCCACCCACGCCGGCTTCTACCAATTCAACGGCACGCTCGACAACGGCTACTCGGTGCAGGGCGTGATCGAGACGAGGGCTTCCGCGCCCGCGTCGTTCATCGAGACCAACCCGAACTTCCCCAACTCGCCGTTCGCCACGCAGTATGTCGACTGGCTCCACCTGTCGGTGTTCCGCTTCGGCAGCACGATCGCCGAGGGCTTCTCGGTGTCGAGCGGCGTGTCGTACGACAAGTGGCTGCGCGTTGGCTTCGACTCGTCGACGCTCAACCTGTCGTCGCTCGACACGCAGACCCGCAGCTTGGACACGGGCCTGACGCCCTACTACTTCATCTCGAATGGCGTCGATCCGAACGACAACGCCGTCGAGTACGGGACAACGCCGTTCAACCTGTTCATCTACGACCCGAGCACATCTTCGGGGACCTATCTCGCCTCGACGATTTCACTCACGGTGACCGCAATCCCGGCGCCCGCATCGATGCTCGCGTTCGCGCTGCTTCCAGCGGCGCGGCGTCGGCGGCGTTGATGGCGTTCAACGCCGCGCATGCACGCCGCATGCACGCCGCATGCACGCCGCGCGCAAGCCCTATCTTGCCCGCATGCTCCAACGCGCCGCGCTCGCAACCACACTTTCCTTGTTGATCTCGCTCGGCCTCGCCGGCTGTGTCGCGGCGGGCGCCAAGATCGCGCGAACGCAAGTTCCCACGGGCGGACCGTCGCTGGTCGTGCTCGGCATCGCGCAGGACGGTGGCGTTCCGCAGGCGGGCAGCTTTGGCGATCCGCGCTGGGACGACCCGTCGCGCACGCGTGAAGTCGCGTCGCTGGGCATCGTCGATCCGCGCAGCGGCAAGCGCTGGATGATCGACGCAACGCCCGATTTCCGCCGGCAATCGCTCGAGCTCTATCGCGCGTCGGGCGGCGCCGCGAAGCCGGTCGTCGACGGAATCTTTCTCACTCACGCACACATGGGCCACTACACCGGGCTGATGTTCCTCGGCCACGAGTCGATCGGCGCGAAGTCGGTGCCTGTGTACGCGATGGCGCGCATGGGCGAGTTTCTGCGGGCAAACGGCCCGTGGAGTCAGCTCGTCAAGTACGACAACATCACAATCATGCCGCTCGTCGCTGGCGAGCCGGTGCGGCTGGCCGACGATCTCACCGTCACTGCGATTGTGGTTCCTCACCGCCAAGAGTTCAGCGAAGTCGTCGCGTTTAAAATCGCCGGGCCAACGCGCACCGCGCTCTGGCTGCCCGACATCGACTCTTGGCGCGAGTGGGATGCGCAAGGCACGCGTCTCGAAGACATGCTCGCAACGGTGGACATCGCGTATCTCGACGGCACCTTCTTCGCCAATGGCGAGATTCCCGGCCGAGACATGTCGGGCTTTCCGCATCCGTTCATGAGTCACACCATCGAGCGACTCGCCGCGCTTCCAGCGAGCGAGCGCGCCAAGGTGCGCTTCATCCATCTCAACCACACCAATCCTGCGCTTGCCGCGGGAACGGCCGCGCGAAACACGATCGACGCCGCAGGCATGCGCGTGGCCGACGAGGGCGAAATCGAGCCCCTGTTCAATCGCGTCGCGCCATAAACATGCGCACGCGCAAACGCGAACGCAAACGCAAACCAGCCGTCACTTCGAGCTGACCGCAGCTTCGAGCGGGGCCGAAAGATCGGCGTGGTGATGCACCAGCTTCCACTTGCCGCCCTGCAGACGAAAAATGTTGGTTGCGCGCAATTGCACTTCGACGGGCTTGCCGTCGACGGTCATGCGCTTGGCGTGCTCGACGCCGATGGTGTAGGCCATGTCGTCGCTGAAACCAACCACGACATCCTTGCTCACAACCGAGCCGCCGAGTTTCATCGCCGCCTCGCGCTTGAATTCCGCGCGGACCTCCTTCCAGCCAAGACGGCGATCGCCGAACGGGCTGAGGTCGGTGACATCGTCGTCGTGCGACCACACCGCACTCATGGGCTCGGCATCGCCAGCAAGCATCAGATTCGACGCCGCATAGAAGGCGTTGTGCGCGCCGAGCACGCCATCGGTGGCGCGCGCATCGCTGGCGGCATTCACGACCTTGGCACCAACCCGCGCCACCGGCGTTCGATTGGCGCAGCCGCCAAAAACGATCGAGGCAGAAGTCACAACAACGAAAACGGCGACTGGATTCATAGAGGGAGATGGTAACCCCATGCCTTGTCGTCGCCCCGATTCCTGTTGTACATTTCACCTCTATGCCCACGGCTCCGCTTCCGATCCTCGACTTCGTCGCTCGCAACTACAAGAACTTCAACGCCCGCGCCACCCGCGACGCGCTGTTCTCCTACTGGGACCATGTCAACGCGGGCGGCAAGATGTACTGGGCCGTTGCGGGCGCGATGAGCTCGGCGCAACTGGGCATCACCCTCGCTCCCGCCATTCGCGCGGGCCTGATTCACGGCCTTTCGGTCACGGGCGCGAACCTCGAAGAGTCGCTCTTTCGCCTCGTCGCCCACCACGGCTACAAGGACTTTCCTGAGTACCGCTACTTCACCAAGGCCGACGACACCAAGATCCTCAAGCAGCGCATGCGCCGCGTGACCGACACCAGCATTCCTGAAGACGAGGCGTTCCGCGCCGTCGAGAAGATCCTGGTGCCGATGTGGAAGAAGGCGACCGCAAACGGTGACCGCCGCTTCTGGCACGAGTACTTCTACGATCTAATCCTCTCGATCCCGAAGTCAAAATACCAGGGAAATCCCGAGGAATGCTGGCTACTCGCGGCCGCCAAGGCCAAGCTTCCGATGGTCGTGCCCGGCCACGAGGACTCGACCTTCGGCAACATCTTTGCGTCGCATGTGAAGTTCAACGACTGCACCGCGTCGATCGTTAAGAGCGGCATCGAGTACATGGGCCAGCTCTACGACGACTACAAGGTTCTTTCCAAGGGCAGCACTTCGGGGGGCAAGGGCGTCGGCTTCTTCCAGATCGGCGGCGGCATCTCCGGCGACTTCCCGATCTGCGTGGTTCCGAGCATCAAGTACGACCTGCAGCAGCCGGTGAAGCCGTGGGCGTATTTCTGCCAGATCAGCGACTCGACGACTTCGTACGGCTCCTACTCGGGCGCCACGCCCAACGAGAAGATCACTTGGGACAAGCTCACCGAGAAGACGCCGATGTTCGTCATCGAATCGGACGCGACCGTCGTTGCTCCGCTCATGCTCTCGGCGCTGCTCGAAGCGAAGGCGAATCCGAAGGCCGCCGATGCGATCATCAAGGCTTCGCGCGCGATCACCAGCAAAAGTTTGGCGCGCAGTCGCTGACCGCGAGAGTGGTTGTGTCCACCGCGCTGGAGGCGTAGACTGCGCGTTCCTCGATAAGTTCTCCGTTGGCGCAAGTGGCGCATTCCCTCGCAGAAAGCCCACATGCACGACGCCGCTCACGAGTCCACTATGACTGCTGAAGTCACGCAGGCGTCGCGCGCAAGTACGCCCGCAAGTACGTCCGCAACCACGCCCGCAAGCACGCCCGCAAGCACGGGCGAGCAATCCGTCTCCCATGCGGTTCAGACGCGCGTGCACGGTAAGCACCTTCTGATCCTGCCCGTCATCTTGCTCCCGCCCATCGCAACGGTGGCGGCGATGTGGTTGGCGTGGGGCGGTTGGTTCGGCTGGACCGAGCTCGCGCTGTTCGCGAGTTTCTACCTGGCCACCGGCCTCGGCATCACGGTTGGGTTCCATCGCCTCTTCACCCATCGCTCCTTTCAAGCGACGCCCGCGCTCACTTGGGCGCTTGGAATCTGCGGGAGTATGGCGCTCGAGGGACCAGTGATTTGGTGGGTGGCGACCCATCGTTGCCACCATCAGCACTCCGACGACGAACTTGACCCGCACTCGCCCCACGCGGGTCGTCAACCAGGCATCGTCGGTTGGGTGCGCGCATTTGCCCACGCCCATTGCGGCTGGTTCTTCACTGACAAGATCGTCAGCATGCGCCGCTACGCGCCCGATCTGATGGCCGACCGCCGCGTCATGCGGATCTACCGACTGTTTCCGCTGTGGGTGCTTGCTGGCTTCGCCGTGCCCGCGCTCATCGGCGGTCTGGTGTCGATGTCGTGGACTGGCGCGCTTCTGGGCTTCCTCTGGGGCGGCCTGGTGCGCGTGTTCCTCGTTCATCATGTGACCTGGAGCGTCAACAGCGTCTGCCACATTTGGGGGCGGCGCGACTACGAAGTCGGCGACCAAAGCCGCAACAACGCCATCGTCGGATTTCTCGCTCTGGGCGAAGGCTGGCACAACAACCACCACGCATTTCCAACCAGCGCGCGCCACGGGCTGGAATGGTGGCAGTTGGACCTCAGTTGGATCGTGATTCGGCTGTTCGAGATGGTCGGCCTTGCCAAGCAGGTCCGAACCGTGCCGAACCTCCGTCGCGAATCTCGACGAGCGAACGCCGGTGCTGGCGAGCAGGACTGAGGAACGACGCAAGTTTGCGCGCAAGTCCTTCACATTCCGTCCCGCTCCGCCGCGCGTTTCCAATTGAGCGCACCGTGATCCGTGAAGGGATGCCAAGAAGAACCGGTACGCGTTGTTCGTTTCTTCCAGAGCCTCAGAGTTCGCAGATTGCGGTCATGAATTCAAGCAGCAAACGGCGCTCGTGCTGATACTCAGCGCGGCCCATCGGCCTTGGTGCGTTCGAGCCACCGAGCGCGTGATCCATGATCACGCGGCTGCTAATATGCGGCCTTGCTTCCCGTTGGGGAGAAGCCGCCCGCCGATGCGGGTGTGACGGATCGTCGACACGGGCGCAACCAACATTCTGCTGCGATGGTGCGCCGCGCGCTTGCCTCCTTTGAGCCAGGTGCGAGACCAAGATGTGATCACCTCATGAATGAAATTCTGCTGCTCGCTACCGCCGCAACATCCAATCCCGCCGATCTGAAGATCTGGGCGTATGTCGCGTTCATCGGCCTGGTCATCGTGTTCCTGGCGCTGGACCTTGGTGTCTTTCACCGCGAAGCCCATGAAGTCAAGATGAAGGAGGCGGTGACATGGTCGGCCATCTGGCTGACGTGCGGCATCGCGTTCAGTGGGTTCGTGTATGTGGCCTATGAGAACCACTGGCTCGGGTTGGGGTTGGACACGGCGAAGTACAGCACATCGGAGGCGATAAAGGCCGGTGCACCGCTCATCGTGTCGGGCGAGGTGCAGGGGTTCGAAGCGGCCAAGCAGTATCTGGTGGGATACGTGATCGAGAAGTCGCTGGCGATGGACAACATCTTTGTCATCGCGCTGATCTTCTCGTTCTTTGCGGTGCCGGCGAAGTACCAGCACCGGGTGCTCTTCTGGGGCATCATCGGCGCGCTGCTCATGCGTGGCGGGATGATTTTCCTGGGTGCCGGGCTGATCCTGAAGTACCAGTGGATCTTGATCGTGTTTGGCGGGTTCCTGATCCTGACAGCCCTGAAGATGGCCCTGATCAAAGGCAACGACGACGTCTCGCAGAACATCGCAGTGCGCCTGTGCAAGAAGTTCTTCCGCGTGACGGAGTTCTACGACGGGCAGAAGTTCTTTACCAAGCGAACGCTCAAGCCGACGTACAGCAAGAACGAGGCTGGCAGGGAAGTCATGGACCCTGCACCGGCGGCCTCGCTCAGCGCCACGTGGGCGATCACGCCCTTGTTCCTCGCGCTCATCCTGGTCGAGATCACCGACCTGGTCTTTGCCGTGGACTCGATCCCGGCCATCTTCGCGATCACGCCGGACCCGTTCATAGTGTTCACGAGCAACATCTTTGCGATCCTCGGGCTGCGGGCGCTGTACTTCTGCCTGGCGGCGCTGATCCAGAAGTTCCGCTTCCTGAAGCCGGCATTGATCATGATCCTGGCGTTTGTGGGTGTGAAGCTGCTGCTGCTCAGCGCGCCGCCGTACTTGGACCTGATCGGCATGACCAAGGCCGATCCGATCAAGATCGACACGACAGCGTCACTCCTAGTCGTCGTCGGCACGCTGTTGTTGGCAACGGTGCTGAGCGTGGTCATACCATCGAGAAAGTAGTCGACGAAATAGCCGAGCGATAGACACTCGGTGCGACTGCTGGCAGATCGTCCGATCCATCAGGCACGCCCGCGAAACCGAGCCTGCGAACGATCAATGCTTCTGGCTCAGCCAGCGGTCTGTTCTCGATCAGCTTTCCCGTGATCTCTTTCTTTCTTGCCGTCATCGTGCTCTTGGTTCGTTCGAACATCGCAATTCCGAAGGCCGATCCAGCACGCGTCACGGGCTGAAATGGTGGCAGTTGGGCATGAATTGGTCATGAGTTGGTCATGACTTGGATCGTGATTCGGCTGTTCGAGATGGTCGGCCTTTCCAAGCAGGACTGAGGAAAGGCGCGTGGAGATCTCTGGCCAGTTCGCGCGCAAGTTCCCGCTGATTTCCCAACATTCCGTCCCGCTCCGCCGCCCGTTTCCAATCGATCGCACCATGGTCACACGCCTCACCGCCGCCTCGAT
>QWPT01000008.1 GCA_003671075.1 Planctomycetota bacterium
GCCACGATGGCGCTTGAAAATGCGGAGTGCTGATCCGAGTGCACAATCCCCTTCACGATGCCGATGCCGTCATCGCTTTGCCACATCGGCGTTGGGCAGG
Source organism: Planctomycetota bacterium (assembly GCA_003671075.1). Lineage (GTDB taxonomy): Bacteria > Planctomycetota > Phycisphaerae > Phycisphaerales > SM1A02 > QWPT01. The sequence continues at coordinate 101 of QWPT01000008.1, forward strand.
CCTTTCGCTTAGGCATGCGTATGGGAATTGCGTGGCTTGCCTTCACCATGTCGGTGTGAAAGGTCATCGCGTGGATGAGGGCCACTACTGGCGCCATCACAATCGTGTCACCAGGGCCCGCGTGAACGCTGGCGTGGATCGACGCTGAGAGTTCGAGATGGTGCCGCGAGAAGAACTGGGGAGGACCGAGATCGATCATCTCGTTGATCGTTCCATCGACGGCGAGACGCCGCAGCGAGTACTGGCCATCGCCCTCGTAGTCGACGATCCAACTGCAGTGCGGGATCAGTGTGCCGCCGAGATCGCTCTCGTCTGGCTCCGTAGGGTCAATTCCGTCGTCCATGTTGTGCTCCTGCTTGCTTCTCGCGAGGTTGAAATCGAACGCGCTTTTTATCAAAATCCAGCGATCCAACGGGTCGAAAGGCCCAAAACCGCGCATGGAGTAAAGACAGTACGGAGTAAGGGAAGTTACAGAGCCAAGCAAGGCTGCAGCCGCCGAAGCATTTGCCACGATGGCGAGACCTCTCCCTCCCCTTCCTCAGACTGTCAAGCCCGTCACGGTCGCTACGCCGGCGCCCTGTCCGTATCAAATCGATGGCCCCGACGGCAGTCGGCTTCCGTTGCACGGTGGCCTTCCTACGCTCGCCGACCACATCGGACGACATTTCGTCGAGCCCGCCGCGCGCGCCGCACTGGTGAGCGCGCATCCGTCGCTTGCGGAAATCGATGTTTTCGCGTGCGCCGCCGCCGCGAAGCGATTCATGAGCCGTCGCGAACACGATCCGTCCTTTGACGCTGTCGCGCTTGCCTACGCACGCGTCCTGCAAATCGCAATCGTTGAAGCGGCGGCGCTGGGCTGGTCGGTCTCCGTCGACCATCTCTCAAGCGTGCATCTCGATAGTTCAGGCCTGTTGGTTGTCATTGGCGGCGCGCAAGTGCGCACGGCGTTCATTCCCGGCGTTGATCGGGTTGCGAGCGCGCTTGAGCAAGGGCACCAACGCCATAATGAACGGAACTCCCGCCTCGCCCGCGAAGCGAAATGGTCGGGCGATGAGCGCTACTACTACCGCGTACTTCGACCGGCCATGCGCGCGATCCGCAATTTCCCGACCTCGGGCGTACATGGCGATGTCCAGTACGGCGCGCTCAAGCGCGTGCTGCCTGCGGTTGCCGACCTCGGGTTTGCAGGGTGGCGTTCGATACGCGCGCAACGCGGGCACGCACCGATGATGCCCCCGCTCCCGTAGTATTCCCGCAACCATGACCGCGCATCTATCGTCTGCTGAATCTTCAAATGTCGAGTCTCTCCTCAAGGAAACTCGCATATTTTCGCCCGCAACTGATCTCGCGGCTTCGCTCGGCGGTGCCTACTGCGCTTCGATGGACGAGTATCGCGCGCGCCACACTCGATCGATCGCCGATCCTGAGGGCTTCTGGGGCGAAGTAGCGCAGGGCTTCGAGTGGTTCACGCCGTGGACGCGCGTGCTCGAGTGGAACTGCCCCGATGCGAAGTGGTTCGTGGGCGCCACCACCAACATCTGTCACAACGCGCTCGACCGCCATGTGCTCGACGGACACGGTCACGAAGTCGCCATCATCTGGGAAGGCGAACCGAAACTTCCGGGAGACAATGGCCCGCAGCCCGAGGTCAAGCACCTCTGCTACGGCGAACTCCTTGACGAAGTCTGCCGCACCGCCAACGCGCTCAAATCTCTCGGCGTGAAGAAGGGCGAAGTCGTCACGCTCTACATGGGCATGGTGCCCGAGCTGGCGATCGCACTGCTCGCCTGCGCGCGCATCGGCGCGGTGCACAGCGTGATCTTCGGCGGATTTCCCGCGCCTGCCATCGCCGATCGCATGCTCGACGCGAACTCGCGCGTGATCATGACCTGCGACGGTGCGTGGAGACGCGGCGCGGTCGTGCCGCTGAAGAAGAGTGTCGACGAGGCAATTCACCTTCTTTGCGCGCAGAATCACACGGTCGATCACTGCGTTGTCGTGCACCGCATCAAGCACGAGATGGAAGGCGCCGTCGACTGGACCGCTGGCCGCGATCACGCGTGGCACGAGCTCATAGATGCACAGAGCGCCGAGTGCGCGTGCGAGCCGATGGATTCAGAGGACCCGCTCTTCCTTCTCTACACCTCAGGTTCGACGGGAAAGCCCAAGGGAATCCTGCACACCGTCGGCGGGTACATGGTCTACACCGCGTACACCGCGCAGCAGACCTTCAACTTGCGACCCGGTGCGGGCCATGTCTACTGGTGCACCGCCGACATCGGTTGGATCACCGGCCACTCCTATGTCATCTATGGAATCATGCCCAACCGCGTGCCCACGATCATGTACGAGGGCGCGCCGAACTTTCCGGGCGACGACCGTTTCTGGGAAATCGTTGCGCGCCATCGCGTGACCCATTTCTACACCGCGCCCACCGCCATCCGTTCGTTCATGAAGTGGGGAGACCAGCATCCTGGCAAGCACGATCTGTCGACGCTGAAAGTGCTTGGAACCGTGGGCGAACCGATCAATCCCGAGGCGTGGATGTGGTACCGACAACACATCGGCGCGGACGCGTGCCCGATCGTCGACACCTTTTGGCAAACTGAAACCGGCGGGCATGTGATCACGCCGCTCGCGTGCGTGACGCCGACCGTGCCAGGTTCGTGCACGCTGCCGTTCTTTGGAATCGACGCAGCGGTCGTCGACGAACAAGGCAACGAACTGCCGCCGAATGTCGGTGGTCTGCTCGTCATTCGCAAGCCCTGGCCCTCGATGCTGCGGGGAGTTCACCGCGATCGTGCGCGTTTCATCGACACCTACTGGTCGCGCATCAAGGGCATGTACCTTGCGGGCGACGGCGCGCGCCGCTGTGAAAAGGGCTACTTCTGGATCATGGGCCGCATCGACGACATCCTCAATGTGTCGGGCCACCGCCTGGGCACGATGGAGGTCGAAAGCGCGCTGGTGTCGCACCCGGCGGTGGTCGAGGCCGCGGTTGTGGGAATGCCGCACGAAATCAAGGGCATGGGCATCGCCGCCTTCGTGTCGCTCGCTCCGGGCTCGACGCCGAGCGAGGCGTTGAAAACCGCGCTGCGCTCTCATGTTTCGAGCGTACTCGGCCCAATCGCCAAGCCCGACATGATCCGCTTTACGCAGACGCTGCCTAAAACTCGTTCGGGAAAAATCATGCGCCGGCTCCTGCGCGATATCGCCGCTGGCCGTGACGGCAACCAAGACACCACCACGCTCGAGGACTTCACCACCCTCGCAACCCTGCGCGCAAACGAAGAGTGAACTTCCGCCATGGCGTCGAAATCGATTAAACCCGCAGCGAAGACGGTGAAGAAAGCCTTGAGTTTGAAGGCGATTTCCACCGCCGAGCATCACCGCGTGCTGCGCGCCCAGCACGAGACTGAGGCGGCGCAGGACTATTGCGAGGCGATCGGCGACCTTCTTGACGCTGGCGTCGAGGCCCGCGTCGGCCGAATTGCTGAGCGTTTTGGCCTCTCCCATGTCACGGTCAGCCGAGTCGTCCGTCGACTGGCCACCGAGGGATTCGTTCTTGCCCAGCCGCGCCAACCGCTCGGCCTGACCGCGCGGGGAAAGTCGCTTGCCACCGAGGCCAAGCGGCGCCATGTGCTCGTTCTCGATTTCCTGCGCGCCCTCGGTGTCGACGAGCGAACCGCCCAGTTCGACGCCGAAGGTATCGAGCACCATGTCTCGTCGCCGACGCTCAAGGCGATGGCGCGCTTCCTCGACCGTTAGATCGTCGACTTTCGCCATCTCCCACCGATCAGGCACACTGACGCCGTTCGTAGCCTATGCTACAAGCCGCTCATGCCCCATCGCGCCACCTACATCTTCGGCGCGGTCTTCGCGCTCGCCTTTCTTGCGTTCGCCTGCGACCGCGCTCCCAACCAGCCAGACGCCGCGGGCGCTGCGGGCGCCGCAACCCAACCGTCTCGCCAACTTCCGCTTCTCGTTGCCACCACGCCCATGGTGGGCGATGTCGTAAGCGCCGTCGCTGGCGCGCATGCCAAGGTTGTCGTGCTCATCGGCCCGGGCGTCGACCCCCACTTGTGGACGCCAACGCGCACCGATGTGTTGGAAATCCTCGACGCCGACGCGGTTTTTCTGAATGGGCTGATGCTGGAAGGCCGCGTGGGCGACTCATTCGCGCGCGTCGAAACCGCGGGTCGTCCGGTGCTGCGCCTTGCCCAATCGATCGACCGCAAGGAATTGCTCACCGATCCCAAGCGCGCGTCGTACTTCGATCCGCATGTCTGGATGGATCCGACGCTGTGGGCGATGACCGCCGCGCCAATTGCGGAACTTCTGGCCAAACTCGATCCCCAACACGCCGACGAGTTCCACGCCAACGCCGATCGTTACGAAGCGCGCGCCCATGCGCTCGCCGATGAGTGCGCGCAACTGATCTCGTCCATCCCCAGCGAACACCGCACTCTTGTTTCGGCCCACGACGCATTCGCCTATTTTGGAAAGCGTTTCGGCCTTGAGGTCTACGGCATCCAGGGGCTCTCGACCGAGAGCGAGGCGTCCATCGCCGACATCGAAAATCTCGTCGCCCACATCAGCTCCAAGCATGTTCCGACCGCGTTCGTCGAGACGACGGTTTCCGACCGCACCATTCGCGCGTTGGTCGAGGGATGCGCATCGATCGGCCACGAACTCAAGATCGGCGAGCCGTTGTACTCCGACTCGATGGGTCGCGCGAGTACTCCCGAAGGCTCATGGGAAGGCATGATTCGCCACAACGCGCGGGTCATCGCCGCCAGTCTCGGTGGCGACAATGTTGGTGGACACAATGTCGGTGCGCAGAATTTCGGCTCGCAACCCTCTGGCGGAAAACGATGAGCGCAGCGCCGCTCGAACTGCGGGGATTCAGCGCTGGATACTCCGCCTCGGAGATTCGCGTCGCCGACGCAACCTTCAGCCTCGCCCGCGGCACCATGACCGCGCTGGTCGGCCCAAACGGCGCGGGAAAGAGCACGCTTCTCAAGGGAATTCTTCGGCTGACGCCGGTGCACGACGCCTCCTCCGTGCGTTTTTTCGGCGAGCCGCTCGATCGCGTGCGCTCACGGGTGGCCTATCTGCCGCAGCGATCCGAGATCGACTGGACCTTCCCCGCTTGCGCGCTCGATGTGGTCGCGATGGGTCTGTATCGTCGGCTCGGGCTCTTTCGCCGCGTTGGACGCGCTGCGCGCGATGAAGCGCTTGCCGCGCTTGCACTCGTCGGTCTTGAGGATGCGGCTTCGAAACCCATCGGCGAACTCTCGGGCGGACAACGACAGCGCTTGCTCGTGGCTCGCGCGTTGGTGCAGCGCGCCGACATCGTGCTACTTGACGAGCCTTTCGCCAATGTCGACGAAGTGACCGAGCAAGCCATCGCAAGCGTTTTGCAGAAACTGCGCGGCGAAGGCACAACTATCCTCGCCGTTCACCACGACCTCGGCACCGTGCGTTCGATCTTCGAGGACGCGATCCTCTTCAACACCCGCGTGCTCGCCCACGGCCCCGCGCGCGCCACGCTCGCCGACATCTCCGTCGCCCGCGCATACGGCATCGTGCTCGAGCAGGAGCACGCTGGGCGAATCTCTTGACATCGTTCCTCGACGACATCGCCGGCATCGGACAGAACACCCAACTTGCGCTGGCTGGTTGCACGCTGTTCGGCGGCGTCGCTGGCGCAGTCGGAACCTTCGTGCTCGCACGCCGTCGTGCGCTTCTGGCCGATGTCGCCGGCCACGCGAGCCTGCCCGGAGTGTGCGTAGCCTTTCTCATCGGCGAATCGCTCGGCATCGGCGGACGCACGCCATGGCTTCTGCTCGCAGGCGCCGCCATCTCGGCGTTGCTGGCAGCGTGGTGCGTGCCCCTCCTCGCGCGCCTGCGTGGCATCGGCCCCGACGGAGCCGTCGCCGTCACGCTCTCCTTCTTCTTCGGACTCGGCACCGTGCTTCTCTCCTCAGTGCAGTCGCACGCTTCCGGTTCACAAGGAGGACTGCGCAGCCTGCTTTTCGGCAGCGCGGCCGCAACCAATCGCGGCGACATCATTGCGCTTGCCACCCTTGCCTTCGCAGCGCTCGTGGTCTTGATCGCACTCTTCAAAGAGTTCTCCGCACTCGCCTTCGACGAGCAGCACGCGCAAAGCCTCGGACTTCCGGTGCGCACGCTTGACCTCGTGTTGATGGTGCTGCTGGTTGCGACCGTTGTTTCGGGCATGCAAGTTGCGGGCATTGTTCTCGTGGTTGCGCTGCTCGTGACACCCGCCGCCGCCGCCCGCGCATTCCGCGGATCAATCGCGCGCGTGACCGCCATCGGCGCCATCATCGGCGCGCTGAGCGCCGCAATCGGCGTCATTCTTTCCCTGCGTTTCGAGGAGCTTCCCACCGGTAGCGCCATGACACTCGCCGCAACGGCCATCTTCTTCGTCACCCTTCTGCTACCCGGCCGCATGATGCGTGGAGCGCTCACATGAACGATCTCGCCGCCGGAACGATGCGCAGCTTTCTTGTCTTCGATTTGCCCGTGCTTGTCGCGGCGCTGCTGGCGCTGATTGCCTGCGGAACGCTGGGAAATTGGATCGTTCTTCGCAAGGAGTCCATGACCGGCGACGCGATCGCGCACGCGGTGTTGCCGGGGCTCGTCGCTGGATTTCTCGTCGCCGGTCGCCACTCGATCATTGCGATGTTTGTCGGCGCAGCCATCGCGGGCGTCGCCACCATCCTGATTGCAAATTGGGTGCGCCGCCGCACCAAGCTCGAGTCGGGCGCAGCGCTCGGCATCGTCTTCACCGCGTTCTTCGCGCTCGGCGTTGCGCTGCTCGAGTTCGAAGGCGCGCGCCAAGTCGATCTCGATCCGGGCTGCGTGCTCTTTGGCGCGCTGGAAACGCTCTTCCTCATCGTTCCCGCGAACGGCTCATGGATCGAGGGCGTTCCCCGCGAAATCTGGACGCTTGCCGCCGCCGCCGTCATCGCCATCAGCTTCAGCATCGCTTTCGCCAAGGAACTCGCCGCCATCGCCTTCGACCGCGAACATGCGCAAATCGCTGGCGTTTCTCCGCGCTGGCTTGAGCAGCTCATGTTGTTCGTGACCTCGATGGCGATCGTGGCCAGCTTCGAAGCCGTGGGCAGCGTTCTCGTCATCGCGCTTCTCGCGTGCCCGTCGCTGATCGCCGCTCCACACGCGTCAAGCCTGCGCAGTCGATTCACCATAAGCCTCGTGGCCGGCTGCGTACTCACCGGATGCGGCTACCTGCTCGCGGCCTACGCACCTGCGGTGTTTCACACTTCAACGGCGCTCAACTCCGCAGGCATGATCGCCGTGCTTCTGAGTGCCGCCGTTCCGTTGTCGTTTGCACTGCGCGCGCTGCTCAACCGCCGGTCGGCGTGAGATTCCAAACCTTGGCGTCGGCATTGGGCGACCACATGCGCATGTCGTCGAGCGTTTCGGGCGCACGCGATTCGGCGTGACCATCGGCGAAACTGGTCACAATATCGCCGCCGTTGCGCGCGCTGAGATTTCCCCACGACGCCGGATCATCGGCGTTGTAGGCGGTCGACCAAGTCCTGGTATCGAAGGACGGTGAACGCACGCGGAAGTAACCTTCGGTGACTCCTTCGGTCACGCCGCCCACCGGTGAATTTTCCTGGCCGCGCGCGCTGGCAAACACCACCATGTTCGCGGGCTGCCCGATCTCAGACAGACGCGACGCATAGAACTTTCCAAAGGTGGTGAGAAACGCGCTATTGAAGCCGCCGAAATTCTCATCGCCGCCGAGCCACACGCTGTTCAGGCCGAAACTAGGAAACACGCTGGTTTGGTAGAGGTAATTCGATCGATCGCTGACCTCAAGCTCGCGCAGCATGCGCTCGTGATCGCCAACGAAAATGCTGCGAATGTCATGGCCAATGTACGGGGCCAAACGCCAGACCCAGCGACTCGCGGCAACGCCAATGGTCTGCGCCGCAATCGGTTCATGATTGGCGTCGAACGCAGGAAGTCCAGACTTGTAACCAGGCAACAGCGCGCCGCCCGCATCTTGCGCGTACTGCTGCCAAGCACCCGCGAGCATGCGTGCAGATGCAATTTCGCGAACGCGATCGCTGGCCACTCGTGCGCGCGCGATGATCGGCAGGACGGCCGCGAGCAGAACGGCGAGGACGGCGATAACAACCAACAATTCAACGAGGGTGAAACCCGCGAGTTCGGCGAGCTTGCGTAATGGGCAACGCCGCGCGCTTGCAATGCGAACGACGCTCGGAAGACTGCTGACTGGGCGGTTGGTTTGAAACACGAATGCGAGAATCACGCGGGGCACCTCTGCCTGACTACGACCGAAAACCATATTGAATCCCGCAATCCCCGGAAAGTGGACGCGGACCGCACTCATTTCGCCGCCTTCGGCGACATCCTGCTCTACGGTAGCCGAGGCTACATCGGGATTTGCACAGGGGCTCGCCCTGATGACCCAGATTCCGGCAGATCAGCAAGAGGTGTCCCGTGTTCCTTCGATCCATCGCTGTTTCTTCACTCATCGCCTCCGCGGCCGTTGCTGGCTCCGCCCGAGCGGACACCTTTGTCGTGGGCTACTCGACTCCCGCGCTCGACCGTTGGAACTACCCCTTCAATCCGACCCCGGGCACGCGCATCGTCGCGTCGACCTTCGGCAATGAGCCAGGCGGAACGATGTTCGACAACCGTGACGGGCAATTCATCGTCGGCTTCAACACAGGCGCGGAGATTCCGACCGGGCTCGGAGCAACGAGCTACACCATCCAAAGCTGCGTTGTCGAAATCACCTACGCCAACGACTTCGTGGTTGCCTACGACCCGACCGTCGACCCGTACACGGCCTTCCTGCCCGTTTCCGATCCCGGCTATGTCGACGATGCCGACGCTGGGCAACCGATCGAGCTCTACGGCGTTGGATTTCGCGGTGGATTCTCGCTGGCGACTTGGACGGAATACAGCCCGTTCGGAACTGGGAGCGTGCTCGACCCCAGTGTGCGCAACGCCTTTGCGCTTGGTGCAAATGCGGCAGGCAACATGGTCGATGTGTCCAATTCGGTGCGCGAGCGCTGGACGCCGCAGCCGTTCGCGGTCGGCACCATCGCCAAGATGAAGCCCGGAAGTTTGGTGCCCATCGGAACCAAGTTGCGCTTCAGCCTCGACACCGCACAGCCGAGCGTGCAGGCCTACCTGCGAACCGCCGTCGATGCGGGCAAGCTGCGCCTGACCGCGTGCTCGCTCACCAAAGTCGTGCAGCAGGGTGGGAGCTTTCCCACCTTCTATTGCCGTGAAAATCCACTGGTGACCGCGACGGGTGCTGGTGCGGCAACGATGACGATTGTGGTTTCAACCCAAACCTGTGCGCCCGCTGACCTCAACTGCAACGGCAGCGTGAACGCGCAAGATCTCGCGATCCTGCTCACCCAATGGGGCACAGCGGGCAGCGCCGATCTCAATGGCGACGGAATCGTCGGCGCGCAGGACCTCGCGATCCTGCTGAGTGCGTGGAGTTAAACGCGGGCCAAAATCGCGGGCCTGAATCGCGCGCGACGACCAGCCGCTCAGGCCAGCCGCGGTCGGCCGTACACCGGCGCGATCCTTCGACGAACCCGTTCGGCAATGCTGTCGAGCATGCGCTCAACCTCGTTCACCGCGACCTCCATGACCGCGGCGATTTCGGTAATCGTGAGTTCCTCGGTGTATCGCAGCGCCAACACCAAGCGTTCGCGAAGCGTGAGTTCACGGAGAATCTCGGTGATCAGCACCGAGCGCGAAGAAATCTCTTCGCTGTCGTTTTTAACGGCGTTTCCATCGTTTTTTGGTGAGTTCATCGCGGCATCCTTGCCTTTGGCGATATCGCCTTTGGAGATCTTGCGCTCAATGCGCCAGAGCGTCATGAGCTTGAGAATCATGACCCGTCCTTTGCGGCGCCATCCATGGCGTCGAGGCCGAAGCATACCGCGGGCGCGATGGCGGTGCGACTGCACTCAACCGGCGACGACGCGCGACACGCTGAACAAGGGCAAGAGCAACGCGATGGCGACCGCACCCAGGATCGATCCGAAGACGAGAATCATCACGGGCTCGAGCAGGCTCGTCGCCTGTTTCAGCGCGATTTCAAGGTCTTCCTCAGCAAAATCGGCGGCGCGACCGAGCACCGCAGGTAGCCGACCGGTGCGCTCCCCCGCCGCCACCATCGACACAACGGTCGAGGGCAGCAAGGTCTCTGCGCGCAACGCATCCACAAGAGATCCACCATCACGCAGCTTGGCGTCGATGGCGATCCAGAACGCCTCGGCGCGCGGACTGCGCACCAATCCGCGGCAAATCGCAATGGCGTCGAGCAGATGAATGCCGCTGGCCAGAAGAGTCGCGAGCGTTCGGCAAGCGACGGCGACGAAGGCGAGCCGCGCAACGCGACCGAACACGGGCGCGTGAAAGCGCAGCCGATCGATCATGAGCAGGCATGCCTTCGAACGCGAAAAGAGGAAGATGGCGGTCGCGAGAATCGCCGCGCTGATCGACAGCACGGTGAGATTCTCGCGGACGCCAGTGCCGATCCCCAGAAGGATCTTCGTCGGCACGGGGAGCTCCGCTCCGCGATCTGCATAGATCTTGGCGAAGCGTGGCAGGACGAACAAGAGGAGCCCGGCGACGACCGCCGAACCCGCAACGAGCATGAAAATTGGATAGGCGGCGGCGGCGCGAATCTGCCGCGAAAGCCGCTCGCCGCGCTGCAAATGGTCTGACGCGCGCAAGAGCATCGGCCCGAGTTGCCCAGTCGATTCGGCGGCGCGGGTGAGCGCGACCATGATCGCGGGCACATCGCGACCGCGTCGTGCAAAGGCCTCGGAGAGTGGACGGCCGCTCTCGACTTCGGTGGCGAGCGCCTGAACAAACGGACGGAACTCTGGGCGCACGCCTTCGCGGGCAGCGGCCTCGAGCGCCTCGGAAATCGGCACGCCGGCGTCGGTCATGGTGCCAAGATGGCGACACAGAAGCGCGAGGTCGCCGCGGCGCACGCGGCCAGCGCGCGCGGGGCGCACCTGCGCAGCGATCGCCTGGTCGCGACCGATCGACAGAACGGTACGCCCTTCGGAACGCAGCTTGCGCGCGACCTCTTCGGCGCTGCCGGCGGCAAGTGTGCCGTTGACCTCGCGACCATCCACATCGATAACGCGATAAACGAAGGTAGCACGCGGCTCTGTGCGAAGTTCAACGGGCATGGCGTTGGTGTTGCTCACGACGATGTCGCGAGCACGACCTCCTCAAAGGTTGTCTGGCCCATTCGAACTTTGGCGAGGCCGTCGACGCGCATGGGCTGATGGCCCGCAGCGCGTGCAATATTGGTGAGTTCCTGAAGCGTGCCACCGCGCGCGACCGTCGCAGTGAAAGACTCGTCGGGCACCAGCAGTTCGAACAGCCCGATACGCCCAGAGAATCCGCTGCTGCGGCAACGCGCGCATCCGGCGCCGTGCACAAATCCCTCGACCGCGCCCGCGCTCGCCTCGACCTCGGCGCGCACATGGGCCTCGGGCTCGAACGGCTCGCGGCAATGCGGACAAATGCGACGAACCAATCGCTGCGCCAGCACGCCGCGCACAACCGCCGCCACCAGATACGGCTCGATACCCAGATTCACTAGGCGCGTGATCGCGCTGATCGAATCATTGGTGTGGAGCGTGGAAAACACCAAGTGACCGGTGAGCGCGGCCTGCACCGCAGTGGTGGCCGTTTCGTTGTCGCGAATTTCGCCGACCATCAGCACATCGGGATCCTGACGCAACATCGCCCGCAACGCAGAAGCGAAGTCAAAGCCCGCCTTGTCGTTGACCTGAAACTGATTCACGCCGGTGAGGGTCGCCTCGATGGGATCCTCGACGGTCGAGATGTTGCAATCGGTGGAATTCATCGAAGTCAGCACGCTGTACAGCGTGGTCGACTTGCCGCTACCAGTGGGCCCGGTGACCAGCGCGATGCCATTGGGCCGCGCAATCACGCTCTTCCAGCGCACCAAAATGTTCGCGTTCATGCCGAGTCGATCCAGCGGCACCAGCGAGGCGCGACTGTCGATAATGCGGATGACGACCTTCTCGCCGTGGCGCGACGGCATCGTCGAAACGCGCAAGTCGATCGGCCGACCTTCGAGCATCACATGAATGTCGCCGTCCTGCGGCTTGCGGCGCTCAGAGATGTCGAGCCCCGCCATGATCTTGATGCGGCTGGAGATCGCCGCGCCCATTTGCCATGGTGGATCTATCTTCTCGAACAAGCGGCCGTCGATGCGAAAACGCACGCGAAGGCGGCGATCGCCGGGCTCGATGTGAATGTCGCTGGCGCCTTCATGCACCGCGTTCCACAGCAACCAGTTCACCGTCTTCACAACCGGCGAGTGCCCCGCTACTTCGCGCAGGTCCTCGATTTCCGCGACTTCGCGCTCGATGACGCTGAAGGCCTGCTCGTCAACATCACCAACGATGTCGTCGATGACGAAGACATTTGCCGCAGGAACATAGGCGTCGAGCGCTGCACGAATTTCGCCAGGAGTGGTCGCGACGATCTGCACCTGCTTGTTGGTGCGTCGGCGGATCTCTTCAAACAGATAGAGGTTCGCCGGTTCAGCCACCGCAACCGTGAGCATGTCGCGCACGAGAAACAGCGGCAACACTAGGTGCTCAAGCAAATACTCGCGCGGAAGAACCTCGAGGCAATGTGGATCGGCGATGCGCGCAATATCGCGGGCGAACGGAATCCCGTAGCTGTCGGCAACCGCAGCCATCACATCGTGATCAGTCACGAAGCAAAGCTCAACCAGCGTTTCGCCGAGAAGTCGCCGATGGCCCTTCTCCTTCTGATGCTCGAGCGCGTCGTTGAGTTGCTTGGGCGTGATGAGTCCGCGCGCAATGAGCAACTCGCCGAGCTGCAGGCGCGGAAGTCGATCGACGATGGCTTGATGTCGTGGTAGTGCGCCCATCATGTTGCTCCTGATTTAGCGCATGCTCCGCGCGGCGCCTTCAACGCTCTCCGCGCACTCGAATCGATCGGAAAGACGCGTAAGTCGCAACGCCTCGCGCAATGCTTGTTGCGGTGCAACCAGTCGAAGCGCGCCGCCGTTGCGCGTGGTTTCGTCGGAGAGCCAGAGCAGGCTCTCAAGCCCCGCGCTGTCGGCGAGCGTGACATTGGCAAGATCAATGACGAAGCTGCGGGCCCCGCCTGCGAAACGCTCGTTCACAACGCGACGAAACGAATCGGTGGCGTCGGCGGAGAAATCACCGCTGGCGATCAACAGCGCAACCGGACCGTGTTCTTCCCAAGAAAGCTTCATGCGGCATCCCTCATCGCGGCGGCATGCGCAGCGTTCAGCGCGTCGTAGCCGCGCAGTTCAATCGAACGGAAATGGGCGAAAAGCTGGGGATCCAGCTGTGAGCCCGCGCAGCCGAGCATTTCGGCAAGCACCACTTCACGCGGCTTGGCGGCGCGATAGGTTCGGTTGGAGCTCATCGCATCGAAAGTGTCGGCAATGGCAATGATGCGGGCGAACAGCGGAATATCGCTGCCCTTCAGACCATGCGGATATCCACGGCCGTCGATGCGTTCATGGTGATAGCGCACGCCATCGAGCACCGGCGCGAACTGAGGAATGTCGCGCAAGATGCGGAAGCCGATCTCGGGATGCTGCTTCACAACGGCAAACTCTTCTTCCGTCAGTCGATCCTGCTTGCGGAGAATCGCCTCGGGCATGCCGATTTTGCCCACATCGTGCACCAGACCTGCGATGTGGATGTTCTTGAGTTCGTTGCTTGCAAGGCCAGCGGCCTCGGCGATCTGCCGCGAAAGCAGAGCCACGCGCTGCGAATGTCCGCGGGTGTACGGGTCTTTGGCATCGATCGCTGAAACCAGCGCCGACAGCGAACCCATGAACATCGCGTCCAAATCGCGGTAGAGCCGGGCGTTGTCGAGAAACACCGCGAGATGTCCCGCTGCCGTCTCCACCAGCGTGCGCTCCCAATTCGACATCGCGTTGTCGCCGTCGCGGCGATCGCCAGCGGCAAGCAGCCCGAGCACGGTTTCGTTGCGGCGCACTGGCGCAAGCACCAGGTCAGTTCCAACCACAATGGCGCGCGAGGGCGCGTTCGCATTGTCGAAAATCTTGCTTGCGGCAGCGGGTGCGATGCCAGCCGACACGATTCCGCCAAGCGACGCATCAAGCAGCGGCTCAGCGGCGCCCGACACGCGCAACGCCGTCCAACTGCAGCCCAGCGTTTCGCGGACTTCGGTGAGTGTGCGGGTGATGAAGCTTTCCGGCGCGGAACCAAGCGTCATTTCGCTCGAAAGCGAATGCAGCAGATGCAGTTCCTCCCACGCAGCGCTCAGCCGCGTGCCCGCATCGACGCCGACCAAGCGCTCGCCTTCGCTGCGCGCGAGCGACGCAACCAAGCGAGCCAGTCGCTTCACCGATCGGCGTTCCCACGGAGCGTTGGTCGCCAAAATGGTCCTGGCGATGCGCGCGTCGATACGCGCGCTGTGCGCAAGCTGATCGACGGTTTCGCCGTCAATCGCATCGCTCAGCAGCGTGACCGCCGCGAAGCGTCCGCCCGCGAGCGTTCGTTGAATCGGCAGCGCAAGCACGATGAGGCCGACGCGTGGTTCCAGCGGATCCTGCGCGGTGGCCGCCGAAACCGTCCACCGCGCCGAAGCGCGTGTGATCAACGCGCGCGCCATCGGGCTTGTACACAGCGTGCGGAGAATGTCCGACATCGACCCAGGAAACGGATCAGCATCATTGGCATCGATCGGCACCAACACAACATCCGCCTCGCGCAAAGCGCGATTCAACTGCTCAAGCGGATGGGTGGTGGTGACCAGTTTCATGCGGCCTGACTTGCGGATTGGATTTGCGACGGATTGAGCAGCTCAAGTACCTCGACCAGCAGCGCGCGCGGCGAAAATGGCTTCTGCATCACGCGGGCAATGTTCACGCTGTCCGCCTCGCCATCACGCAGCGTGTGTCCTCGCGCGGTCAGCATGAGTACGGGAATGTTCGCCAAAGCGGGGTCCTTGGCCATCGCTCGCGCCAGTTCGATGCCTGTCATGACGGGCATTTGCAGATCAGTGACGACGAGGTCGAAGGACTTGCCCTTCAACAGCGCGAACGCTTCGTCGCCATCGCCAGCGCACTCGACTTCGAGTCCGGCGTTGCGAAGCTTCAGCGCAACAACCTGCAAGATGTACACCTCGTCATCAACAACGAGGATGCGCGCTGGACTGCTTTCGGCTTTGGTGTTGTCGTGCATGTTCATGCGGCCTTTCGCCCCGCCTGTTCGAGCGGGATCGCGAACCAGAAGCGCGAGCCAACTCCCACCTGGGAATCAACCCCGATCTGTCCGCCGTGCATTGCTTCGACAATATTCAGGCACAGGTTGAGTCCGAGACCTGTGCCCTTCGCCACCTTTTCGTGGCCTTCAACTCGGTAGAACTTGCCGAACAACTGTGGCAACGCGTGCTCGGGCACTCCCAGCCCGTTATCGCGAACCGAAACCACCACCGAGCGCGCGAGGTTGTCGATATCGACCTCGACGGAAATGGTGCCGCCGTCTGGCGTGTACTTGAGCGCGTTGGAGAGAAGGTTCAGCATCACCTGCTTCATCAAATCAGGGTCGGCAGGCGCGATGGTGCCCGCGCTGCGGCGGCTGACCGAAAGCGCCATGCGTCGGCGCAAGGCCTCAGCTTGCTGAAGGTTCACGCATTCATCGACGAGCGCGACGAAATTGACCGGCTCAAACTTCGCACGCGCAATGCCGCTTTCGATGCGACTGATATCGAGCATCTTGTTGACCAGCGCCTCCAAACGCGCGGTTTCGCCGAGCATGTCCTTGGCGAATTTGACGCGTTCGGTAGGGTCGGTGACCTCGCCGTCGGCGAACATTTCAGCGGAAGCGCGCAAGAATGTCAGCGGCGTGCGCAGCTCATGGCTGGCCTTCGCCACGAAGTCGCTCTTCATGCGATCAGCTTCGCGCTCGGCGCAGACATTGCGCACCACGATCGTGGCCAGCGCGTCATCGCCATTCTTCACCGAGGCGACGGTGATCACCACTGGCGTTTTATCCTTGTTCTTCAGTTCACATTCGATGCGGCGTCGATCACCGGCACGCGCCGCAGCTACGCCTTGCACAGCACGCAGCACCTGCGTCGGCAGCGCCTCGATGGCGGCGCGCGTTCCTGCGATTGCTGCACTTTCGCCCAACATGTGGCTGGCAATTCGATTGGCGAAGCGCGTCTCGCCGTGGCCGTCAACCAACATCACTGCGTCGGCGAGGTTCTCGAGTATCGCTGTGCGTTCGGCGCAACGAACCTCGATGGCCCGGCGCAACACTGATTCGTTCGCGTTGGGCGCGGCCGTCATTGGTGCAGAAATTCCTGCAGATCCGGCCTGGGCGCGGCCCGTCGATGCGAGCGCGGCCGTGACGCCGATGGCCGCTGCGCCAAACGCAACGATCCATGACGCAGTTCCGTCGAGCAGCGATCCTGCTGCCGCCGCCGCCGGAATCGCCAAGATGGCGACCAGTGGAAATGGCCGCGCGTGCCAAAATCCCGTGACGCTATCGCCTGTTTCCTGGCGGCGTGATGCATTCATCTTCAATCCCCCATTCGGTCGCCGTAGGCAGCGATCGATCGCAGGTCACTTCTCATTGACAATGGCAAGCGCGCGCTGGGCGAGCTCAGACTTCGGATCGATCGCGAGCGCTTCGCGCAACACCTTCGCGCACTCTTCGTTCTTGCCCATCTGGCGCAGCGCAAGCGCAAGTCCAACCAGCGTGTCGGGACTCTTCGGCGCGCGGTCGCAGGCCAATCGATGCCAGCGCACCGCTTCAGGGAACTCCGACTTTGCCTCGGCAATCAGACCGCGCAAGGTGTAGCCCGATGCGTCGTCGGTCGACAGTGCGACCAGTCGTTCGGCAGCGCTCTGCGCGCGGCTGAGATCGCCCAAATCGAGTGCGGCGCCCGCGAGATCACGCCATGCATCGACATCTTCGGGGTATTCGCGGACGGTGTCGCTAAACACAATGCGCGCCTCGCTCACGCGGCCGAGCATCGACAACGAACGACCTTCCTGACGCAGGGTGTCGCGCGCCGGAATGAAGCGCTTACCGCTGGTTTGCGCGCTGGCGGCGTGTTCGCGCTGACGGCGCGCGCTGTCCAAGCACTTCTGATATTCGCCGGCATCGAACAGCGCGGCGATGAGCTTCTCGCTCAGGAGCGGCGCCTCGGGATCGATCATGGTCGCGCGCTCGTAGCTGATCGCGGCCGCTTTCGCGTCGCCCGACATCAGTGCGATGTCGCCGAGCAGTTCGTGCATTGCCGAATTGTGCTCGAAATACGCCAGCTTCGACAGCAGCAGCGTGCGCGCGTCCTCAAGCTTGCGTGCAGTGATCATCAATTCGGCAGCCGCAAGCAAGTTCGAAATCCGCTCAGGATCAAGCTCGCTCGCCTTCAGATAGTCGGCGATAGCCTTGTCGCTTTCATTCCAGCGCTGATAGACGATGCCGCGGTAGTAGTACGCTTCGGCGAGAGTCGGATCGCACTCGATCGCCTTCTCAAAGGCAACCAACGCCTTGTCCAGTCGCTTTGATTCCTGCTCGATTCGGCCGAGCAACGACCAATACCTCGCCTCTCGATTGCTGCGCGCAATCGCGTTCTCAACTTCCTTGCGCGCCTTGTCGAGCTCGCCGGCCTCGAAGGCCTGCTTGGCCTGATCGAAGCTCACCAAGCTGGTCGTGCGCTGGAAACGCGTGGCCGCCTCTTTGCGCGCCTCGAGTCCAGCGCTGCGCGGTGCGCATGCAGGAACAAGGAGAATCATGGAGACGAGCGGGACGGCGATGAGGAAGTGATGGCGCATGAAGGGATTCCTTGAAAACAAACAGAGCCGCGCCCAGCTGGGCGCGGCTCCAGGGTCTTGAGGTTGATCGGCCGTTCAGAGGCGCATATTCAGTCAGGCTCGGGGAAAGAGCCTGCCTTTACGCAACCGACGCGGCCGTTGACTTACTTCTTGGAGCCAAGGTCCATGCCTGAGTTGGCCGATCCGGCAGCGTTGTCCGTCGCGGCGGAGTCCATCGCGTCGGTCGCGGTGCTCTCAGCAGTGACCTGCTTGGCGCCATCCATTTGCTTCTGGATCATGCGGCGCAGCATGCTGCGCTCGAAGTCCGACTGAGCCGTCGAGCCCTGGCCGACGAGATCCTCACGGAAGCGGACCATTTCCGGCTGGTTATGGGAAAGACGCAGCGAGTTCTCGCAGTGGAAGAGCGCGAGGTCGCGGTCACCCTTGCCCATGGCCTCGAAAGCCTTCTGGTTCTGCGCGGTGGTGAGCGTGTCACGCGACCACGGGAGCAGACCCTCGCGGGCGCCGATGCGCACCGCATGCTCAAACTCACGAGCCTCATCCGACCAGACCTTGGCGATCTCGTCCTTCACAATGGTCGGGGTGACCAGGAAGATGATCTCCTCGCGGTGCAGGTCGTCGTTGTAGCCCTTGAACGCGTTGCCGATCAGCGGCACATCGCCAAGACCCGGAACCTGACGGCGGTCGATGACGGTCTTCTCCTTGAAGAGTCCACCGAGGACGAGCGTCTGGCCGTTCTTGACGCGCACATTGGTAACGATTTCGCTGGTCGACTCGTTCGGAACTTCCATGGTGTTGCCACCAACGGTCGCCGTCGAACTCTTGGTCGCTTCGCTCACGCTCGGCGCAAGCTCCATGCGAATGGAGCCGTCGGACGAGATGAACGGCCTAAAGATCAACTTGATACCCGAGTCGAGGAACTCAACGCTCTGCGTCGTCGAGGTCTGCGTCGTGGTCGAGTTGAGGTAGCCGGTGCGCTGACCAATGAGGATCTGCGCGCGCTGACGATTGAGCGCCATGACGCGCGGACGCGCCAGGACTGTGGTGTCCGTCACGCTGTCGAGCAGCTTGAGGAACACCGACACATCGTCGGAGATAACGCCAACCTGCAAGGTCGGGTCCTTGATGTTGGTGACATTCGTGTTCGATGCGTTGGCGACGCCCTCGCCCTTCTGCACCGATCCGTTGAGCAGCTGCTGAGCGCCCGAGAGCGGATTGGTGAACTGCGAGAAGCTCAGGTTGCCGATGATCGAAACATCAACGCCGAAGCCGTCGTTCTGCTGGACATCGGTCGACACGACGGTCGATTCAACGATGACCTGCGCCGGAGGCGTGTCGATTTCCTTGAGCAGGGCCTCGATGGCCTTGATGTTCTCGGGATAGTCGCTCACGACCAGCATGCCCTGGAAGGCCCAGCTGTCGCTACCGCCATCAGTGGCCGAAGGCTGGAAGCCCTTCTCGACATCACCAACGAACGAGACCTTGCCGACCTCGGAGAGGATCGGGCCGATGAACTCGCCCGCGTCCTTCGCGTTCAGGTACTCGAGCGGGAAGTTGCGGCTGACCTTCTTGAGGCGCGACTTGGTCACGTCTTCCCACTCCTGGCGGGTGTAGACGTAGATGAAGTTGCCCGACTCTTCCAGGCGGAGGTCGTTGGCACGCATGATCACATCGAGCGCGTCGAAGAGACCAACGTCATAGAGGTTCGCGCTGACCTTTCCCTGCACGCCACGCGACGCAATGATGTTGCGGCGTCCCTGCATGGAAAGCATCTGCAGAGCCTGCAGAATGTCGGTGTCCTGGAACTGAATCGTGAAAGTCTCGGCGGCAGCCTGACCCGCGGTCGGCTTGACCTGCGCGTTGCCGGAGGCCGGGGTCGCAGCAGGAGCCGCAGCCGGCGCCTGTGCGAAGGCGATGCTCGATGCGGCAAGCGTTGCGATAAACGAAGCCTGCTTCGAAAGACCGAAGAAGGCGCGATAGGCGGCGTTGGCCGTGCTGTTGTTCGTGCTGTTGTTCATGCTGTTGTTCATGATTGGTTCACTCATTTTGGTCGGTCCTGCCCGATGCGCTTGCGCTCACCGGTGCTTGTCATTTTCCACTCGGAGCTGTTCCTGATCCGGCTCCGCGCATGCGGATCTCGAAGCGCTGGTTGCCGTGCTCCAGCACGGCCGCTCCCTCGAGAACTTCGACGAGTACGAACTTCAAGCCGTGATCGCCTTCAAGCGCTTCACCGACTCGATAAGTCCGACCGTCGATCACTGCCATGGACAGGCCCCGTCCGGCGGACTGCAATCGGAACCGCTCCGTTGCGTGACGCGCCGTCTCAAATACTTCCAGCGCAGATACTTCGGCTGATTTCTCCTCGCTCTTTTGCGATGGGATGATGCTTGCCGTGGATGGCGTTGGGTTGTCGGAGTTGGGGTATGTGCGCGGATCGATGCAGAATGGATCGATAAGACCGACGCTGGCGTTGGGAAGACCCGTCTCAAGATCGGACGGTGGCAGCACAACGACGGGCGTGTTGGCGGGGTCGTCGGCAATCGCCGTCTTGGGGATGCTGGTGAGGATGCGCAGGCGCGCCCACAGCAGCAATCCCATCGGTTTCGCCCACGCGACAACGCTGAACATCGCGACCATTCCGATCGCCAGCTTGCGCGAGCGAATCCAGGCCATCGAGTTGCTCTTGGATTTCACTGGCTTTGCCGCGGCATTGCGTTGCGTCGAACCGCTTGGCTGCTTCTGCTTCATGGCTGTTCCTCCACTGCCGCAGTGATTGCGGCACCAAACACTGCGTCAAACTCAAGACGAGCCTCGACAAGCGGCAGCGCACCGTCGGTTTGCTTCGCACCGCGCGCGTTCGGATCGAACGCAACACGCTGAATTTCAATGTGAATCGGCCGCACCAGCCGACGGTCGCCCTCGGCGCGCGCGAGCACTTCCATCACCCGCTCGAACGAAGCGTGCATTTCAACGGTCACGGGCACGGCGCGAAGCCCGCCCTTTCCGCTGGCAGACGCGGGAATCGCATCGCCGGCAACGATGGTCTGCGTGCCCATGTCGGAACTTGCGCCAACTGCGAGCATGCGCATCAAGTGCGCCTGATCGGCAACAGCGGGAATCTCGCGCAGCACTCGACTTGCCGACGCTCGCGCCTGCGCAAGTTCGCCGAGCATGCGATCGCGCTCGATGAAGATGGCGTCATAGCGCGCAACCTGCGTGAGCAGTCGCCCGCATTCCAATGCGCGCGCCTCGGAAGCCGTGAACGCAGGCCACAACATGAAGCCCGACACGCCCGCAACGGCAATCACCGACGCGGCCAACATGGTGAGCGATGAACCGGATGCACGCATGATCACTTGGTGGCCTCCTTAGACGAATCAACCGACGCGAACTCAGGCAGCTTCCAGCGCCGCTCGAGATCGACCTTGAAATTGATGCGGAATTCGCGCGTGCCCTGCCCACGGAATTCGCGGCTTCGGCTCGACTCGAGGCTCACCTGCGAAATGGGCGCGAGCGCCGACAGGCCATCGACGATCCGTCCAACATCCGACTCGTTGGCCGCGATTCCAGCGATCTCGCCGCGCAATTCGCGCAGCATCGGCGCGTCGCGATTGGTGCGGCGAATCTTCTTGTTGGTTCCCTGCACATTGGCGTAGTCGAGATCGATCTTCTCCAACAGCACGCCCGCCGGCAGCGACAACGCCACGGCTCGGACCAATGCGCTGGCAGGAATCGACACGCCGACGGCGCGCTGAATTTCGATCGACTCGTCAATGGCGCCGCGCGCCGCACGAAGCGACGCCAACTCTTCCTCGAGTGCGATCACTGGCGCGCTCGATTGGCGCGCCGCGGCGATCTGCGCCGACGAACGCGCGTCGATCCACCGCGCCGAGGATGACAGCGCGATCGCCATCATTCCCATGCATGCCGCCGCCGCCATCACTCGACGCGATGCACGGCCACGCGCGATGCGGTCTTCGATGGACTTCGGAACCAGATTGACATCGTGCATGCTCATGCTGCGACCCTCCCACCGGCAACGGTGCCTTCGACGAAGAAGCGCGGACGGCACGCAAGGCCGAACGCAACAACCCACGATGCGAATTCCTGCGCCGGCCGCTTACCTACCGGCCTGTGAGTTGCCACTGGTAGTTCGCGGTCAAAGTTCACAACTTCTGCCCGCGTGGTTTGCTCAATGATTTCATCCAAACGCGGCTCGCCACTATGTGGCCCCGACAGCACCACGCGGCCTGGCTGCCCGCCGCGGAAAGTCACGCCGTAGTAGCGCAAGCACAATGCGACCTCGCCGGCCAGCGCATCGATCGTGGCTCGCGTTGCCGCCTGTGCAGCCTCGTCGGCAGCGACATCAACCGCCGGCGCGTTTCCGCGCACCGCAGCCATGCGATGAGCACGCAACACGCTCGCGGCTTCGACTGACACGGAAAGCCGCGTTGCCACCGCAAGATCCAGCGTCTCGCCGCCCACGGGAATCTCGCGGCAGAACGCAATGCGATCGCCGCGCAGAACCATGATGCACGAGCCATGTTGCTCGACATGGAGCACCGCGCGCACATTGACCACATCGGCATCGCGGCGCGCGCGACGACTCACCGCCCGCGCCACCGACATGAAGCGCGGCTCTACCGCAATCGGATCGAATCCTGCATCGACGATCGCGCCGAGCGCTTGCTCAAGCTGATCCACCGATGCCGCGATCACCAGTTGTTCTTCCTTGGAATCGCCGTGCGCAGTTGGCGCGCCGGTTGCAATCGCATCGGCCACGATCGCTTCACGCGCCATGGCGTTGCGCTCCGATGCTTCCCACGCGATCGCCTCGCGCGAATCCGCGCCCGACATCGCTGGCAACCGCGCCACATGCATGCGGGCAATGCTCGTTGGCAGACCAACGACCACTTCGCGACCAATGAAGCGCGAACGCCGCATCGCGCTCGCCGCCGCCACCGCCCGTTGCACGAAGTCAGCGCTTGGATCAATGCGAACTTCAACGGTCTCGCGCGGCGCGTCCTCTCCAAGACGAACCTGCATCGCGCGCGGATGTTCCGCGCCGAGATCGAGTCCGATCGGACCGATGTTGCGATTCCAGGGCATGCGCCAGTAAGACATCGAAGCCTCCATCGCGGCGGGGCTTGCCCACCACCTTCACTTCGTCGGCGTTTGGAGGGCGCCGCTTTGGCGCAGTTCGCGGACGGGTAGGAAATCGCCCGCCCCCAAAGGGGACGGGCGATGAGCCTGCAAATATTTGAGATGCGTTACCGGCATCAAGCGGCGTGGACTCACGGCATCGAACTGCCGGCCAAACGCGTCACCCGCACCTTGCCCGTGACGCCAGCGATGTCGAGCTGGTAGGTCGCCTCAGGCGAAGTCAGGATGATCTTTCCGCCCGTGCCCGGGATTCCACCGACGCCGACGGTTCCGCCGAGTTCGTCAAAGGTGATCGATCGGCTGTTGCCGTCAAGGCTCGCGCTGCGCACCCGCACCGAAGAAAACCGCTGACTCTCGCGCAGATCCACCGCATACGCGCCGCGCTCGGCGTTGGACGCCAGCGGGTCGTACACATAGTCCGCCGTTGACGGATCGAAGGGCTCGGAGAGCTCCTCCTCAGCAACGCGCAGCAAGCACCAGCCCGTGCCATCGGCATAGAACTGCACCCGCCGGAATCCCTGATTGGCCAACGCATCGCTCTGCGCGAAAGTGATGTCGGCAATCAGAGTTCGCACGGCGGCCTGGGTGTCGAAGTCGCCCTTACTGCCCAAATACGGCACCAACAGCGAACCCGCCAGACCAAGGATCACCACGACGATCAGCACCTCGATGAGGGTGTATCCGCGGCGAATGGTCTGAAAGATGTTCGGTCGATGGCGCATGGGCTGCTTCCCTTTGGTGAAACGGGGCGATCGGTCAACCATCCCGCTTGTTGTCAGCGCGCGGCTTCGCGCAACTTCGCGTAGTCAATCTGCAACTTCAATTCGCCGAGGTTCGAGACCTCAGTACGCATGCGGCCGCTGGTGACAGCCGTTGTGAGCTGCGAGACTTCCTGACGAAGCGCGCGCAATTCCGCAACCATCTCCTCGCGCTGACGACCGGAGTCGAGCGCCTGACTGGCGGCGTTGGCGCTACTGGACTGGTTGTTGGACGAGCTCGGCGGTCCGTTGTTGAACGCACTGGGCGGAGGCGGAGTCGCACCAGCGCGCTGAGACATCGGTGCGCCGGCATGACTAAAGACCATCCATGCACCAAGCCCGACGATGCAGGCGTTGACAATGGTCCAACCCGCCATGTTCGTCCGGCCATGATTGGCCGACGAAGCGGTGCTAGTGGCATGCGACGTGGCATGCGGCGTGGCATGATTCTGGTCCGACGAGTTGGCTGGTTGATTGGAGTGATAGTTCATATGAAGTCTCTCTCTGGCGTTTCGGCCATCCGTTGCGCCTACTTTCGCCCGATCACACAAGTCATTACCGAAGACCTCGGCGATCACCAGGTTGGGGCATCGGCGGTGGCCGTAGCGTCGCCGCCGGTATAGCCAACAAGCAACTTGAGTCCGTTCCAGTTCCAGGTGTAGCCCAGGGGAAGCTTCGGCTCCTTCATGAGGAACGGCGCTCCACCGTTGTACGGAGTGATCATCGCCGCCCAAAGCTGGTCAGTGCCATCGGTGCCGGTCGGCGGCGGAATGAATCCACCGTAACGGAGCTTGTAAAGCTCGATTTGGCTGCGCACCGAAGAAAGCTGCGAATGCGCAGTGCTGCGCGCAGCATCTTGTGCGGTCGTCGTGATGTTGGGAATCACGAGCGCAGCAAGGAGGCCGATGAGGACCACCACGATAAGGATCTCGATCAGGGTAAAGCCGCGACGGGTGTAGGTAGACATGCGTACTTCTCGCAGTTGGCGGCCAGGACGATGGCCGCGGGTTTCTGATGTTTCACTCGCGAAGCGGGCTGCACGGATTTCTCCGTGCAGCCCGGGATTTCTATCAACTGATGCTTACCAGTTCTCAATCTCAGCAAGGGTCAGACCCTCGGGGAGAATGGTGCCGGTGAAGCTGACGTAGATCGTCTCGACGTTCGGGGTCGTACCATTGTCGCCCCAGACGAAGACGTAGCCGGTTGGCAGGGTCGGGGTCTTCTGGAGGTATGCATCCTCGCCGTTCGGAGGCAGCATGAGGTCGTTGAAGTCAGCCGGGAGGTTGCCGTTGTTACGGACCCGGAAGAGTTCGACCTGGCTGCGGACGGTCTGGAGCTGGCTCTTGACCGAGCTCTCAGCGGCTTCCTGCGACGCATTCGTGAACTGTGGGATCACGATGGCGGCGAGAATGCCGAGGATGACAACGACGATGAGAATTTCGATGAGCGTAAATCCACGACGAATCGACTGCTTGATAGACATGAGTTCCTCACTAATTCCTCGGTTGACCTTGCCATCCAGGCGACCCGATCCGAGGTAATACTCGGTCGCCACACGACTGACTGGCTCACGCGAGCCGTATTGAATGCCGCAGCGAACTTGACGCCCGCAACGGCCGTGCTCCAATCCCTCCCTGCGACCTCGCCGCCCTTCGGCACCGAAGTCAAGGACCTGAGCACCCCAACAATCGACCTCTAAGCCGCCAACCTTCAGCACCTTGAACGATTCAAAGCCCGACGCCGCCACCAGCCAACCGCATAGCCGTCAACGCCCGCCCCATCTGATACAGACGGAAGACACCCCAACTCAAAAAGAGCCTTGGAAAGGCAACTGTGGATTGGTTCTCGGCAACCTAGACGA
The DNA here is from genome assembly GCA_003671075.1 of Planctomycetota bacterium. GTDB lineage: Bacteria > Planctomycetota > Phycisphaerae > Phycisphaerales > SM1A02 > QWPT01. Next base: position 25,812 of record QWPT01000008.1, read on the forward strand.
GCGAGTCGCTGGCGAATCGAACCGCGACTCGGTACCGATCCGACCCGAAACCCGTGGCCGTGCGCTGGCAGCGCATCACGATCGCCAAGCTCGAGCGACAACCGGGATTGCTGAAGCCAATGCTCACCCGCGTGCCAACGGCGATCGGCGTGATCGAGTTGCCAGCCAGCCACCACGGCGCGCAATCAAGTTGGTCGAGTTCGATGAGAATTCCCAAGTCGACGCCGAGCGAAAGTAGCGTCGCCACGCCGCGCAAACTCCATCGATCTTCGCAACGGCGATTGAGTCGGAAGTTTGGCGCCAACCGCTCCCGCCCTGGCCACCATGCGCCGATCGGACCGCTCGAAGCGGCAAATGGCGCAATGGATGATCTCGCGAGTGCGGGCATAGGGACTGCGAGAAGTTCGGCACTTCACCGTGCGCGCCTTGAGAATCCGCTCACGGTATAAAGCGCGCAATGAAGGTCGCTCTAGTCCCGAGAATCGCCGTCCCCACCGGCACTGCCGCCGCGACGGTGGTCATGCGCGAAACGACGGGCGATCCCACGACGGATGCCCGACGCTTCATCGCGCTTGCCGCGCTCGACGATGAAATGCTGCGCGGGACCTTCGAAGAGCTCATCGTCGGCGGGATTTACACCGTCCTCGTTGGGCGAGTACTCGTGCTGCGGGTGAACCACGCTGGAGTTCGTTCGATCGCCGCCGTCGTGGCCATCGGTAGTCCCGGCCCGACAGATGTCGCAACAAATGTCGCAACAAATGTCGCAACAAATGTCGCAACAAATGTCGCAAGCAACTCCACCCCCCACCCCCCGCGCGCCGGGCTGGTCATGCACCCAACTATCCATGGCGCCGATGCTTCCCTCGAGGCGACCATTGCCTTGCGCGCGCTGCTCGACGGCGAAACCAAGCAGCGGCCCGTCTTCCACGCCATGACCCCGGAAGGCGTGACCTACTCCGGATTCGACGCGCAGGATGGCCCCGCGATCCTCCAAGCGCTCGCCGACCTCATCCTCCCCGCCGAGCCTGCCTCGAGCCTGGCCATCGCCTTCGCCGGTCCTTCGGTCGACATTCCCGACGGGCTCGTCGTGGGATTCGGCCCTGCCCCCGCCTAAGGCCGGCAATCCTGCGCATTCAATATCGATCCCTCCGGCCAACCGCGCTGCGGACGCGCGGCACCCGTTGCTAACATCGACCCTCTCCGCAAGGTTCATTCGAGGCAGAACGCGACCGCCATGACCGCCATGACTCCCATCACCCCCGCCGCCGCGAACATCGCCCGCACCCTGTTTCCGCAGGTCCCCGCGAAGGGCCGCGTTTACAACTTTTCCGCCGGCCCCGCCTGCATGCCTGAGAGCGTGCTCGAGCAGATCCGCGAGGAACTCATCGACTGCCGCGGCGGCGGCATCGGCCTGCTCGAACTCTCCCACCGCGGCGCGCTCTACGAAGACCTCAACAATGAGGCCGAGGCCGCCTGCCGCAAGGCCGCTGGCGTTGGCAGCGACTACGCCGTGTTCTTCATGCCCGGCGGCGCGACCGTGCAGTTCGGCCTGCTGCCGCTCAACTTCCTCGGCGAGAACGACACCGCCGCCTACCTCGACACCTCGATCTGGTCCTACAAGGCCTACACCGAGGCGCTCCGCTGCCGCAATGTGACCGTCGCCTTCGACGGCCGCACGCTGCCCGCCAAGTACTCGCGCGTCCCCAAGAAGGGCGAGTTCGCCGAACCCAAGGGCGCGAAGTACCTCCTTTATTGCCAGAACAACACCGTCGAGGGCACCACCTTCTGGGCGCCGCCCGAGACCACGCTCCCGCTCATCGGCGACGCGACCAGCGACATCTTCTCGCGCCCGTGGGACTTCACCAAGCATGTGATGGTGCTGGCCGCCGGTCAGAAGAACCTCGGCGCTTCGGGCGCAAGCCTCATCGTCGCCCGCAAAGACTTCATCGCCAGCGCCACGCAGAAACTCCCGCAGATCCTGCGGTTTGAGGATCACGCCAACGCCGGCTCGCGCCTCAACACCCCGCCGACCTTCGCCGTTCGCGTGATGGGTCTCATGGCCGAGTGGACGCTCAAAGTCGGCGGCCCCGACGCGATCGCCAAGAACAACGCCTACAAGGCCAACCTCATCTGGAACGCCGTCGACAACTCGGGCGGTTTCTACTCGTGGCCCGCGGAGAAGTGGTGCCGCTCGCACCTCAACATCTGCTTCAAGACGACCAGCGCCAGCCTCGACGCCACCTTCGTGGCCGAAGCCGAGAAGCACGCGATGTTCGGCCTCCTCGGTCACCGCGAGGCCGGCGGCATGCGCGCATCGTTCTACAACGCGTTCCCCGTGAAGGGCTGCGAGATCCTCGCCAACTTCATGGCCGACTTCGCCCGCAAGAACGGGTAACGCGCAGCGCCAGGCCTGTCAGTGCCAACCCTGTCAGCGCCCGCCGGCACCCTTCGTGTACGGCTTCGACTCCAACCCGGGATTGTCCACCACGGTCGCCTCGAGCACGACGAGTAGCGTCTCGTGCCTTCCATCAAGACTGCCATCAGGCCTTCCATCAAGCGCCGCCGTTGTGAGCACCGCCCGCTGCCCCGGCTTCAGCCCAACCGCATGCGTCGACTCGCGCGTGCGCATGATCGGCGCACCAACCTCGAGCGAAGTGCCCTCGACCTTCTCGCGGCCGACCATCTGGTCGAATTTCATCGTGAACTTCCGAATCTCAACGCCGCCTGCTTTTCCAACTTCTGCGAGCACATCGAAGCGCATGCCCTCGAACTTCGGCTCACCCGACACCAGGCGAAACACGCCAGGCTGCGTCGTCGGCTGCATCGACTCGAACGCGATCTCGCGACCGATCTGGACACTCGCCGCCTGACCCGCGCGCGTAAAGACGCGCGGCGCAGAAACACAGTGCTTGGCTTGCTCGTGCAAGAACCCGTCGATCTCCGTTCCCGCGACGACCAGTCGCACCGCATCGCCTTCGAGCGCTGCAACAATCGGCAGATCCTTCAGGACCGGCACGCTCGCGTGACCGCCATCGTCCCGCGCATCGACCTTGAGCTGGAACACGCGGATCGTCATCATGATGTGCGTGTCGTCGTTGGCCGCGCGCACGGGCATGGCCATCGCGCCTGCGCCTGCAATCACCAGCAATCCTGCGAATATTCGGCTCAAACTCATCGGTTCACTCCTTCTCGGCGCGAAGGCCGCTCCTGCGTTTCGTTCTTGCAGCCCTAATTCTTGCAACCCTGGCAAGTCCAGCGACTGATGTCCAACCGCTCGACCCGCACGTCTCGACTCCAGTACACCGGCACCGCGACCACGCGGCCAACCGCAGGCTCGCCGCGCGACGACCACGCAAACGCAGCGTACAGCCCGCCCGCCAGCACCACCATCGCGGCCGCAGCACGCCATTGCGTGCGACTTCGACGCGCGCGCGCGTCAGTCTGCGCACGAAGCCGCGCGTCAGTCTGCGCACGAAGCCGCGCGTCAGTCTGCGCACGAAGCCGCGCACGAAGCCGCGCCGCGTGCCCCTCGCCCAAGCCGGGCAACGGCGCCTCGCGCAACAGGCGATCCAACGATGCTTCATCCATGCTGCTCCTCCTTCGCGAGCACTGCCCGCAGTTGCGTCAGTGCGCGCGAGTAGCGCGCCGACACCGTTCCCACTGGCTCCTCGAGCACGGCCGCAATCTGCTGAAAACGAAGCCCTGAACGCGTATGCAGCACCACGACTTCCGCAGCCGCCGGCGACAGCGCCTCAAGTGCAAGGCGAAGCTCCGTCCAGTCGCGCGCTTGTGCGAGCGGTGCGCACTCAAAGTCGACCGACCGCGCCGCATCAACAACCACCGCGCGCCGCGCACGATCGAACGCCCGATTGCGGATCGACCGGTACGCGTACGCCACTGGGTTCTCGATCTGCCCGCGCGCCGCAAGCATTCCCGCCAACGCCTCGTGCACGAGATCCTCGGCCTCGTCGCGCGAGCGCGTGAGCGACGCGGCATACGCCGCCAAGGCGCGGTGATGCTCGCGGTAAAACGCGTTGATCCAATCGCGGCTGATGGCGTGCGTCGACTCCGGCATAGACCGTGCTTCGACGGCCGCCGGCGCCGATCGCTGCAACGCGCGCGTAATTTCCGTGGATTTCATCCGCGCTCAAGCTCAAATCGGTCGCCGGTCCGTGCGTACAACTTGCCGCCCATGCGGCCGACGGCGCGCCACTTGTCGGCATCGATGTGCAGGCGCGGATGCATGAGCGCGTCGTCCACGCGCGCGTGGATCACTCGGCCAAACACGGCATTTCCGCCATGCGCCACGCCAGGCGCAAACCGCTTCACCTCGATCGTCTCGCACTCAAAGTGAATCGGGCTCTCGGCCATGTACGGCGCGCGAATTTTCGCGCACAACTTCGCGGTCAGTCCCGCGTACTCAAACTCGCTCTCGCCATGCGGCAGATTCGCCGCGCATTTCACGACCTTCGCGATGTTCTCCTCGGTCGCAACGCTCACGGAGAAGCACCCCATGCCGCCCTCGCTCACCGGCTTCGCGTTGCGCATGGAATCGTTCTCGCTCGCATCGGCTCGGTTCACTGGGCAGAACATCAGAACCATCGGCTCGTTCGACACCGCGTTGAAAAACGAAAACGGCGCGAGGTTGTGCTGCCCCTGCGCGTTCATGGTGCCGATCACTCCAATCGGTCGCGGCACAATCGCGCCCAACAGTAAGTTGTAGCGCAAGCCGATCGGCATCGAATCGATATCAAGTTCCACGAGCACCTCCGCGCTTGGCAAGTTCCGTGCGCACACGCGCGACCAACCCATCCATCGTTGCCTCGATCATTCCAATCATCTCGGTAAATCCATCTTCGCCACCGTAGTAAGGATCCGGAACATCGTCGTGTCCGCGCAATTCGTCGAACTGCCGAAGCAGAACCACGCGATCGCTCGCCGCGCCGCGCGCCACCACCTCGCGCAGATGTGAGCGATCCATGCAGACGAATAGATCGTGGCGAGAAAAATCATGGGCGCGCAGTCCGCGCGCCACGCCATCATCAGCGTAGCCCGCCGTGCGCAGCGCCCGCGCCGAACGATGGTCAGGCGCCTGCCCCTCATGCCAGTCGCCGGTTCCCGCCGAGTCGATCTCCAAATCGTCGAGAATCCCCGCTCGTGCCGCATATTCGCGGAAAATATTCTCCGCCGCCGGGCTCCTGCAGATGTTCCCAGTGCAGATGAAAATAATGCGACAAGGATCGCTCGCTCCGTTCATGAGTCAAGTCTATCGAACGCCATACACGGCGAGCGTTGATCCCTACACTGCGCAACCCGATGGCATACGACTACGACCTCCTCGTCCTTGGCAGCGGACCCGCCGGTCAGCGCGCCGCAGTGCAGTCCGCAAAACTCGGCAAGCGTGTCGGCATCATCGAACGCGCGCGCATGGTGGGCGGCATCTGCCTGCACACGGGCACGGTTCCGAGCAAGACCTTTCGCGAGGCCGTCCTCTCCCTCACCCATGTCCATGTCCTTGCGCGCGGCTCCGCCTCCGACCGGCCTCGGCCGACCATGCGGGAACTGATGCACCGCGTCAATGGCGTGATCGCACGCGAACTTGATGTGGTGGCGAGGCAGCTCTCCCGCAACAACATCGACCTGCTTTCCGGCAACGCTTGCTTCGTCGACGCGCACACCGTCGCGATCCAAGGCGGTTCGCTCGATCGCCACGCCACCGCCGAGTTCATCCTCATCGCCTCGGGCAGCATCCCTGCCCCGCCGCCCATCGAGGCCGATCACGACACCATTCTCACCAGCGACGACATCGTCAACCTCGCTCGTTTGCCCAAGACACTTGCGGTCATCGGCGGCGGCGTCATCGGCATTGAATACGCGTCGATGTTCGCCGAGCTCGGCGTCGAGGTCACCGTCGTCGATCGACACGATCGTCCGCTCGAGTTCTGCGACAACGAGATCGTCGACGAACTTCTGCACCAAATGCGGCAAAAACGCGTGACTTTCCGCCTCGGCGAATCGGTCAAGTCCATCCGCCGCCTCGAAGGTTCAGAAGGCGCCGCCATCGATCTCGAAAGCGGAAAGCACATCGAAGTCGATGCCGTTCTCTTCTCGATCGGCCGCATCGGCGCCACCGCAAAGCTTGCGCTCGACAAGGCCGGACTCACCGCCGACGATCGCGGCCGCCTCAAGGTCAACGCGCTGTTTCAAACCGAAGTGCCGCACATCTCCGCCGCCGGCGATGTGATCGGCTTTCCCGCGCTCGCATCGACAAGCTCCGAACAAGGCCGCCTCGCGGTCTGCGCCATGTTCGGCGTCGAGGCCAAGCCCGCCTCCGCCGGCTTCCCCTACGGCATCTATGCGATTCCCGAGATCTCAATGGTGGGCGCCACCGAGCAAGAGCTCACCGCGAAAAAAGTCCCGTACGAGGTCGGAGTCGCCCGCTACGAAGAGATCGTTCGAGGGCAAATCCTCGGCGATTCAAGTGGTTTTTTCAAGATGATCTTCCACCGCGAAACCCGCAAGCTCCTCGGCGTTCATTGCATCGGCACCCAGGCCACCGAGCTCATCCATATCGGCCAGGCCGTGCTCACACTCAACGGTGGCCTCGATTACTTCCTCGAGACTGTCTTCAACTACCCGACGCTCGCCGAGTGCTACAAGGTCGCCGCTTACAACGCAGCCAACCACATGCGAATCAGCTAATCCAAACGCGCGGCTGGCTTTTGCCCCGTGGCTTCGTATACTCCGATCGTCTTTCACAATCGGGGCCGACTAGAATCGACCGGACGAAACCGGTTCATCGTTGCGAGCCGTGGAGCATGCAGGCCACGTAAAAAGTATGCAAACTACAACTGCCAACACGCAGTACGCTCTCGCGGCTTAATTTGCCGTGACGTGGAGTGGACCCGACGCCCGGTAAGGTCTGCCCGCGAAAAAAACTGGGCTGGTTCCAAGGCGATGCCTTACCGCTGAGGAACAAGACAACAGTCAGGCTGGCTTAGGTTTGGCGCCCGCCGTACGCGGATGGCCTAGGCGAGATTGAAAGAACGGAAACGCTCGTTGACGCGGTGGACAGGACGTATCGGCACGGGGGTGCGAATCCCCCCGGCTCCATTTTTTGCTTTTGCGACTGGGGCTGGGATCCCTGAAGGGATCCCAGCCGTTTCGCAAAAGGTTGGCTTCGGTTGAACGTGGGTTTGCGTGAAGCGTGCGTGAATCGTGCGTCGGACTCCTCCAAGCTGCGGAGAATCGGTGTCTAGTTCGTCTCGCAATTCTGTGACCCAGACTAATTGGGAAGTCATTCGCGATGCTGCGAGCGGATCGTCTACTGCGCAAGTGAGTCTTGATGCGGTCATGAAGCGCTCTTGGCCTGCGGTCTATGCGTACATCCGCGCCAGTGGTCGTCGCAGCGATGAGGCGATGGACCTGACTCAGGCGTTTATCTGCGATGTGTTCCTCGCTCGGAGGCTGCTCGAGAAAGCCGATCAGGCCCGCGGTCGATTTCGCACGCTCTTGATCGGCGCCGTCCGCAACTACCTTGCCGATGTCCATCGCCGCGCCAACGCCACCACCCGCATGCCCAAAGGTGGCATCTCCGCCATCGATGACTACAAGGCTAAGGGCTTCGATGTCACCGGCGACGAGTCGGTTGGTTCGTCACCTGAACGCGCGTTCAATGCGCGCTATGTCGCCGAGATCATCCGCGTCGCCAGCGAGCGCCTGCAGCGCGAACTTGAGTCTGCTGGCGATGGCGTGTCTTGGGAACTCTTCCGCCTGCGTGTTCTTCACGCCGCCTTCCAGGGCGATGCGACTGGCTACGACCAAATCGCCCCGCGCTTGGGTATCGACAAAGGTACTTGTGCGGCGCGGCTCCTGACCGCCAAGCGCCGTTTCGCCAACATCCTCATGGAGGAATTGCGCGCAACCATGATCGACCCCAATGACCTGCGCGACGAGGTCGCCGATCTCATGGCGCTGCTGAACAACCGCTGAAACCGAGCATTTTCGCATGCACAACGAAACACCGGCCCCAGAGAACGACGAAAGCGCCACCCGCGCCGCGCAGTCGCTCAGCGACACGCTCCGTTGGGCGTTCGAGCTCGACGAGTCGCCCGCTATCGCCGGCGCGACCTTCCTCACGCGCGAGATCATCCCTTGCGCGCGCGACCCCTTCGATGCAATCACCGATGGCGCCGCAACCACCCGCCAACTCGAAGACCTCAAGAACGCCTACAAAATGCTGCGTACCACCAGCGCCACCGCGCCCGAACGCAGCCTGGCCGCGCGCCTCTACGCCGCGACCATCGCGGCCGCGCTCGTACGCCACGGCGAGTTGATCACGCGCCAGTCCGCCACCGCACTCACCCGCGCGTTTGAGGAACTCGGCGCCGACGAGGAAATGCCCGAACGCATCCGCGACCTCGCCACGCTCGGCATCGACGCGCTGCGCAAGCTCGGTTAACGCGCTGCTCTGTTGGTTCACTGGTCCGCGGAAGGCGCTTCGCTCGCGGAAGGCACCTCACTCGCCGAAGGCACCTCACTCGCCGAAGGCACCTCACTCGCCGAAGGCACTGGGCCGACACCTTGTTCGATGGTCGCGCCCTGCTTCCCAAGTTCCGATGCGCTCTTCGCGGTTTCGAGCCGATCGATCTCTTCTTTCGAGATCGGCTCCCAGCGAATGTGCGCCGCACCAAGCGATGTTCCCGTTGCAAACGCAATGTCGACCAACGCGATCTGATAGCTCGCCAACGCCAACACTTCGCGGCTCTGCGCGTCGGCAAGGCTCGCCGACGCATCGAGAACATCCGTGCTCGTCCGCAGTCCGACATCAAACTGCCGCTCTTCCGCCGCCAGCGTGCGCGCGGCGAGCACCGACTCCAATCGCGCGGCAAGGATGCGCTGCCAACTCTGCGTCAACGCATCAAGCGCATCGAACACCTCGGTGCGAATCGCTTGCTTGCGCGCCTCACGCGTTGCCAATCGCTGCACCCGCTGCAAGATCGCCGCCCGCACCCGCGACTCCGCCGCCTCATTGCCCAGCGGAATTTCGGCGCGTAGCCCGATGTTAAAACTGTCGTTGTTGCCGATCGCTCCGTACGCCCCACTCGCATCGGTGCCCGTGCCCTGCGCGTTGTAGCCGTAGTCGACAACGAACAGCGGAAGCGCAGCGTTCTTGCTGAAGTCGACATCACTCGAGTCGATCGCCAACTGCAATTCAAGCTCCAGCATCTCCATGCGATTCACCACCGCCTGCTCCGACAGTTTCACGCCATCCAGTGTCAGACCGAGCGGATTTGGGTCGGTCGCGGGCTTCAGCGGAGTGGACGCAGTGACCGGAAGATCATCGCGATTCATCAGCCGCTTCAACGCGCGCTGGCGAATACGAAGGTTTGAGTCAGCCACAATGATCTGCTCGAGAGTTCGGCCAACGCCACTCTCCGCACGCACAACCTCGATCTCCGCCGCTTCGCCCTGCACAACTCGCCGGCGCGCACGCTCAAGTTGCTTGAGCGCAACATCGTATTGCGAACGACGCACACCCAACTCGCGGTACGCCGAGTAGAGATTCCAATACGCCTTGTCGGAGTTGGAAAGAATGCGGATGGCCTCGAGCTTGGTGCGCGAATCAGCGATCTGCCCCTGCCATTGCGCCACGCGAATCGAGTTTGTGTTCGCGTTCACTCCCGCGCCGCGCAGCAACGGCTGGCTCATCGAGAACGACATCGAGGCAAGCCAGTCGTCGTCGGTACCGCCAAACGAAGCACCGTTGGCGCTGCGGGTCAGCGGCGAAGAAACAACAATCTCGCCTCCGGTCGCAAGCGGAACGGTAAATCCAGCGTCAAACGAATCGGAGTTGGCCGGCGCCCCCGTTGCCAAGTCGGCAAACAAGCTGTTGTCGTTGCGGCGATAGCTGGTGAAGAAGGCGCTCTCGAACTTCGCCTCTTCAACCGACACGACCTCTTGCGCGATCGCTGGATCAACAAGCGCGGTACGCATCTCAAGATTGTTGGTCAGCACCGCGCAGCGCACATCGACCAGCGAAAGTGCAACCGGGTCCTTCGCCATCTCGGGGATCGTGATCTCATCGAGCGATTTCTTCGCTGCGTCCTCAAGTGAAACCGGCGTGTGCAGGGAAATCCCCGCAGGATCAAGCGCATCGATCCGCTTCAACTGCGCGTCATCGGCGCGCCACTTCGAATCCTCATTGTCGAAGATGCCGGTCTTGCACGCGGACAACGACGATGCGATGGCGCAAAGCGCAAGCGCGACAAGGTGATTCGAACGGTTGCATCGCGTATCCATCATTCGTGCCTCAGCGCTTCGATCGGATCGAGCCTCGATGCCTTGATCGCAGGGAACATTCCAAACACAATGCCCGTCATCGCGCTGAACACGAAGCTCAACGCCACCGCCCAAAACGGAATGTCCGACTGCTCGAGCTGCGCGCCCGGGATCATCGTCAGTCCGAACGCCGCCAGTCGGCCGAACGCGATGCCGATGAATCCGCCCACCAGGCACAGCGTCACCGCCTCGAGCAGGAATTGCAGCAGAATCGCCATCGGCGTCGCACCGACCGCCTTCCGCAAACCGATCTCGCGCGTGCGCTCGCTCACCGACACCAGCATGATGTTCATGATGCCGATGCCTCCGACCAACAGCGAAATCCCGACGATGCCGCCCGCAATCGCGGTAATTCCCGCGGCGAGCGTCTTGAACTGCGCAATGAACTTGTCGATCGCCGCAACCTGAAATGTCTGCGGATCACCAGGCGAAAGCCCACGCATCCGCCTCAACACAAATCGAACCTCGTCCTCTCCATCGGCCGCGGTTTCGGGGCTCATGAATAGCCCCTCGATGCGCATGAAGAAGTTGCGATCCTGCAGTTTCTCCGCCACCGAAAACGGAATGAAGATCTCCGCGCTCGAAGTGTTCATGCCAAAGAAACGAGCCTGCGTGGTCTCGATGATTCCGACGATCATGAACCGTCGACCACCGAGTAAAATCGCCTCGCCCACCGCATTGGCCGGCAGATCGAGCTCGCGAATCGCATCTTGATTGATCAGGCAAACCTGCCGCTCGCTATCAACATCGATCTGCGTGAACGGCCTTCCCTCTTGGACAAAGCGGTTCTGCACCTCGTGCCAATCAGGCCAGATTCCCGCGACCGTGATTCCCTCGATGCGCTTGCCCGCGCTGTCGACATCGAGCCCGACCTCAGTGATCGGCGTGATCGCCTTCACCAACGTGCACTCATCACGAATCGCCTTCGCCTCATCAGTCTTTAGCAGGATTTTCTCCCACGGATACATGTTGCGCGGAGCGTTGTCGGGTCGATCGGGAAAGACGAAGAATTTACTCGCGCCCACCGATTCAAACTCGCTGAGCACCTTCGCCTTGAGACCCGTGAGCGCCGCGATGACCGCGGTCGTACTGGCAACGCCGACGATGATGCCGAGCGCCGTGAGGAATGCGCGCGACTTGTTTGCCCAGATCTGCGAGAACGCCAAGGTGATCGCTTGCAACCAGAACAGCGGATTCCACATCAGTGCGCCGCCTTTCCAGCAATGTTCGCTCGCAGATGCCGGCCAGCGATGTCCTGCTGAATGGCAAGATCGCTCAGCACGCGCCCGTCGCGCAATCGCACCACGCGGTGGCAATGCGAGGCAACCTCGTCCTCATGGGTAACGATGATCACGGTCTGCCCCTCCGCATGAAGCTGGCGAAACAGCGAGAGGATCTCGGTGGTGGTCGCGCTGTCGAGATTTCCCGTCGGCTCGTCGGCCAGCAGAATCGAAGGCGTGTTGAGGATCGCGCGCGCGATGGCAACGCGTTGGCGTTGGCCACCGGAAAGTTGGTTTGGTCGATGATCAACGCGGTCAAGCAGCCCCACGCGATCAAGCGCCGCAAGCGCACGCTTCTTGCGCCCGCGCCAACCTCCACGCGCGTAAATCAACGGCAACTCAACATTCTCCAACGCCGTCTGCCGCGGAAGAAGCTCGAAACTCTGGAAAACAAAGCCAATTTCTTCGTTGCGAACCTGCGCCAGTTCCTTGGCGTCCATCGCGCTCACATCGCGTCCGTTGAGCAAGTAGCGACCGGCCGTTGGGCGATCGAGGCAACCGAGCATGTTCATCAGCGTGCTCTTTCCCGAGCCCGACGATCCCATGATCGCGACCATTTCATTGCGCTCGATCGCGAGATCAAGCCCGTTCAGCGCGCGAATTGTCTCGACGCCCACTCGATAGACCTTGGTCAAACCGACGACTTCGATCAATGGCCGCTCCGCGCGCACCTCAGTCATTCTTCATTCCCGTCGTCGAAGGCTTGATCGCATCCGCAGCGGTTTCCTCACGGATTGCATCGCCCTGCTTCAACCGCTCCAGCACGCGATACGGTCCCGTCACCACCACATCGCCATCGCTGACCCCCTCAAGGATCATGGTGTCGGCAAGGTTCGACGCGCCCGTCTTCACTGGTGTCAGAACCGCTTTCCCATCGACCATGCGCACGATGACGATCGCCTTCTTGCGCACCTTGTCAACCAACGGCGACTCCGCGATGTCCTTGGGAAGGTCATCGAGTTTCTTCTCCAGCAGCGATTGGCTCGGGACCAGTAAGCCCTCGGATCGGTTGACCACGATGTCGACATTGGCCGCCAGCCCAGAGAGCAGCGTCTCGCCGTCGGCGAGGTCGAGCTTGACTTCACACTTGAACCAGCCGCCCTGCCCGCTTCCGCTTGCGCCAGAAGAGGAGCCGAACGATTGCTCGGTTCCGCGCGCCAACGCCACCCTCTCGACCGAGGCCTTGAACTCGCGATTGCGATAAGCGTTCACCCGCACGGTCGCAGCCTGGCCGGCCTTCACGCGCGCAACATCGCTTTCGGCAACCTTCGATTTCAGCCGAACCGAACCGAGGTCGGCGATGGTGAGCACCTTGGTTCCAGCGTTATTCATGGTGCCAACGACGACCAATTCGCCCGGCTCAGCATTGAGCTCGGTGATCTGCCCGTCGATCGGCGCCTTGATCGTGGTCTTCTTCAGCAGTTCGCGCGCGCGCTCGATGTCGGCCTCCGCGGCTGCCAACGAACTCTCGATGACCGAGAGCCCTTCCTTCGCCGAGGCAATCTGCGCTTCCAGATCCCGCACCCGCGCGATCACATCGTCAAGGTCCGCCCGGCTCACATCGCCCGTCTTAAACAGCGTTTCCTGCCGTTCAAGCGTCGCGCGCGCGTTGGCCAGTTGCGAGTTGGGACTCGCCATCCGCTCCTGCTCGCTGCGAAGTCGAAAACGCTCGCCGTCGCGGCGAGCCATCTGCGCATCAAGCGACGCCTTGAGATCGCGGTCGTCGAGCTTTACGATCAATTCACCCTTGCGGACGGTCGCGCCTTCTCGAAACGGCAACTCGAGAATTCGAGCGCTGACCTCGGCAGAGACATCGACCTTCACCTCAGGATCGAGTTCGCCCGGAGCCGAAACCGTCTCGACGAGTTCGCGCCGATTGATGGTGGCCAAACGCACCGCAATCGCGCTTCCAGAACCGCCAAACGACGGCATCATGGCCAACGCCGATGGACCTGCCACGACCAGTCCCACGACTGCAACGCCGAGGATGACCGCCACTGCAATCAAGAACTTTCGCACGAGCTTCAGACTCCCTGTTCCGGCGAGTCGCAACCGACCGCGGGGAAGGTGAGGGTATTCCGAAACCGCATAGGCGGGTTGCGAATCGAGCCCGAAACACAATAGGCGACGCGAACTCTCGCCTTCGCTCCGCGTCGAAGCAAGCAGTTGCCACACGAACACTCCCAAAACACACGCCCCCTCGGCCGAAGCCGAGGGGGCGTGGAGTTTTAAACTGTTCCTGACCAGTCAGGGTCCTGGCGCAATCCGATTCGGATTACGGGCAGGCGCCCCAACCGTTCAGCATGACCGAGAGGTCTGCCGAACCAACGATGCCGTCACCGTTGAGGTCGGGCGAGGCAGTGCCCCAGCCGTTGAGAAGAACCGAAAGGTCCGCCGAGCCAGTGATGCCGTCACCATTGACATCGGTCGGGCACGCCGGAGCGGAGACCATTCCGAGGTTGACGATCCACTGCGAAGTACCGGTCTGCGCGACAAACGCCGCGTCGGCGCAGATGTTGTTCGGATCGATCGACTGCTCAAACCAAGGCGCCGTCGAGCCGGTGGCATTGCCAACGCCGCCGAAGATGCCGTTGCCCGACGCGGTGCAGCCGCCGTTGACCGCTCCGCTCATCACAACAACCAGAGGCTGAGTGTTGCCCGTGAGGCTGAGCGGAGTATCGAGATTCCAAGTCAACAACTGGAAGCCACCCAAGGCAGTGAACTGCTTCTCGGTAACCAACACGAGGTCGCCGCCGACCGTGGTTGGGTTACCGCCATCGGTATCACGGTAGAGACCGAGGGTGAAGGCGAACGGCGCACCGCCCGCATAAGAGCCATCGACTTGTACGTCTTCGTTGGCGACGCCGACAGTCACGCAGCCAAGGCTGCCGCTGTTGAGATCAGAGAAGCTGCGTGCGAAATTCGTCGCCGTGCTGAATGTCGACTCGTTCGTGCCGCAATACAGAAAGCAGCCGAACGCGTAGTTGGTAGCAACCGAGTCCGTGTTCTGAGAAACCGTCGTAGTGGTGTACGAGCAGGTATCGCCGTAACTCGGACAGGTGGCGGCGACTCCGTTGAGCTGAAGAACATAGTTGTTGAAGACGCCAGAACCGCATGGAGTTCCCGTGAACGCAGCCGTCGCGACAGCAATGCTGTAGTTTCCAGCCGGGAGGCACCATGTTCCCGTCGATGGGCAGCTGTTCGACATCTGGCCAACAAGCTGACCCGTGCAGCTATCTCCCTTAAACATGAAGCCCGAGACATTCGAAGCGCTGAACACGCTCGCGGTCACGGTCTGATCCGTGGCCAGCGTGAAGCTGTACCAATCGACATCACGAGTTCCGGCATCGGCCCAGAAACTGCCACCAACCGATGCGCCGAGCGCAATGGGAGTGGTGGTGCTGACCGTGGCCACACAGCCTGAGTTGGTGCTGGCGCCGCATGTTTCGCCTTCCGACGAGGTCGTCGACGGAAGCGAACACGGCTCGGGCACATTGAACGAGATCTGGCCAACGCCAGTTTCGCCCGCGGTATAGGTGCTGAGATTCACGAGGTAGCTATGACCAACGCTTACCGTCACCGTGAGAAGTGAAGCGTAGGGAGTGACGCCGTCGGTCTGCAGACAAGTGCCAACACCGTCGTCGTTGCAACCCATGGACACGGTGGGGAGATTGAGCGTGTTGTAGTCAAAGGTCGCGGGTGATGTGCCCATGTCGTAGATCGCAAGTTTCGAGTCGTAAGGCGAGAGCCCGCAGGTCGAAACAGTAAGCGCGCCGTTGGCGACAGCATTCACGCGCCACCAAACATCATTGTTGCTCGAGTTGTTGCCAGAGCCGCAGGCAGTGCCGTAGTTCGGGCCGTCCTGGATTGCGCCAACATTGTTGGACGCGAGCGTCGAGTCGCCAGCGACAACGACCGCGTTGGTCGCGCAGTCATTGGCCGGACTGCCCTGGTTGCACGAGTAGACGAAGATGCCGCAAGCAGAGATCGCCGCGTCGACGCAGGACTGATCCCAACCAAAGTCGCAACAGAGGGGGTTCACAGCGCAAACCGCGGTGCAGCAGACGCCATCACTACAGCCAGGCGCAGCATGGACAACACCACAGCCGCCGCCAGAGCCGCAGCCCGCAACAACTGGAACAAAGGTAATCGTCAACTGTCCAGTACCGGTGGCACCGTTGTAACCACCCATACGAATGGTGTAGGTGGTGCCTGCCGTAACCGCGAAGTTCGAGACGATTGAATAGAAGAGCTGGCAGCCACCATCAGCGGCACCGTCTCCGCTGCACGCGACCTCGGTTAGCGCGGCACAGGTGCCGGTGTAGATCGCCATCGAGGTGTCATACGAGCCAATAAGGCAAGTCGAGAAGGTCGCAGTGCCGCTCTCGGTTGGGGTGTACTTCATCCACACATCGTTCTGCGTCGCCTGCCAGTTCAGGAATGTGCCCGTGCAGAAAGTGTCGAGGGGAATCGCATTCGCGCTTGGAGTCGCGGTGGCTGTGTTGAACGCAGTAGGTGCAGCAGTGGTCGCCACGACCGCCGTCGAGCACTCATCTTGCGCCATCGCCATTGAAGCGAAGCCGCCCGTCGCAAGGACCGCGCTGAAGAGCGCGCTGACGCTGAGAAATTTTTTCATCGAAATTCTCCTCTGGGAACTCGCATGGAGTCCATTGAAAGTAAATCCGGCATGCGGCAAGACAACCGCTCAGGAACCAACGCCACGGAACAGTTACGAACCGTTTCCTCGCGAACCTCGCCTTGGCTGAAAAAAAGCACCACCACGAGGTTGAAGTTCGTCAATTATGTTGCCGTCCGAGATCCATCCAACCCAATTCCACGCCGAATTTAAATATGAACTTGACACGCGCTGATTCCACGAGTCGGCCAGTGTTGAGGCGGCAGACGCGACCGCGCAAATCTGAGAGCAAGACACGCACCCGCAAAGACTTGCAGAACCTGGGCACCCAAAACGACACGCACCCCCGGCCGAAGCCGAGGGTGCGTGAAGTTTTAAATGAATCCTGACTATTCAGGCTCCTGTCGCAATCCGATTCGGATTACGGGCAGGCGCCCCAACCGTTCAGCATGACCGAGAGGTCTGCCGAACCAACGACGCCGTCGCCGTTGAGGTCGGGCGAGGCAGTGCCCCAGC
The DNA here is from genome assembly GCA_003671075.1 of Planctomycetota bacterium. Lineage (GTDB taxonomy): Bacteria > Planctomycetota > Phycisphaerae > Phycisphaerales > SM1A02 > QWPT01. The sequence continues at coordinate 42,585 of QWPT01000008.1, forward strand.
CGTTGAGGAGAACCGAAAGGTCCGCCGAGCCAGTGATGCCGTCGGCGTTGAGATCGGTTGGGCAGTTGTTGGCACCCGAGCAAGCAGCAACGGTACCGTTGAGCTCGATCGGCCACTGAAGAGCGTTGGTCGCAGTGACATAGGCCGTCGGAGTGAACACATTCAAACCAGCGCCGGTGCAGACCGTATAGCGCAGCCACAGGTTGGTTGGCGTTCCGAGAGGAGCTGCCGAGAGGGCGACGCCTGCACGGTAGCCGGAGCCGACTGGGACTCCGGGGGCGCCGACTTGGAACAGGTTCGGCGTCGACAACACGATGACAACGGTCGTCTCATTCTCGACGCAGAGCGGCGGAGTGAAGTCGACATTGCCCACGAACAGACCACCCGGAACATTGATGTCACGGAAGTCAATCAACTGAAGGTCGTTGCCGTCGCCTGCCGTGACGATGACGTTGCGCGGAGCGCCGCCGTCAAGATCGCGGTAGACGGACAACTGCATCGGAATCGCCAGATCGCTGGTGTAGTAGCCGCACACGCCGGCCACGATCTCAGAGCGAAGAGCAGCAACACCGAAGTTCACGCACGAGATCTCCTTCGGGAGGGTCGCACCCGAGAAGCTCGAAGCCCACATGCAGTCCGTGTTGCCGCCGGTAGCGGTGCAACCCGTCGCGCAGCCCTGCGCGAAGTTACCCGATCCAACCATGGACACCGCACTCGAACGGCTGTCTGGGCCCGGGGCCTGGCAAACAGTGTCGATGATGTCGGGGCACTGCGCCGCAGCCGAAGTCACCTCGAGGACATACTCGTTGGCAACGCCGCTTCCGCAAGGAATACCAACGAAGTCGGTCGGAGCGACGAAGATGTAATAGGTGCCTGGATTCAAGCAGGAAGTGACCGTCGCAGGGCAATTGCCCGAAGCGGTTGAGGTCACCGAGATTCCTGCACAAGCCGCAGTCGCGATATCACCCGAGAGGATGAGGCCGGTGACGAACGAGGCCGAATAGATATTGACGGTCACGCTCGCATCGGTCGGGACAACGATCTTGTAGAAATCGGTATCACGGGTGTTTGCGCCAGTCGTCGGATTGGTGAAGGTCGCGAAGGTTCCCTTGATACGGGAACCCACGAGCAGGTCCTCCGACTCGCCGAGAGCGTTGCAACCGTTGTTCGTGGCAGATCCGCAGGGCTCAGCCTCGACACCAGTCTGCGCGGGGAGCGCGCAAGGAGCGGGCATGTCAATCGTGACGGTTCCCGAACCAGCGATGTCAAAGGTCGCAACGCGGATGAGGTACCAGTGGCCGTTCACGGCGTTGATGCTCAGTTCCGATGCGAATACCCCGTTCGCGGTGCACGCGGCGCTGCCGTCGTCATTGCAAGCCACCAGCACGGTAGGGAGATTGAGCGTGTTGTAGTCAAAGATCGCAGGATTGGTTCCCATGTCGTAGATGGCGAGCTTCGAGTCGAAGTTCACCTGACCACAGGTGTTCACCAGCATGGTTCCGTTGGCATTGGCGCGAGCGCGGTACCAAACATCGTTGAGGAACAAATCGTTGCCCGAGGAGCAAGTCGCGGCCGGATGGTTCGGGCCGTCGGTGTTGCAGAGAGCGTTGTTGAACGCGATGACCGCGTCGCCAGGGACGACGGTCGCGCTGGTCGCGCAATCGTTCGCCGCGACTGGGGTGACGCACGAGTAAACGAAGATGCCGCATGCCGCGACAGCGCCCTGCACGCAGGTCTCGTCCCAACCGATTTCACAGCAGAGCGGGTTCGCAGCGCAAACCGCCGAGCAGCAAACCGGATCGGAGCAGCCTGGGGTCGCGTGAACGACACCGCAGCCGCCGGTCGTACCAGCACAGCCTGCGGCAGACGGGGCAAAGGTCACCGTCATGGTGGCCGCTCCGATACCTCCGTCCCATCCGCCAGCGCGGATGTAGTACGAGGTTCCAGTGGTCACTGAAACCCCGTTGATTTCAGAGTGGAAAGCCTGGCAGCCAGTATTCGCGGTGGCGTCTCCGTTGCAAGCGATCTGGGTGAGCGCCGCGCAGGTGCCGGTGTAAAGCACGAGCGAGGTGTCGTAACCAGCCGGATCGCAAGTGGAGAAGGTCGCGATGCCGTCGCCGGTCGCGGTGTAGCGGAACCACACATCGGGGTTTGCAGTACCCCACGTGAGGTAGGTGCCGGCGCACTGGGCGTCGTTCGGCGCCGCGTCGGCGCTCGAGGTCGCGGTCGTCGTGCTGTACGCAACTGGAACACCCGCGGTGACGACCGTAGCGGTCGAGCACTCGTCGTTTGCTGCCTGACCCATCGCCATCGTCGTGAAGCCCGCCGTCGCAAGGACTGCGGTCACGAGAAGACTCGTACCATTGAAACTCTGCATCGCATCGCTCCTAGAAGAAGCCCTTGTATGGGCCATGTCTGTGAAGTTGGGGTCACTCGACCACAACCGGGACTACGCGCGAATTCCGAAACGGACGGGTTCGCGTTACTGTTTCGCGCATTGGTCGCGCGCTGTTCTGAGACAGCGCGCGATGTCTGCGCGAATTTCGGATCTAGATCTGTGATCGGGCGATTCACACAGAATCTTTTCTTGATCCCACAACAAGCCCAGTTCTTCGGACGAGACCAAGGACTTAGGATAAAAACGATTCAAAACGTTACTGGAACGTCCGAGAAGTCGTATGCCAATATGAAAAGCGACCCCTGAGTCTGGGCCGCGGGTTTATAGATGAGTGAGAACCTATCGGTCCTAAATCAGCAGGCTTCGATCGTCACGCAAAGGCTGAGCGAAGTCAGCTGTTCGGCGACCAATTCTGCGTGTTCACGATGGGTTGCGAGCACCATCGAGAGGCCCTTCTTGTGGGCCTCCATCGTGCAGCGGGTTGCTGCCGGAACACTGAGTCGAGCAAACCTACACAGCGACTCTACGACATGCTCCATCTCATTCACAGCATCGTTGTGCAGAACCACTTTCCACGGGGGAAGCTTCGTGACCGATGTTGAGGGAGTAGAAACCGGCCGCGTGGTAGCGGACGACCTCGGGATAGATAGCGGATTCGTTGTCGCTGTCGGTTGAGTCATCAGGGCATGCTCCTCAGGAAGCGCGCAGTATAGGCGAGAACCGCCCCGCCGCACCGCACTCACTCAAATCTCCATCAAAACGCCAAGCGGCGTCATCCGATTCGCCAGTCCACCACGAGTTTGCCGAATTGCTCGCCCGCCTCAAGCCGAGCGAACGCGTCGCGCCCCGCTGTAGGAGCGAAAACGCTGTCCACCGTCGGCTTTATCGCCCCACTGCGAAACAGCGAAACCACTTCGCGAAACTCGCGCATATCGCCCATCGTGGACCCCACAAGCCGAAGCTGGTTCCAGAAGATCCGAGTGAGATCGGTCGTTGCATCGGGGCCCGTTGTGGCGCCGCAGGTCGCGAAGACCCCACCACGCGCGAGACTCTTGATGCAAGACCCATGAATGGCCTTGCCGACGCTGTCAACGCAGAGATCAACGCCCCGGCGAGCGGTGAGTTGTCGAACTTCCTTCGACCAGTCGTGCCCCTTATCGAGGACAGTGTGGGTCGCCCCCCGCTTCCGCGCCTCCGCGAGTTTCCACTCGTGACGGCTGGTCACAATCGTCTCGCAGCCGAAGTGGTGCGCGATACCGAGCGATGCGAGCGCCACCCCTCCACCAATGCCAGTGATGAGAACCTGCATGCCCGCACGCAAACCAGCCTGAGACACCATCATTCGCCAGGCGGTGAGATGGGCAAGTCCAAAGGCAGCAGCCGCAATCGGGTCGCAATCACCCACTTCAAGGAGGTTTGCGATCGGGGCGGTAAACTTCTCGCCAAGGCATCCAGGACCATGCTCGCCAATCATAAAGATGTCACAAGGAGTTGGTCTAACTCCTGGGCGGGCAGGATCCACCTTCGGAACGGCCGCATTTAGGAGCACGCGCCGCCCAATCCAAGTCGGATCGACTCCAGCGCCGACCGCCTCGATCACTCCGCATCCGTCAGATCCCGAGATGGCGGGGTACTTCAGATCGATGCCAGGAAGTCCGCGACCGACCCATAGATCGAGGTGATTGAGGGCGGCGGCCTCGGTCTTCACCAAAGCTTCGCCGGCGCCGGCAGAGGGCTCGGGAAAGTCTGTGACAAACGCAACATTGGCAAGGACGGGGATGCCCTGACGCTGGATGGTGATTGCGCGCATCTCGCGAGTGTAGAGGTTGCAGCGGAGTTGAGGGCTCCCCGTATGATCGTCGCTATGTCAAATCTGCTGGTTCACTCCGCCGCCGTTCTTCTCGGGTTCTCCCTCAGCATCGGTTGCGGAGATTCCGCGACGGCGCAAGCGCAGCCCCAGCGGACGACCCCGACTTCATCAGCAACAGCGAGCACCGTCACCGCGGCACCACCCGCCCCCGCACAAACCACGCCGGTGTGCCCCATCGTGGCTGATCCACCGGGAGTTGACTTTGGCATCGTCGAGCCAGGAACACTGGTCTCCTCGACCATCAAACTGATCAACCCGTTCGATCGCCCAGTGCTGATCAAGCAGGCGACGCCGACATGCACCTGTACGACGGTCGACATGGCGGGAAAGACGATTCCCGCGGGCGGCTTCATCGAAATGCCCATGTCGATGAAGACCTCTCGGGCGGTCGGCAAGAAGTTCGCCCAGATCTCACTGGTGTTTGAAGGAATCCCCGTCCCGTTGGCCGTCAAGCTTGATGCCGAAACCGCCTACGCCGTGCGCGCAAATCCAACCTTCGTCGACGCCCTCGCCCCCGAGCGCATGAAAGGGTTTTTTGAGGTCGTCTCCAACGACGCCACCGCGTTCATCGTCAAGACCGTCGACGGTCGCCCGGCCCAGACCGCCGACGGCTCGGTCATGAAGCCTGCCACGCGCCAAGTCGTCAAGTACGACCTCACCGCGTCTGGCCTTCGAACCGGCGTTCCGCCCTTTTTGATCGTAGAGACCGACCACCCGAAGTGCCCGGTTCTCGACCTGCGGGTTCGCCATGAAACAACTCGCATTTCACCGGCACTGAACTTTGCCGAGTTTCGCGAAAATATTGGCCTGATTTCGAATGGATCGTCTGTCGAATGCGAAGTCGAGCTCAAGCATGCGAAGTTGCTTCGCGTCGACCGAATTTTGGCGAACCACAAGGAATTTCAAGCGACCATTGTTGATCAGAAGTCCGACGGCGACTCCGTGTTGGTTCGGTTCAACCTCAGGCCGACCGGGATGCCCGCAGGTCCGTTTCTGTTTACTTGCACACTGAGCGCAGGCGGCAAGAGTTCAGAACTCTGGATCTACGGCGTCTGCCGCTAAGAGCTCATCCCGCCGATATGCGTAATGGCGAATCTTGGCCGCAACCTTGTGCATTGGCGAATCCGCAGAGCGGTTGATGCGAAGGAAGCACCATGACTTCGCCCACCAACAGCGCTGAACTCATTCGGATTCGCAAGTACCCGAATCGTCGGCTGTATGACATCAGCCGCTCGACACACCTTACTCACGATGAGGTTCTCGCCATCGTGCGCCGAGGGTTGTCTGTGAAGATCAATGACAGCCGAAGCGACATGGACATCACCAATGAGGTGATGCTTCAGATTTTGATATCTCGTGAGCCGGCTCTGATCAACTCGCTTTCCACCGATGCGCTGCTGGCCTTGGCCCGCTCTACGCCGGAAAACGCCCCAGCTGCGGGAGTTTCGCTTTCAGAACAAGCGCGCTAGTCCGTAGTTTGCGGGGGTTGGTTGCGGGGGTCGGTTGATCGAAAGTAGAATCGGGTTATGAAACTCGTTCTGCTTGCTCTCGCGTTATCCGCGTCCACTTCCGTAGTCGCGGCGACACCAGTGCTTGTTCCTCCTGTTGTTCCTCCTGGGAACATTCGCGTCGACGCCACGAAAGCTACAACACTCCCTGTGACGCCGGTCACCCAACCGAGCGGCGAGCTGCGAACCGTTGCGCCTACGGCGGTGCTGCGAATCGCCTCGAGCCCAGATGGCGTTCCCACCGACAACGAAACATTCACACGCGCGCGCAAGGCGATCGAGCGCGGACTCGCGTTCCTTGGCGCCGCGCAGACCACGCGTGGAACTTGGTTTGAAGGCGAGGAGGTTGAACCAACCGACATGGAGCCGCGCCATCGCGCAGCCAGCGTCGCCGTGACCGCGATGGCACTCAAAGCCTTCGCGCAAGCGGGAGACATCGGCGACGTCGCGGTTCGCACCCGCGCGCGCAACTCGATTGCGTTGACGCTCGCCGACGCAAAGGCGATGGAGGCCGTGTCTACTGGCGGCATGGGAAACTATGTGATGAGTTCCGTTGCGAGCGGACTCGCGGCCGCTGGTGATGCCGATGCAATGGTCGGTGCGCAACGCGCGATTCGTTGGCTCGCCGAAAATCAGTGGGACGAGGCCGAGGGAATCGACGCGTCGAAGGACTGGTACGGCGGCGCTGGCTACGGCAACGGGAAGCGACCCGATCTCTCAAACACGCAGATGATGCTTGATGCGATGCATGATGCAGGAGTCTCGCCGGACGAGCCCGCCGTGCAGCGCGCGCTTGCGTTCGTCTCACGCACGCAGAATCGCAAGGAGTCGAATCCGGCGGCGTGGTCGCAACATGGTGCGAATGACGGCGGATTCGTCTACTCGCCCGCCAACGGTGGCGAGAGCATGAGCAGCGAAGCCGTAGGTGAAGGTCGTTACGGCGAAAAACTTGCGGCCAAGAGCCTGCGCAGCTACGGCTCGATGACCTACGCGGGATTCAAGAGCATGCTCTATGCAGGGCTTTCGCCAGACGATCCGCGGGTGAAGGATGCGCTCGGATGGATCGCCGCGCACTTCACCTTTGCGGAGAATCCTGGCCTCGGACAGCAAGGATATTTCTACTACATCCACGCCATGGCGCGTGCGTTGCAGGCGGCGCGTGTTGAGAAGGTCGCCGATGCGAAGGGCACGCAGCATGCTTGGCGAACCGAGCTCGTCGATGCGCTGGTGCAGCGCCAACGCGAGGATGGTTCGTGGCGCAACTCCGTCGAGCGCTGGGAGGAATCGAACGAGCAACTCGCGACGATCTACGCCGTACTCGCGCTCGAAGAGGCGATCAAGCCGATGAATGCTTCATCGAAGTGAGTGCCGCGGCTGACGCAGGTTCGGCCACAAACCGCAGACTCAACGCGGCGAGCATCGCGGTCATTGCGAGCAGCAACGCGCCGAGGGCCTGATGCGCGCTGGTTACGAGCACTTCGTAACCTGGGATCTTTTCATCAACGCGGATCAGCACGACCACAAGCGCGCCAACTCCTAGTGCGACCTGCAGCCCGACAGCGTGAACCAATCCCTTGCCGAGAATGCGCACCGGCTTGATGTTGCGCGCGCGACTGCCCGCGAGCGCGCCCGTGATCACCGCGAGTACCAACACCACGATCGCGCCGGCGATGTGAAACCAGATCGGCCAAGACGGATGCTGCGCGGGAAGGCCGTCGTGCGGGGGGACCTGCAGATGGCGGTAGCTCGCGCCCAAGAAAAGTTGCACGAGCAAGGCGCACAACAACATGATCGGCAACGCGCGAACACGGCCGGCATCGGCGACGGCGATGGCGGGAGTGGTGCTCTTCCAAGAAGTACTTGCGATGCACGCGATCACGCACGCCGTTGCAAAAACAATTTGGCCAAACATGCCGTGCACAATCGCCAGCAGCGTGCTCGGGCGAAGTTCGGTGCCGCTGGTTGCGCTGGTGATGTTGCCAGTGACGCGCAGCCCGCCGAGTAGTCCCTGCGCGCACACGATCACGATGAATGCGATTGCAAGCATGCGCACGAGGCGACGCGAGTCTTCGCGCCAAACAACGCCGAGCATCACCAAGGCGGTCACGCCGACAAGCATGCCAAACAGGCGATGGGCGTGCTCGTAATAAATGCCGCCCTTCATCTGGCTGATCGGGTAAAGCAGCATGTTGTGGCCGAAAGAGTTGGGCCAATCGGGTACAGCGAGGCCACTCTCGAGGCTGGTTACTAAACCGCCAGTGACGAGAAGGAGAAACACGGCGACCGCGGCGACGATGGCGAGTAAACCAACGGACGAAGGAAGCGCGATCGGCTGTGCGAACTTGCGAGACAAATGGCGCGCAAACTTGCGCGAAAAATGGCTCGCAAGGAACCCGCCGAAAACCGCAAGCGCAGTACTGACCGCAAACAATCCAACGACATACAGCACCGGGGTCAGCGCGGAACCTTGTTGCTCATCGCGCAGGAACGCGCCGATGACGAGCAAGTTCGCCAGCGCCGACACGAGCCCAACCTTGGCCGGTGATGCGCCGCCGCGACGGGCGATCCATCCAAACGCAACGGGGATGCAGAGCGTGACGCTGAAAAGGGCCTCGCCGATCCACATTCCCGGCGCGAGCATGGCGAAGTAGCCGACCGCCCACATCAGAACCGTGGTCGCGAAACCGAGGGCAAGGTGCACGGTGCGGATGCGCCAAGTGATCGCGAGCACAAGCGCGGCTCCCACAAGGAAGATGCCGAGAAGCACGGTGGGCGTCAGCACCTTCGATGTGCCTTCGCTGGGGGCGGTTTGCGACTGCGCGAGAATGGTGCTGAAGAGTTCAAACATGGTTGCGCTCAGTGGCAACGGCCAAACGGCCGCGAGAAGTCACCTATAGTAGAGCCCTCCCTCCCCGCTCATGGCCGAGACCGCAGAAAACCAAGTTGCACCGTATGACGCGATCGCCACCGATCCGCGTGGACCCGTTACACCGCGTGCAAAGAGCATGTTGGGCATCTGGGCTGAGCTCACGAAGATGCGGCTCAACGCGATGGTCCTCGGAACCACCGCGGTTGGCTTTGCCCTCGCCGAACTCGGTTCCATCGATTGGATGCGATTGACCTGGACCTGCGCGGGAACGGCGCTGGCTGCTGCAAGCGCATCCCTCTTCAACCAGCTCTTTGAACGCCGTCGCGACGCACTGATGCTGCGGACGCGAGGCCGACCGCTGCCAGCCAAACAGGTGCACCCCGCTGTTGTTCTGACTGCCGCACTCGTGGCTGGCTACGCGGGTGCCTGGTTGCTCGGAGTCATGGTCGGGCTTCTGCCCGCGGCACTCGCGGCGTTCAACATCCTGCTCTACGCCGTTCTCTACACGCCACTCAAGCCGCGCACGACCTTCAACACGCTGATTGGCGCGGTGTGCGGAGCGATTCCGCCTGTGATCGGTTGGACGGCTGTTACGGGCAACATCGACCCGGGCGCGTGGCTGTTGGGCGGCTTGCTGTTTGTGTGGCAGATTCCGCACTTCCTCGCACTCGCGTGGATGTATCGCGAGGACTACGCGCGCGGCGGGCACGCGATGCTTCCGGTGCGTGACCACGATGGTGAGATCACAGCGCAGGTCATGTTGCTGACCACGCTACCGCTGATTCCGCTGGCTCTGAGCGCGACGGCGCTTGGGCTGGTCGGCGTGTGGAGCGCAGTGGTGTCGACGATCGCTGGACTTGTGTTTTGCTGGCTTTCACTGACGTTTTTTCGCAAGCGCGACGATCGCAGCGCGCGTCGAGTGTTTTTCGCAAGCATCACCTATCTGCCGATCGTGCTTGCGGCCATGACGCTCGACCGCGGGCCAAGTTCGATTCCCGCTTTGTTTCGCGGCCGACCTGGCGTGACCGTTGATGCGCCAACGACCCAAGCGCCGCCGATGCCCACGCAACACGAGTAAGCCAAACAGGGTGAACCAAACATGAGCCAATCTACCGACACGCCCAAGCCAGGCGCTCCAACGCTCACCTTTCGTGGCGGCGGATGGGTGATTGCTCTTGCTGGACTGCTGGTGATGCTGGTCATGATTTGGAGCCTGCTTGGACCGATGCTCGGACGGCATCCGATCGGCGACGGCCGCACGCTCGAGAGCTACAACTACGACCTTTCCACGCTGCTGATTCCCAAGGAATCGCTGGTTGGCTCGGGAAACCCGCGGGGATTTCTGCCGTCGCTCGATGATCCCATGCACATTCGCGGTGCGGAGATGGTTGTCTACAACGAACAGAACCGGCCGAAGTTTGTGGTGACCACTGATCGCGTGCTCGGGATCGTCATCAACGGTCAGGCTCACGCTTGGCCGCTGTCGCTGATGAATGTGCACGAGGTGGTCAATGACACGGTCGCGGGTGTTCCCGTCACCGCGACCTACTCGCCGCTCTGCGATTCGGCGATTGTGTTTGACCGACGGATCGGCGGGTGCGAACGACAGTTCGAGGTGAGCGGGTTGCTGGTCGATTCCAATCTTGTGTTCTGCGACAAGTCAGCCGTGTTGTGCGACAAGTCGACCGAGAGCGTCGAGGCGAAGGACCATGTGCCGAGCCTGTTTCTGCAATTGGAACAGCGCGCCGTGGCTGGACCTTTGGCGAAAGCTGGCCAGACGCTCAATGCTCTGCCCGGAGTTTCGATGACCACTTGGGCCGACTGGTTGGCGCTGCACCCCGACACGATGGTGACCCTTCGCGACCCGGCGATGATCCGGCGGATGAAGGAAATCACCTACTCGCGCTACTTTCTTGGTGCGAAACTGGAGTACACGGCGGACCCGATGCCGACCGAGGCGTCGATGGCTGCGCTGGGACTACGGCTGAAGAGCCCGATGATTCTGTTCAAGCTCGACTCGGGCTGGAAGGCGGTGGCCATCGAGCGGCTCATCGCCAAATCGGCGTCGGAGAGGGTCTACCGCTTCACCCAAGACGGGGTCGAGCTCATCGCGTCGCTTCCGGCCGGTCCAGCGGTGGCGCGGCTGGTTCGCGCGGACGGCGTCGCACTTGCGACCATTCCCTGCCACTACTTTGCACTTATCGCCGTCTTCGGGGCGCGAGAACCTGTCGAACTGCTCGACCCGTAAGCGCGGGCTCGCACGAACCTCAAGATTCTTTGAGCCACGCGATGATTTTCGTGCGGTTGAAATCGCACTTGTCGCATGGCTCTAGAGACATGCCATGTTTGGGTGGCCTTCGAGCCGCTTGGCCGTCGATGGGAAAAACAAGATCAGATCGGCGCACAACGCTGTCCCGTAAGGGATGGCGTTGTCGCTTTTGGGCCGCATGCATTTCGCATGCACTGTCATGTGCCAATTCATGTGCCTCTTCATGTGCACTTCGCGGACGCTCAGCGAATCGACCCGAGCCAGATCGTGGCGTAGAGGACGAGCCAGGCGCCGTCGAGAAAGTGCCAATACATGGCGCAGTAGGCGATACCTCGATGGTTCTCGGGGGTGTAGGCGCCTCTCGATGCGCGCCAAGTCGTGATCACCATGGGCGGCAGGCCTCCCACGACATGGGCGCCATGGAGCGCGGTCAATACAAAGAAGGTCCATGCGTAGAGGCTGCCCGTCGGACCGAAGTCCTCGGCAAGCAGACCGCGCCAAGCCAAGGCCTGAACAACCAAGAAACCGAGCGCGAGGCCGAGCGTTGCCATCATCATGCGGCCCTGGCTCGCGCCGCCAGTGCGCGCCGCGCGAAGCGCCATTTGCATGGTCAGGCTTGAAAGCACGAGGAAAGCGGTGCTTACCAGCAGCAGCAATGGCAGCGATGGTGCGTTGGCCGGAATGAACGCAGATCCATTGTCGATCCGTACGGCGAGATAGCCGAGAATCGCCGCGACGAACAACACTGCGAGCACCGCGAGCAGGATCCACATTCCGAGCACGCCCGCTGAAAAACGAGCTTGCTCATCATCGAATGGGGTCTCGCGCTCCCTCACCATCCGCTCCTCAACAGCACATCATTGCTTGGCAGTGATTGGCGCAAACGGAGCGTTGGCGTTGAGGTAGTTCTGCACGGCGCTTGGATTGCCCATGTTCTCCTTCGACAAGTTCTGTCCAACATCCATCAGGCAGAACACCATCATCAGCAGCACGAAGATCATGGAGCCAACGAGCATCATCAGGTTGAACGGGCGATCCCAGCGCAGGTGCATGAAGAAGAGCGACACCAAGGTCGCCTTCACCACGGCAATGCCGATGGCGATGTAGATGTTCGCCTCGCCGAGATCCATGTAGCGAACGGCCACAGTGATCGCGGTGAGCACGATCAGCGCTGCGCCAGTGGCGAACAGCGTTGAGTAGGGAACGAGGTGGCCCACGAGTGGGTGCACTTCGCCGGTCTTGTGAGAGTCATGAGCTGCGTGCGAGGCGCTGGCCATGGTGGAGTCCTATTCAAATCGCGCGGGAAGCGTGATGGTGGCGCGATGCGTGGATGATCGATGGATGATCAGGGAATGATCAGTGGATGATCAGTGAATGAGGTAAAACAGCGGGAACAGAAAGATCCACACCAGGTCGACGACATGCCAGTACAGCCCGACGAAGTCGACGGGCGCGTAGTAGTCGCTGTTGTAGCGGCCGCGCAGCGAACCGATCAGCAGCCAGCCGATCACGCCCACACCAATGACAACGTGAATGCCGTGCAGCCCGGTCATGACGTAGTAGATGGCGAAGAAGCGATGGGTGTTCGGTGGCAACGCGGGATCGAGCAAGTGCGCTTCGCCGCTGTGATGGATATGGGCTGGCTCGGTGCTGGCGACCACCATGGCCGTGGTGGCAACGCCGCCGGGGCCAGAACTGGGTGCGAGGATCGCCGACTTGTCGACTGGTGGGAGCGCGGTCATCGCAACCGGAACGGCGCCAGCCGATGGATTCGGCGAGGCGATGGCGAGGACTGGATTGTCGATCGGCTTCTGCTCGACCTTGACTGCCGCAGCGTCGGCTTCATTCACGGGCTGATAGAAGGCCTGGCCCCACTTCAGGTTCTCGTGGAACTTGTGGGTGTACTCGAAGTACTTGATGACAAGGAAGCCGATCGCACCTGCGAGCGTGAGCGCGAGGCAGATCGAGAGCAGCCCCTTCTTGTTGGTCTGCGCGGCGCGAACGCCGACGGCCATCGTGAGGCTGGACAGAATCAGCACGCAGGTGTTGACGCCGCCGAGGATGGTGTCGAGGTACTGGCTGGCGTAGGAGAAGACCTGCGGATCCTTGAAGCGCAGGATCGTGTACATCACGAAGAGTGCGCCGAAGAACAGCACTTCGGTAGCAAGGAACACCCACATGCCGAGCTTGCCCGAGTCGAACTGCTGCGCGGGGGTTTCGAAGTGGTGCGCGAGGAACGGGTACTTCGCGTGCTGGCCATGCGGGTCATGCGCGTGCGCGTCGGAAGAGTGCGGGCTGGCGGGAGGTGCGGAGTGCGACACGATTTAGTGGCCCTTCCCAGAAGCGCTGTCTGAGCGCGCGGCGGCGACATGCGCCTCGGTATCGACGACATATCCCTGCAGCTTCTCGTCCCAGTGGACGGCGCTGAAGTCATAGCAATCGCCCACGCGCGGAGTCGTGGCGAAGTTGTCATGCGGAGGCGGAGATGAGCACTGCCACTCAAGGCTGGCGCCACCCCACGGATTGGCTGGCGCCTTCTTGCCCGCGAAGAGCGAGTGGATCAGGTAGATCGCAGTGATCACGAAGCCGATGCCCATGATGTACGAACCACCAGTTGAGATGTGGTGATACATCTTGAACTCAGGCTGGTACGCGTAGTAGCGGCGCGGCATGCCCTGCGAACCCAGCATGAACTGGGTGAAGAAGGTCACATTGAAACCGACGAACACGAGCGTGCAACCGATGCGGCCCCAGAACTCGCTGAACATGCGGCCAGTCATCTTCGGCCACCAGTGGTGCAGTCCGCCGACCATCGCAATCAGCGCCGAACCCATCATCACATAGTGGAAGTGGGCGACGACATAGTAAGTGTCGTGCAAGTGGATGTCGGTGGAGAGGACAGCCAGCGGAATGCCGGTGAGTCCGCCGATGGTGAACAGGAAGATGAAGGCGAGGCCGTAGAGCATCGTGGTGTTCAACGAGATCGAGCCCTTGTAGAGGGTTGCGAGCCAGTTGAAGACCTTGACCGCCGACGGGATGGCGACTGAGAAGGTGATCGCGCTGAAGAGCACATTCATGAGCGGCGACTGCCCGCTGGTGAACATGTGGTGACCCCACACCAGGAAGCTGAAGATCGCAATCGCGATCGAGCTGAAGGCGATGAAGCGGAAGCCGAAGATGTGGCGGTGGCTGTGGACCGCGATGATCTCGCTGATGATGCCCATGCCGGGCAGAATCATGATGTACACGGCGGGGTGCGAGTAGAACCAGAAGAAGTGCTGGAAGAGCACAGGGTCGCCGCCCATCGACGCATCGAAGATTCCGATGTTGAAGGCGCGCTCCACAACGAGGAGCGCCACGGTGATGCCGAGGACGGGCGTCGCGAGCACCTGGATGATCGCCGTTGCATAGACCGCCCACAGGAAGAGCGGCATGCGGAACCAGGTCATGCCTGGCGGACGCAGCTTGTGGATGGTGACGATGAAGTTCAGGCCGGTGAAGATCGACGAGAAGCCGAGGATGAACACGCCGACCAGAACTGGAATGGTTCCGCCAGCGCCGAACTGCGACGAATACGGCGTGTAGAAGGTCCAGCCCGTGTCGAAGCCGCCCGCGAGCAGCGAGTAGACCGCGCAGGCCGCGCCCATCACCCACAGGTAGAAGCTGAAGAGGTTCAGTCGCGGGAAGGCGACATCTTTGGCGCCGAGCATGATCGGCAGCACGAAGTTTCCGAGGGCCGCGGGGATCGACGGGATGATCACGAGGAACACCATGATCGCGCCGTGCAGCGTGAAGGCCTTGTTGTACTGGTCGGCGGTCATCCAGCTGACTTCACCGGGGAAGAGCAGCTTGGTTCGGACCAAGAGCGCCATGACTCCGCCCACGAAGAACGATGAGAGCACGGCGACGAGATACATCACGCCGATGCGCTTGTGATCGAGGGTGAAGATCCAAGAGAGAATGCCGCGGCGGAAGGTCAGGTAGTTTCCTGGGACTTCGTCGGTGATGTGGGGTCGAGTGTCGAGGGTCGTCATGGCGTCGCTCGTGAGGGTGCTTGCGTTTGATCGGTCAGTTGCGTCTGCGTTACTTCGCTGCGGGCGCTGCGGCGCCGTCTGACTTCTTTGCCCAGGGTGACTTGGTGTCGAACTCGTCGAGGTGCTGCATCATGCCGATGAGGGCATCGATCGCCTTGTCGTTGAGTTGGCCGCGGAAAGTGGGCATCGCGGGGCCGAAGCCGTCGACGATGTGCTGGTTGGGATTCAGGATCGATGCGCGGATGTAGCTCTGCGCGTTCTCGAACTGCTTGCCCGGGCCGATCAGTTCGGAGATCGCCTTCTGGTCGACTTTGTGGGTGGAGTTGGGATCCGACGAGCGCTTCCAGACATTGCCCGAGCCGTCGTAGTCGCCCCACGACGGACCAGTGCCCGGCTTGCCGTCGAGCGTATGGCATCCAGCGCAACGCGCGTACAACTTGGGCCCTGCCTTGAAATACAACTCGGCTGGATCGATCTTGTCGAGCCAACGGCCCTGCTCGACGAGCCAGCTGTCGAAGTCCATTTCATTCATCACGTAGACCTTGCGGCTCATCGACGAGTGACCGGTGCCGCAGAATTCAGTGCAGAACAGCCAGTGAAACTCGCCCTCGGCGGTTGGCTGATCCGCTTGGAACCAGAGCGTGGAGTAGCGGCCGGGAACGACATCCTGCTTTACGCGGAAGTCGCGGATGTAAAGCGAGTGCAGCACATCCTCGCTGCGCATGACCAACTTGACCGGCTTGCCGGCGGGGACATAAAGGTCGTCGCTGGTGGCACCGTTTGGATACTTGAAGACCCAGTTCCAGCGCGTGGCAGTGACATCGATCTGGTAGGCGTTCGCGGGCGGCGTCCGCATGTCGACGAAGCCGCTGAAGCCCATGAAGAAGATCACCACGACGATGATGGTGGGAAGGATCGTCCAACCCAGCTCGAGCATCGTGTTGTGACTCGGCCCGCGGGCGTAGACCTCGCGACCCTTCTGCCGGTACTTCCACACGAAGTACAGCATGATGCCGACGACGAGGAAGAAGAAGAAGTAGTTGATGTAGTTGATGAACTCGAAGACCCAGTCGATCTCGCGCGCGAAGGTGGATGCGCCTTGTGGGAGCCAAAAAGTCTTCGGTGTCACAGCTTGGCCGGTGGCGAGAGTGGTGTCGCCGCTGGCGCCGGAGCTGGACTGCAACAGGAGGGTGGAGATCAGGTTCGTCACGGTCAATCGCCTCTTCAATTCACAGCGACAGCGGTGGCTGCCGAAGCGGTTTGCAAACTCTTCTTCTTCTTGATTTCGGCAGCCCAGAACACTGCCAACCCGCCCGCGAGGACGAGAAGCGTGACCAGTCCGCCGATAGACATGACGCGACGCGCCTGCAGCACATAGCCGCGCGCGTTGGCGTCGTAGATGTGGCACCACAGGATGAATCGGTCGATGGTCGTGCCGATGTTTCCCTGCGAGGCTTCGAGCAAGCCCATGCGCAGGTCCGACGACTCGAACTTCGTTCCGTACATGTAGCGGCTGATGCGACCGTCGGGCGTGATGAGCACGAGCACCGCGGCGTGAGCGAATTCGCCATCCTCCTGTCGGCGATATTGGAAGCCGACCGCGTCGGCCACCGACTTCGACATGATGGCGCTGCCCGTGAGGAAGTGCACGCCCTGGCGCGCACCTGGGCGCTCAAACTCGGCGAGGTAGCTTTCCTTCTTCGCGCTGGCCAGTGCTGGCGTTTCGGTTGGATCGATCGAGATGGAAATCACCTCGAACTCCTTGCCCGGCATCCACTCGATGCCCTTGAGGCCGTCGAAGGCGCCGTTGAGCACGAGGTTGCAGAGCATCGGGCACTTGTTGTAACCCAGCTGCAGAAGCACGGGGCGTTGGCCCTTGAAGTAGTCGCGGAGCGAGACTTGCGCCCCCGAATCATCGGTGAAGCGCGCGTCGAGCGGCAGCGGATCGTTGGAGTGCTCGATGATGTCGATGCCCTTGAGCTCCTCGGGCACGCCAGTATCGATCTGCGCATGCGCGCCAACGGCAAGCGACAGCAATGCCGCGAGTGCAGCGAGCGGTCGGAGGAAGTTGGCGGTGCGGTTCAACATCGATGTAGGACTGACTTGGACTTACTGCCCTGCCGCAGATTTTCCCGGGGCAGACATGAGTTCCATCGCGCGCTCGATCGGGATTCGCAGCCGCTCGACATTCTTCTCATCAACATCCTCGGAGTAGGTCCCATACTTCGCCAGAAGTTCCTTCTGCTCCTGTCGCAAGCCCGTCGACAGCAAAGGTCGCTCGTCGACCACGCGGATGTCGTCGAAGTTGCGCTGGACGCCGAAGAAGAGCACTGAGACGGCGAGGCAGAACGAGACAAAGAAGATGATGCCGACGAACGAGAGGAACCAAGTTGATCCCATCTCGGGGTCGTCGATTTGCTCGGTGGTGTTGGTTGGTTCGGACATCGTGGGTCTCCTAGTCGGATTCCTGTTCAATCACATATTTTCGAAGCGGATGCTCTCGGCCAGACGCGGATCCTGCTTCGGAACCAGCGCCACGCGGGAAAGCGTGCTGATCGTGCCGGCGATGACGGTGCCGGCAACGCCCAGCGCGAGCAGGAAGTTGACCGGGTTGCCAAAGTGCGTTTGCGTGTCGGCGTACTTCGCGGACATATCGGCGTACTTGGCGAAAGTGTCGAGATCGCTTGGGATCTCGGGCATGATCAGCCAGTAGAGGTCGACGTAGTGGAAGCAGAGCATCCACACTGCACCGATGGAAAGGATGAGCGGCGCGCGCTTCATCCACTTGCTCAGCAGCCCGACAAACGGCAGCACGAAGTGGCCGAACAGCAGCGCAAAGCTGAAGAAGCCCCAACCACCGATCTGGCGGGCGAGAAACCAGCCCGTCTCTTCGGGAAGGTTCGCGTACCAGATGAGCATGTACTGACTGAAGCCGATGTACGCCCAAAACACGATGCCGAACGCCCACATGAGCTTGCCCATGTCTTGGAAGTGTTCGCGAGAAACGATTCCCTTGAGTGCGCCCACCTGCGTGAGCCGCACAGTGATGAGAATCATCATGGCGAAGCCCGCCGTCGCGCAGCCGCAGAAGAAGTACACGCCGAACATGGTGGAGAACCACGCAGGCGAGAGCGACATGATCCAGTCGAAGGCGGCGAAGGTGATGGTGAGGCCGAAGAGAATCGCCGTCGGCGCGGAGAACTTCTGCATGCGCGAGCTGATGGCGCGATCGCCCGACTCGTCCTGACGAACACTGTTGGTCAGAAAGAAGTGCGAAAGAGCCGCCCAAACCACGAAGTACACGCAGGCTCGGATCCAGAAGAAGGTCGGGTTGAGGAAGGCGGTCTTGGCTTCTACGATGAGGAACTCGGCCTCATTGTTGGCCTTGAGCGTTTCCATGTCGGCCCAGATCCAAACGATGTTGGCCTTGCCCATCATCCAGAGCGCGGCGAACGGAAGGAAGAGGACCCAGATCCAACGGAGGTTGGCGGCGAGCGCTTCGGCGGGACGACGAACGGCGACCGACCAGCCTGCGCGGGTCAGGTGCTGCACGAAGACGAAGAAGAGCCCACCGAGGCACATCGTGAGTCCGAAGAGGAACGCGATGAGATAGGCGCGCCAGAAATGATGCGCATCGGTGCCGAACGCGCCGGTGTAGCCGATGGCTGCGCCGCCTCCGAGGCCAACGACCGCAACGCCGATGGCAAGTTTGCGGAGATTGAGCGCGATTGCGGGCAGCTGAATGTTCTGGCTGCTGAGGTCGGTGTGGGTGGTGGCGTGACCCATCACTTCACCTCCTTCTTGAGGTTGTCGCGGATTTCCGGCGGAACATCCTGGATGGAGGCGTTCTGCGAGAGTTGCAGTGCCTGGACATAGGCGGCGATCGCCCAGCGGTCGGCGGTGTCGATTTGCGCTGAGTAACCAGCCATGGTTCGAATGCCGTTGCTGGCGATGTTGAAGAGCATTCCGAGCGGGTGCTCGCGCACAAGCGGGTCATGCAAGCTCTTGGCCTGCACCCAACTGGTGCCGTTGGCGGGGCCAGCGCTGTTGGTCATGAGTTCCATGGCGCGCTTGTTGACGGTTCCGTCACCGTAACCGCCATAACCGTGGCAGGCGCTGCAGTAGATGTTGTAGCGCTGCTGACCGCGGTCGAGCAGTTCGCGCGACATCGTCATGCCGGCGGGGAGCGTATCGGCCCATTTGCCGTTGACGACGCCGTCGCTGAGATGCACATCGAGTCCGGCCTCACCGCGGGCGACGGTGCCGAGTACAGAGGGGCGCTGCGCGCGTCCGTCGGCGAACAATGGGTTGACCGACTGCGGCCGGAACTTGGGCTGAAAGTCCATGTCAAAGAAAATGTGCACGGCGCGATTGGGATCAGGCGTCGCGCGAACGCGCGCGATCACGAACGGCGGAACCGCGAGCGCAAGCGCGGCGAGTGCGCCCGTGAACAGCATCCAGCGTGGGGGAAGCGAAACAATCATGGGTTATTCCTCCACCGCCTCGACGGCGATCGGGTCGAGGGACCGGAGGAATTCCTCCGTCTTCTTGGGCAGGAACTTCGGGTCGCGCGCCTCGATCGAAATGAAGAAGCGATCGTTGGTGGCGCGACGGAAGCGGTTGGACTTGAACAGTGGGTGATAGAGCTGTGGCAGCCCGTTGAACAGGAACATCAACTTTACGCACGCAAGCGCGGAGAAAAGGATGGTCAGCTCAAACATGACGGGGATGAACGCAGGAAGGCTCATCGCGGGCTTGCCGGAAATGAGGAACGGGTACCCGGTGACCCAGACCCCTGCCCATGTGGTCAGGCTCCACGAATTGGTGAAGGCCTGCAAGATGAACGCCGCGATGGTTCCGGTGGCACCTGCGAAGAACACGAAGATTGGAAGCCAGGTTCGCTGGATTCCCATCGCGCCATCGAGGCCGTGCACTGCGAACGGCGTGTGGCAATCCCACCGCTTATAGCCCGCATCGCGAACCTTCTCGGCAGCTGCCATGAGGTCGCCTGGGGTCTCGAACTCGGCAAGCATGCCGAAGAGCCTTGCGCCGGCGGGCGCTGGCTGGTTGAGCTTAGTTTCAGGAGGATTGGTGACAATCGTCGCCATGGTTTGAACCGCCATTATTTGAATCTACAGGAGGAGCGAGACTTCTCAGTGGTGATCGTGCGCGCGTGCGTGGCCGTGTTTGCCCGCGCCCGCACCATGCGGATCCGCTTGCGGCATCACCGCCTTCACCTCGGCCATTGCAATCATGGGGAGGTAGCGACAGAAGAGAAGGAAGAGCGTGAAGAAGAGACCGAAGGCGCCGAGCATGGTTCCGATGTCGACCCAGGTCGGGGTGAAGAGATCCCACGAACTCGGAAGGAAATCGTTGGCGAGACTCGACACGATGATGACGAAGCGCTCGAACCACATGCCGACATTGACCACGATCGACAGGGCGAACATGAGCGGGATGCTGGTGCGGATGCGCTTGGACCAGAAAAGCTGCGGGGTAATCACATTGCAGCTGACCATGATGAGGTAGGCCCACCAATACTGGCCGAACGCGCGGTTGATGAAGGCGAACTTCTCGAACATCGCGCCCGAGTACCACGCGATGAAGAACTCGAGCGAGTACGCGTAGCCAACCATGCAGCCGGTCACCAGGATGACCTTGTTCATGTTGTCGAGATGGCGAAGCGTGATGAGATCCTTGAGTCCGAACATCTCGCGCGCGGGCACGGCGAGCGTGACCACCATGGCGAAGCCGGAGAAGATCGCACCCGCGACGAAGTACGGTGGGAAGATCGTGGTGTGCCAGCCAGGAAGCTGCGAAGTGGCGAAGTCGAACGACACCACCGAGTGCACCGAGAGAACCAGCGGCGTCGAGAGTGCGGCGAGCAGAAGGTACGCGCGCTCGTAGCGGTGCCAGTGGCGGTTCGAGCCGCGCCAGCCGAGGCTGAACAGGCCGTAGCCCATCTGCTGCAACTTGCCCTTGGCACGATCGCGCAAGGTCGCAAGGTCCGGAACCATGCCCGTGTACCAGAAGAGCAGCGAAACAGTGAAGTAGGTCGAGACCGCGAAGACGTCCCAGAGGAGCGGCGAGCGGAACTGCGGCCACATCTCCATCTGGTTCGGGATCGGGAACAGCCAATAGGCGAACCACACGCGCCCGACATGGATGCCGGGGAAGGTGCCCGCGCAGATGACGGCGAAGATCGTCATTGCCTCGGCGAACCGATTGATGCCCGTGCGCCACTTCTGGCGGAACAGGAAGAGGATCGCGCTGATGAGCGTGCCTGCGTGACCGATGCCGACCCAGAACACGAAGTTCGTGATGTCGTAGGCCCACATGACGGGGTTGTTGAGGCCCCACACGCCAACGCCGGTGACGATCAGGTAGCCGATGCAAACGCCGAGCACGCTGAGGAGCCCGAGCGCAAGGGTGAACGCGACATACCACGCCGTGGGGGCGCGCTCTGCTTCGTTGACGCGGCAAACGGTGGCGGTGACCTGGCTGAACTTGTCCATGTTGAGGACAAGCGGAGCGCGTTCGCCGGGACGGTCGATGGTGTTGTCAACAATGACGCCGTGGTTGTTGGCGTGGCTGTTGGCGAGATTGGAATCGTGTGGGAGCGTCGTCATGGTTGCGCTCGAAATTAGGCGTGATCGTGATCGTGACCGTGATCATGACCGTGGCTGTCGTGCGAATGATCGACCGCAGGGTTCTTGACGCGGGCGAGATACCTCACGCGCGGCTTGGTGTTGAGTTCCTCAAGGAGCTCGTAGCTCAGCTTGCTCTTCATGAGCGTCGCGACGCGGCTCTTTGGATTATTGAGATCGCCGAAGATGATCGCCTGCGTCGGGCATGCCTGCTGGCACGCGGTGACGATGGTGCCGTCCTCGATCGACCAGGTTTCCTTGCCGCTCTGCACTCCGCCGGCCTTGGCCCACGCGTTTTTCGCGTTGATCTTGGCTGCTTGGATGCGCTGCATGCAGAAGGAGCACTTCTCCATCACGCCGCGCGAACGCACGGTGACTTCGGGGTTGAACTGCATGCGCGACCACCCGGCCGGATTCTCGGTGATCGGATTGTGATCCTCGGGAATGGCCTTGTAGTACTCGGGCTCGACCTTGAGGAAACCTTCCTCACGGCTAGGATCGCGGCGCTGGTAGTCGAAGAAGTTGAAGCGCCGCACCTTGTACGGGCAGTTGTTGCTGCAGTAGCGGGTGCCGATGCAGCGGTTGTAGATCATGACATTGATGCCCTGCTCGTCATGCACGGTCGCGGCGACCGGGCAGACCTGCTCACAAGGCGCGTTCTCGCACTGCATGCAGGTGAGCGGCTGGACGGCGAAGCCCGAAGGAGTATCGCCGTTGGAGCCACGGAAGTAGCGATCGATGCGGATCCAGTGCATCTCGCGACCGCGCGCCACCATCGCCTTGCCGACGATGGGAACATTGTTCTCCGCCTGACAAGCGACGACGCAGGCGCTGCAACCCGTGCAGCTGGAGAGGTCGATCGACATCGCCCAGCGGTAGCGCGCGCCGTCGAGGTTTGATTCTTCCCAGAGCGACAACCGGTGGGCGACATGGCCGCCGTGACGGGCGAAGTCGGGGTGCGACTGGTAGTTCTTCAGGCTCGACTCGCGCACGAGGCTAGGAAGGCGCGCCTGAATTCCATCAGTCGGAACGCTGGCAATGAGCGCGTCAGCAACGCCGTGGTCCTGAGTGTGGGCGAAGATGTAGGTTTCGCCAGTTTGAACGACGGTGGCGTTCACCATGCCCGGCGACGAAGTGGTGCGCAACGGGTAGGCGTTGAAGCCCGCGTTGGCAGCGATGCGGCCCGCGACTTCGCCACGACCGTAGCCGAGCGCGATCGAAGCGCAATCCTCAGCGTGACCAGGCAAGCTCCACGCGGCGGCCTCCATCGAGGTTGCGCCGACGGTGACCTTGGTCATGTCGCCGTTCTTGAGGCCGAGCTTGCGCGCCGTGGCCGGAGCCATGAGCAGCGCGTTGTCCCAGGTGATCTTGGTGGCGGGGTCAGGGAGTTCCTGCAGCCATCCGAGATTGGCGAAGCGGCCGTCGCCGACCTTGGCGTCGAAGAGGAACGCGACTTCCATCGCATTGTTCGCGCCGATGCTCGCCGAAGCGCTGCTGCAAAGACTCGCAACATTGCCTGCGTTGATCACAGGAACGGTCGCAGCCTTCGCCGCGGTGCCTTCGACAAATCCTTGGTCGAGATTCGTCCGCCAAGCCGCCTCGAAGGCCAGGCCCGTGAGGCCGGTGCTCTTGATGTGCGCGCGACGAACGATTTCGTAGCTCGAAACCTGATCGTCGGCGGTGATGGCCGCGAGCACTTCGAGCGCATTACGACCGCCCTGCTCGATGTCCATGATTGGAAGAATGAGCGGCTGCTGCACAACGATGGAACCGTCGATGGCGCGACCGTCGGACCAGCACTCAAGGCTGTGCGCGGCGGGGACATGCCAGGTGCAAGCAGAGGACTTGCTGGTTTCGTTGGCGTAGAACGAGAGGTGCGCAACTTCCTTCGCCTTGGACATCTTGGCGGCGAAATCGATGTCGGCGGGCGCGTCGTAGACGGGATTGCCACCGAGGACGACGAGCGTCTCGATGCTGCCCGAGGCGAGTGCTGCGCCGATTTCCTTCAGCTGCGTCATCGCGCCCGTGGCGGGGCCGGCGGTGTATGACACGGTGGTCCCGACCGAACCGAGGCGCTCGTTCATCGCGGCGGCAAGGGCGATGGTCGCGGGATCCTGCATGGCTCCAGCAACAACCAACGCGTGCGAACCAGCAGCCTTGAGATCGGCGATCAGTTGCGCGAAGACTTCCTTCTCGTGCTCATCGAGCATGGTGGCGGCGCGAGAGTTGGATGCGAGTGCATCCGCCGCGCCGATGCCGAGTTCTTTGGCAACCATGGCGGCAAAGACGGCGATGTCGCTGCGACGAAGCGCAAACCGCTCGTCCGCGCTCATGCCGGTCACGGTGACCGATGGCTCGACGACATACATGCGCGACTGCGCTTGCTTGGATGGATCGCTCTCCTCGATGCGGCGGCCCTTGGCCCATGCACGCGAGTTGGCGATGCCGACGGCGGGACAGCCCAAGACATCGGCGTCGAGAACGAGCATGACTTTGGCCGCGTCGAACGCGGGCATGGCGAGAAACGCGCTGCCGAAGGCGGCAGTGGTCGCGGCGACGGAGGCGTCGGTCGACATCGCATTCCACGAAGCCCAACGGGCCTTCGGGTACGCGGCGAGGAAACGCATCTTCATGTCGTCGAGCGTCGGGCTCATGCTGGAGTCAACGAGAACCGCGAGGCCCGCGCCGGCATCAGCCTTGTGCTTCTTCGCCGTTTCGGCGCACCAACCGCTGAACGCGGTCCAAGTGCTGGCCTGACCCTGCTTGGTCAGCATGCGACTGCGATCAGGATCGTAGAGCTCAAGCACGCGCGACTGAACGATCGCGTTTGAACCGGCAGCGAACGGCAGCGCCGGATTTCCCTCGAGCTTGATCGGACGGCCGTCGTAGCTCTTTGCGAGCACGGGCCAAGCGATGCCGGCGACTTCAACGCAGGTCGCGTAGTCGTTGGGCACGCCCATGGTTCGACCGGGCTGACCTTGCGCGAAGGGAACGATCTTCGTCTCGGGCCAGCGGCGGCACGATGCGAGACCAGCGAGTGCGAAGCCCGCACCCATGAGTTTGATGAAGGTGCGGCGTTCGTCGCCGGTGGCCAGTTCCTGCGCGTTGGGACCAAATTCGCGAGCCATCAGCTCGCGGAACTCAGGCGTCTTCTCGAGATCGTCGTTGCTGCGCCAGTATTCAGCGCGCGAAAACTTCATCGTCGCGTCGTTGCTCTCGTTGTCGCAGCCTGTGCGTGATTCGTGCATGGTGGTCCCTTGCTTAGCCCTTGCTTAGCCCTTGTTTAGCCCTTGCTTAGGCTTGGCGTAATGGCTGGCTTTGTCTCTGGCTCTGTCCCTGACCGTGTCGCTTGCTTCAGTTGCAATCAGCGGTGGCACGTCGAGCAGTTGTCGTTCGGATTGATGTCGAATTTGGTCTTGAGCGCCTGGTGCTCGGATGCGCTCAACTCAGCCGTCGCGTCGAACG
This sequence comes from Planctomycetota bacterium, assembly GCA_003671075.1. Taxonomy (GTDB): domain Bacteria; phylum Planctomycetota; class Phycisphaerae; order Phycisphaerales; family SM1A02; genus QWPT01. Next base: position 67,645 of record QWPT01000008.1, read on the forward strand.
CAAGATTGGTGATCTCACTCAACGGACGCAAGTTTTTGTCCGGATTGCGGTGGCACTCGAGGCACCAGCCCATGGAGAGCGGCTCGTTTTGATAGACGACTTCCATCTTGTCGATGCGGCCGTGACAAGAAACGCAACCCACCCCGCGACTCACATGCGCGCTGTGATTGAAGTAGGCAAACTCAGGAAGCTTGTGAATGCGTATCCACGGAACGGGAAGACCCGTTGCGTAGCTCTCCTTGATCTTGGCGAGCTTGGGACTTTCGGGGCGAATGTGGGTGTGGCAGTTCATGCAAGTCTGCGTCGCAGGAACGGAGGCATGCGCCGCCTTCTCGACGGATGTGTGGCAGTAACGGCAATCGAGACCGAGTTCGCCTGCATGAAGCGCATGGCTGTACGGAACAGGCTGCTCTGGTTGGTAGCCAACCTCGAGCGTCTTGGGGCTGAGCCCGTATGCGACGAAGAAGATCGCGTAAACCGGGATCGTTGCTGCGGCGAGAATGATTGTCGGCAGCAAGAGGTTGGACCATCTCGGGAAGAGAAACCTGCTCATCGCTGGAAGAGCTCCGTGGAACTGCTTGAAAGACGGACTTGTGTGTCCGAGTGAAACATCGCGCTTGACTTCGTGCCAATTTTCACGAAGTCGAAAATCCTATCGTAGATGCTGCCGCGATGATCGTCAAACGCAGCAGCCCTATCTTTGCGCAGTTCTAGGACCTTACCCCATGCTGCTCAAGGAGCCGTCCCGTTGGTGTCGGGAGCGATCGAGAAGAAGCGCCGAGCGTTGGCGTCGAGGACGGCGGCGACCTCGTGACGATCGCGCGACCAGAGGTCGGCAAGCGCGTGAGCAACATGGACGACAAAGCGCGGCTCGTTGGGCCGGACGGTTCGGTGCGGCTCGGGGGTGAGGAACGGCGCGTCGGTCTCGACCATCACCCGATCGATGGGGGCCAGGCGCGCGGCTTCGTGGGTGGCGACGGCATTGCGGAAGGTCACCACGCCGGTGAAGCTCACCGAGGCGCCGAAATCAAGAAGGAGCCGCATTTCGCGCGGTCCGGCGGTAAAGCAGTGGAAGACGAACCGGTCGGGCGCGAGGCCACTAGCGCGCAGAACGGGCACCAATTCGTCGAACGCATCGCGGCAATGCACCACGATGGGCTTGTCCAACCGTGGATCCTCACGCCGCCAAGTGGCCAAGTTGGCAAGCTGCGCTTCGAGAACGCTCATCTGCAGCTCCACCGAGGGCTCCTTGTGATGGCGATCGAGCCCCAGTTCCCCCCAGGCCACACACTTGGGATCGAGCCCGACTTCGCGCATTTGCGCCCAATTTGCTGGGCGGTCGGCATAAAGCGGATGAACCCCTGCGCTCGACCAGAGGTTGGGGTGCGCACGCGCAAGGGCGAGCGCTCGAACCGCGTCGCCGGTGGTGGTTGAGATGGAGATGGCTCCAAAGACCCCGTTGGCGCGGGCGGCGGCGAGGACAGAATCAACGCGGCCCTCGTATTCAGGGAAAGTCAGGTGGCAGTGCGTGTCGATCACCCAAGACAGCGTACCGCGCTCGTCCGATCCCGCCCGTCCCACTCGTGCGCGCCCTGTAGACTCGTCGACCAATGCCCATACGCGATCAACCTGAAGAAGCCGGCGGCTCGATGAGCTTCGGCGATCACTTGGAAGAGCTGCGGTCCCGAGTGTTTAGAGCACTGGCCCTGCCCGTTCCCCTCGCACTCGGGCTCTTCTTCGTTGCGCCATACATGCGCGCGATCCTGATTGAACCGCTGTTCATCGCCTTGCGCGCCAATGGGCAGCCTTGCCAGATTCAGGCGCTTTCGCCTGGCGAAACCATCACAACCGACCTCAAACTCTCCTTCATCGGCGCGCTCGCGATCTCTGCGCCCTGGTTGCTCTACCAGTTCTGGAAGTTCATCGAGCCCGGCCTCTATGTGGCTGAGCGGCGATACGCGCGCTTTCTGACGCCGCTGTCCGCACTGCTCGCTTTCGGCGGAATCCTGCTGTTTCACTGGATTCTGCTGCCGTTCGCCCTGATGTTCCTCGTCGGATTCGGCACGCAGCCCGCGCGCAAGTTCGACCTGCCCGCTCCGCTCACTGCGCCGACCGATGGTTCGACACCCGCGGCGCCCTTCGTGTTTCCCGTGCTCGACGAGGATCCCCCGTCGCCGCAACCTGGGCAAGTGTGGGTTTCGCCCAAGAACCAAGTGCTTCGCATCGCGGTTCCCGTGCCGAAATTCGCCTCGAACGCCATCGTCGAGTTCGCCGGAACCGTCACCGAGGCGGTCTCATCGGGCTCGCTCGAACCGAAAGCGCCGCAACTTTCCATCCTTGAGCTTCCGCTCACGGTGATGGGCGGCATCTCGCAGACTTACCGACTGAGCGAGTACATCGACTTCGCGCTGTTCCTTCTGGCGGCATCGGTGCTCGCGTTCCAAATGCCCGCGCTGATCCTGTTGCTGGGCTGGATTGGTTTCATCAGCCCAGTGCTCCTTCGCAAGTATCGGCGTTGGGCCTACTTTGGCCTGGTGATCGTTGCTGCGCTGGTCGCGCCGCCCGACATCACCTCGTTGTTCCTGATGTTGGCGCCGCTGCTGCTGCTCTACGAGCTCGGAATCCTGCTGCTCGTGCTCGTTCCGGCCCACAAGGTCTCGGATGGGCGCGTGTTCTCGGTCCGCGGATTCGGGCCCTCGGTAGCGCAGCCCGCACAGACGGAACAGTCGCGCGCACGAAGTTCGCAAGAACCGCAAGACGATTGGCATACGCCAAGATCAAATGACGATGACCGGGGTGCTGGAGGCGGATCGTCGTGATCCGCCGTCTAGGTGACCGATTGGTACATCGAGGGTCGTCGAAGGACTTGCGCGCAAGCGTTGCGTTTGCACGCATAGTTCGAAGACGGAGACGAATGATGAACTCCCTACGCCTTGTGCGAACAGCACATGACGGCGTGAGCGATGTCGACGTGCGCATGATGGAGCGCGCGATCGAACTTGCCCGCCGAGCCGCCCTTGATGGCGAGGTTCCGATTGCAGCGGTGATTTACCGCGGCGAGGAAATTCTCGGCGAGGCGGCGAACAACCGAGAAGCGGCCCAGGATCCCACTGGCCACGCTGAAATCGTTGCGATGCGCGAGGCCGGCAAAAAGCTCGGCGAATGGCGACTCGAGGGTTGTTCGATGGCGGTGACGCTCGAACCATGCCCGATGTGCGCGGGCGCGTTGGTCAATGCGCGGCTGGGCAGGTTGATCTACGGCGCGACCGATCCAAAGGCTGGCGCCTGCGAAACTCTCTATTCGATTCCTGGCGATGTGCGACTCAATCATCGCGTGGAGATGCATGGCGGCGTGCTTGCGCCCCGCTGTGTTGAACTCCTGCGCGCATTCTTCCGCGAGCGCCGCGCGCAGCAGAAGACCATGAAGAACGACGCGAAAAAGCGCTCGGCCTGAAGGATTTCCCGACATGACTTCGCGACATCCTGTCAAGCTTGTTTGCGTCGACCTCGGTGGAGTTGTGGTGCGCATTCGCCACTCGTTGGCGGAGACGCTGCATGCGGCCGGCGTGCCCGGCTATCTGCTCGAAGCCATTTCCACCGACGAAATGCAGGCTTTCCGCGCATCGACCTCGCTATACCAGCGCGGAGTGCATGACTGGGATGCTTGGCTCGACGCGGCGCACGATGCCCTCGCACGCCGCCTCGACCGCGACACACTCTTGCGCGCGCACGATGCGATCTTGATGGGCGAGTATCCCGGCGTGGCCCGCAGCCTTGGTGCGATTCGCAACGCTGGCGCTGCAACGGCGTGCCTGTCCAACACCAACGCCCGCCACTGGGACGCACTCATCGAGTTGCCCGCGCTGGGCGAAATCGAACATCGCCACGCGTCGCATCTGCTCGGGCTTGAGAAGCCGAGCGCGGAGATCTACCGCGCGTTCGAGCACGCGACGGGAAGAGCTGGCGCCGACATTCTCTTTCTCGACGACCTCGAAGCGAATTGCATCGCGGCACGCGCGTGTGGATGGAATTGCGTGCGCATCGACCACCAACGCGACACCGCCGCGCAGATCATCGCCGCCGCGCGCGCGCACGGCGTTCCCTGCTGACGCGCGTCTTCACGCCACGCCTTTACGCCGCGCCGTCGCCCACGATTTTGCCCATGATTTCGCGGCAAAGCACCGTTGCAAACGCGCCCTTTTGCAGGTCGAACATCACGCGAATGTAGCCGCCGTGTTCGTCGACGCCTGCGTCGACCGACCAGTCGCGCATCATGATGCGATAGGGTCGCCGTGCTCCCGCACCGTCGAGGGCGGGCGGAACGAACTGCGCGTCTTCAACACCGCAGGCAGCAAGAGCGCGAAGTTCAATCTCACGGGGAAGCCCCGACGATGCGAGCATTCCTGGACCAGGAATCGGCCCGGCCGCAGAGATGTCGTGGGCGGCGCAGCGCGACTCAAGCACCGCAAGTTCGTCCGCTGGCGCATCGTGGGCAATGGGAAACACCGAGCTCGATCCGCCGAGCATCGCGACATCACCGCGCAACACCGCGCCGAAAGTTCCATCGCGCACCCGCTGGCTGAGTGCGTGGTTGTAGACCGCGCCCTGCAGCGCGCTCATCCAAAAACTGCGCGTATGACCTGGAATCGCGCGCACTGCCCCCGCAGCATCGCGACCACGGCCGAGCGCGCGCAACGCAATGCGTTCAGCCTGATCGTTGCGACCCCAGATGTCGTAGGCGGCCTGAAACTCGCCGCGATCGTAGAGCTCGCGCACTTCGAGTTGATGCGGTGGAAACGGCGCGCCGCGCGAACCGAGCATTTCGTCGAGCAATTGCTGCCACTGCGCGTGAGCGAAGTAGCGGCCAACGATGTGGTTGTTCAACCGATAGCCAAAGCGCTGCTCGCCGAAATAGTCGGGAATTCCATGCTTTGCCAGCATTTCCAAGCGAAGCTTCACCGTGCGAACCTGCATGGGATCGATGCCGCGCATGCGAATGACAAAGCGATTGCCGCGCAAATGACCGCGGCGCAACTTGTTGGTGTGGCGCTTGGCCCACATCACAACCAGGCGATCGTGCTTGAGCTCGCCGACCGGCCGATCGACGGGCAGATGCACCGAAACCGTTTGATGAGTGACCGCAACGCGATCCTTCATGCCCGCGAAACCGACGGCAAATTCCTCGACATTGAAATGCCGACAAATCACGCCGAGCATTTCGGTGTGCGGCATGTTGGTCTTCTGGATGCCGAGGTAGATGTGCTCGCCCTCGCCGGATGGGTCGTAGGACGGAATCTCTTCGACGATGAAATCGCTGGGGCGATCCTTCAGGCGGCCGCCGATGCCGGGCTCGGTCGATGCGCGCGGACCAGGGCGCGGGTCGAGGCGCTCATGCGGCGTCGCGTTGGTGATCCAGTTCGATGGCACCAACAATCCGCAGGACGGATGGGGCAGGAATTCTGTTGAGTTTGTCGAACCCGTTGCAGCGATTTCGCCTTCGGGAAAGCCGGTTTCTTCGCGCGCGTCAGTCGTCATCGTCGTCCTCGCCTGCCTCAATCGGAGGCTCGATCTCCGTGCGGAGCTCCGAGGCCTCAGCCAACACTTCTTCCGCAACATCGATGGGAAGGCGGCGCGCGATGGCGAGCGCAATGGCGTCGCTCGGACGCGCATCGACCTCGATCAGCTCGCCGCGCTGCTCAATAAGCAGGCTCGCGAAGTAGGTTCCGTTCTCGAGGCGGTGCACAACAATCTTGAGCAACTCGCCGCCGAGTAGTCGAATCACGCTATCGAGCAGATCGTGTGTCTGCGGCCGAGGAGCCTGATCTCCGCGAAGCCTGCGCTCAATGGCCATCGCCTCTGAGACACCGATCTTGATGGCGAAACTGCGCACCCCGCCTTTTTCGGTGAGGGTGATGAACTGCTCGGAGCTCGTATCGAGGATCAGCACACGGGAGAGTTCCATCGGGACGAACATGGTGATCGACGAGGATAGCGCGCTGCGCGCGTTGCGTTGGGGTGTTTGCACGGCGCCGATGAGGGAACAGTTCGGCCTGACCGCGGCGCAAACCGTCGGTCACCAGACCGAGAGTAGGCGCGCGAGATCGGCTGCGCCGACGGTGCAATCTCCATCGAGATCCGCTGGGCAAGCATCGCAAGTCAAGCACGCGCCCCAGGAGGTCAGCAAGATGGCGAGGTCGCGGGCGTCGATCACGCCGTTGGCATCGAGATCCTCGGGAATCGTCGGCGGAGGCGCTAGGGCGATCGATGCAGCGATGTCGAGACGGCCCGCGCCATAGAACGGGTCGGTGCCGGGATCGCCGAGATCCTTCGCGCCCGCAATCAGCAGCGCACGCACTTGGTCGCGCGTGAGCGACGGGTTGTACGACCACAACAGCGCGGCCGCGCCCGTGACATGCGGCGCCGACATGCTGGTTCCTGATTTAAACGCGTAGTTCGTCGTGCCTGAAAGCGACCAAACATTCACGCCTGGCGCGGCGATATCGACCTCGGGGCCGAAGTTGGAGAAACTCGCACGCTGATCGAGATTGTCGGTGGCGGCTACCGCGATGGTTTCGTTCCACTTGGCGGGAGCAGCGACATTGCCGTTGCTGCTGTTGCCGGTGGCCGCGACCATGAGCGCGCCCTGTGCGTTGGCGTACTGCACTGCCTGCAGAAACACGGGGTTAAACGCATAAAACTGCAAGCTCATGTTCACCAACCGCGCGCCATGATCGACGGCCCAAGTGAGGCCGCTGGCGACATTGGCCTCGAAACCCGTGCATCCGTTGACCACCACAACGGGCAGCAGCCGCGCGTTCCACGACAGGCCCGCCATGCCGGTAGCGTTGTTGCCCGAGGCCGCGATGATGCCCGCAACATGGGTGCCGTGGTTGCACTCGTCGAGCGTGATGTTGTTGCCGTCGGGCACATTGATTCCGGGCAGAATGCGCCCCGCAAGTTCACCATGCGGATCGATGCCCGAGTCGAGCACGGCGATGATCATGTTGTTGCCGTGAGTGACATTCCACGCCGCAGTTGCGCCAATGTCGGCGCCAACAAGCCCGGAAACGCCGCCGATGACCTGACCGGTGTTGCGCAGCGCGTATTGGGTGGTGAACTGGGGATCGTTGGGAATCTCCGCGAGCCCGCCCTCGCCGTCGAGATCGGCGCGCGAGACAAGGCCGGTCAGTCGACGAAGTTTGGCGGCGGCGGTCGCGCAATCGCGGCCGGGCGCGAGGATGGCGCGGTACCAACGGTCGAGGCCGATCGCGCGCGCGGTCTTCATGTCTCGTGGCGGCTCGACGAAGATGCTTCGCAGTTCGATGACGCCCGCGTCGCGAAGCGCACGGGCAGAGGTGACGGCGAGCTGATCGGCGACGGCGCGGTTGCGCCCAACCGCACGCAGCAGCGGCTCGCCCTTCGCAGCGCCGACGGTTGGGTCGGAGGCGACGCCCGACAACACGCCCGGAACCAGGCCCGGCACCACGCCTGACGCAAGTTGAATGAGGATATGGTCGGTGGCATGGCCGCCAACCTCCACAAGATTCGCGGGGACATGCGGCGCGACCTGGGCCAGTGCCGCTGAAACCAACGCCAACGCCGCGAAAGAGGCGCAACCGAGCGGGAAAGAGGCGTTGAAGCGGGAAGTGCGAGGCATGGCGATCGGATCGGAAGACAAATCTACCCTCGCGTTCGAACGCCGCTCTTGAGATGTTTCCGAATTGCCTCGATGAATGCGGGTTTTTCCGCCTACGCCGTCCGCACCGCCAAGCCGAGCGGGTGTGGCGGTTATAGTCCGACCCTTCGCACGGGCCTCGGTCGGCCCGCTGCTCGCCACCCGAAACTTCCCGCGCCACCCGCGCCTTCACCCTTGTTTCCGCGAATCAAGCCATGAGCAACCAGCGCCACCTGTTCACCTCTGAAAGCGTTTCGATGGGCCACCCCGACAAGGTTTCCGATGCGATTTCGGACGCCGTGCTCGACCTGATCCTTGACCATGATTCCGAAGGCCGTTGCGCGTGCGAGACGCTGGTGACCACCGCGCAGGCGATCGTTGCGGGCGAGATCAAGTTCAACCACAACGCCAAGAAGAAGTTCGACATCCAGCAGACCGTGCGCGACACGATTCTGCGGATCGGTTACGACGACGCGGCGATGGGCTTCGATGGCAACGGCTGCGGCGTGATCAACCTGCTGCACGAGCAGTCGGCCGACATCGCGCGCGGCGTGGTGCGCAAGTCGAAGAAGTCGCAGGGCGCCGGCGATCAGGGCATGATGTTCGGCTTCGCCTGCGAGGAGACCGACCGTCTCATGCCGCTGCCGATCAACCTGTCGCACCGCCTCGTCGAGCGCCAGGCTGAGGTCCGCCGCAAGGGGATCATCACCGGCATCCGTCCGGACGCGAAGAGCCAGGTCACCATCGAATACGACGGCCTCGACGCAACCAAGGTCGACGCGGTTGTGCTCTCGACGCAGCATGGCCCGGAGTGGAACGGCGAGAAGAAGCAGGCCGAACTCAAGAAGGCCGTGACTGAATCGATCATCAAGCCGGTCCTGGGCAAGTGGTGGCATGACGGCGTGAAGATCTTCGTGAACCCGACTGGCCAGTTCGAGATCGGCGGGCCGCACGGCGACTGCGGACTCACTGGTCGCAAGATCATCGTCGACACCTACGGCGGTCGCGGCCGTCACGGCGGCGGCGCCTTCAGTGGCAAGGATCCCTCGAAGGTCGACCGCAGCGCGGCGTACATGGCGCGCTACATCGCCAAGAACATCGTCGCGGCCAAGCTCGCGCGCGTGTGCGAAGTGCAGGTCGCCTACGCGATCGGCGTGGCCGAGCCAGTCTCGGTGCTCGTCGATGCGCAGGGAACGGGGACGGTCGACGACGCGCTCCTCGCCAAGATCGTCCGCTCCAACTTCGACCTCACGCCCTACGGCCTGATCGAAATGCTCAAGCTGCGCGCGCCCATCTACTCGTCGACTTCGAGCCACGGCCACTTTGGTCGCGAGCCGGGCGAAGGCGGTAAGGGCACATTTACTTGGGAAAAGACCGACATCGCCGCTGCGCTGCGCAAGAGCGCGGGCAAGTCGGTGAGCGCGGCCAAGCCGAGCGTGAAGTCGTCGGCCAAGTCGAGCACCAAGTCGTCGTCCACCAAGTCGTCGTCCGCCAAGTCGAGCCTCAAGTCGTCCGCCAAGCCCACGGGGAGCAAGAAGCGTTCGCCGGAGCTCACCCTCGTTTGAACCGCGAGGTCCCCGTCGGCTACCCGGCTCGTGAGATCGCTCTTGAGCGCATCCTCGCTCAGGCGATGCGGTTTCCCGATCTCGATATCGCGCCATTCGATCCGCGAATCGGCACCCAGCTTGATGCGCGCGATGCTGCCTTGGCGCGTGCGATCGAGTACGCGGTGGTGCGGCGCTACCTCACGCTGATCGCCTGCATTCGCCCGCATTTGGCTAAAAACTGGCCGATGCTGGAGAAGCCCGTGCAGGCGGCGCTGCTTGCTGGCGCTGCGCAGATTCTTTTCCTTGATCGCGTGCCCGCGGCGGCTGCGGTCGATGCGAGCGTTGAGTGGACCAAGCGGCGGCTGCGGCCAGGCGCGGGCGGTTTGGTGAACGCGGTGCTTCGCAAGGTTGCTGGCAGCGTTGCTGAGCGCATTCCTGCCAGTGAGACCTGCGTTGGCGGCGCGATGCACGAGATGGTCACCGACCACACTCTCCGCAACATTGTTCCGCTGTCCGACGGCGGCGCGCTGCGACTTACGCTCGATGCGTTCGGCGAGGACTCCGCCGCCGCAATCTCCGAGAAAACCAGCCACGCACGCGAACTGATCCTCCACTGGATCGGCGCGTTTGGCTTCAAGGAAACCCAGCGGATCGCGCTGCACGATCTCGTCGATGCACCGCTCATCATCACGCCCTACGACGCTGCTGATCCACGCTTGGCCGAGCGGGTCACCGCCCACAACGACGCCGGCTTCGGCGTTTGGAACGGTTCACACGCCGAGCTCACCACGCTCCTCGACGAGATTCCTGGCCTGCGCGTGCAAGATCCGACCGCCGCTTCGACGGTTCAGATTCTCTCGGGCCTGCCGCGCGAACCGAAGGTCATCGTGGACCTTTGCGCCGGCCGCGGCACCAAGACTCGCCAACTGGCGCAGATGTTTCCCAACGCGACCATCTTCGCCACCGACCCGGAAGAATCGCGATTCGCGGCGCTAGTGCGCATGCGCGATCGCTATCCAAACATGCGCGTGCTCGGACCCGAGTTGCTCTTCCGCGAAGCCGCTGGCAAAGCCGATCTCCTCTTGCTCGATGTTCCCTGCTCGAACTCGGGCGTCTTGGCCCGACGGCCAGAGGCGCGCTATCGCTTCACCAAGGGGCGAACCAAGAGCGTGATCGAGTTGCAGCAGAAGATCTGCGATCCCGCCATCGGCCTGCTCGCCGCCAAGGGCGCGGTGCTCTACGCGACTTGCTCGATCGAACACGCGGAAAATGAAGCGCAGGCGCGGCGATTGTCCAATCGCCATGAACTGTCGCCCATCCTTGATCGCACGGTCATGCCCACGGGAATGCCAGGCGAACCGCCGTCGAGTTACCGCGACGGTGGATTCCACGCCTTGCTCGCGAAGGCCTAAAAGCGCAGCTTCGCCACGCGCACCCGCTGCTCATTGGTACCATCGGCTCTTCCCACTTCATCGCAAGCAAGCGCCATGCGCATCCTCGATATTCTCTCTCCCACTGCCGTGAAAGTGCCGCTTGCGGCCACGGAGAAGCACGCCATCATCGACGAACTCGTCGACCTCTTGGCGGCCAACGGGCAGTGCCCCGATCCGGTGAGCGTGAAGCGCGCGGTTTGGGAGCGCGAGTCGCAGCGTTCAACGGGAATCGGCGAGGGTCTTGCGATCCCGCACGGAAAGTTCGGCGGAGCGCAGGGCCTGGTGTTGGCAATGGGCAAGCCCGCGCAGCCGATCGAGTTTGGTTCGATCGACAAGAAGCCAGTGCAGCTGGTGATCCTGCTCGTCTCGCCGCCCGAGAAGAAGGACGAACACATCCAAGCGTTGGGCAAGATCTCAAAGATCATGACCAGCTCGGAGTTCCGCCAGCGCGCCTACGCCGCAACCACCGCTGCCGAGTTGCACGCGCTCTTCCGCGACGCGGAAACATAAGCATCGGCGAGACGCGGAAACATAAGCATCGGCGAGACGCGGAAACTGAAGCATCGGCGTGACGCGGAAACTTAAGCATCGGCGTGACGCGGAAACTGAAGTATCGGCGCGATGCGGAAACATAAGCATCGGCGCGACGCGGAAACTTAATCATCGGCGCGACGGCGCGGCTACTGCTGCAATGCTTTCACCCGCAAGTCACCGGCGCGCTTCATGATGGGCATCGCCTCTTTCTGACGGTCGATCGACATGAGCAGATCGGCGAGCGCCTGATGAAGAAGCCAATTGCGTGGATCGATTTCGATCGCGCGAAGCAGCTCTTTCTCCGCGTCGTCGAAGCGTTCGAGTCGCTGGTAGCCGACCGCGCGCGCCAACATCAACAGCGCGTTGTTCGGATCGGCGACAAGCAGGCGGTCGATGATCGACAGCCCCTCGGGCACGAGATCGCTGCGGTTGGACTCCACCAACATGGCGCCGAGGCGTCGCAGCGCGACATAATCATTGGGCGCGATTTCGACGGCGCGACGCGCGATCATCTCGGCGGTGGCGAATTCCTCGTCGGCAAGAAGCATGTTGATCAGCTCCTCGCGCAGTCCGCCCCACGATGGATTCGCTTCCCACTGCGTGCGCGCAAAGGCCACGCCGCCGCCAGCATCGCCGCCGCCGCGCACCACGCGCGCAATCGTCAGCGCCAACGCTTCGTTCATTCCCTCGCGCGCAGCACAAGCGCGCAGTCGAGCTTCGGCCTGCGGAAAGTCTCCCTGCACCGCGTCAAGCCAAGCCATGCGCGCCTCGGCGCCGCTGCGAATCGGTCCGTCAAGACCGAGTGTTGTGGCCCATGACAATGCATTCTGGTAGCGCGCAAGGCCCGCGGCTGCACGCGCCCGCGTCTCGGGCAGTGCCTTGGAACCGCTTCCGTTATAGACAACCTGCGGCGAAACCGCGACGCGCTCCTGCTCGAAGTCGGCGAGCGCGAGCAGCGCGTTCACCGATCCGACCGCAGCCAACGCGCCGAGCAACACAACCACCACAAACCCGAGCGCGAATCCACTCTTGGTTACGCGGCCTTCGCGCTTGAGTATGGATTTGTGCAAGCGGACATCGCGACCGTACACCAGTTGCGCACACTGCCACGCGAGCGCCGCGGCGCAGATGGCGATGCCCGATGCGAAGAGCAGCGGCACACCAATCGCGCCGCGCACGGCGAAAAACGCAAGAACCGCGACCGCGGCCAACGCGAGTTCCTCGTTCCACGAAAGGTCCCACTTGCGCGGCGTTCGCTCGAACACCGGCTTGGCAAGAAACGCGGGCTTTCCCCAACCCACATGCAGCGCCTGCTCCGGGCACGCGCTCACGCAATCCATGCACTTCATGCAGCCCTGGTCAACAACCATGCGAAAATCACGCACTTCCTCGTGTACGCGCACATTCGATGTGCACACCGCCGTGCAGTGTCCGCACTGAGTGCACGCATCAGTCACGCGAATGCGCAGCGGCGAAAGCTCGTCGAGCGGCGCAAAGAAGCCGCCGTATGGACAGCCATAAGTGCAATAGCCCTTGGCTCCGAGCAAATACACAGTGAGAAATCCGCAGACGAGCAAGAACGGAATCGACATCACCACGCCAGGAAAGGTCGCCCAGAAATCGCTGGTGACCAAGCTGGTGCTGAAGCCGGGCCACTCGAGCCCTGGCCGGGTGTACGGCGCAATCGCAAAGCGGTAGACAACTGGCCAGAGAAACATGTAGCACGCCAGCGACAACGGCAGCCAGAGCAAGAGCCGCGAACGAAAGAGCCGCGGGCGAATGCCGATGCGCTTCATGAGATAGCCGCAGAAATCTTGCAGCATCACCACATGGCAACCCCAGCCGCAGAACCACCGACCGAGGATCGCCGTCGAAAGCAGCGCGAGTCCAAAGAAGATGGCGCCGACGGTGATGACGCCGTCCTTCACCGTTTCCATTGACTCAGACGGCTCGATGGGTTTGATGGTGGTGCCGGTCCAGAGCCACTGGACTACATGGACGACCATGAGTAGTTGGATGACGATGAGCACGGCCGCGCGCCGTCGGCCCATGGTCGACTTGGGCGCGCGTGAACCTTTCACCAGCCCGCCGTCGCCCGGATCGAGGGCGAGTATGGGCAGCGAGAGCCCAACTGGTGCGGAATTCTTTGTTTCGCAGTGCTTCGTCGTTCGGGGCATCGGGCGCATACTACGCGCAGCCCGTCGCGCGAATTCATTCCTGAGTGCCGCGCCCGCACATGTCATCTATACTCGCCGCCCAATGCCGTCGCGAGATTACTACGAGGTTCTAGGCGTAAGCCGCTCCGCCAACGCGGAGGAGATCCGCCGCGCCCACCGTAAACTTGCGCTGCAGTTTCATCCCGACCGCAACAAGGAGAAGAGTGCGGTCGGGCGTTTCAACGAGATTCAGCAGGCCTACGAGGTTGTTTCCGACGAGGACAAGCGCAAGCGCTACGACGAGTACATCCGCCTGGGCGGGACCACCGAAGGGTTTGCCGCGGGCGCAGGATCGGGACCGGCTGCGGGCGCGGGCCAAAGTCCGTTCGGCGGCGCGTGGTCGGGCCAACAGCGGGCCGGCGAGCCCTGGACCCGCGCCGACACCGAGACATTCGACACGATCTTTAGCGATGTCTTCAGCCGCGGAAATCGCCGCGGACCGTCGCGGCCGCAACGCGAGCGCGCAAGTCCGCACATCGTCTACGAGATGGCCGTACCGCTGGAGAAGATCCTCAAGGGCGGCAAACTCGCCATCACCATTGACGACCAGCGCTACGAAATCGAGATCCCCGTTGGGATCGAGAACGAGGAACTGGTGTCGGTCCCGGGTCGGCTCGATGCGGTGGTGAGGGTGCACGCCGACAGCCATTCGTGGATCACCCGCGACGAGCGCGACCTCAGCTACAGCCTTCCGCTTTCCATCGTCGAAGCAACGCTGGGCGCAACCATCGACGCCCCGCTTCCCACCGGCGGCAGCGTCTCACTCAAGATCCCGCCGGGAACCGCCAGCGGTAAGAAGTTGCGCATCACCGGCAAGGGCGTCCCCGCAGCCAACGGCAAGCCCGCGGGCGACCTCTATGTTGAAGTGCAAATCGTGCCGCCGAAAGAAGTCAACGAGTTGACCGCATCGCTGCTCAAGGAAATCGCCAACGCGATTGACAATCCGCGCGCACGAATCGGACATTTGCGCGCGTAAAAACTTGCGCGCGATGGGAGCGCGATTCGCAATGAATCGCCGCGATTCACCGTCAATCTATCGCCCGCCGTAACGCTGAATCGCTTCGAGCACCTTGCGGTGTACTTCGAACGGCGACGCGATCGATTCCCAGAATGCATCGAAGGTTCCACGACCAGCGGTCGCAAATCCCAGCGTGCCTAGGCCGCACAAGCGTTCGCGCAGCGACTGCACCACGATGGTGTTCTGAATGCGCAACAGCGGCGCCTCATAGAGCGCGGTGCTCAGAATTCCGCGACGCGCGATCACCCGTCGATCGGTGAGCGCATACGCATGATTGATCCAATCGAGCCAAGCCCACGACAATCGCGCCCCTGCGAGGCCACAGCTGAAGATGGCTGCGTGAGTTTCCGACCACTGCGTCCAAGAGAACTGCGCTGAGTAAGCAAGCACGAGACCGATGACCGCGCTGGCCACGAGTGTGCCGAGCGACGAGAGCACGATGTACATCGGACTTGGACGCAGCAGCAGCAGGATCGTTTCGTCGGGCGACAACACCGCCTGCAGCGACCGCGGCACCGTTGGTGCAACAGCGACCTCCGCTGGAACCGAAGCCAACAGCGCGGAATCCTGCTCATTCTGATCGGTCACGCGGTCCTCGCATCGCGCCGCAGCGTGCCCACATAGGGAAGGTTTCGATAGAGGTCGTCGTAGTCGAGGCCGTAACCGACAACGAAATCGTCGTCGATGTCGAATCCGACATACTCGCACGGCGTCGAGAGCGCGCTAGGAATGCGCTTGCGCAGCAGCACGCAGGCACGGACATCGGCCGCACCGCGCGCCTCAAACTCGCTGCGCAATAGCCGCAGCGTGCCGCCGGAGTCGAGGATGTCATCGACGATCAACACATGATGTCCCGCGAGATGCTTGGGCAGCGCGCCGACGATCGAACTGCCGCGCGAAGCCGTCTCGGTGCCGCCGTAACTGGAGACGGTGGTGAGTTGAATGCGCAGCCGCCGTTGCGGAAGCGCACGCACGAGATCAGCGGCAAACAGAAGGCTTCCCGTCATCACCGGCACAACGGTGAGGCGACCGTCGGCGTGGCCGTAATCCTCACCAAGCGTCATGGCCAACGAGCGCACGCGCGCAGCAATGGCGGCGCTGGGAACGAGAACGCGTTCGATGTCTTCATGAATACGGTCTTCATGAATACGG
>QWPT01000080.1 GCA_003671075.1 Planctomycetota bacterium
TCCTCCGCGCAGCAACGCGGGCGAGCGGCGCGGAATATGCACCGTTGGCGACCGCGCCAGGAACGACGATTGATTTTGCTGCCGCGGGGCTATGAGCGCGGTTGCGTGCGATGCATCAGCTCATGCGACGGCTCATGCGATGGTTCATGCATCAGCCCTCAATCCTCACCCACATCATCATTCACCAACGCATAGAAACCCTTGCCTTCGCTCTTCAGCCGTCCCGCCGCGACCAGCGCGAGCCACACGCTGGTCGGATACTCCCTCGGCGCTTCGACGGCATCGATCTCGTTGCGCTTGCCGCTGGACATCGGACCAACGCCTAGGCGCGACTCCGCATCGAGCCGCGCGTAACGCAATCGCTTGCGAAAGATCTTCATCGCCGCCCGCATCACCTCGGGCTCGACCACCGGGGCCGTTGGCGCGGGGGCCTCGATGACCTCCGCGATTTCCTCGCCGTGCAGCCAGCGCACGATGTCGCTGAGCCCGGCCGCGTTGCGATTGGCAACCAGTTTCATGATCGCTCCGGGCTCGACCTTCGCCTTGAGCAGGAGCTTGTGCATCGCGCCCCACTGCGGACCGGCCGCGGCGGCGTCAGCGGAGGCAACAGCGGCGGCAACAACACTCGCCTGCTTTGCGAGTTCAGCCAACAACTGCGGCGGGAGGTGGGACGGACGCTTGCCAAATCGTGCATTCACATCGGACATGCCTGAAGAGTAACGCTCGAAGCGCGCAAGCCAACATGTACACTCGCCGCATGACGCAATTTCGCCGTGTTCTCGCCCTCTTGGCCGCACTGCTTACGACATGCGCCCCCTCGTTTGCGCACGCCGACGACTTCCCCCGCCTCGCGGGCACGATCAAGACCCACGAATTCAGCGTCAACGGCGCCAAAGCCCAGTCGCTGCTCGTTCTGCACTACAACCGGCCCACCAAGGACTACGCCAACTGGAATCTCTGGTGCTGGCCCGAGGCTGGCGAAGGCGCTGAGTTCGGTTTCGACGGCGAGGACGCTTTCGGCCGCTACGCCATCGTGCCGTTCGCCACGACCCCGCCGCGCGCGGGTTTCCTTGTTCGCCGAGGCAACTGGGAGTCGAAGGACTTCGACCAGGACCGCTTTGTCGCGCTCAAGTCTGGCGCCGTCACCGAAGTCTGGATCATGTCGGGCGAGGGCGCGGTGACCGATGATCCGTCGCGGATCGATCTCAGCCTCAAGGTCGAGGGCGCGTTCCTCGACGATGCGCGCACGATCACGCTCGCGCTCTCGAGGCCGCTCGAGCGCAAGGAGCAGCAAGGCGTGGCCGTGTTCTACCGCGGCCTTCCCCAGCGCGAGGTGCGCATCAAGTCGATCGCTGGCGACAAGGTCGTCCGCATCACGCTGGCCAACGATGTTGACGCAGCCGATGTCGCGCAGCTCGAGGTTCGCTTCCAATCCGCGCTGATCGGCGACCTTCGCCCCGCGATCGTCTACGCGCGCGGCGTGCTCGAAAGCGACGCGTTCACGCCCGCCGCCGACGCGCGCTTCGGCGCCTTCTGCACGCGCGAGTCAACGCGCTTCGCCACCTGGTCGCCCGTCTGCGACACGGTTGAACTCCTGCTCTACGAAAACGCCGCTAACACCGCGAATCCCACGCCCACGCGCACCATCCCGCTCACGCGCACCAACAAGGGCGCGTGGGAAACCACCGTGGTTGGTGATCTTCACACGGTGGCGTACCGATACCGCTTCACCAACTACGGCCAATCGCGCGAAACCACCGACATGTGGGCCTTCGCCGCCAACGCCGACAGCTCGCGCACCGTGGTCGTCGATCTCGCGCGCGTCGAGCCTGCGGGCTTTCGCGACACGCCCGCGCCCACCGTCGCCCACGCCACCGACGAGATCATCTACGAGACCCATGTGCGCGATTTCTCCGTGCGCAACGCGGATATCCCCGCCGCCCAACGCGGCACCTATCTCGGGCTCACCCATCCCGCGCATCTCGTCTCCCTTGCAGTCACCGCGGTACATCTCCTCCCCGTGCACGATTTCACCGCGCGCAGCGACGAGTACAACTGGGGCTACTGGACCACGCTCTTCAATGTGCCCGAGTCGAACTACGCGAGCGACCCACGCGACCCGACCAGCGCGATCCGCGACCTGCGTACCGCGATCACCGCGCTGCACGCGGCCAAGCTGCGCGTGATTCTTGATGTCGTCTACAACCACACTTCGGACGCGGGGCCGAACTCGCCGTTCAGTGCGCCCGCGCCCTACTACTTCTTCCGCACTACGCCCGCGGGCCGGCTGACCAACGACTCTGGCACTGGCAACGCCTTCGCCGACGAGCGGCCGATGGCGCGCAAGTACATCCTCGACAGCCTCGAGCACTGGCTGCGCAACTACAAGGTCGACGGATTTCGCTTCGATCTTCTCGGCACGCACATGCCCGACACCGTGCGCGCCATCTGCACGCGCGTGAAGTCGATCCGCCCCGACGCCACGCTCTACGGTGAACCGTGGACCGGCGGCGGTCCGACCAATTTCGGCAAAGGCGCGCAGAAAGGCCTTCCGATCGCGGTGTTCAACGACAATCTCCGCAACGCCATCCGCGGCGACCTCGACGGCAGCACCGTTGGCTTCGCGACTGGCCTCGGCGGCGACGATGGTGCGATCCGCCGCGGCGTTGTCGGCGAAATCGACACCTTCGCGCAGGAGCCCGGCGAAACCATCAACTACGCCGACGCGCACGACAACCTTTGCCTCTGGGACAAAATCGAGAAGACGCAGCCCTCGGCCAGCGACGCCACCAAGCGCGCCATGCAGAAGCTCGCGCTGGGCATCGTGCTCACCAGCCAAGGCATTCCCTTTCTCCACGGCGGCAGCGAGTTCGCCCGCACCAAGCACGGCGACCACAACTCCTACATCGCCGGCGACGAAGTCAACGCCTTCGACTGGCAGCGCGCGAAGGACTACCGCGACATCGCCGCGTTCACCGCCGGCCTCGCCCAACTGCGTCGCGCCCATCCTGCCCTGCGCATGGCCAACGCCGCCCAAGTCCGCCAATCCATCGCGTGGATGCATTGGGGCCGCACCGTTGGCTTCACCATCGACGGCCGCCCGACTGGCGATGCTTGGGAGCGCATTCTCATTATCTATAACGACGAGCCCACCTCGCTCACCGTCGAGCTTCCCGACGGAGGCTGGGAGGTAGTGGTGAACGCTGAAACCGCAGGAAACGCCACGATTTCAGCCGTTGGCGGCAAGGCCACCCTTCCCGCCTACTCGATGTTGGTCGCGCACGGACACTGGCCAAAATCAACAAACTCGCCCGCGCCGCAACCATGAGGAATTCGCCCCATGTGATCGAATCGACCATTGGGGTAGGCTCAACGATCGCCCCGAGCACCGTCGATCGTTCCCCATGGCTGAAACCACTTTCACACCCGCACTTGACGCGCTTTCCTTTCGAGACTTGCTCGACCGCGTCAGCGACCTTGTGCAAAGTCACCAGCCCAACGGACAGATTCAGTTTCTCAATGAGTCATGGCTCAACCGCCTCGGCTACACCAAAGCCGAAACCTGCGGACGCAACATCCTTGACTTCATCCACGCTGACGGGCGCGACAACTACACGAACTGTGTGAAGCGCCTGCTCGGGAACGAGGACATTGGCCCGGTGGAGATTCTGTTCGCCACCAAAGATGGCGGACCGCTTGCGCTCAAGGGTCGCATGAGCGTTCAACGCGATGCCAACACCTCCATCGCCATTCCCATCGCCATTCACGGGCATTTTGACGGTCATTTTCATGGCCACTTCCGCGATTTCGCCACCACGAAGCTCGATCACTCCACGCCGACGCGAACGCAACGGCTGTTTGAGTCGGTGCTGGCGATTCTCCGTGCCAACAGCAGCCTCGATCGCACCGTGTTCCTTGAATTGGTCACCCGCAATGTCGCGCAGGCGCTCGATGTTGCGCGGGTCAGCGTGTGGCTCTTCGATGCGGCCAAAAAGAACATCCACTGCGAGTTCCTCTTCGCCGACGGCGCACCACGCGATTGCGCTGGTTTCACCCTCGCGCGCAACGATCACTCGGCGTACTTCGACGCGATCGAGGGCGGCTTCTCGGTTCGCGCCGACGACGCGCGCAATCACATCGCCACCCGCAGCTTCTCCGCCAACTACCTCGCGCCGCTCCAGATCAGTTCGATGCTCGACGCGCCGATTCGCCACGGCAACCATCACTTGGGCGTGCTTTGCTGCGAACACACAGGACCGATCCGCCACTGGAGCACCGACGAAGAAGAGTTCTCCTTGGGAGTCTCGGCGCTCGTGTGGATCTTCCTCGAGAATCAATTTCGCCTACTGGGCGATCGCCAGTTGCAGGAAGCCAACCAGCAACTCGAGCGCGTGATCGACGAGCGCACCACCACGCTGGCGCAAACCGAACAGCGCCTGCGCTATGTCTTGACCTCGGCCCCGACCGTGCTCTACAGCTGCGCGCCGTCGGGTGACTTCCACAGCACCTACATCAGCCCAAATGTCGAGGCGAAGCTCGGCTATCCGGTGCAGTCCTACTTCGATGATCCAAATTTTTGGATGGACCACATCCACCCCGCCGACGCGGCTTGTGTCCATGGAATGTACGAACGCGCCGCCAAGCTCGGAAGCGGTTCGTTTGAGTATCGCTACCGGTTCCCCGACGGTCAGTACCGCTGGTTGCGCGACGAATTCGTGATGCTGTGCGACGAATCGGGCAAGCCGCTCCAAATCGTCGGCTCCTGCGTGAACATCGACGACCGCCGCTGCGCGCAAGACGCCGCGCAGGCCGCTGCCCACGACATTCGCCGACTGATCGACACCGCCAACGCCCCGATCTTCGGCAAGGACATCCATCATCATGTCAACGAATGGAACCACTGCGCCGAGCGATGCACTGGCTACACCAACAGCGAGGTGATCGGCCGTGAACTCACCGATTTCGTCGAACCGCAGTTTCGCGATGCCGTCGCCAAAGTGCTTGAAAACGCTCTACTCGGAATCGAGACGGCGAACTTTGAGTTTCCGATCATTGCCAAAGATGGCCGCCACTTGCTGCTGCTGCTCAACGCCAGCACGCGACGCGACGCCAACGGAGTCATCACCGGCATGCTCGGCGTCGGTCAAGACATCACCGAACGCCGACAGGCCGAGCGCCGCAGCCTGCGTACTCAGCGACTAGAGAGCATTGGCACTCTTGCCAGCGGCGTCGCCCACGACATCAACAATGCGCTCGCGCCGATCCTGCTCGCGACTGGCCTCTTCCGCCGCCGCCATCCTGAATCCAACGACCTGATCGAGATCATGGAGTCGAGCGCGCGTCGCGGCGCGTCGATGGTGCAGCAACTGCTCACTTTCGCCAAAGGCGTCGATGTCCATCGCGTCACCGTCTCGTCCACCAAGCTCCTCAATGAGCTTGAGCAGATCGTCCGAAGCACCTTCCCAAAGAACATCAGCGCGCACTTCGAGCTCTCGCCCAACCTTCCCTTCATTCTCGGCGACTCAACCCAGTTGCACCAGGTGCTTCTCAACCTCTGCGTCAACGCGCGCGATGCGATGCCGCGCGGCGGACGGATGGTGATCGAGGCCGCGCGCCACCATGTCACCGAAAGCGAGGCGCGCATTCACGGCGACTGTCTGCCTGGCGACTATGTGCGCTGGCGCGTGATCGACACTGGGTTTGGCATCGACCAACAAGTCATCGATCGCATTTTTGAGCCGTTTTTTAGCACCAAGAGCCCAGAGCAAGGTACTGGCCTCGGACTTTCGACGGCGATGGGAATCGTGCGCAGCCACGGCGGATTCATGCGCGTGGATTCGCGGCCAGGCGAAGGATCGACCTTCGCCGCGTACATTCCCGTCTCGAGCGATCCCAACGAAGAGCAGTCGCAATCCGAGCCGACCTCCACCTTCCACGGCAAAGGTCAGACCATTCTCGTGGTTGATGATGAGGCTGCTGTCCGAGCGGTGTTCGAACACGCCCTCATCGCGCTCGGGCTGCGCGTGCGCACCGCCCCGGACGGATACGCGGCGCTTGCCATCCTGCGCGATCCGTCGCAATCGATCGCAAGCGTGATCACCGACTTGCACATGCCCGGCATGGATGGTCTCGAACTCACCCGCGAGATCAAACGCCTCCACCCCGATATCCGCGTGATTCTCTCCAGCGGTCGCGTGGATCGAGAAGACTCGGTGGCGTTCGAAAAAATCGGCTACATCAGCCAGCTCCACAAGCCGTTCACGGTGGAAACGCTGTCAAACGCCATCAAGGCTGCGCTGCAACCGGTGTGATCAAACGGGCGCACAGCCGCTGTCGATAGGCGGTTGCGTCACCGGCTTGTCGCGCACCAGCACCGCCATCATCAGCGGCACCACGATGATCGTGAAGATCGTCGACACGAGAAGTCCGCCCGCCATCACCGCACCAAGGCCCCGGTAGAGCTCGCTGCCCGCGCCGGGCGCAATGATCAGCGGAATCAAACCAGTCACGCTGGTAAGGCTCGACATGAGGATCGGCCGAATGCGCGTGCGAACGCTCTCGACAATCGCCGCCCGCACCGGCAGCGCCACGCCAGGACCAACCTTCGGCGCGCCAGGAAGCCCGCGGAACGCAAGGTCAGACGGCGTCTCGTCGCCAATGCCATGCATGAAGTTGCGCGCCTGATGCACGATCAGAATCGCGTTGTTCACCACGACGCCAATCAGGATCACGAAGCCGAGCATCGTGAGCACATCGAGCGTCTGCAGCGGCATAAGCGGCACGCTCATACTCCACAGGAACACGATGAAGAGCGCGGCAAAGCCACCGACCGACGCCAGCGGCACGCTGAAGAGGATCACCAGCGGCAGAGTGAAGCTTTGGAAGAGCACCACCATCACCAGGTAGCACACCAGAAGCGCGAGGAACATTGAGCTTGCGAGGAGACCGATGACGGTGCCGTCGCCGAGGAGCGTCCGCCGGATCGAGGCGAGTTTGCTCGCGCTGCCCGCGACGCTCGTGCGCACGCCCGCGAGGATCGCGCCCTGCTCGCGCGCGTCCTTGAGCGTGGCGTCGATCTTGCGGATCGCCTCGTCGAGCGCCATCGTGGGCGGAGGCGTGACTTGCAAGCTCACCGAACGCTGGCGGTCGACATGGTTGATTTGCGTTGGCGCAGTGCCGCGCTCGAGCCGGGCAAGCGCGCTCAGTTGCACGGTGCGGCCCATCGGCGTTGCAACCGGCGTGTCGGGAAGTTGACCGAGGTCGCGCGATGCACCCGACCTCGAAGCCTGCGCCGCGCGCGCATCGACGACCTTGAGGTCGACCGACTCGCCACCGATGCGATACTCGCCCACGATCGCGCCGTCGCCAGCGGCCAGCACCGCGGTGCCGAGTTGCGCCGGCGAAAGCCCCGCATCAGCAAGCGCGCGATGATCGGGCACGAGGCGCACTTCCGGCCCGGGCAGATTAAAACTCGGCGGATCAGGCTGAATCGAACCAGGCCCGAACGGTCCCATGAGAAGGCCGAGCGTTGCCGTCGCGGCGTGGGTGACATCGCCGAGATCGTCGCCCGTGAAGTCGACGCGCACTGCGCCGCCGCCCGAACCACCGGTTCGAAACAGCGGCACCTGGAACGCAAACGCCAGCGTGCCCGGAAGCACATCCGCGCGCGTCGCGTAGTTCATGAGGTATTCGTTGGCACTCGCGCGCGAACCGTCGGTGGCGATGCCGCCGTGGAACATCGTTCCCGAAAAACCAACGACGAAGTAGTTCTCCAGCGACGAAGGCTGAATCTCCTTGCCAACCTTCCACGCCATCCACGGCGAAACTGGCACCTTGGGCAGCGCCTTCTCGGCAGCCGCGCGTTCGGCCGAACCTTCGGTCATCCGCCCCGCTTCCCAGTAGGGACGCACCTGCGACTCGATGCGCGTGGCCATTTCCTCCTGCTTCTCAAGACTCGTGCCCGGAGGCGCGAGGATGAGGCCGAACACGAGGTTGCGGTTGCCGCGCGGCAGATAGTCCTGCGGCGGCACCAGCGCGTACGAGCCAACGATCGAAACAAACATCATCGCAAGTGCAATGGCCAGCGCGAGCGGACGGTGCGCCGTGATCCGATAGAGCAGACGCGCAGTCCGCGTCGAAAGCCCGCCGAGCCAACCTGACTCGGTGAGCGATGCGGTGCCATCCTTCAGCGGCTTCAGCAACCTCGAGGCCGCGGCCGGGACCACGGTGATCGCCACGATCATCGAAAGGAACACCGACACGCCGAGGGCAATGGCGATATCGCGGAAGAGCTGCCCGACCTCGTCCTGGATCAACAGGATCGGCACGAACACCACCACCGTCGTGAGCGTCGACCCGAGCACCGCGCCCCACACTTCGGTGGTCGCATCGATCGACGCGCGCACGGCGCTCTTGCCCATTTCCATGTGACGCCAAATGTTCTCGAGCACGACGATCGAGTTGTCGACGAGCATGCCGACCGCGAACGCGAGGCCGGCGAGGCTGATCACATTGACGGTGCGTCCGAGGGTAAGCAGCACAACGATCGTGCCGATCAGCGAGATCGGAATCGCCACGCCGATGATTGCGATCGCGCGCCAGGAACGCAGGAAAAACAGCAGCGTCATCATCGCCAGCAGGCCGCCCTGCCAGATGTTGTCGCGGACGAGCGCGAGCGCGTCGTCGATATAGACCGTCTGGTCGTAGACCACGCGCAAGTGCATCGGCGTTGTCATGGCGCGCTTGGCGCTCTCGCTGGCAAGAATTCCGCCCTCGGAGTTCATTTCCGCCACCGCCGCGCGCACGCCGCGCATGACCTCGACGATGTTGGAGCCGACTTCCTGCTGCACATTGATCGCGATCACCGGCTCGCCCGAACTGCGCACAAAGCCAGTCGGCTTCTTGTAGCTCACCGCGACCTCAGCAACATCGCCCACGAGAATCGCGCGCCCGTCGCGGGTGGCAACCACGACCGCCGCGACCTGCTCGGGATTCTCAAACTGCCCGACCGCGCGCACGGCAACCTCGTTCTTCGCCTCGTGCACGGTGCCGGCGCTGGCGTTGCGGTTGGCGGCGTTCAGCGCAGCAATCAGGTCATCGACCGTGAGCCCGCGCTGGGCAAGGCGTTCACTATCGAAGCGAACCTGAAGCTCGCGTTCGCTGCCGCCGAGGCAATTGACTTCGCTCACGCCGTCAACGCGCTCGATGCGCGGCTTGAGTCGATCGAAGGCGAAGTCCTGCAGCGTGCGCACATCGAGCGGTTGGCCTTCGGCATCAATCGCGCCGCGGCCAGCCTCGAGCACGATCCATGCGATGTAGTCCTTGTTCTCGGGGTCGCTCGCCTCAACCACCGGCTGGTCGACATTGGGCGGGTACGACTGCACCTGACGCAACTTGTCGCTCACCTCGCGCAGCGCCGCATCGGGATCGGTGCCGACCGCAAACTCAAGCCGCACGCGGCCCGAGCCTTGGCTGGAGACGCTGGTCATCTGCTGAATGCCAGCAACGCCCTGCAACTTCTCCTCCTGCTTCTCAACGATCGAACGCTCGACTTCCGATGGGCTCGCGCCCTCCCAGAAAGTCGACACGCTCACGACCGTGCTCGACACCGTTGGCGTGAGCTGGATCGGCAGCTTGCGCAGCGCGAGCACGCCCGCGAGCACCACCAGCAGTACGCACACGATCACGGTGACTGGCTGCTTGACGCTTCCTTCAACGAGCTTCACTGCTTTGCCCCCGGCGCAGCAGGCGCGCTGATCGGCGCGGACGGCGCAACGGGCACGACCTTCGCCATCGGCATCAGCCGCTCGTTGCCCTCGACCACAACCTGCGCCCCCGCGACCAGCGCCGACGCGCCCTCGAGCGCGACCGAATCACCGACCGGAAACGCAATCCGCACCGGCACCGGAATCGCAACGCCCTTGTCAACCATGTACACGCTGGCATTCACGCCCTGATAGACGATCGCGTTTTTTGGAACGAGCGTCCAGTTCGCGGGCGCGCCCTGCGGCACAAACGCATTGAGCGAGAGGCCCGACGCGAGCACCACTTCGTCGTCGCGCATGATGCGCAACACGGCGTGAAATGTGCGCGAGCGCGGGTCGATCTCCGGCACCACGCGGATGCCGACGGCCTGCAGATCCTGGCCAGTGCTGGTTTGGATTTGCACGGGAATCCCGCGCGAAAGCTGCTTGTTTGACTGCGCGACCAGTTCCATCGCCGCGCCCAAGAATTCCTGCGGGACTTCGAACCAACCCTCGTACTCCTCGGTGGCGATGAAGTCGACGACCGCGCCGCCGTCGGCGATCCACGCGCCAATGTCGGCGTGGCGCGCAGTCACAACGCCCGCGTAGGGCGCGCGAACCTCGAGGTCGGCGATGCGCTTGGCAAGCATCGCGCCCTGCTGCTCAACGATCACCGCCGCGGCCCTCGACTGCGCGAGTTGCGCGCGCGCAATGGCCAGCCCGCTCCCGGAATCGGACATTTCGCGCGGGTTGGTGCCACCCTGCTCGGCGGCGCGCTTCATGAGGTCGAGCCCGCGCTCGGAGCGCTTGACCATCTCCTCGCGCTCGTCCACCGTCGCGTGCGCGGCAATGAGGCTCGCGCTGTTGGCCGCCAACGCAAGCTTGATACGCGCATCATCGAGCCGCACCAGCACCGCGCCCGCCGCAGCTCGCTCGCCCTCGTGGACAACAACCTCGCGCACAATGCCGCCTTCCTCCGCCGCGATCACCGACCGGTGCGCAGCCTGGAGTTCGCCGAAGACCTTCTTGCGCGGCGCAAGCTTCTCGACGCGCACCGAAGCCACCACCACCGGCGTTGGCGGCGGGCCCATGGTTGCCGGGGGCGCGATGGGCGTAAGGGGCGTGTCCTTCGCCGCATCTTGGGCGAAGGCGACTGGCTCGAGGAGAATGACGGATGCAGACGCTGCGACGGCGACGACGCGGATCAAGGCTGGCGACATAGGGCGCGCATGGTAGAGGGCAATCCACCGTTGGGATGCCCAAGGCCGCTCCCATTCTCGCCCCTCAGGCCCCGTCCGGCACGGTCAGGGCGCGGTGCCCCAATTGTTCAACAGTGTGGCCAGGTCGGCGCCGCTAACGGTGTTGTCACCATCGAGATCGCCCACCGGCGGGTTCAACCAACCCCAGAAGTTGAGCATGATGGAAAGATCCGCTGCGTTCACCGCGGAATCAAGATTGAGGTCGCCGCGCGCAAGCTCGCAGGAATCAAGGTGACCGTTGCCGTTCTTGTCCAGGCCAGTCGAAGCCGCAATGTCGCACGAGTCCGGACGCCCGTTCAGGTTGCAGTCGACTTCAATTCCCTGCGAGAGCTCCCACGAATCGGGCACGCCATCGTGATCGCAGTCGGGCTTGCACTCATCAGGAATGCCGTTGGAGTCAATGTCGTGCGAGAGCCCCGACGCAATGTCGCAAGAGTCGGGAATGTCATTTTCGTTGCAGTCGAGCGAGGTCGTCGAAGCAAGATCGCACGAGTCAAGCACGCCGTTGGCGTTGCAGTCGAAGGCCGTGCCCGCGGCGATTTCATCGGCATCGCAAACACCGTTGCCATTGCAATCGGTGCCGATGATGTTGCCGCCGAGGTCGTTGATCGCACCCTGCAGGTTGTCAGGCATGTTCCTGCACAGCCGTGACTGGAAGAGGTCCACAGCCCCAATCCCAGCAACCACCGCGATCCCGCCGCCCGAAGCCGCGAAGTTTGCTTCGATCGAGCAGCCGGCCACGCGGATCGCTCCGCCGTCGGTCGAGTCCCATGAAATCGCGCCACCAGCCCCCGTCGCGTGATTGCCGGTCATCGCGCAATCTGTAATCACGCCCGTCGTGCTGATCGCGTGCGCCACGCCGCCAACGCCCGCCGAAATGTTGTTGGTGAAATCGCAATCACGCACGGTCCAGCCGCTGCCGAGTTCAAACTGAATCGCGCCACCGCTCACCGCCGCCGAATTGCCCGTGAAAGTACATCCCTCGATCGTCGCCGCGCTGAGGATTCCATAGACCGCTCCGCCGACATCGGAATGATTGTTCAGAAACACGCAGTTGCGGACGGTTCCGTTCGATTGCACCAAGGTCACACCGCCACCGCCCAAGACGCCGAAGTCGGAACCGTTCGGACCGTTTCGGATGGTGAAGCCGTCGAGCACCGCGCCGTTGGAGTCCGCGCCAAGGAAGTTGACGACGGATTGCGAAAGCCCTGCGCCGTCGAGAATGGTGGTGGCCGCTCCCGCCGCCGAACGCAGGGTGATGCGCCGGTCGATGCCGATGTACTCCTGACGAACGCCAGGACCAACCACGATGGTCGCGCCGATCGGGGCCGCGAAGATCGCCGCCTGAACCGTCGCAAATCCGCTTCCACCAACCACCAACTCGCCCGAGCAATCGTCAGGCCGACCATTGGCGTTGATGTCGCTTGAGGCACCGCTGGCGATGTCGCAGGTGTCAGGCTTGCCGTTGCTGTTGCAATCGGCCGAGTAGCCCGACGCGATGTCGCACGAGTCAGGAACGCCGTTGCTGTTGCAATCGGGCTGCGCGCCCGTGGCGATCTCGCACGAGTCAAGAACGCCGTTGTTGTTGCAATCCGCCGACGGTGGCAATCCCGTGTAGTTGAGTTTGATGCGCACGCCGCCGTTGGCACAAGTAGCACTGTTCACCGCGCCAAACGCGCTCACGCGCACGGTCAGCGCACCATCGGCCACCATCGCGTTGAACGCGGGCAGACCGTAGCTCAGCACCGCCGTGTTCGGCGTCGTCGGACAATCGATTCCGTCGGTCAGGAAGTACACCG
>QWPT01000081.1 GCA_003671075.1 Planctomycetota bacterium
CGCCAGTGAAGCTCAGTGTCATCGGCACAGGATTGTTGGTCGAGAGGGCCTGGCTGGTGCCGACCGCTCCGACAAAGATGCCGCCAGTCGCATTGGCCGACCAGTTCACTCCGCCCATCGAACCCGTGAGCGGGCTCGCGTAGAAGCCGTTGTAGGTTTCAAAGGTCTCAGTGAACATGGCGGCGTCATTGCCAGCCGCGTAGCCGTCCCACACGAACTCGCTCGTGAAGACGATGATGGCGGCCGAGGATGACGATGCAATAGCGGACGCGACGACGAGGGACGGGATAGCGAAATTCTTCAAGGGACACTCCAAAAGGCCATTCCGCAACTGGGAATAGCAGGGACTCTGAACTCAGCGGTAAGGACATATGGCCGCTGTGGGAACTCGAAATTTGCTCGGACACGCGGCGAGAAGCGCTGCGCATCCGTTTCACAAACCGAGCCCTGCGAGGTGTGATTCAGGCTAGGACAAGCCCCAAAAAACACAAGCAGGGTCGCGCAGCGCATGGAACCCATGCACCGCCCAAACCCTGCTCTCCACCGACAACATGGCGTCGAAACCTGCTGATGCAAATGACCGACGCAGAATTTCCAATTTAATCCGCGACAAAATTCGCCCGCGTCGCTGCCGCACTCGCAGAATTACGCGGACACATCCCACTTCGCCGGAATCTGAATGGCCTCCCCCAGTCGATCGCGATACTCATCGAACTCGATCTCCTTGCCCCCGAACTGCGCCATGTGCTCGTTGGTTTCCTGACTATCCAAGAGGACATAACCACCTGCCAACAAACGCCTTTCGAGTTCTAACAAACAGAGCTTTGATGCGTTGGTGCCGCCAAGTTCGCGCCGGCAAAACATGCTCTCGCCAAAAAAAGCCCCGCCGATAGTGATGCCGTACAGCCCCCCGACCAGCACCCCACCCAGCCACGCCTCGACGCTGTGGGCAAAGCCCTCTTTATGCAACTCGGTGTACACATCGATCATCCTCGGCAGTACCCAGGTCGGGTTTTCCTCGCTGCGATCCTGCGCGCACAGCTCCATCACCCGCCTGAACTGGGTGTCGAACCTGAACTCGAACGGCCGCTTGCGATCCAACCGCGCCAATGACTTGGGCACATGGAGCTCACCAATCGGCAGGATGAACCTCGGATCACTCACGATCCAATGAATCGTTCCGTCCTCTTCGCCCATCGGAAAAAAGCCGTTCAGATAGGCGTTGAGGACCGAATCAGGGTCGAAGCGATGGGCGATGCCGATGTGGTAATACACGGGGACCTACTGCGCGATTTCCTTGCGGCGCGAGATCACCCGCACCTGCGCGAATTGACGATGGCCTTCCGGCCCCGAGTGGAAGCCGTAGCCCGACTCCTTGACGCCAACCCACGGGCAGCCATCGGCGCCGCCGCAACCCTGGTTGATGCCGACCATGCCCGCCTCGATCCGCGCGGCAACCTCAGCCGCCCGCGCCACATCGCGTCCAAAGACGGCAGCGCCGAGCCCGAACGGTGAATCGTTGGCCAGTCGAACCGCCTCGTCGATCGACGAGAAAGCCTGCACGCATGCGACCGGGCCAAATGTCTCCTCGCGCATGATTTCCATCGAGTGGTCGACATCGGCCAGGATCGTCGGCGAAATGAAATTGCCCTCGCGCGGCTCGCCGCCGGCAATGACGGTTGCACCCGCAGCAATGGCCGCGTCGATCTGCGCAACCACCTTCGCCTTCTGGCGCGCATGCACCATCGGCCCCACATTCACCGCCTTGGCCGAAGGGTCGCCCTGGCAGAGCGCGGCGGTCTTCTCTCGCATTTTTTGCAGGAATTCCTCGCGAATCCGCGCATCAACATAGATCCGCTCCGTGCTGACGCACACCTGGCCGGCGTTGCGAAAACTGTTGCGCACCGCAAACGCCGCCGCGAGTTCGATGTCGGCGTCGTCGAGCACCAACAGCGGATCCTTGCCGCCGAGCTCAAGGATCACGCGCTTCAGCCCAACGCCCGCATCGGCGAGGATGCGCTTGCCTGTTTCGCGCGACCCGGTGAACACGATCAGGTTCACATCGCCAAGCACGAGCGCCCGCCCCTGCTGGCCGTCGCCAAACACCGGCGTCAGCACGCCCGCGGGCAGGAATTCATTGAGGATCTTGGAATACTCGCGCGCGACCAGCATGGTCTCCTCGCTGGCCTTCAGCAGCACCGAGTTGCCCGCGACCAGCGCCGGCAGCACCGACTGGTGCGCCATCAGGATCGGAAAGTTCCACGGCGTAATCACCGCGCAAACCCCAAGCGGCGCGTGGCGCATGATGCTGGCCACCTGCTTGTCCTCGCGCTCGATGTCGGCCAAAGCAGCGACGATCTCGTCGAGATCAGCCAAAAGGCCTTCGCTGCAGTAGTTCGCCTCCCCAATCGCCTCTGCCAGCGGCTTTCCCATCTCGCGCGACGCCAGCGTCCCCAGCGCCACCGCCTCTTCCTTCAACCGCACCGCCGCCGACCGCAACACATCGGCCCGCTGCCCGTGCGTGAGCGCGCCCCACCCGCGCTGGGCCTCGCGCGCCTGAAAAATCAGCCTCGGGATCGCGTCGATCGGGGTCAAGGCCACGCTGGCGATGATTTCGCCCGTGAAGGGATCGATCGAGTCAAGATGGGTCAACGCGGACGCGGGGCGGGTCATCCGCCAAGACTAGCAGGGAGCGCGCTGACATCGGCTCAGACTTTCGCGTCCAATCCCGCCTTCTTGTGCCCGCATGCGTTGATGGGCGCGCCCGACTTCGCTACATTGCGCGACCCTCCCCAGATGGGCCGTCGAGGACTGTGCATACGCGCAGGCCTCGCATGGAGCACCAACGCGGCCTCGCCGGTGCCCCAGCCTTGGAGGATTGGCCGCGGACAGGCTTCCCTTGGCGCCGACGACTCGTCGCGCGCGCATGGACCTCCCGCGGGTACGCGCCACGGTGGCGCGTACATCGTCGAGAGTCCCTCGCGCCTTCGAAGTCGAAGTCGCTGATTCAGGAAGCGTCCGCAACGAACCCAGCAGGCAGCACGCAAGGATCCGATCTGCGCTTCGGCCACTCATTTGGCCCGTGGTGTAAAGGTAGCACAAGTGGTTTTGGTCCATTTAGTCCTGGTTCGAATCCAGGCGGGCCAGTTCCGGATCCCTGCGACAACTCGCTGAATCGTCGCGACGCGAAAGCGCCGAGATGAGCAACACCGCTTCACTTTCCAACGCCAGTGCCCACCGCGAGCTCGTTGCTGTCATTCTCGCTGCTGGCAAGGGAACGCGCATGCAGTCGGACATTCCGAAGGTCATGCACCCAGTCCTTGGCCGGCCGATGGTGCATTGGGTCGTCGACGCTGCGCGCGCCGCTGGAGCAACCAAGGTCGTTCTTGTGATTGGCCACGGCGCCGAAATGATTCGCGAGTACTTCGCCGGCGTGCCTGAGCTGCGCAACACCGTCGAGTTTGTGTTGCAAGACAAGCAACTGGGCACTGGCCACGCCGTGATGATGGCCAAGCCGAACCTCGAGGCCAGCGCCGCCAACACCGACGCGTTCGTCCTCTGCGGCGACGGCCCGCTCATCCGCGCCGAAACGCTCACCACCCTGCTCAGCGTTCATCGGCGCGACAACGCCGCCGCAACGCTCGCCACCAGCCTCATCGCCGACCCCAAGGGCTACGGCCGAATCGTCCGCGATAGCGCGGGCAAACTCGCCAAAATCGTCGAGCAGAAGGACGCTGGCGAAGCCGAGCGCGCCATCTGCGAAGTCAATCCGAGTTACTACTGCTTCCGCGCCGACGAGCTCTTCAGCGCGCTGGCCCGCGTTGGCAACAAGAACGCCAGCGGCGAGTACTACATCACGGATGTCTTCGAGATTCTCCGCAACGATGGTCGCACCGTCGCCGCGGTTGACGCCGTGCCCGCCGCCGATGTGCTTTCGGTCAACGATCCCGCCCAGCTCGCCGAGGTCGATTCGATTCTCCGCGCGCGCCACCGAACCCCATCGGGATCCGCACGATGAGCGCCAACGACCGCAACCACCTCAAGGTCTTCTCGGGCAGCAGCACGCGCGAGCTCACCCAGGGCATCTGCGCGCACCTCGACCTGCCCATCGGCCTCGGAACCGTCACCCGTTTTCCCGACGGCGAAACCATGGTCAAGGTTGACGAGGATGTGCGCGGCCGCGATGTCTATGTCGTCCTCTCCACCTGCGAGCCGGTCAACGACAATCTGATGGAGCTGCTTGTCTTCATTGATTGCCTTCGCCGCGCCAGCGCCAAGCGCATCACCGCCGTCATCCCCTACTACGGCTACGCGCGCCAGGACCGCAAGGACGAGGGGCGCGTGCCGATCACCGCGAAGTTGGTCGCCAACCTCATCGTCGCCGCCGGCGCCGAGCGCGTGCTGTGCATGGACCTGCACGCCGCGCAAATCCAGGGTTTCTTCGACATTCCCGTCGACCACATCAGCGCGACTCCCGTCTTCGCCGACCATTTCCTCAAGATCCGCGAGAGCCTCGGCGACCTCGTCGTGGTCTCGCCCGATGTCGGCAATGTGAAGGTGGCGAACATGTTCGCCAACGTCCTCTCCTGCGACCTCGCCATCATCGACAAGCGCCGCCAGTCGGGCTCGAAGGTCGTCGTCAAGAACCTGATCGGCGATGTCGAGGGCCGCACCGTCCTCATGTTCGACGACATGATCTCAACCGCAGGCACCGTGTGCGAAGCGGCGAAGCTCGTCGTCGAGCGCGGCGCCAAGGATGTCATCGCCGCGTGCACGCATCCCGTCCTCGTCGGCCTCGCCATGCAGCGCATGCTCGAAAGCCCGATCTCGAAGGTCGTCGTCGCCGACACCATTCCCTGCGGCGCGCGCACCAAGGCCCTCGACGCCAAGCTCGAGGTCCTCACCGTTGCCCCGCTCCTCGGCGAGGCCATCCACCGCATCCACCACGATCAGTCCATCTCCGCGCTCTTCCGGCACGCCGGCGGAGCCAAACGCTAGACGCAGCAGCGGACGCGTCCTCAACCTGTTCTTTCAACCCTTTTCAGCATCGGAGTACACGCAATGGCTAAGGAAGTTCCCACAATTCAAGCGACCACCCGCGACCGCCTCGGCAGTCGCTATTCGAAGCGCCTTCGTGCGGCGGGCCGTCTGCCTGCGGTGATCTACGGTCACGGCAGCGAGCCGCTGTCGGTGCATGTCGACGAGAAGATCACCATCGGCGCCCTCAAGCGCGGCCTCCATGTGCTCAACCTCGAGATCGAGGGCAAGGGCGCGGAGACCTGCCTGGTCAAGGACCTGCAGTTCGGGTTCCTCGGCGACAATGTCATCCACATGGACCTCGCGCGCGTCAACCTTGACGAAGTCGTGAATGTCGCCGTCAGCTTCGAGTTCTACGGTGCACCTGATGCGGCCAAGCGCTCGGGCGTCGTCATCGTCAACGAGCTCAACGACATCCATGTCATCTGCAAGGTGCGCGACATCCCCGAGCACATCCGCATCGACCTCACCACCATGCATGCGGACACCTTCACCGCGGGCAACCTCAAGCTTCCCGCCGGCGTCGTCATCGCTGGCGACCCGCACGCCGTCATCGTCCGCGTTCAGATCGTCAAGGAAGAAGCTTCCGGAGAGGCCGCGACCCCAGCTGCCGCTGCCGCTGCGCCTGCCGCCGAGAAGAAGGACGAGAAGAAGGACGACAAGAAGGACGACAAGAAGTAATTCGACCCGCAGAACGCGATGGCATATTGCAGATAGGCCGCAATTAGGCCGCATATTGGGCGCAAATTGGGCACCAGCATCAGGAACTCGAGAACACCATGAAGATCGTCGTCGGACTCGGCAACCCAGGACTCGAATATCAGCGAACCCGCCACAATGTGGGTTTCGACTGCATCGATCGCTTGGCGCGCCAACTCTGCAAGACGGTCGGCGACGGTTCGTCCACGCCGCGCGCGCGCTTTCAAGCGCTCGCCGTCGAGGGCGAGTCGTCCGGCGAGAAGGTCCTCCTTCTCAAGCCGATGACCTACATGAATCTCTCGGGCTCCTCGGTGGCCGAGGCGTTGCGCTTCTACAAGCTCGATGCCACCCGCGATCTGCTCGTGATCGTCGACGACATCGCCCTTCCTTGCGGAGCCATTCGGCTGCGCAGCGAGGGCAGCGCCGGCGGCCACAACGGCCTCGCCGACATCGAGGTCAAGCTCGGAACGCACCACTACGCCCGCTGCCGAATCGGCATCGACGCGCCGGGGCGCATCGCGCAGAAGGACTATGTGCTCGGCAGATTTCGTGAAGACCAGCAGCCGTTGGCGGACGAGGCCATCAACCTCGCCATCGCGGCAACCGAATGCTGGATCACCCGCGGAATCACCGAGGCGATGAACCGTTTCAACCGTCGTTCGGGCGATGCCCCTGCGGCGAAACCCGTCAAGAAGACCGATGCGCCCACGGAAGGCCCCAAGCCAACCTCGGGCGAGAACAACTAGAACACACGCAACACCTGCTGCACACTTACGCAGCACAAGATTGGAAACAACAATGGCAGAAACCCGCATCAACTCCTACGAAGGCATGTTCCTCTTCCCGCAGACGGTCTCGGCCGACCTGCAGAGCGCCATCGACCACATTCTCGAAATGCTCGCCAAGGGCGGCGCCGAGATCATCAGCCTCTGCAAGTGGGACGAGCGTCGCCTCGCCTACGACATCAAGGGCAACAAGCGCGGCGTGTACTTCCTCGCGTACTTCAAGTGCGACGCGCAGAAGCTCACCATCATCGAGCGCGACTGCCGTCTCAGCGAGCGACTTCTCCGCTCGATGATCACGCGCGCCGACCATGTCACCGCAGAGCAGATCGCCACCATGGATGGCCGTCAGCAGCTCGCCGACGAGATCGCGCTGCGTAAGACCCAGCCCGCCTCGGAGCAGAGCGTCGAGCGCACCGTTGTGACTCTGGCCGCTCCCGCCGCGCCTGCCGCGACGGAAGCCTGATCGCTACGCGAAGCCTGATCGCTACGCGAGCTTCAGCAAAACCCAACACCGCCCGCGGCGCATTGCGCCGCGGGCGGTGTTTGTATGTTCGCCTTCGATTTGAAGGGCGCGGCGCGGGTTCGATCACGCGGCGCGGGTTCAGTCGCGCGGCGCGGGTTCGATCACGCGGCGCGGGTTCGATCACGCGGCGCGGGTTCAATCGCGGAACGGAATCTCTTCTTCTTGGATGCCGGAGTGGCCACCGCCACCACCGCCGCCGCCACGGTTCTCACCGGACGAGCGCGATGGGGAGTAGCTTTCGCGACCGCCCTCTTCGCCGCCACCACCACCAGCGCCACCGCCGCCGCCCGAGCGACTCTCGACAAACTGGAAGTCATCGATGACGACGCGCATCTTCGAGCGCTTCTGGCCGTCCTTGTCTTCCCACGAATCAAGCTTGAGACGACCTTCGATGAAGATCGGCTTTCCCTTGGTGAAGTACTTGGCGATGACCTCAGCGCGCGGACCCCAACACTCGCAATCGACGAAGGTCACTTCCTCACGGTCCTGGCCGTCCTTGGTCTTGAACTTGCGGTTGACGGCGATCGAGATATCCGCAACCGACTGGTTGCCGGCAGTGCTCTTGATCTGCACATCGCGGGTGAGGTTGCCCATCAGCAGGACCTTGTTGTAGCTGGCCATCTTTCGTTCCTTTGGCTTTCGCCTGTTGAAGCCCGCCAATGCGGCGTGCTTGAGCGCAGCGAGGTACTACCAACGCGGCGCGTCTTTTTCGACCCCTTC
Organism: Planctomycetota bacterium; assembly: GCA_003671075.1. GTDB lineage: Bacteria > Planctomycetota > Phycisphaerae > Phycisphaerales > SM1A02 > QWPT01. Next base: position 7,765 of record QWPT01000081.1, read on the forward strand.
AAACTCACTCTGATTTTCAATCTTCTCGGTCTTTGTGCCGTTTTTCGCACGATCTCGTACACATCTACAGATACATGCACACGCGCATGCACACGCGCATGCACACCCGCGCACGGTAGCGCAGGTGCGATGTTCGGATTCTATCAGGGTATTCAAACGACAGGTCATCCACCACAGTTTTCCCGGCAGATTCCCGCGCCCACATCGTCGTCGCCTCGAAGTACGCGCTCAAGCCCTTCCATTTTGGGCGGACTTCATACATACTGCGCGGCTCGCCACTCGTTGGGCGCATCGACCGCGTTGGCCGATCGCGTCCTAACTCACGGGGCTGCATGCCCCAGGACAGCGAACCATGGCCCGTCCAGTTGAACTGCTTCTTCTCCGCAATGTCGAAAACCTCGGCATCGTCGGCGACATCGTCAAGGTCCGCGCAGGCTTCGCCCGCAACTACCTTCTTCCCCACGCACTTGCCGAGCACCCGACCGAAGCCAAGATCGAATCACTCAAGGTGATCCGAGCCAAGGCGGTCGCCGAACTCGCGGCCCAGCACAAGCTGCGCTCCGAGACCATCGCCAAGCTCACCGGCGTCAACATCAAGCTCACCCGCAGCTGCAACGATCAGGGCGTTCTTTACGGCTCGATCACCCAGCGCGACATCGCTGACGCGCTCGTTGCTGCCGACTTCGCCGTCGACATGCGCGCCGTGCGCCTCGCTGCGCCGTTCCGCCGCATCGGTTCCTACACCTGCACCATCCAGTTTGAGAAGGACCTCAAGGCCGACATCACCATCGATGTCACCGCCGACCGTGCCCTCGAACTCATCGAGGCGCAGAGGCAGGCTGATATGGCGGCCGAGGCGAGCATCTCTGCCTCCGAGGCCGAGGACCGCGAGGAAATGGCTGCGAAGCCCCGCCGAGCCAAGCCCAAGAGCTGAGCTGAGCTGAGCGGCTACGAGCTGAACAGCTACGAGCACCACTCAGACCCAACCATCCAAATACAACGCCCCGGTTTCGGCCGGGGCGTTGTCCATTGGTAGTGTTCGGTGGTGCTTGTTCGGTGGCCTCGTTCAATCGCGAGCCGACCGTCCAGCGCGCTCAACCAACGCGGCCGAATTCGCGGTCGAGGTAGCACGCGACATAGTCGAGGATGCTCGAGCACTCGGGGATGTCGGGATTCGAGGTTCCGCCCATCGGCTCGAAGCGCATTCCCTTGAACCGCTCGCAAGCGTCGGTCAGCGGAAGGCCGTGCTGCAGGCAAAGACTGAACGCTCGGCAGAAGCCCTGGATCAGACCCGACAGCGTCGAGCCTTCCTTGGACATCTTGATGAAGATCTCGCCCGGTCGACCGTCATCGAACAGGCCGATGGTGAGGTATCCCTCGTGGCCGTTGATGGCGAACTTGTGGGTGAGAGATCGGCGAGTCTGGGGAAGAACTTCGCGGCGGGCGGCGGTGGAGGGAGTGGTGCTCATAGGGTCCATCCTTGGATTTCGTTCTCTAGCTCGGCGTTTTAAGCCATTTCGCTCACAACGACCCGAGGCAAGGATCGTCAGAGCACCGACTTCACGAGTCGCCGCACTCCGTCGTGCTGCGCTACTCGCTGTTCAGGGGCTGCCCTGAAAGGTGTTCGATCGTAACGCGAACTGAACCGTTTGTGTCCCCACAGAAACCCCAGTCTGCGAGCCCGATCCAGATCAGACCTGCAAGCGCTTGCGGAGCACGGCCGCGAGCGATTTCGGGTCGAGAAACGCCTTTGGCGGCCTCAGGTACACATCGGTCAGGCCAGACTCGTCGGCGGTCCCGACCACGCGCACCACGCCCTGCACTCCGGCGAGCAGTCGCTCGAGTTCGCGGGGAAGCGATGCGCGGAAAATCACATCGGGGTCGGCCCGCGTGATCGAACGGATGCCCAGTGTCGCGGCGCGCAGACGCAGGTCGGCGAGTTCAAGCAGCGACTTGGTTGTTGCCGGCGCGCTGCCGTAAGCGCTCTCGAGGTCGGCGGTGACCTTGGCCAACGCCTCGATGGTGTCGGCCTGCCCGATCCGGCGGTAGGCCTCCATGCGACGCGCATCGCTGGGAATCCAACCTTTGGGAACGGTGCCGGAAAGCCCAATGTCCACGATGGTGTCCAGCGGCGAGACCTTGGTTTCGTTGCGCAGCCCCGCCACCGATTGCTCGAGCAGTTGGCAGTACATCTCGTAGCCGACCGCGCAGATGTGCCCACTCTGCTCGGCACCAAGAAGATTGCCCGCGCCGCGCAGCTCGAGATCGCGCATGGCGATGCGGAAACCAGCGCCCAACATCGAGAACTCCTCGACCGCGTGCAGACGCTTGAGCGCCTCGTCGCGCACGGGGCGATCCTTGGGCAGAACGAGGTAGCAATACGCCCGGTGCTTCCACCGCCCAACCCGGCCGCGCAGCTGATGCAGTTCGGCGAGGCCAAACATGTGCGCGTTGTTGATGATCATCGTGTTGGCGGTTGGGATATCGATGCCGCTCTCGATGATGGTGGTCGAGACAAAGATGTCCGCATCGCCCCGCATAAAGCGAAGCATGGCGTCCTCGAGTTCCTTGGGCGCCATTTGCCCGTGCCCGACGGCGATGCGCGCACCAGGGGCGAGCCGTTGCAGATCGTCGGCAACAGTGCGCAGGTCGCTGATGCGATTGTGCACGAAGAACACCTGCCCCTCGCGGGCAAGTTCGCGCAGAATCGCCTGCTGAATTCGTCGTTCGTTGAACGGGATCACCTCGGTCACGATGGCGCGGCGGTCGGCGGGCGCGGTGGTGAGGGAGCTGATGTCGCGCAGACCGAGCATCGACATGTGCAGCGTGCGCGGAATCGGCGTGGCCGAAAGCGTGAGCACATCGGCCGTCACTCGAAACTCAAGCAGACGCGTCTTGTGCTCGACGCCGAAGCGCTGCTCCTCGTCGACGACGACCAGACCGAGGTTCTTGAACGAGACATCCTTCGAGAGCACGCGATGGGTGCCGATGATGACATCGACGCGCCCCTCGGCCAACGCTTGAAGGGTCGCGCGCTGCTCGGCGTCGGTCTTGAAACGGCTCACGCTCTCAACGCGAAACGGATATCCGCGAAAGCGGTCGCGAAAGCTGCGCTCGTGTTGCTCGCACAACACCGTCGTCGGCACCAACACCGCGACCTGCATTCCCGCGTCGACCGCTTTGAACGCGGCGCGGATGGCGATCTCGGTTTTGCCGAAACCGACATCGCCGCAAACGAGCCGATCCATCGGTCGCGGACGCTCCATGTCGCGCTTGGTTGCGGCGATGGCGGTGAGTTGATCGTCGGTTTCGTCGTAAGGAAACTGCGATTCAAACTCGCGCTGCCAGTCAGTGTCAACGGGGAACGCCGTGCCCTTGGTCGCGCTGCGCGCCGCTTGAACCCGCAGCAATTCACTGGCAAAGTCGCGGGCTGATTCCTCGGCCTCTTCCTTGGCGCGCTTCCACCGTCGGCCGCCCAGCGTCGAAAGCTTCGGCCGCACGCTGCCCGCGCCGACATAACGCTGCACCAACTCGATGCGCGTCGCCGGAACATGGATCTTGGCGCCGCCGTCAAACTCAAGAGTAAGAAACTCCTGCACCGGCTCGTCTTTGGCAAGCCCTGCGCTCTCCACATTCGCCGCGCCCTCAGGACGAATCAGCTGCAGACCGACGAATTTGGCGATGCCGTGATCGCGATGCACCACATAGTCGCCGGCCTCGAAACCAAGAAACGCATCCTTGGCGCGTCCACCAGCAAGCGTTCGACCGCGTCGGCGCACGGGCGGACGATGCAGCACCTCGCTGGCGGGAACGAGAAGAAACGACCGTTGTTCGGCGTCGAGAAGAAACCCGCGCGCAAGATGGCCGATGGCAAGCGCGACCGTGCCCACCTGAATGTGCATCGCCAACAGCTCAGCCATGCGCGCACGCTCGCCGTCGCTTTCACAAACGATCACCGCGACGCGCCCCTGCGCCAACGCCGCGACCTCGCCCGCCGACTTGGCCGCGTCCTCGCTGAAGACGGGAACCGCGCGCGCACCAAGGCGCTGCGCCGCACCGCCCGCTGAGCCGAATGCGTGCAATTCAAGCGTCGCCACCGAACGATTGGCAATCGCCGAAAGCGTCGCCGGCGGACCATACACCCCACGGCCATCGCGAACCCGATCCCAATAAGCCCGCGCCTGCTCGATGATTTCCGACATTTCCGCAAGCACCGTCACCGTTCCCATCGGCAGGCACTCGGCGAAAGATTGCGCGCCCGCGCCAGTTTTCGCATCACCGAGTACCGCATCAAGCGCAACGGCAACCAACTCGACCTTCTCGATCTTTCGATCGGAAGCCTGGGTGGCGATGTCGATCTCAAAGATGCGCTCGACTTCGTCACCGAAGAAATCAAGGCGAATCGGCGTAGTTCCGCCCGGTGGACAGATGTCGATGATGCCGCCGCGCACCGCGACTTCGCCAGGAGATTCGATCGATTCGACGCGGCGATATCCACCTTCGACCAACCAGCCAACAAGTTCGGTCGGCGAAATGCGCGCGCCTGGAACGATGTCGCGCACCAGACTCGCCATGCGCTTGGGTTCAGGCACCGACTGCATCAACGCCGCAATCGGCGCGACAATCACACGCGGCGGCGAGCCCTCGGCAAGCCTGCGCACCACGGCAAGACGCGCGACGGTGAGGTCCGCGCTCGGGCTCGTCTCGCCAGGCAGAACCTCAATGGCAGGAAACGGCAGCGCTTCGACGCCGAGACCGCGAAGTTCTTCGATCGCATCGTCGGCCTCGTCCAAATGGGCAACGACCAACAACACGCATCCGCCAGCGTGAGTCAACTCCGCGCCCGCGCAAGCGATGAACGATGGAAGGCTGCCGAACGAACCCTCGACGGCGGTAGTGGCGCGGCGTTCAATGGCGTTTTTTACGAGCGGAAAGAGCGTTTGCTCGAACAGCCCGTTCGCTGCCTCCCGCAACGGCGTCGCGCCCGTACCGCCCGGC
>QWPT01000082.1:0-10133 GCA_003671075.1 Planctomycetota bacterium
CCGGGCGCGTTTGCCCTCCTCGGACTCGCTGGTTTCGCCGCGCGCCGTCGCCGCTGAGACTGGCAAACAAGCACTGAGCTTGCGTCGCGGGCGCTCTTCGGGGCGTCCGCGATGTTTTTTGTGGGGCGAGGCGGGGCGAGGTGCGGACGCGATTGCGCCGAGTGATTTTCGTAAGTCCATCATTTTTAATTTGTTGCGCGCGTCGATTCGCTGAAAGTGCTTGCAAAATCTCAATGGATAGTTTGCAACTCCAAAATGGATGGATGGACCGACTTAAGAAAATATTAACTTCTGCGCTTGCTTTCCCGCTACTTGGGGTAACTCTAGACGGTCTGTTCGCTGGTTTCGCTTACGTTGGGCTACTGTCAGCCCAACTGTCGGGTCCCTTCCGACTGAGGATTACTTCCTCAAGACGATGCAGCGGGCGCTGTTAGAGAAAGGTCCCTCAAGATGTTTTCGAATCGACTTGCCGCGCACTTTGCCGTGGCCGCTGTGGCAACCGTTGTTGCCGGCGCAGCTCAGGCTGCCATCGTCCACTGGGACGCAAACCTCGTTATCCCAAACAACATCGATGGCCAGTACATCAATGTTGAAACCCGGGTCGCCGCCAGCGCTGCCGGCTTGGCCGCTGGTTGGGACCTCAATCCCTACGGCACCTCGACGACTGCGATGAGCTGGTTCGCCGCTGCTGCTCCGAGCGGCTGCGTCATGGGCCTCGGCCAGGGCGGCACGACCTCTGCGGTCGCGAGCCTGTCGGCTGGCACCCTCGTTAGTAGCGCCTCGACCTTCGGCAACACGGCTTCCAGCGTCACAGCTGGTGGTTGGGTTCTCAACTCGAACAACTACTTCGGCTTCCGCTTCTTGGGTGCCGACGCCCTCACCCACTACGGGTGGGGCATCATGTCGATCGGTGCAACCATGGGCGTTCGCACGCTCGTCTCCGTCGAGTTCGAGACCACCGCTGGCGCTAGCGTCACTGTTGCTCCGGCCCCAGGCGCGATCGCGCTCCTCGGCCTCGCTGGTCTCGCTGGTCGTCGTCGTCGCTGAATAGGCACGATCGCTGAAAGCAAGTGCCAACATCATGTTTGGAGCAGGAGTTCGACAGTCTGATTTGTTCTCCAAACATGATCTGATCATGACCTGATCATGACCTGATCATGACCTGATCAGCTTGCATGACCAGACGGCTTGATTGAGTTTGAAAACATCGCGTGGGTGACCCCTTACGGGTCACCCACGCTGTTTTTTGCTCTGTTAGGATCGCCCGACTATGGCTCAACGAACCGCCACGCGACTCCTCATCATCGGCTGGGATGCCGCCGATTGGATCCTGATCAACCGTCTGTTCGGGGCGGGCAAGATGCCCAACCTCCGCAGGTTGGTCGATGTTGGCGCGCGTGCCGACCTTGGGACGCTCGAGCCGAAGTTGTCGCCGCTGCTGTGGACTTCGATCACCACGGGTAAGACCGCCGACAAGCATGGCGTGCTGAATTTCGTCGAGCCGAAGCCCGATGGCTCGGGCTTGCAAGTCTCGTCGAGCACCACGCGCAAGACCAAGGCGCTTTGGAACATCCTTTCGCAAAACGGCTTGGCCACGAATGTCGTGGGTTGGTACGCATCGCACCCTGCCGAGCCGATCAAGGGCAGCGTGGTCACCAATTTGCTGCAGGAAGGCGAACCCGCGGCCGAGTCGTCGACATGGCCGATGGTTCCGGGCGCGGTGCATCCGGTGTCGGCGGTCGACGCGATTGCGGCGGCGCGTCAACGTGCGCGCGGGTTTCCGCGGGAGCGCCTGCGCGAACTTCTACCGAAGGTTGACGATGTTGGCGCGGGCGACGCGCGCGTGCAGCAACTCGTAAAGCTGATGGCCTACGCGGCCAGCATCGAGGGCGCGGCAATTGCGGCGTTGTCGCGTGGGCGTGCGTGGGACGCGACGATGGTGTTCTTCGACGCGATCGATACCGTCGGACATCACTTCATGCAGTTCGTTGCACCGAAGATGGCGCATGTTTCCGAGCGCGAACAGCGGATTTTTGGCGGAGTGATGGACCGCGTCTACGAGTGGCATGACGCGGCGCTCGGTCGCATCCTGGCGGCGGCGGGCAGCGATGTGACGGTGGTGTTGCTTTCGGATCACGGCTTTCATTCCGATCACTTGCGGCCGAATCTCAGCGAGTTGCCGCCTGAGCGACGCATGGAACTCGAGTCGAGTTGGCATCGTCCGCAGGGCGTGTTGGTGATGTCTGGCGCGGGCGTGAAGCGGGGTGCGGAGATCGCGTCACCCACCATTCTCGACATCGCGCCAACGGCGCTGGCGTTGCTCGGGCTTGGTGCAGGCGAAGACTTCGACGGCCGCGTGCTAGCCGAGGCGCTCACCGGCGAAACACCCGCGCGTGTGCCATCGTGGGATGCGATCGATGGCGATGCGGGACTTCATCCGCCCGAGATGCGCCAGGACCCCTTCGAGGCGGCCGACGCACTGCAGCAACTCGTTGATCTCGGCTACATGGCCGCGCTTCCCGCCGACGCACAGGGGCAGGTCGATCTCGTGCGGCGCGAGAGTTTGTTCAACCTCGGCGTTGCGGTGATGTCGCGGCGAAGGCCGCAGGACGCCATTGCGCATTTCGAGTGGCTGGTCGGGCATCGTCCGAGCGAAGCGCGCTACGCGATGTGTCTGGCGAATTGCATGCTTTCGCTCGGACGATTCGCCGATGCCGCGAAGGTCGCCGAGAGTTTCCTCTCGATCGATCCTTCAAACCTCGACGCGCAGTTGGCGCGGGCGGCGGCACTGACGCTGTCGGGCGATGGCGCGTCGGCGCGCGCGCAAATCGATGTGATCGAGCGGGCGGTGCGAACTCGGCCGGAAATGGCGTTGTCGCTGGCAAACATCCTCGCGATTGCGGGTCGATGTGCCGAGGCGCGCTTGTACTACGAGGTGGCCAGGAAGCGCAATCCGCGTGATCCGGGAGCGCATGTCGGGCTCGCGCGCATGCAACTCGCGCTCGGCGGATTCGAGGAATCTGCGGGGCACGCCCTCGATGCGCTCGAAATCACGCAGGCGTTGCCCGAGGCTCACGCGGTGCTCGGCGCGGCGTTGGCCTGGTACGGCGACGAAGCAAATGCAAAGTCCAGCCTCGCCTTCGCGTTGCGACATGATTCCGGGCAACTCGATGCAGAGCGATGGATGGCCTTGGTTTGCGAGAGGCTCGGCGATGTTGAGAGGGCGCAAACAGCGCGCGCGCGGGTGGCCTCGTTTCTGGCCACCATCGCCGTGCTTCCGAAGGACGCGCCATTCGGCCCCGCGGACTTTGCGAAGAAGCACGGTCTTGCTGCGATTTAACTGGGTTTAGGCGCGGTTTCGATGGAGCGTTGGGTCGACCGCTGCCGCCATGGCCGCGATATCGAGGCCTCCCCCGAGAAACTCGTTCATCGCGCGCGCCTGCGGAGCTGCGTCGCGCAGGAGATCCGCGTGCTCGACGACGAGCACTTTGAAATTCGGCCGCGCCGCCATCCACGCGTGCACCTGCGTGAGCTGTGCGCCATAGACGGCCATGAGCCGATCGGGAGGCAGTGCTGCACCGACCTTGGCGCCACGGGCAAGCATGGTGGACTGGCTCTTCACCACCTCGCGCAGATCGCGCGCGAGGAACACCACGCGGTACGGGCGGTCGTCGGGAAGTTCGGGCACCAACATGTGGATGACCTTGACCACTCGGCCGCGCGCGTCCTCGATCCACGATTTGTCGGTGCGCAGGTGTTTCACCCGTTCGAACTCGTAGTAGCCGCGCGGATTGTCGGCATCGGCCAGGCGCAGCTCATCGGTCACGGCTGCGATGCCGCCCGCGACGATCATTTGCATCGCCATGCTCGTGCCCGAGCGGGGAAGTCCTGACACGATGGTGGTGAAGTCGCGCGTCATGAAGGCAATCTACTTGCCTGCAGCTTTCTCGCCAGGCCACGCAATGCGCTCGGCGCGCGCGACTTGACCGCCATCGATGTCGACGATCCAAGGCGGCGTCATCACATAGGCCTTCACCGCCGACGGCAGCTCGACCCAAAGCGCGTGATTGGGCACGGTGTCGACGAAGAGCTTTCCGGTGTAGGCCGGGGGCGTGGGGAGCTGCACCAGCACATAGACAGGCGCAGACGCGGGATTCGCCGCCTGTTCGCCGGCGAGGCGCTTGAGCAGATCCGCGCAGTGATTGCACGATTTGTAGAAGAAGACCATCCGCGCCTTGAGGGGAAAGCCGCTGGTATCAACCCAGGTTCCCAGCGGAGTTTCGGCGAGCGGCTTTCCGATCCACTGCAACGGACGCAAGATCACTTGCTCGGGGATGGTGGTGGGCAACTTCCACATGGGCTTGGCGGGAGCGACGACTTTCGCGGCGATTTCCGCGGCGGGCGGCGTGATTTGCGCGAGCGGTTCGCTTGAGACTGAGCTGGCGAGGCGGTTGTGGGTGAACGCCGCGGCGGCCGAGCCGATGGCGAGCGCGCCCAGAACGCCCAGGATCGTGCGGTTTGCGCTCGCTTTCGCGGGTGCGGCGCGCAAGGTCCAGGCGAGGAGCGCGAAGCACACGAAATCGATGCCGATCATCACCGAGACAGGGATGTTCGCGCCACCAAAGCAGCCGCACGACGCGTCGGTGTGGGCGATGTGGTCGCGGAGCAGCAGGATGAAGAGCGCCAACAACGCCGCAAGCGCAATGCGTCCGGCGCGTGGATTCACGAGCGCGAAGATTGCGATGGTGAACTCGACAAGCACGCCCGCGGTGATGACGGCGACGGGATCGAAGTCGTGCGTCGCGAAGAAGTACGGCAGGTCGGTCGGCATTCCCGAGAACGCTTTGCTTGCGCCGCCCGCGAGCACCCACAGCGCTGCCAATCGCACGGCGTGCGGGGCGAATCGGCGGACGGGCCTCAGGGTGGCTGATGCGCTGTTCGAGGTGGTCGTCGAGGTGGTCGTCGAGGTGGCTTCGGTCACGCGGCTTCTATCGGCAGAGGCGTGGCCTTCGATGTAGGCTTCGCCGATGAAGCAGGCGAGAACGCTCGAAGTCCCGATCGATTCCATCGAAGGCGCACGGTTGGCCGCGCCGTTCGCCACTCGGTTGGAGGTTTGCCATGACCTCTCGAGCGAGGGCTGGACGCCGAAAATGGAGCTCCTTCGCGCGTGCGCCGATGCGGTTGCCGGCGGATCGTGCACGCTGGTGTCGATGATTCGGCCGGAGATTCCTGGTGGTTCGCGCAGGCTCGATGTGGACGCGTTTACCGCCACGCCCAGTTTGATCGATGCCTGCATGCGTGAAATCGAGGCCAGCGCCAACGCGGGCGCGCATTCGGTGGCGATCTCACTGCTGTCCGCCGATGGTCACATCGACATGGAAGCAAATGGGCGGCTGATCGAGCTCGCGGGTGGATTTGGTCTTGTGGTCGCGTTTCTGCGCACTTTCGATCTACTCGTCGACCGCGAGCGCGGCATGCGCGATATCTCGGCGCTTGGATGTACGCGCTTCATTACCGCGGGCGTGCTTGGGTGGGACGCTTCGGTTGCAACGCTTGAACAACGGGTGGCGGTGGTGAAGGGCGACATTGAAAACGCCGCGCGCGAGGGACGGCGCCTCGGCCGCGTGCCGGTTGAGGTCGTGCCTGCGGGCGGCGTGCGCGCTGCCAATGCGCAGGCTTGGCTCGCGCTCTCGCCGCACCTTCACGCTTCGTGTCGGCGCGACGGCGCGATCAGTCTCGAGGAACTGACGCGGATTCAAGCCGAAATGCGCTAAGTTGCGCGGATGATCAGCGCACTCGCCGCCGTCGCCATCGCCGCTAGCACTTTCGCTTGGGCCGAGCCGCCGAGCGAATCGCAACAAATCGCGCAGTGGAAGGCGGATCGCGACGCTCGCATGGAGTGGTGGCGCGAAGCACGCTTCGGCATGTTCATCCACTGGGGCCTTTACTCAGGCGCGGGCGGCAAGTGGGACGGCAAGATCTTTCCGCAGCATTACGCCGAGTGGATTCAGAACTGGGCGAGCGTTCCCTGCGCCGAATACGCGAAGGCGATGAAGCCGGCGTTTCAACCTGACCCAGGGTTCGCCGAGCAGTGGGCCGCGCTCGCGAAAGACTCGGGCATGCGCTACGCCGTCATGACTTCGAAGCATCACGATGGCTTCACGCTCTTCAACTCGAAAGAGCCGTATTCGCGCGCGAATTCCATTGCTGGCGGCACGAACATTTCGCCCGAGGGCCGCGATGTCGCACGTGAGTTTGCTGACGCGATGCGCGCGCAAGGTCTTCACGCCGGCTTCTACTACTCGTTGCTTGACTGGCAAAATCCCGATGCGTACGAGATGGCGCTGCCTGGCTATCCGAAGGACGGCCATGCGCGCGATCACTCGAAGTACATCGCCTATGTGCGCGGGCATGTGAACGAACTGCTGTCGAACTACGGTCCGCTCTCAACGATTTGGTTCGATTACTCCGATGCGCAGCGCCAGGGCGCAGCGTGGGGCGCGGCGCAGTTGATGGCCGACATGCGCGCCAAGCAGCCGCAGATCTTGGTGAACAACCGCTTGTTTGAGGGCCTCGAAAACAAGAACGGCGATTACGGCACGCCGGAGAAGTATGTGCCGCCAACCGGACTTCCCGGCATGGACTGGGAGGTCAACCACACGCTCAACGAGAGCTATGGCTATAGCGCGCATGATGTGGGATGGAAGGACACGACGGCGATCGTGCGGCTGCTCTGCGACATTGTGTCGAAGGGCGGAAATCTGCTGCTGAACATCGGACCAGACGCGCACGGCCGCGTTCCCGAGGCGGCGCAGAAAACGCTGCGCGGCGTGGGCGCGTGGATGCGAGTGAACGGCGAGGCGATCTACGCAACGACCGCAAGCCCATTCACGCGCATCTCGTGGGGCCGCGCTACGCGCAAGCGCGATGCGCTCTATCTGATGATCTTCGATTGGCCCGCGGATGGCACGCTGCGCGTTCCGATTGCAAGCGAGGTGTTGTCGGCGCAATTGCTCGGAGACGATGCATCGGTTGGTCTGGTGAAGGATGCGGTGGGGGGTGGATGGGTGCTTGCGTTGCCGACGAAACCCGTCGATCCCGCTTGCACGGTGGTGAAACTCAAACTCAAAAATACACTCGCGGGCACGCTCGGGAGCGACTTGAAGGTGTTGCCGTTTGCGGTTTATCCCGCACCGGATGGCGCACTCTCACTGCTTCCGCACGACGCTGTGCTTCATGGGCCCTCGCTGAAGGTCGAGCAAGTCGGCGTGATCGGCGATGTGAAGTACAACATCGGATATTGGCTCGATCCTGCGGAGTTTGTCTCGTGGCCGATCTCGGGTCAGCGCGCGGGAAAGTACCGCGTAGTGGCTGAACTAGGCTGCAAGAACGAATCGGCGGGCTCGATGGCGGTGCTCGAATGTGGCGAGTCGCGGATCGGATTCAAGGTCGAGGGCACAGGCGGTTGGCAGGACTACCGCGCAGTCGAGCTGGGAATCATCGATGTTTCTGCGGAAAATCGTTCGATCGTGCTGCGCGCAACTTCGAAGGTGGGCGAAGCGGTGATGAACCTGCGGTCGCTGCGCATGATTCCAGTGCACTAGAACACGCGACAAGTTGGCTCGACTTGCGTGCGCGTGCTCCAGCGCGCGGCGAACTTACCGCGCCGGCGGTTCGTGGGCGAGCGCGGATTCTTCGGTTCCCCGCGCGACGAATGCGCTGACCATCTTCGCGTGCGCTTGGATCAGGCGGGCGACATACGGGTCATCGGAAACTTCGCGCACTTTGATGCCCTTGGGAGTGTTCTCGTACTCCATGTGGATCTTGTCGGCGTTGTCGAACACCGCAACAAACATCGGATCCCATTGGCGCAGACGCGCGCCGTTCTCGATGCGCACCTTCATTGCTACGACATGGTCCCTGATGAGCGCGGCGATTTCGGGATCGTCGGACTCGGTGACCGTTTCGATGCCAGTGGCGATTTCGTGGGTTTCGCGGCGGATGGACTCGTGATTTCCCAGAAGCGTTTGAAAGACATCGCGGTCGTAAGCGATGGTGCCGGGCTCGGCGGTGGAAACTCGCGGGGCTGCACTTGGTGTAGCGCAGGCACTCAGCGTGAGGATCGCGCCAATGACGCAAAGGAAGTGTGGTTGATTCATCGCGTGCGCAGGATACGGGCAATCACCAGCGTGGATGCTTCGCTGCCGAAGTCGATTTCGACCCGCTCGGGGCAGACCAAGGTTTCGCTTGGCCGCAGGAGGATGGGCTGGCCGTTTGCGCGGCATTCGAGTGGGTGCGCGCATTGGGCGGCGAACATGACCACCAGGTCGGCGTTGATTTGCGCGGGCATGGCAGCGCCGTTGCGCACGATGGTGAGTTCCCCGCGCCAAACGCGGCGGTCGAGCATGAGATTCGCATCGCGTACACCCGCGCCAATCGGATCGCCTTCGAGAGTATCTTCGCCTGCAAAAGCGAAGGCCGTACCTTCGCGCGCAATCGCGATGCGCTCGACGCCGCGCCTGAGTTCGAGTCCCGCGCCATCAAGGCAGGCGATGTGGCGATCGATTCCAGGAAACGCTGAAAACGCGGCGCGAACAGGGACATCACCGATCGAGAGTCGCCATGTCCACGGGCTGCCACCAACGGCGGCGTTGGTGGTGGCGTCGGTTGCGAGCTCAAGAGTCGAGCCAAGCCCATTCTTCCAGGGCATGCGGCGGTACGACATGGGATCGATCAGGCGAGGCCCGTTCATGGTCGGTGTGTTATATCTGCGCGCATGTCGCGAGTTCGCAGCGAAAGTTCGCTTTCTACCTTGGCCAATGTGGGCAAGGCAACGCTCGGCGATTTTGCGGTGCTGGGCATTCGCTCGCGCGCGCAGTTGGCTCGGCGCGATGCCTACCGGTTGTACGAGAAGCTTTGCACCGTCACCGCTCAGCGCCACGATCCGTGCGTGATCGATGTGTTTCTGGCGACGATCTCAGAATGCCGCGGAAAGAAGCCGCAGAATTGGTGGGCATTCACGCCCGAGCGTAAGAAGGCGTTGGCGGCGAACCCGCGTCTTGCGCCGACGGCTACTCGAAACGCTACTCGAATCGCTACTCGAAACGCAGGTGCTTGACGCTTTCGCCTGAGTCGCGGAGCTCGCGCAGCGCGTCGATTCCGATCTCAAGGTGCTGGGTTACGAATTGAGCTGTGACAGTGCGGTCGCTCTCCGCGCTTTTCACGCCTTCGGGCGTCATCGGATTGTCGGACACCAGCAGCAGCGCGCCCTTGGAGATGCCGTTGGCGAAGCCGACTAGGAAGATCGTCGCCGTTTCCATGTCGATGCCGATGGCGCGGATGCGCAGCAGGTACTCGCGCACGCTGTTGTCGTGCTCCCAAACGCGGCGGTTGGTGGTGAACACCGTTCCGGTGAAGTAATCGCGGTTGTGCTTGATGATCGCTTCGCTCACCGCGCGCTGCAGACGAAACGAGGGGAGCGCCGGAACTTCAGCGGGCATGTATTCGTTGCTGGTGCCTTCGCCGCGAATCGCCGCGATGGGCAGCACGAAGTCGCCGATCTTGGTCTTCTTGAGTCCGCCGCACTTGCCAAGAAAGAGGACGGCCTTGGGCGCAACGGCCGAGAGCAGATCCATGGTGGTGGCGGCCATCGCGCTGCCCATGCCGAAGGAGAGGATGGTGATGTTCTCCGCCGTGGCTGAAAGCATTGGCTTGTCGCGGCCGACGACGGGCACGCCGAAGCGCTCGGCGAACATTTCGACATAGTTCGAGAAGTTCACGAGCAGGATGTACTGCCCGAACTCTTCGAGTTTGCGGCCGGTGTAGCGGGGGAGCCAGTCGCGGACGATCTCTTCCTTTGTCTTCATGGCCGCAGAGTAGCGGCTGGTGCAAGGCCATACGAACTCGCGCGAACTTCCACGCAACCGAGCGACGGCGATGATTCCAAATGGCGTCCGAGTTCGACACGATCGAACTGAGTGAGGCGCGCGTGATCGAGCGGGATTGCAATCCGATACAAACGAACAACGCCGCGATTTCTCGTGGCGTTGTTCGTTGTTGGATTGGGCTGGGGGAGAACTCAGCAATCACTGCTTCGGCGCGGGTGGCGCCGTTGGGCCGCCAGGTCCGCCGGG
>QWPT01000082.1:10193-12669 GCA_003671075.1 Planctomycetota bacterium
AGGACCGCCGGGGCCACCAGGACCCCCGGGACCACGAGGACCGCCGGGACGACCCTTGCCGAACTCGTCCTTGGAGATCTTGCCGTCGCCGTCCGCGTCGCGCTTCTTCATGCGCTCCCACATTTCCTTGCTGACTTCGTCTTCAGTGATGAAGCCATCGTTGTTCTTGTCGAGATCCTCGAACTTTGGTCGCTGACGGCCTTCGCCTCCGCCTCCGCCTGGAACCCCTGGGGTCGGGCCGCCGGGGGCTGGGGGGGTGGTTGGCGGGGCAATGATTGCGAACGCGCCGCAGGTCACCGTGAGAGCCAGCAGGGTCGAGGAGAGCAGGGTCTGAGTCGTGGTCTTCATGTCGCGAGATTCCTTTCGTCGCCGAATTCCATTCGTTCCGCACACGCGGGGACAGAATTTTGGCGGGATTCTTCAACTTGCCCGCCACCATGGCGGATGCGGGTGATGAACGCGTGTTGGCAAAGGCGCATTGCTCAATTCCCTCAATTCGCCACCGAGTGCATCGGTCTGAAGCGGGTCGTCCGACTGCCGAGGATTGCGCACAAACGCGAGCGCCGCGATCGATTGTATTTCCGTGGATATGGCAGCGGCGCCCTGCCGATACTGACCGTCCATGACCGACGCAAGGACGGCAGCTTCCACTGGCAATTTCAGCGCTCCGATTCTTGCGGAGTCCGACATTGCGTCCATCGCTCGACGGCTGTTTGTCGAGGGTCCGCTACTCGCGCGCTTTCTGCAACACCATCGACATCGGATCGCGCCCATCGCTCGCTGCATTTCGTTGGTTCCTCCTGGATCGGATGTGCTCGATGTCGGCTGCGGCGGCGGGCTCTTCCTTGCGTGTTTGGTTGCGAGCGGACGGTGTCTGAATGTGCATGGTGTTGATGCGTCCAGTGCAGCCATCGATGCGGCGCAGGCGGCGGGGCGGCGGTTGGCGTTGATCGCGCCGCAGTCGCGGATCCTGTTCGAGCACAGGATGGTGCAGCAGGGTTTGCCTGATGGAAACTACGCGGTGGTTTCGATGATCGATGTGATGCACCATGTTCCTCGCGACGCGCAGAAGCGAGCGTTTCTCGACGCGGCTTCGCGGGTACGCGCGGGCGGAATCTTTCTGTACAAGGACATGTGTGATGCGCCGATTTGGCGGGCAACGCTCAATCGCCTGCATGACCTCGTGATGGCGCGGCAATGGATCAACTATCTGCCGATCGAGACCGCCGATGCGTGGGCCGTCGAGTCGGGCCTTGTGCGTGCATTGGCCGAGGAGCGCGCGATACTTTGGTACGGACATGAGATCCGCGTGTATCGCCGTCCCGCGGAGAGTGTCCAATGAGCGATCGGGTGAGCAGCGATCGATCCGCTTGGCGCACTTCACTGTTCGCCGGCGTTCTGGCGGCGCTGTTCGTCGCGGTGCCGGCTGGTTTCTTGATCGCGACGGGCAACAACAACGGCCGAGCTGCATACGACGCGACCGCGTACCACGCGCGCTTCATCCGCGCGCTCGCTGAGCAATTTCCAAACTTCGATCTCTCGAATCCGCTGACGGCGACGACGCCTGGATATCACCTGCTTCTTGCCTGCGTAGCTCGACTCGGCGCTTCGTCGATCGAATCGCTTCGCCTTGCGAGCATGGCGATCGGTTGCATCTTTGTCGGCTCGATCGCGGCGTGGTTGTCGCGACGCGTTGGGCTGCGTATCGCGCTGCTCTTTGTTTTGCCACTGGCGGGCTCGATCTATGTTGTCGGTGCAGCGGCATGGATGCTTCCCGATAATCTCGCGTGGGCGCTGGTGTCGTGGGTTTTGTTTCTCTGTTTGCGCGAGCCAGCGCGGGCGCGCGAACTGCTGTTGGCCTCGCTGCTGTTGTTGGCGCTGGTCGCGGTCCGGCAAATTCATATCTGGGCGGCCGCTGTAGTTTGGGTCGGCGGCTTGAGCTACGCGCTGCAATTCAGAGGGCGAAGTGATGCCGTTGGCGGTGGGCTGTCTGTGCTGGCGAAGATGTTGGGCTTTGTGCTGGCAACCGTTCCAGCGTTTGCCGTGCTCATACTCTTCGTCCGTCATTGGGGAGGCTTGACGCCGCCGCGTTTCCAAGGCGAATTGCAGGGGGTGAACCTCGCGACTCCCGCGTTCATGCTGCTGGAGTTCAGTTTGCTCGCGATTGGATTTTTGCCTTGGATCACGCCACCGTTGCGCACGGCCTGGCGCGAGCGGCGATGGATACTCGTGACGGGCGCGCTCGGCGCGATTGTGCTTGCGGCCATTCCAGCGACCACGCTCGACGTCGCTGCCGGACGCTTCTCGGGCTTCTGGTCGCTGATCGCAAAGGCGCCGGTGATTGCCGGGCATACGAGTCTGCTCATGATCGTGGCGGCACCGATCGGCGCAGTACTCCTTACCGCGCTGCTTCTCGGGCTTTCGCCGAGGTCGCGCGCGGTCTTTGGCGTTGCACTGCTCGCATTCGCGGCGGCGC
>QWPT01000083.1 GCA_003671075.1 Planctomycetota bacterium
CGATTTCGTTTCGCATTCCACGCTCCACCGAAAGAGCCGGTCTCCGCGTCAGAGAGCACGAGGGCTTCGCCCCTGCGTGCCACCCGGCCCTTCGGTCCGGCGACTTTTGCGGGCGATGTGCGGGACGCGTCGGCCGGGCGCGCAGCACACAAGCCCACGCGTCGGCCGCGCGTCCGCCACGCGTCCGCCGCGCGCAAGCCGTGCGCGAAAAATATCTGGGGCGAGCGTTAGTCTGCTCAATTCGCCCCGCACTTTGTGGTTGAATGCGCGGCATGAGCATCTCGCGCCGCCGTTTCGTCTTCACCTCGCTCGCAACGCCAATTGCCCTCGGCATGACTGGCGGCATGGCCGGCGGTCTCGCCTCGCAGATCGCTGCCGGTGCCGCACCGGCGGTCCTTCGCCGTGGCCTTGGTCAGAATGAGAAGCTGCGCGTGCTGAAGGTCGGCGTTGGTGGCATGGGCGGAGCCGACCTCGGCGAATTGTCCAACCACAAGATGGTCGAAATCGTCGGCCTCTGCGATGTGAGCCAGGTTCAGCTTGACGGCTGGATCAAGGATTCCAAGAACGACAAGGGCGAGACCGTCAAGGCGCGCTTCCCCGATGTCCCGACCTTCAAGGACTGGCGCGAGGCCTACACCAAGCTCGACAAGAACTTCGATGCCGTCAGCTGCTCGACCACGGACCACATGCACGCGCCGATCTCGATGGCGGCCATGAATCTCGGCAAGCATGTCTATTGCCAGAAGCCGCTCGCGCAGGGCGCGTGGGAGAACCGACGGCTGGCCGAGGTTGCGGCTAGCAAGCCCGGCATCGTCACCCAGATGGGAACCCAGCGCATCGCCACCAAGTGGCGTCAGTACGGCGGCGAGCTCATCCGCAACGGCACCATCGGCCCGATCAAGGAGGTCTACGCGTGGACCAACCGTCCCGCTGGCTGGTGGCCTCAGGGCAACCCGCGTCCAGAAGGCGCCGACCCGGTGCCGGCTGAACTTTCGTGGGACCTCTTCCTCGGCGTCTCCTCCGACCGCCCGTACAAGAACGGCTACACGCCCTTCAACTGGCGCGGCACCATCGACTGGGGCACCGGCGCCTTTGGCGACATGGGTTGCCACATGCTCGATGTCCCGTTCTATGAACTCGGGCTCGGCGCGCCGATTTCGGCGTACTGCACCCCGGTGAAGGCCTCGACGGATCAGTTCCCCGAGAGCGAGTCGGTGGTCATGAAGTACGCGCCCAACAAGATGACATCGAAGGACGGCCTCACCCTCAAGTGGTTCGACGGCGGCCAGTTCCCCGACTTCAAGGCGATCGGCCTGCCTGATGGATGGGAAGGCGGCAAGCAGGGCGAGGATGTCGTCAAGGGTGACGGCGGCGTGATTCTCGTCGGCGAGAAGGGCATCATGTGGTTCCCGATCGAGCACGCGTGGGCGCGCGTCTTCGTCGATGGCAAGGCCGTCGAAATGAAGCCGGGCGAGTTCAAGCAGACCAATCACTGGCACAACTGGGTTGACGCTTGCCTCGCCGGCAAGAAGGACGCCTGTGTGTCGCGCTTCGAGAAGGGCGGCAAGATGTGCGAGAGCCTCTCGATCGGCGCGATGAGCTCGCTCGATCCCGGCAAGGTCCTCGAGTACGACGCGGAGAAGTGCGTGTTCAAGAACAGCCCAGCCGCCAACGCCGCGCTGCGCCGCACCTATCGCAAGGGTTGGGAAGTCGAGAATCTGTCGGGTGTTTGAGCGGTCGCGTGTTTGGGCGGTCGCAGCTGCGGCTGCTTCCTCTGGTGCTAGCTGGTGCTGGGTGGTGCTGGGTTGTGAAGTTGATCTATGAACCGCTACTGGCTCAGTGTTGGCGACGGTCAGACCTACGGCCCGTATACGGTTGAGGAACTTCGCGCCTTCATGGTTGAGGGGCGAGTGCATGCTGGTTGTTCGTTGTGCGAGCAGACGGAGAATGAAAGCGCCTCGTCCGCGTGGGTTCCTGCGCCAACGATCCTGTCCGGTCTGGCGAGCCTTACGCCGCCGACGCCGCCTTTGCATTTCTCGGCGAAGTTTCCTGTCAACAGTCCTGCCAACAGTTCCGCGCGGCGCATCGGGTATCTGTGGTCGACATGCGTCACGCTGGGAACGCTGCTTTTCTGCTGCCTTCCCGTCGGCGTTGGCGCGGTATTCGCCGCGGCGCAGGCCAACGCGAAGTACGCCGCGGGCGATCTGGTCGGCGGCGAGTTGGCCGAGCGGAGCTATCGCATTTGGATGAGGGCATCCATCGTGCTCCTCTTGCTCGGTCTCGTGGTGACTTGGTATCTCAGCACGGCCGCGATGGACATGCTTTCCAACCTCAATCTCGGCGGCTGAGCCGGGAGCTCGGGCAAACCAACGAGACATCTCGTCTCGTCCGCGCCGATAGTCGGCGCACAGCGCGCGAGCGCATTCACCATTTCCTCGTCAGCAAATCACCAGCGCGTTGGTTCAGCGCGGTCGGTCGCATGATTGGCATTCGGATCATCACGGCGGAACTGGCCCTGCATGGCGAGGGCGATGTCGGCCTGGTCGATCCAGCCGTCCATGTTGATGTCGGCCAACTCGAGGTTGCCTGAGCCCATTCGTCGCAGTTCCTTCACGCTCACGCGCAGCCTCGGCGCGCCATCGCGGAAATTTCCGCCGCCGCAATTTTCGCCGACCTTGAGGAAGTTGAGCCCGATGGAACCGAAGTCGCCGTTGTTCACGATGCTGTTGCGATCGTAATTGCTGCGGCTATACACGGTCTTGTTCAAGCCGCGATCGGTGACGAAGCTGGCGAAGTCGAAGATGTCCACCAGGTTGTCGTCGTTGGAGTCGCCTGCGATCAGCGCGAACGGCGCAGGCGTGACCCACTTGCTGCCGGAGATCGAAAGCGGCTGCGCTTGGGCGAGCGTGTGGGAGGCGTCCTTCACTGAGATGCAGGTGTAGTCGTTGCGAACGGGCAGATGCGCGTCGACGACGGCGCCGTTGTTGCCAGTGAAGCGCACAATCGCGCTCATGACGTTACCCGAACTCAGGCGGAGGCGGACTTCATTGTCGAAGGAAGTGTTGGCGTTGACGATGCCGAGGAGATTCACATCAATGCTGGCGATCTGGTAGTTGGCGACGGTGTAAGTCCGAGTCACGGTGCCGAGAGTGCCGCTGGCATCGGTCGCGCTCCACGAAACCGTTGAGGTTCCGATGGGGAAGTGCGATGGCCAATCGACAACTACGGCGGAGTTTGGCAAAGTGATGGAGTGCGTGACCGCAAGGACGGGCTCGCAGTTGTTTGATGCGGTGACGATGGGCTCAGCCAGCGCCGCGCCCAGCAGAGATCCCGCGTCGGTCGCGACGGCGATGTGATCCGTCGGCACGCCGACGAAAGTCATTGGTTCGAGCGAGGAGATGCTGGTGAAGTTGAGTTTGGTGAAGGGAACGGCCTGATGACCGCCCGACGAGGAGATGCGGCAGGGGAATCCTGACGGCGCGAGCTCGATGAGGTCGGTCGCATCGCAGAACTCCTCGAGGGCGCGGAACAGAAGATGCGCCGCGTTTCCAACGGTGACGCCCGCGTCCGATCCGCCGAGGTCAGCGCCAGTGCTCAAGCTGATGACTCCGCGCCCCGACTGCACTGATGCGTCGAGCGCGATCGGCGTGGGGAAGTCGATGCCGCCGAGGTTGCTGGCATCGCCGACGAATTGCATCTTAGTTGCGTCGTAGAGCACGCGAACTTGCATACCGACGGCGGGAACGGAAAGCCCGCTCATGTTGATATCAACGACGAAGATGTCGCCCTTGGCGGCGGAAAGATTGGCCTCGACGATGAGCAGCGCCGTCGAGAACAGCGCCTGCTGCTGCGCGGGCGACATGCCATGCGAATTGACGGTGACCGTGGCGGTCGAGGATGCGTTGGCCATGACCGCGGCGATCTGAACCGAAGTCAGCGCAGAGGTGATGGTGAAGGTTCCGTTGATTCGATGGACGGCGGCCGCACCGTTGGCGATGGCGATCAGTTGCGCCGCGCTCATGTTGCTGGCGAGGACGGTCGCCTGATCGGCGATGGTGGCGTTGAGCAGCGTTGCGATGGTCGATGCATCCTGAGCGCTGGTCAGCGAGAGGTTCGAGATATCGAAGGCGACGGCCTGGTCGGCGGGCGATCCCGCCGAGGCCACGGCGGCGGCGACCGACGCGAGCTGGCCGACGGACATGTTCAGCGCATCGACGGCGACGGTGGCGCCGCTTTGGGACGCGGTGGCGAAACCCGCCCTGCTTAGGAGGCTGGTGATCTGCGTGGCGGTGAGGTTGGCATTGATGGCGATGGCGCCGATGAGGCCGCCGGCGCGCAACTTGGTGAAGTTGTTGGCGAGGATCGCGAGCTTTCCGCCCGCGGTCGAGGCCATGCCCGATGCGTCGGCACCAGCGCTGGCGTCATCGGACTTGCCCAGAAGAATGGCGAGTTCCGAAGTGGTCTGCGCGTTGTCGAGCGCGAGCGCGAAGATCGAATCGACCAACACATCGTTGGCGCTGACAAGGGTGAGCGTGGTTGCACCCATCGCGGTGGCGTCGACGCGGACATCGGCGCTGATGGCGATCTTGGTGAACAAGGTGACGATGGTCGCGTCGTTGAGTTCAAGTTGGCCGCTGCGCAGCAGGACGCTGCCGCTGATGGCGTTGTCGCCGAGCCGTGCGATCGACGCGCTGAGCGCGGAGAGTTTGTCGGATGCCATCGCCGTGGCAATGACGCGCGCCATCGACCGACCAGGCAACTCGACCGTCACCGACTTGCTGAGCAGGCCGCTGATCTGCTCGGCCGACTGCTCGTTGCTGAGGGTGAGGTTGTAGATCGCGTTCACGCGGGCGATGTTGGCATGCACAACCGCAATCGAGGTCGCGGACATGGTGGCGGCGTCGGCCTCGAGCGTTGCAGAGGCGGCGGTCTTGGCGACAAGTCCGGCGAGATCCGACACACGCCCGCTGACCAGAATTGTTCCAGTGATGCCGTCGGCGGCGAACTTGGCAAGATGGTCCGACAGCGCGCCGACCTGATCGGTGCTCATGCCCGTGGCATCAGCGGTGGCGGAGCCGTCGGCGCTGCCCGCGAGAAGCGCGGCGATTTGCGATGCCGTTTGCGCGCTGCTCAGCACGAGCGTTCCCGTCACGCCGCCCGCGAAGGCCGCGTAGTGCGTGCCGAGGGCGGCAAGTTGCGTCGCGTTCATGCCCGTGGTGACGGCGGCGAAAGTCGCGCCTGCCGCGGCGCGGGCGAGGAAGCTTTCGAGCACCGCGTCTGCCGATGCATCAGTGGGGAAGCTGGCGGCGTTGATGGTGAAGTCGCCCGAGAAGAGGATGTCGTTGGTGATCACGGCGCCGAGCACGACGGCAACGCCGCTCTGCAGCACGATGGTGTCGCCAGTGCGCGAGGCGGCGATGGCGCGTCCGAGCGCGCCGGCCGGCGTGGCGGTGGTCACATAGAGCTTGTCGGCCGCGAAGCGAACGAGCCCGACTCCCGAGCCGTCGATCGCATCGCTAATCTGGTCGGCGATGATGAAGTTGTCCGCGAGCACCGCGCGATCAAGCTGCGAGCCGCTCAAGCGGTGAAAGCGCGCGCCGATTGCGTCCACGCCGCCGGTCGCCAAGACCACGATCGACTTCAGCGCGGTGTTGCCCGCAGCGAGCGCATCGGTGTCGGTCGACTGAACAACGAGATCGCCCGAAGGCGCGATGCAATTCTGCAGGCTGACATTGTTCAGGCTCACGCCGCTGACATCGCTGTAGCACTGGAAACTCAGCGCGCCCTTCGCAACCTGGCCGCTCACGCTGACATTGTCCAGCGCGATGATTCCGGCCGGCGCGAAGCCGCCGTTGCTCTCAAGGCCCTGCCCGTTGAACACGATGCCGTAGCCGTTGGCGGTGTGGTTCGAAGTCACGGCAACATTGGTCAGCGACGCGTTGCCCTTGAAGCCGAAGAACGAGAGATCGTGGTTGTCGGCGCTGTTGGCGTTCGACGCGCAATTGTTGGTGAAGGTGGTGTTGGTGAAGGCGAAGTTGGTGGCGACGATGTTCGCGCCCGACGCGTTGAAGCTGAAACCCTGCCAATTGTTCGAGGCGATGGTGCAGCCGGAAACGGTCAGCCCGTCAAAGCTTGACACGGTGGAGGCGATGCGGATGCCGTTGTTGGCATTCGACGAAAGCGTCGAGTTGGAGATGATCGCGTCGGAGATCGCGTCGGAGATAGCACTGCTTGCGCCGTAACTGATGCCGTCGGTGTTGGCGCTGGCGTTGATGTTGTCGAAGGTGAGCTTGGTGACCGCCGTCGTGTTGGCAACCAGGATGCCGCTCGCGGTCGAGCCGATGAGTCGCATGTCCTTCACGATCAGGCGGCCGTCGACGGAGCCTGAGCCCGTGACGGTGACGACCGAAGTTCCCGCGACTGCCGCAGTAACGACGGTTGCGTCGATGGCGCTTCCCGCGCCGATGAGCGTGACGCGGTCGGTGATGGTGATGTTGTCGGAGTACGAGCCCGCGTCGAGGCGGACGATGTCGCCGGTGGAGGCCAAGCTCATCGCGCGCGAAACGCCGCCGACGACCGCCGCGCCCGATGAGGGAACATGGATCTCGCCGGACTTGGTGACCACGCGGCCGTTGCGCGCCGCGTTGGTGATGTGCTGGTTGCTGCGCGGCGCAATGGCGAACTGGCCCGCGAGGTCGAGCGCCCCGATCGGCGTGCCGTCAACGCTCGATGCCCGCGCGTCGAGCGTGAAGCCCGTCGGCACCGAAACGAGGTCAAAGAGCATGCCGACGCCGTTGAACGCATTGGCGCCGAGATTGAAGGACGCGCTGCTGGTGTCCAGCGAAAGCGCAACGCCGCCGTCGGTACAGGCGATGCGATTGGCGTCGACGGTGATCAGCGAAAGGTCGCCGCGCAGTTCGATCGCGTTGCGCACATGGGCGATGGTGTTGTCGAGGATGGCGGCGCCAGCTTGCGCGCGGATGGCGCTGCGCCACGATCGATTCTGCAGGATGCCAGTCGTCGCGCCGTCGATGGTGTTTGCGCGGACGGTCGCCGTTGCGCCCGCGACCGCGTTGATCTCGATTGCGCGGATGTCGAGCGTGCTCTGCGCGTCTTGTGCGGCGCCGTCGCTGCCCGAGTCGCGGAAGAACACATTGTTCATGACCGTTGCCGAGGTGGCGGTGTCGATGCGGACGGCGATGCGCGGCGCGGCGATCGACTCGGCAGGAAGCAGGCTGTCTTGGATGCGGAAGCCCTTGAACGCGCCCTTGGTCACGAGGACATGCTGGCCGCCAACAACGGTCGGTGACGCGCTGAAGTCGAGGATCGCCTCGACGCCGCGCACGCCGTTGCCAGCGATCGCGGCGTTCGGGCCTTCGACGGAGATGTTCTTGGCGATCGTCAGCTTCTCGGAATAGATGCCCGGGACGACGCGCACGGTGTCGCCGTCGTTGGCGAAGTCGATTGCCGCAGCGATGCTGGTGAAGTACGCAGCGTCGGCGCCATTGCGCACAACACCGGCCAGCGTGTTCGAGAACGAGGCAAAGCTGGCGAAGTGCGTGTTGATGGCGGCGACCTGCGCCGCGGTCATGTCCAGGAGATCCGCCGTGACCGTCGAGCCAGCGATCACGCGGGCGAGGATCGCGCCGATGTCGGCCGCGCTACCAGTGTTGGCGCTGTGGAAGGCGATTTCGCCGTACAGCTTGTCGGTGGCGGAGGTCGCGGCGAGTGCGGCGGCGAGCGAGGTGTAGGTGCTGCCCGCGCGTCCAACAACCACGATGGTCGCATCGGCGAACGCAAGCCGCTCGATGCCGACGAGTGTGTCGGTCGCGTCGATGGCGGTGGTGACTTCGAGGGCGGAGTCCGCGCCCGAGCCAGTGTTCGACCCCGTGTTCGACCCCGTGTTCGAAATGATCATCGCGCCAGTTGCGCTGCCGAGGAAGATCGCCGTGTCGATGCCCGCGCCGCCGTCGACGCTGTCGTTGTCCGCGCCGCCGTCGATGATGTCGTTGCTCGCGGCGCCGACGAGCGTGTCGCGGCCGGCGAGACCGCGCACAACGCGGGGCGCGCTGATGTCGGTTGCGGCGACGATGTCGTCGGCCGAAGTTCCAAGGATGTCGACGGTGCCCGCGCCCGAAACGCGAACCGTTTGCTGGGCAGCGTTGATCGAGAGCGTCTTGGTGGCGGCGATGGATCCGTCGAGCTGCAGCCCGGCGGTCGCGAGTTGACGCAGATTGGTGTCGGTGACGAGCGCGCTGGTCGCGGACGAAATGGCAACGCTGCCTGCGCCCGTGAGCGTGCGATTGTGCGCCTGATCAGCGGTGAGCGTGAGAATCGCGCCCGCGTTGACCGATCCGGAGACGTCGAGCGCCGTGGCGATGCGAGTCAAGTCGCTGTTGCCGGCGATGTTGCCCGCGATCACCGTCGTGCCCGCGCCAGTGATGGTCAGCCCGTTGGCCTGCGCAGCGGTGAGCGTGAAGGTACTTCCGAGCGCGACCGTGGTTCCGACGACGCCGTCGCCATCAAGCGAGATCGGCGCCGAGATGGCGTTGATGACAACATTCGAGTCAATCGTGCCCACGAGCGACACCGTGCCCGCGCCTTCGATGGTCCAGCCCGATGCACGAGCAGGAGTCAGCGCGATCTGTCCGCCCGCTGCCACCGAAAAGAATGGCGCCGAGGTCGGAAAGGTGATGTTGGTTGCGGTGATGCCCAGCAGGTCCGCGCTGGTGGCAAGTCCATCGGGCTTGATCGCGACCGTGCCCGCGCCGCTGATGAACTTCGCAGCGAGTTCCGCCGCGGTAAGGATCAGGGTCTTGTCAGCGGGGAGGTTGATGATCGTGTCGATCTTGGCGATGTTGGCGCAGACCGCGGCGATCGCCGCAGCGTTCATGCCCGCGGTGTTGACGGTGACGGTCGCCGACTCGCAAGTGTGCGAAAGCAGCCCGTTGATGCGTGAGCCGAGCGCGAGCGGATCGCTGGTGCCGGTTGGGTTGTACATGCCGCCCGTGAGGGTGAAGGTGCCGAACACGCCGTCCTGCGCGAGCAGAGCGCCGTTGAGTCCGAGCGATCCGAGATTCAGCTGGGTGATAGCGGTGGCGTTGGCGGTTACGCGAATGCCGTTGACAGCCGCCGATGCGGCCAGGGCCTGGGCGATCTGAGCCGAGGTGCTCGACGAGGTCACATGATTTGCGCCCGCCGTACAGTTGGCCGACTGCATGGCCCATGCCGAAGGGCACAGGAATCCAAGCGCGACGAAAGCGAACGCTGGCCGCGAATGGCAATGCATGTATCTCTTCGACATCGGCAGGATCTCCAGATTGCATATTGCCTCACGACAACACGCAGCCATCAACCCACGCACGCCAAGATGAACCGCCTCCCAGACGAAGGGGAGACTGTTCAAGATCATTCGGAAGAGGCCTCAGAGCAAACGCTCCCTGTCGGGATTGATCAAATCGCCCCTGAATCTCGGGGAGCGCTGGAGATGGAGTGCAGGTACAGGACCTTGGACGGTGCGGGCGACGCGCATAATTTCGTGGGCCGGCCGCGGACACCCCCAGCTTCGAACCAGCGGCGCGAGGGTTCGAGAGTCGCAGTGGGGTGAAATGAGACAGGCCCGCGGCATGTGCCGCGGGCCTGAAAGTCTCACTGATTAGATATGCCTCTGTAGGCCTGTCTCATGACTCACCAATCTGCCACCTCGACTTCATCCTGAACCTCAAGAGCGTTCGGGTAGTCGCGGCGGAACTGGCCCTGCATGGCGAGGCCCATGTCGGTCTGGTCAACCCAGCCATCCATGTTGATGTCAGCCTGCTCAAGGTAGCCGAGGCCTGCACGACGGAGTTCCTTGACGCTGACACGCGCGAGCGGCGTGTTGCCATCGAGGTATCCGCCACCACAGGTATCGCCAGCGAAGAGGAAGTTGAGCGAGATGAAGCCATAGTCGCCGTTGTTCACGAACGCGTTGCGGTCGAAGTTGCTGCGGCTTGACGGATCCTTGCCCGCACCACGATCGGAGACGAACATACCGAAGTCGAGGATGTCGACCACGTTGTCGTCGTTCGAGTCGCCTGCGGTCAGCGCGAACGCTGCACCGGCAACCCACTTGGTTCCCACCACCGACAGCGACTGCGAGTCGGCGAGGGTGTGAGTTGCGTCCTTGACCGAGACGCAGGTGTAGCTGGCGCTGACTGGGACCTGAGCGTCAACCACGGCGCCGTTGTTACCAGTGAACGGGATGGTCGCACTGACGACGGCTCCCGAGCTCAGGCGCAGACGGACGATCTGGTTGAAGATGATGCTGCTGTTGACGCCGCCGACGAGATTCACATCGATGGTCGCGAGCTGGTAGTTCTGGACCGTGTAGGTCTTGGTGGCGCTGATGAAATTGCCAGCCGCATCGGTTGCGGTCCAGGTGACCGACGAGACACCGATCGGGAACATGGCCGGCCAGGTGAGGCTGGTGGTCGCGTCCGGATAGGTGACCGTGCGGATGACTGGAGTCACTGCGCCACAGTTGTTGGTAGCAGTGACCGTCGGTACTGCGATGGCGGCTCCAGCAGTTGTTCCGGCGTCCGCAGCGACGTCGATGTTGGACGCGGGCACACCCACGAGCTGGAGGTTATTGAGCGAGGTCACGTTGGAGAAGTTGGTCGGAACGAATGGGACTGTGGCAGTACCGCCCGTTGCCGAGATCTGGTTGGTGAAGCCGGTGGTCGCGAACGTTACGAGTTCGGTCGCAAGGCAGTCCGGTGCGATGGAGCGGAAGGTCAGGCGAGCAGCGTTGCCGAAGGTAACGCCAGCACCCGATCCAGCGATGTCGACGCCGGTGCTGAAGCTGACATATCCGACGCCCTGAGTGACGAAGAGCTCGGTCGGGAAGGCGATGCCACCGATGCTGTCATTGGTGGAGTCGCCGTCTCCATTGCTGTCGCGGACAAACAGCACCTTGCTGGTGTCGTAGTTGACGCGGGCCATCATGCCGACCGCGCTGGTTGGGAGTCCGGTCATATCAACCAACACCACAAAGGTCTGGCCCGTGGCCACTGTCGCGCTGGCATTGACCATCAACAGGCCGGTGCCGGAGGTCACGACCGCAGCCTGCTGCGATGGCGACATGCCGTTGTTGTCGATGGTGACCGTGGCGGTCGGGGCGGTGTTGCCCATGATCGCCGAGATCTGTGCTGCGCTGAGGTCTGAAGTGATGGTGAAGGTACCCGTGACCGCATCGACCGCGCCAGGAGCGTTGCCCACGGCCGCGAGCTGATCCGAAGTCATGCCCGTCGCAACGACGACTGCCTCGTTCGCAAGAGTCGAATTGAGGAGAATGGCCATCTGAGTCGGATCCTGGCTGCCGGTCAGAGTGAGGTTCGAGATGTCGAACACCGCGGCCTGGTTGGCCGAGGAGCCCGCGGCAGTCACCGAGCTCACCACCGAGGTGAGCTGCGAGCTGCTCATACCAGTCGCGTCGATGGCGACGGTTGCGCCTCCGACGAAGGTCGTTCCGAAGTTGACCTTGCTGAGCAGATTCGAGATCTGCACCGAGGTGAGGTTGGAGTTGATCGCGATAGCACCATCGACGCCGGCGTTCGCCAGCTTCAGGTAGTTGTCGGCGAGGGTGGCGAGCTTGCCACCGACATTCGAATCCATGCCCGTCGCGTCGGCGGTGGCGCTAGCCGCATCCGACTTGCCGAGGATGTTCGAGAGTTCAGTCACCGACTGGGCGTTGGTGAACGCCATGTCGAAGGCCGAGTCGAGCTTCGCAAGGTTGGTATTGAGAATGCTGATCGTGCTCGCGATCATGCCGGTTCCGTCTGCGCGCACATTGGCGCCGAGGTCGATCTTCACGAAGAGGTTCGTGATGTTCGCGTCGGTCACACCGGTCGAGCCGCTGACGAGGAGGACGGTGCCCGAGATGCCGTTGCCGGCGATCTTGAGGTAGGAGGCGCCGAGCGCGTTGAGGCGATCTGCGTCCATCGAGGTCGCGCTGGCGACCGCCATGGCCTTGCCGACACTGGCTGCGGCAACCGACTTCCCGAGAAGAGTTGTGATCTCAGCTGCAGTCTGGTCGCTGAGGAGCGTGAGGTTGTAGATCTCGTCGACCTTCGTCACCTGGAGGGCGATGGTGCTGAGCTCGCCCGTGACCATCAGGGAGGCGTTGACCTCGACGATGGCGGCGAGAGAAGTCTTGCCGAGGAGTCCGCTGAGGTTGGCGTCGACGATCGCACTGGTGACGATCATCGTGCCGGTGATGCCGT
>QWPT01000084.1 GCA_003671075.1 Planctomycetota bacterium
GGTGCATGAGATGGTGCGAAGAGTCCAGTTCATTTGATTTTCACCGGCAGCGGCACGAAGGCCGGAGTTTGCTTGCCTTGGATGATTTCAAGCACGGTCAGAATCTTGTCGGCCGATGCCTTCGCCGACTCCCACTTCCAACCATCGGCGCTTGGTCGACCGATACCCGCCTCGCCACGCGGGCTGATGTAATACGCCTGCGCGAGACCGACATAAATCGCCTGCACCTCCGACGAAGTGCCGTCGGCGAGCGTGCGAACTTCGTAGTTCACCGTGATCTCGCTGTTGGCCTTGTTGACTTCGTTGAGAATGCCGAGCACATTCTGAAATCGCTCGGCGATTGAAACCTTGGTGGTGCTGGGATCCTCAGGCAAACGCGCGAACAGCGGCGCGAGCTTGGCGCGCACTGGATCTGGAATCATCGGCGCGATCTTCTTGACCTCGGCCTCCATGAGGGTGACCGACGCGACGAGTTGCGCTGATGCCGCCTTGAGTTCCTCGCGCTGCTCCACCAAACCGGCAAAGGTCTTGCCCGATTCGGCAACGCTCGACTCAGACGATCCAATCTTTTCTTGAAGGGAGGCGACCTCTTTGCCGATAAGTTCGACGCGACCCTTGAGGATCTCCTTGCCCTGCGACCATTCATTGCGCTCGCGCCCAATGAGCTGCTGGGTTTCGATCCATTTGCCCATCGTGAGCCGACTTTCCGCGAGCGTCGGCTCGCTATTCGACTCGGGAACAACCTCGCGCGATTGGACCGGATTCTGCACTGGCGTTGCACCGTCTTGTGCGGGCGCGAGAGCGACGCAGGGAATGCCGATCGCCAGAACGACCGTCGCGCCGAGGCGCAGTGGATGATTGATTGGTGTCATGGATTTGCTCGGATGCGATGTCAAGGCGGGCAGCCTAATGGCCGCGAAAGTGCCATTTGCGAAGATGGCACTCACATTGGGTTCGAACACTGTTTGGATTGTGTGAAGACGCGCGCCTTTACCAAGGCTGAACGAGGCCATCGCGGATCGCGCGCATCTGCGCGTCCATCGCGGCGTCGGGCTCAATGCGCGTGCGCGACATTGATGTGCAGGTCAACACCAAATCGTCGGCGCGGGGACGGGCATTGGGATTGCTCGCTCCGTCGGTGAGCGCGCGCCCATACACCGCTCGCGCCATGGCGCCGTCGCCAAGCAACGCGTACGCCTCCGCGATTGGCCGCAGAGCCTGCGCTCGAAAGATGTCGACGATGCCCCCGCGCGCGGAATCGAATTTGGCAACAGCCGCCTCGAGATCCTTGCGCGCGCCCGTGGCATTGCCCACCCGCGCCTTCGCGCTGGCGATCGCCGACAGCTGCACGATCTCGTCTTCAACAAGCCACTTTGCCGCAGCGCACTGCGCCTGGGCCTGATCGATGAAAGCGTTCGCCGCCGTGACATCGGCGTGCTTGTGAGCCATGTCGGACAGGCGCAGCAGATGGGCGATGCGCAAATCGAACGGAAGCTGCGCATTGGCTGCGGAAACCGCGGCCTCGATGCGCGAACGCCGCGTGGCATCAGCGAAATTTCCTGAGTAGAGCTCGAGCGAAACATCGGCTGCATTACGCACCAGATCGAAGTTCTTTGTCGCAAGCCACTCGTCGACCATCTTGGTCTGCGCATCGAAGTCGGCGGCAGGAAAGCGAGCGGCCCGCGTGGCGGCGACCTTTCCCATCTCCGGTTCGCCGAGGCCTTTTTCAAGGCGATTGGCTTCGGTATCGTCGCCGAGTACCGCATAGACACGCGCGACCATGGCATTGATGCGCTCGCGCTGCCAATCGAGCGCCGAGGCCCGCGCGGCCAACGCCTGGGTTGCCAATGCGCGTGCATCGTCGGACTTGTCGCCTCGCTTCGCCTGCTCCAACGCAATCGCCGCAAGAAGCGAGCCGCGACGCCAGCCATCGATCATCCGCGCACAGGTCGCCGCACGATCAGGCATTCCCGCATCAAGCAGCGCCAAACCTGTCAATTCCTGCAATCGAGCGCGATCGCGCTCATGCCCTTGGGTTGGAACCCGATTGGCCACATCAAGGGCGAAGTCCAACAGTTGCAGGCGCCACGCTTGGTCAGTGGCCGCTTGCGTCAACTCCACGCGATCGGCCGTGGACGATGCACCGCTAGCAAACTGCGGCGCAGCAACGATCGCGCTTGCCAAAGCAACACACCAGACCAGTGAACGAGACGCGCGAGGTGCGCGAACGATGTTGCTGCAGGCGAATTGCTGGATGGCCATCATGAGTGTCTCACTACTTATGAATCAAGGCGCCTGGCGGTAGATATCTCCGCCGCCAGGCGCCTCGTGTTCAATACTGCGTTTCAACCGTCATTACGGGCAGACGCCCCAAGCGTTGAGCATCTGCGCAAGGTCCGCCGCACCGACGACACCGTCGTTGTTCAGGTCAGCGGTGCTGGTGGTCGCGCCCCAGGCCGAAAGAATCTGAGCGAGATCGGTGGCGGAAACACTGCCGTCGCCGTTGAGATCGGCGATGCAAGCGCCCGCGATGACGCAGCCTCCTGGAGGAGCGACATTCATGCCGAACGCGTCGGCAGCGGTCCAACCGCACAGCCAGTTCTCCGTCGGACCGAAAGCGCCGCGATAAGTGACTGGCCTGAAGAATCCGTCGTTCGGTGCAGTGCCAACCGAGAGAATCGAATCATTGGCCGCGCGAGGATCGAGCGAAGTGACCGGCTTGACCGCAAGCGTCGCCGTCGGATTGACGACCGGTCCACGGGTCACAGCAACAATTGGCGAGAGCGTTGCGGTGACATTGCTGTTGCCCTTGAGGCGCACGCCACGGAGGTCTGCCTCGGTGTAGGCGGCGGTGTTTTTGTTGTTGAAGAAGACCGAGTCCTTGATCTCGTTCAGGAGCCCGTTGGTCTGCGCCTGATAGAAGGTCGCCGGATTGGCTGGTGCATTCACGGTGGAGTAGGTGTTCCACGGCGTGGTCCAAGTTGAGGCCCAAGTGAGGGTGCCGTTGAAGCCGTAGCCAGCGCCGCCGTCGCCGTCGACGTTGTCGATCGCGACCAGCCTCTCGCCGAGATCCATGAAGATCGACTGACGAATCTGCATGCGCGCGTTGTCGCGGTAAGCAACGCCGTGGTCGCCGCCGTTGGAACCGGTGGCGTTCGATCCGTTGTTGCCGATGACGGTCATGTTGTACATGACACCCGTGGTGACAGGCTGGTAGTCCGACTGCTCAGCGCCGTCAATCTCGATGCAGTTGTCGCCAGTTCCCGAGCCCTGCGCGGCGTTCGCCGAGTAGCCCTGAACGATGAGGCCGAACTGAACCTTGCCGCGCCAACCCTGATCGATGTCGAGGCTGTCGTCGCCGATGTTCCAGACCGAAACGTACTGGAGGTTGACGGTGCCGCCCCAGATTTCAATGCCGTCGTCGACATTGTTCATGATCTCCATGTGGTCGATGGTGGTTTCCTTGCCAACGCCGCCGAGCGAAAGCCCGTTGAGCTCGTTGGCGAGGCCAATCACCAGGCCGCCGTAGCGGAAGGAGCAGAAGGCGAGCGTGCCGCTGTCGTCGAGGTCATCGCCGCCGCCGTAAAGGACATTGGTGTCGCCAGGAGCCGCGGCGGTGAGGCCTTCCATCGTGGCGATGTTGTTCGCGTTGGGCGAAGCAGTGTTGGTGGCGACAGCGTTCTCGCTGATGTACGCGCGGCCCATGATCGTGAGGTTGCCCCACTCGTTGCAGACCGGACGCCAGGTGCCCGTCTTTGGATCGCCGGCGGTCCAGGTTAGGACATCGTTCTTCGAAGTGAAGATGATCGGCTCCGACTGATTGCCGACGGCACTGATGCGCGCGCCGCGAGTCACGGCGAGCGAACCGCCCGCGTTACTGGCGATGACCGTTCCCGGCTGAATGGTCAGCGTTGCTCCGGGGAGCACCATGACTTGTCCATTGAGGTTGTAGGTGTTGTTCTTGGTCCAAGTGGTGGAGGTCGCGATGTTGCCCGAGACGGACACTTCGGCGGCGAAGGCACTCGACGAGAGCATGGTGGCTCCGGCGAACAGAACGACGGTAGTGAGATTCTTCTTCATGGTGAATGACTCATGCTTCTTTCGGGCAGCACTGCGATCAACACGACCACAGCCGATTACTCTGACTGGTAGAAACTACTTCTCGCGCATTTGCCGCGCGTAAAATGCATTTATGCTTTGCGCGTTGATTCGGTTCAGAATCGAAGCGCGCCTGCGATCGAGCGGTTGGCACGGTAGATTTGGTGTGTAAGGGTGCGGTTTAGGCTTCGTTTGCAGATGGTTTTCTTAGCGCCAAGCCGCGTTGATTTTTAAAATGCCCCCGACACCCCACCGCGCGCGCGTTTGATGGGCGAGAATCCGACCATGCCCGAGCCAAGTACTGATCCCACAACGCCATCCGCTTCGAACGCGTCAAGCACGCCGCTCACCGAAGCCGCGCGGCCGCGACCACGCGATCTCGCCATCGCGGTGCGATTCGCCTTCGCGCAACTGCAGCAGTCACAAGCGCCTGCGATGGCGGCGAACCTCGCATTTCGGACGTTGTTCGGCATGTTGCCCGTGCTGGTGGTAGCCACCATTCTTACGCGCGCGATTCTCGGCGACGGGTTTATCGAACTCGTACACCGCGTCATCGAAAGCCTCGGGCTGAACTCGGTGTCGGTCGTGGCCGCCGGCGCCACCGCCAACCAAAGTCTGCCCCTCGGCGCCTGGATCGAATCGCTCGCCCGCGAAGCCGCGACCATCGACCTCTCCGCCATCGGCGCCGTCGGCGCGCTCGCGGTCGTCTTCAGCGCAGTGTGGACCATGGTCGCGATCGAATCGAGTTTCAACGCCATCTATCGCGCACCCAGCGGACGATCGCTGGTGCGCCGGGTGCTCATCTACTGGTTCGTGATTACCGCAGGCCCGGTGCTCTTCGCGGCGCTCCCGATCGCGTTCGGATCGCTCGCTGATTTCATCGGCACCGAGAGCGAGCCCGCGCTTCTGGTTGCGCGCGTCTTCTCGACGGTCGGCGGCTTTGTTTCGCTCTGGCTGCTGTTAAGCGCGGCCTACGCCACCGTTCCCAATGCACGCGTCGACTTCCGCGCCGCGCTCCTTGGTGCGTTCGTGGCTGCTGCGCTCATCGAACTCGGAAAGCGCTTTCTCGGCGCATCGTTGGCGGGATCGTTTTCGGTCAGCCGCTTGTACGGCTCGCTCGGACTCGTGCCGCTGTTCATGCTCTGGGTCTACCTGATGTGGCTCGCGGTTCTGTTTGGCTTGCAGACTGCGGCGATCCTGCAAGGACTCTCGCGCGGCGGCCGCAGTCTGGCCGCGAGCATTTCCGCGCCCGACCTCTTCGAGCCCGCAGAGGCGATCCCCTGCTACAGCGCTCTCTGCGCCCGCTTCGCCACTGGGCGCGGAGTTTCGGTTGACACGCTGGTGCGCAATTGCGGAGTCTCCGCCGCGATCGCGCGCGAACTACTCAGCCTGTTTGAGCGCCGCGGCCTTGCTCATCGCATCGAGGGCAGTGGAAATCGCTACGCGCCATCGCGCCCGCCTTCGACCGTGACCAAGGCCGATGTGCTGCGCGCGGGATTCGCCCTTGCCGATGGCGGCGTGGAGACAAGTGTGCGCGACGAGATCACCGAGCTGCGCGACGCACAACTCGCCAAACTCGGCGACGCACACTTTAGTTGAGCGCGACGAACACTTCGCCGTGGCTTTTGCACTCAGCGCCCGCGATTACTGGCAAACGCCCCAACCGTCCAACATCACCGCGAGATCAAGCGCATTGGTGATGCCATCGCCATTGAGATCGCCATCGGGGCCAGGCCAGGCGTTGAGCAGAACCGAGAGGTCGGCCGAATCGACGAAACCGTCATGGTCGAAGTCGGCTGGGCACGGATTGGGTGCGGTGCCGGGAAACTCGATGACGGCCAGATGCGCATAGCCCGAACCGGCGTCGACGAGATCGTTCCACTTGCCGTTGGATCCGAGCAACTCGGCGTAGTGCTCAACTCCGCTGGAGTTGTTCGGCTCGCCAGGATTCCAGTTGGTGTACTTGGCGGGAGTTCCGTCCGACCACGCGAAGTTGCCCTCGCTGGCAACATCGGTGAAGCCGATCCAGATGCGGCGATCGATGCCGAGCAGCTGGCCAAAGTTCGCCAAGATGAAATCCCCCTCAGCCTGGCTTGAGATCGACACCAAGTGTCCTCCGACCAACTGCGCGAACGCCTCCGAGGAAGTCCAGCTGGTCGCATTCACGGCGACATAGCGCACGCCCGTCGACTTGTCGGTGATATCCGCGAGCGCGGTGAACGGAGCGATCGTGATCGTTCCCGTGCCCGTGCCCGTCGCGGCATAGCCCCCGACGCGAATGAGGTAGCTGCTGCCCGCCGTCACGGCGAAAGTGCACTTCGACTGCGTACCGCAGCTGTCGTCCGAGCAAGCGATCACGGGCGCAGCGCAGTCGGCGCCGCCATAAATGGCGATCTTGCTATCAAGGGTGCTGGCCCCGCAGTTGCCGACATCGACCACCGTCGTCGCAGGCGCGGTGAAGCGGAACCAAACATCGTTGTAGATCTGGGCGACGCTGAAGAAGTTGCAAAGCGCATCCGCCGTGCCATCGGTGGTTGCGCCGACGGTGTTGAAGGGGAAGGCGCCGTAGCCCTTGAGCGGTTGTGCGGAAGCGCAATCATTGGCTCCCTGTGCGAGGGCGAATCCTGCGGGAATGAGGGCCGCCGCGATGACGGTGGCAAGCGAGTGGGTCTTCATGGCAGTTCCTTGTGTGAATCTCAGACGCATGAGCATCCGCGAAAACTCTTGCCATGCAAGGCTTCGAGGTCCGATTTCACGAACTATGCTCGCAACTTCACCGTCCACTCTCACGCAAACCCATAGATTTCAGCGGCAGCAGTGCAATCCTGCCGATCCTAAGCCGTTCCCACCCCGCTCTTAGGGATCCTGCATGCAAACCAAAGCTGTCCTCCTTTCCCTTCTGTTTTGCTGCCCTCTCGCCAACGGCCAGACCATGCAGGACGGGTTCATGCAGGATGGGGGCATGCAGGGCGGTCCGGCCCGAGATGGGGTCGACGATCCGATGATCGCCTCCCTCGATGAGCGGCCGCCGACCGCCGAGGAACTCAAGTTCTTCGAGGCGGAAATCCGCCCGATCCTCATCACCAACTGCTACGGCTGCCATTCGAAGACGGCCAATCTTGCCAAGGCGAAGCTTCGGCTCGATACCCGCGACGCCGTCCGCAAGGGCGGGCGCAGCGGACCGGCGCTCATTCCTGGCGATCCAGACTCGAGTTTGCTGATCCAGGCGGTGCGCTACCTCGATGTCGATTTTCAGATGCCGCCCGATGGGAAGCTCACCGGCGAGGAAATCCGCGCGCTTGAGAAGTGGGTTGCCATGGGCGCGCCCGACCCGCGCGAGGAGAAGCCGGTCGACAGCGCGGGCAGTCCCAACGGCGTCTCGCCTGGAACGGCGCACCGCTGGTCGAAGGACGACATCGCGCAGGGCAAGAACACGCACTGGGCGTATCGACCCGTCGTTGATTCCAAGCCCCCGACGGCCACCGACGCGCAATGGGCGAACAACGCGATCGACGGCTTCGTGTTCGCCGAGATGGCTGAACGCGGCCTCACCCCCGCCGCTCGCGCCGACCCGCACACCCTGCTTCGCCGCGCCAGCTTTGACCTCACGGGGCTCGCGCCGACGCAAGACGCGCTCGCCGCCTTTGACTCCGACGCCGCCGCCCGCTCGCCCGCCGCCGCCTTCGCCACCGCGGTCGATGCCATGCTCGCCAGCACCGCGTTCGGCGAGCGCTGGGGACGCCACTGGCTTGATGTCGCGCGTTACGCCGAATCGAGCGGCAAAGAATCGAACATCCTTTACCCGCACGCCTGGCGCTACCGCGACTATGTCGTCCAGGCCTTCAACGAAGACAAGCCCTACGACCGCTTCCTCACCGAGCAGATCGCCGGCGACTTGCTTCCCGCCGCCGACGACATCGAGCGCGGTGAAAATCTTGTTGCCACCGGTTACCTCGCCATCGGCACCAAAAGCCACAATGCGCGGGGAAATGCCCAGTTTCAGATGGACCTCGCCGACGAGCAACTCGACGCCACCACCCAAGGCATGCTCGGTCTCACCGTCGCCTGCGCGCGTTGCCACGATCACAAGTTCGACCCGATTCCGCAGAAGGACTACTACGCCCTCGCGGGAATCTTCCTGTCGACCGACACTCGCTACGGCACCTTCGACGCGCAAGGCAACAACCATCCCGCCGAGCTCATCGAACTTCCGGCCGGATCGAAGCTGCCGCTCGGACCGAAGATGCGACCCGACCAACGATCCCTCCTCGCCGTGGCCAATGCGCGCGCGGAGACAATTGCGGCCGAGGCGCAAGAGACGATCAACGCCGCGCGCACCGCTCGGGCCAAGGGCGAAGAACTTCCCGCCAATATCCAGCAACAGGTCGTTCGCGCGCGCGCCGCGCAAGGCGCCGCGAAAAACCTCACGAGCCTGACCGAACGCTTCGGCCCCGATGGCGATCCGACGGCGAAGAACCTGGTGGCCATGGGCGCCACCGACCGCAACCGCGCCATGAACGCGCGCGTGCTCGACCGCGGCGAGCTCGACAAGCCCGGAGCCGCCGTGCCGCGCGGATTCGTCGAACTGATCTCCCGTGGAGATGAGCCCGCGATCGTCCGTGGAAGCAGCGGCCGCCTTGAACTCGCGCGCTGGATCGCCAACGCCAACAACCCGCTGACCGCGCGCGTCTGGGCCAACCGCGTCTGGCTCCACCTCTTCGGGCGCGGCCTGGTTCCCACCCCGGACAATTTCGGCATGAGCGGCCAGAAGCCAACCCATCCCGAACTGCTCGACCATCTGGCCACCCGCCTGATCGCCGATGGCTGGAGTACGAAGAAGCTCATCCGCGAAATCGTGCTTTCGCGCGCCTACGCAATGGCGAGCGCGTTCGATCCGAAGGACGCGGAAATCGATCCCGACTGCAACTATCTCTGGCGCATGACACCCAAGCGCCTCGAAGCCGAGGCGATCCGCGATTCGATGCTCGCGGCGGCGGACATCCTCGTACGCAAGCCCAAGCTCGGCTCGCCCATCACATTCGCCGAAGGAGCCGCACGCGGAGCCGCGCAGGAGCGCATCATCGGATCGACCAACGGCGACGGTGACAACAACCGCAGTATCTACTTGCCGATCGTGCGCGACAAAGTCCCGGAGTCGCTCGATGTCTTTGATTTCGCCGAGAGCGCGTATGTGATGGGTCAGCGCGATGTGACCAATGTGCCAACGCAGGCGCTGTTTCTTATGAACAGCAAGGAGATCGCGCGCATCTGCGACATGTTCGCCATGCGGGTGATTTCGGCGGGGCCGAAGGAGATCGACCGCGTCAACGCGGCGTTCACCATCGCGTTGGGCCGAAAGCCAACGGCGTCGGAAGTGGCGTTCTGCCGCGACTTTCTCGATGATTTCAAGAAAGCGACCGTTAAGGACGGACGCAGCGCGCCTCCTGTTACCGAGCGCGGCGCGGCACCGCGTGACCGCCGCGACCGCAACACTAAGGCCAACGCCAAGACCGACGCCAAGGCCAACGCCAACACCAAAACCCCACGCGAGCGTGCGCGCGCAGCTTTGGACGCGACTATGAATCCGAAGCCCGCGCAACCAATGACGCTCACCGCCGAGCAGCTCGCGTACTCCGCGCTCTGCCAGGCGATTTTCCTTTCTGGCGAGTTCCGTACCGTCGATTGATCTGATCCGAGACCAACCATGAGCGACCTCTGCTGCAATCGAATTCCCCTCGCCTGTTCGCGCCGCGACATGCTTCGCCTTGCCGCCTGTGGATTCGGCTCGATCGCGTTCGCCGCGATGGCCGCCCGCGCGTCGGGAGTCTCAGCGATGACCGGCGGCGATGACGACGACACCGCAACCAATCCGCTCGCAGCCAAAAAACCGCACTTTGCGCCAACCGCCAAGCGCATCATCTTCCTCTGCATGGCGGGCGCGCCTAGCCACATCGATACCTTCGACTACAAGCCCGAACTCGCGCTCAACGATGGCACCGTGTTTCGTGGCAACTCAAAACTGCTTGCCAGCCCGTGGAAATTTAAGCAGTCGGGCAAGTCGGGATTGTGGATCAGCGACCTCTTTCCCAATCTGCAGAAGCAGGCCGACAACATGTGCCTGTTGCGCGGCATGAAGGCGGAGATTCCCGCGCACGCGCAGGCCTCGATCCAATTGCACACCGGATCGTTTCAGTTCGTGCGTCCGTCGATGGGCGCGTGGGCGCTGTATGGGCTCGGAACCGAGAACGAGAATCTTCCCGGCTTCATCGCCATCAATCCGCGCGGCGACAACGGCGGCGCGCAGCTCTACGGCAGCGGATTCCTGCCCGCGAGCTACCAGGCAACGCCGGTCCGCATCGGCGGCGGCCGCAACGCTGGCTCGGGCGATGCGATCCCCCACATCAGCAACGACCGTCTCGGCGTGAACATGCAGCGCGAGCAACTCGACCTCGTGCAGCGTCTCAACAAAGAACGCCTGAAGCGTGAGCAAAGCGACGCGCAGCTCGAAGGCGTGATCGAAAGCTACGAGCTCGCGTTCCGCATGCAGGCGGAGGTGCCCGATCTCGTGAGCTTCGACAACGAAGACAAGAAAACGCTGGAGATGTACGGCGTTGGCGCGCAACCGACCGACAGCTTCGCGCGACAGTGCCTTCTTGCTCGGCGATTTGCCGAACAAGGCGTGCGCTTCATCGAGGTCAGTCATGGCGGATGGGACACGCACCGCAACCTGCGCACCGAGCTCGAGAAGCAATGCGGCGAGATCGACCAGCCGATCGCGGCGCTGCTCGCAGACCTCAAGCAACGCGGAATGCTCGACGAAACCCTTGTTCTCTGGGGCGGTGAATTCGGCCGCACGCCGTACGCGCAGAACGGCGACGGACGCGATCACAACGCAAAGGGTTTCACCATGTGGATGGCCGGCGGCGGCGTCAAGGGCGGCATGAGTTTCGGCTCAACCGACGAGATCGGCGCCGAGGCCGTCGACGGTGTGATGGACATCCACGATCTCCACGCAACCATGCTGCACATCGCTGGCCTCGATCACGAGCGCCTGACCTACAAACACGCGGGCCGCAACTTCCGGCTGACCGATGTCAAGGGCAAGGTCAATACCGCTATTCTCCGCGCTTAACCGCGAGGCACGGCGCGTGTCGTACACGGTTATGCTTCGGGCATGAGCGCCGCGGTTGAACTCTCATCGAAACTCGATGCCGCCCTGCGCGCCCAGCTGCGCGAGGGCGAGACCGTCGCCTACGCGCGGCAACCGCGCATGCGCCGCGATGTGACCATACTGGCGCGGATCTGGCGGTTCGACACCGAAACTGTCTTGGGTCTTCTCATGATGTCGCTGGCCGGCTGCGCAGTGCTGGTCGCACTGTTCAGCGATTCTAGCGGCGCAAACAAGGACTTTTTCGATAGCAAGTTCGGGCTGCTCATGCCCTGCTACTTCGGGATCATGGGCGCGTTCGAGGCTCATGACTCCATCCACCGGCGCCGCGCGAACCGCCACACCATCTACGCCGTCACCAACCAGCGCGTGCTTCGGATCACGACATGGCCGGAGCTCAAGGTCACCGCATGGGAGGCGGCCGAAGTGACCGAGGTCACCCGGCACAACATCAAGCCCGACTGCGGCAACATCCGCTACGTGAAGGGCATGTACTCGCACGAATTCAACGCGCTCATGTATGTCCCCGCGCCCGAGGCCTGCGAGG
>QWPT01000085.1 GCA_003671075.1 Planctomycetota bacterium
GCATCTGCCGCGGCAAGGGTGGCAGGGTCTGGATCGCAACCTACGGGGCGGTCTTTGGCTTCGACGGAGCAACACTCTCGATGATCGACGGTCGCCGCATGGGGTTGCAGAAGGAAGACGGCGACCCGCATGTGCGCTGCGTGTTCGAGGACAGCAAGGGGCGACTCTGGATCGGAAACAACGGCCTCGGAGTAATCGTGATCGACGGGTCGCGCACCGTGCGGCTCTCGGAGATGCCTGGCGCCGGCGCGGATGCAGGCGGGACGGTGGCGCCGTCGCTGCTGCGCGTGTTCTCGATCGGCGAGGACCGCGAGGGTTGCATCTGGATCGGGACGATCGGCGGAGGCGCGTGGCGCTACGACGGACGCATGCTGCGTCCGTTCGGCGAGAAGGACGGCCTGACGACGAAGGATGTCGTGTCGGTCTACCAGGACCGTGCCGGCGACCTGTGGGTCGGGGGCAAGGGCGTGTTCCGCTTCAACGGCACGGGCTTCGACCGCATGTACTAACGCGACCGTGCGCGGCTCGCTTGCCGACGCTGCAGCAAACACCCCCTCAACTGCGCGGGTAT
Organism: Planctomycetota bacterium; assembly: GCA_003671075.1. GTDB lineage: Bacteria > Planctomycetota > Phycisphaerae > Phycisphaerales > SM1A02 > QWPT01. The sequence continues at coordinate 572 of QWPT01000085.1, forward strand.
CGATGATTTCCGCAGAATCGCGAGGATCCAGCATGGGACAGTCCACCTCAAACAGCGTTTCCCTTCCCGCATCGCACCACGGCGCATGGTCGGGGCCGAACCGGCTTTGGATGATGGATCCAGCGAATCCGTCCCGCTCGGAAGGCACGATCACCGTCGCTGAGCGCGTGCTCCGCTACACCTGGTCGCACGACGGCAAGAACCACTCGGGCGCGATCGAGCTCAAGGGCCAACCCGCCGCACTCAAGGCGACTTGGTCGGACAGCTTCCACGCGACCGATCCGTTCACGCTGAACGGCTTGTTCGAGGCGGGTGTCGTGCGCATGTTCACGACCTACGACGCGGGCGATGAATGTTGGGGCTGGCAGATCGAGCTCGACTTGCGCGACCCAGAGGCGTGCGTGCTGCGCATGTTCAATGTGATGCCTGGGTTCGGCGCGGTTCCCGCGGTCGTGCTGCACGGCACGCGTTGATGCTGCGCGCCGCGGCCCTCACGCCTTTCCCCACCCCGGCAGCTTGCTCGCCTGCTTGACCCACTTGCGGATTTGCGCCTCGTCGAGCGCGTCGCCTTGGTAGATGTGAAAATAGCGCGCGTTTTTGTCCTTGCTCGCGACGGGCGGGATCGGATCGAGCGACGCGCCCTGGAAGAACGCGACCTTGATGTACTTCGTGAGGCAGTGGAGGCTGAGGAACCAGCCTTCACCTTCGATGCCGTAGAACGGCGAGTTCCAGCGCACGGCCTTCTTCACGCTCGGCAGGGCGCGGGTGATGATCGCGTCGAGCTCGCGACCGGCGTCGCTCTTCCAACCGGGCATCGCGGCGATGTACGCCTGCACAGGCTCGTCGCCGTCGGCTTTGGCGATCTGCGGGTTGCCGCCGGAAAGCAGCTTGGGTTTGCGGGGAGCCTTGCCTGACATCGGCGCGATCATAGGGATTTCAATCACGCGCACCGTGCCTCGCAAACCATGCCGTTACACTCGCGCGCCTTACCTAGAACCAAAGGAATTTCCGCATGATCCGCGCTGCAATCTGCACTCTCGCCTGCACCACCCTGTTCGCCGTCGGCTGCAACTCCATGGGCCACTCGTCCCCGCAAGGCGCGGGCAACGCCGCCGTGGTCGCGGGCGCGCACACGCCCAAGGAGGCGGCGGACAACTTCTACGCGGCGCTGCAGGCGATTTTCCGCGGCGAAACTGCGGCGATGAACGACGCGTGGTGGCATGACGCCGACACGACCTACATGGGCCCGGGCGGCGACTTCCGCACCGGATGGGGGGCGATCGAGAAGGAATGGAACACGCAGGCCAGCCAGAAGCTCGGCGGCAAGGTCGAGCCTACGCGCATCCATTGGACGCAGACCAACGAGGTCGCGCTGCTGACCTGCATCGAAGTCGGCACCAACGTCATTGGCGGCAAGGATGTGGGCGTCGAGATCCGCTCGTCGACATCGTTCTCCAAGCGTGACGGCGTCTGGAAGGCGATCAGCCACCAGACCGACAAGATCGCGTATGTGAAGTAAGTCAGGAAGTCACGCGCGTTTGGGCGCTGCGTGTTTTCGCGGCCATGCTGTTTTCCCTTCCGCGCACAACGCGATCGCGGTGTTGCCCACATCAATACTTCGGAAGAATCTCGAGTTGCTCAGCGATGGGCTTTTGCATAAACACTGCGAATTCAGCGCGGAAATCGTTGGAACTCTGACCGAATGTTTTTTGGAAGCACTGCTCCCAACCGAGTCGTTGCACATTCGGATGGAACGAGCGGAGAAGCACATCTTCGCCGAACTTGTGCATGAGGTAGGCCACCGCCCATGCGCCGCCCTCGTAGGCCAACTGGCCACACTCGCCGCCATATGCGTCGGGCAAGTACGACGAACATCCCTGCTTCAATCTCTGCACGAGCTTCATCTTGGCCTCCATCCGCTCGCGAAGGTTCGGCCAGGGCCGAACGGCGTTGTTCCACTGCCGGAGTTCTCCCGAAGCCAACAGTTTCGACGAGGTGAACTCCGCCATCGCAACCGCTGATCCTTCGATGAACCACACTGGGCCCGCGACCTCCTGGTTTGGTCCGTGATCACCGGGCTGCATGAACGACATCTGCACCGAGTGCCAGTACTCGTGAAGAATGGTGATCTGGTCGCCCTCGCCTGCGATGCCTAGAAATCCAGCGAATCCCAGCGGTAGCGACGAAGCCATTCTGTGGATGCCCCACTCGGCGCCGCCGTTGTGAGCTGCGTCCATGCGCGGATTTCCCGATGCCAGCGCCTCGGCACCGATCGCCTGATACATAAGAAATCCGTGATCCTTGTTCTCACTGTCCTCGAGGCAATCGCGTTCAGACATGTCTCCTCGCGCAACGCGACGCTCGCAGAATGCCGCGGCGAGATCGACTGCGGCGGCGCGGTCGGTGCCCAACACCCAGAACTCAAGCCGTCCCGACGAAACCCAGGTCTTTGTGGCGGCTGCGAGCGTGTCTTTCACTGCCTGCGCCACTGCGCTAGGAACATCTGCGGCGGCGAGGACTTCAGTCTGGTTCTCTTGTTTCACGCCATAAAGTTCGGCTGGTGATCGCGAAAATGTTCGCGCAAAGAAACCGTTGCAGCGCGTCAGCATCACCGCCGCCCCCGTGATGGTGAGCACCGTGATGGCGATGGAGAGATTGAGTTTCATGCGGCACGCAGACGCGGACGGGGACGGGGACGGCGAGTTCGCGCACTATCTGTTTCGGACAGCAACCCTGCAGATCAAGGAATGTATGGTGCGCCGACCACAAACTGCCCACTCGGCGAATGTCGGTTTCGATAACCCCTGAGTTTCTTCATCCATGAACCCACTCCGCTGCATCGCGTCTTCCCTGCTGTTCATCGCATTTGCCGGAACCACCGTCGTCGGCTGCACCGCGATTCAATCCACGCCGCAGCAGCAGCGGGAGAACCTCGCGTGGAGCGCTGAGGACACCCGCAGCTTCGCGCGCTTTGTCGGCGAATTCGTGAAGAACCACCAAGGCGCGTCGACGGACAAAACGGCGCTGCTGGCGCGGGCGGAAATTCTGCTGCAGCACGCGCAGACGCAGGCAGCGCAGGTCAAGTCGTTTGAGGCCGACGGCTCGCGCAAGTCGGGTGTCACGCTCAAGGATCTGCAGGCTCGCAACGACGGACTACGCCGCGAACGCTCCGAGCTGAATCATGAGTGGGATGTGTGGCAGGTGCAGATCGGCATCAAGAAGGCCGAGGACACCGAGTTGTCCTATGTGCCGATCAACCCGGCCGACTGCTGATCGCGGCGGCTGCCTCGTCAGCATCAACCTCGTCAGCATCAACCTCGTCAGCATCAACCTCGTCAGAATCAACCTCGTCAGAATCAACCTCGTGAGCATCAACGCCAACACTGGCGAATAGTCGCTTGAATCGCGGGGAATTAGCCGCGAACTTGGCAGCGCGCGCGCCAACTCGCCCGCAGCGCGCCGAAGAAACGCTCGGCGTACGCGCGCGTGTCCATGAGCGGCGAGGCTTGCATGCGCGCGCGAGCGTCACGGCGAAACGCCGCGCGCCACTGCGCATCGGTTGCGCAGCGTGCGGCGATGCGTGCGAAGTTCTCGCCGCTGCTAGCAACAAGTTCGTCAAAACCCGCGGCGCGCAGCAAGCTCGCCGACACGCGGGCGCTGTGGCGATCGCCCGCGAGCGTGACGACGGGAACTCCCATCCACAGCGCCTCGCAGGTGGTCGTTGTGCCCGAGTACGGCGTGGTGTCGAGCGCAACATGGATGCGCGAGTAGAGCGCGAGGTGCTCGTCGATGCCCTTGACGAACGCGACGAGCTCGACGCGTGACTCGTCGATGCCCGCGGCGCGCATGCGTTCGTGCAGGCTCTCGCGCGTGGCGGGGTCGCCGAGCGAGCGCGACTTGAGCAGCAGGCGCGAGCCGGGCACCGCGTCCATCGCCATGCGCCAAAGCCGCAGCGTTTCGGCGGAGATCTTGGCGGAGAGGTTGAACGAGCCGAAAGTCAGCGGCGCATCGGCGGCGGGCGGCGTTGGTTCGGGCGCGTTCTTCGGCGGGATGTAGCAGAGAAAGCACGGATCCATGCGCTCGAGTCGTTCGGTGCCCGCGTCTTGCGAGCCCGGCGGATCGGTGATCGAGTCGACGAGGCGCACATCGACGGCGGGATGGCCGGTCGACGCGGGGTGGCCGATCGCAGTAACGATGAGCGGCGCGGGCCGGCGGTCGAGCGCGCGCAGGCGGTTGCCCGTCGAGTGGCCGGCGAGGTCGAGCAGGACATCGATGCGCCGCGCGCGGATCACGGCGTCGAGCGCGTCGTCGTCGAGATGCGACACCTCGACCCACTCGGTGATGCGATCCTTGAACATGTTCGTCATCGCGTCGTTGGGCTGCGACGGTGACGACGCGAAGGCGACCAGCTGCATGTCGGCGGGAATGTGCCGAGTAGGCGCGTCGAAGAAAAACGCCACCGAATGCGTGCGCAGGTCGGGCGAGAGAATGCCGATGCGCAGCGGGCGGTCGGGATTGCGGTCGAAGTGCTTGACGGGCGCGGGCGGCGTGAAGCAGTGCCCGTAGTCGCGCAGCGCCGAGGCGAGGGTCTCGGGCGGCGCGGACTGATAGTTCAGCAAAAGCAGCCTGCGCGCATGCACGCTCGCGTCGAACCGATGGCGACGCGTGATCTCGTCGAGCAACGCGAGCGCACGGTCGTGGCGGTCCATGACATCGAGCGCATCGACGCGGTTCAGGTCGACATCGAGCTGGTTGGGCTGCAGTTTCGCGCAGAGTTCGCCCGCGGCGAGCGCGCCCGCACCATCGCCTGCGGCGGTAAGCGCGCCGCTGAGGCCGATGAGCGCGGGAATGAAGTTCGGATGAAGCTCGAGCGCCTTGCGATACACGGCGACAGCCTCGTGCGCGCGACCGGCCGACATGAGCGCGTTGGCGAGGTTGCTCTGCGCATCAGCCGCGCGCGGATGCGCGGCAACGGCGCGGCGCAGATGGTGGATCGCCTGCTCGAAGTCGCCCGCCTGCACATAGAGCTGCCCCATCACGCGCATCGCCAGCGGATGCGTGGGCGAACGGCGCAGCGTGAGGCGCACCGCCTCGATCGCCTCCTGAAGGCGGCCTTGCGATGCGTCGTGCAGCGCACGGTCTAGGGTCGTCTCGATCGCCATGGAAGAACTGCGACTACGGAAGAACTGCGAATACGGGTGAACTGCGACTGCGGGTGGGACGCCGATCCCGCGCGGCCGCGCCGAGTTTCGGAGTCTAAGGCAATTCGTCGACCAGGCATACATTGCACCGAGCCCGCCGAGCGATTCACGCGGCGCAGATGCTAGATTCACCGCATGAGCGGAAACCTCGACGGCTGCACGGCCGAGTCCGGAACAGCGAGACCGCAGCAACCCCGTTCTATGCTCTCGCCGCACGCCATCGACCATCTCTGACGAACAGCCGACCACTTTCGACAACAAGCTCGACAACAAGGTCGACAGTAAGCTCAAAAGCCGTTGACCAAGAAAGCAACCCTATGACGAACATCCGCACGCTCGCGCTCGCCGCGCTTCTCGCTCTCTCCGCCGCTGCCCCGCATGCGTTCGCTGGAGATCCGCCGGCTGCACCCATTGTGGCTGCGAAGGCGAAGCAGGAAGTCGTCTATGACGACAAGGCCGATGCCGCGAAGGACATCGACACGGCGATCGCGCGCGCCAAGCGCAATCACACCCGCGTGCTCGTGCAATGGGGCGCCAACTGGTGCGGCTGGTGCAAGAAGCTGCACGCGACCTGCGCAAGCGACAAGGACATCTCCAAGAAGTTGCGCTACGAGTACGAGGTCGTGCTGGTCGACATCGGCCAGTTCAACAAGCACATGGACCTCGCGACCAAGTACGGCGCGGACCTCAAGAAAAACGGCGTGCCCTTTCTCACCGTGCTCGGTGATGACGGTGCGATCATCGCCAACCAAGACACCGGCCCGCTTGAAGATCCCAAGATCAGCGCGCACGATGTTGTGAAGGTTCTCGCGTTTCTCAGCACAAATCAGGCGCCAACGCTGAAGGCGGACGAAGTGCTCGCTGCGGGCATTGCGCAGGCGAAGGCTGATGGCAGACTTGTGTTTCTCCACTTTGGTGCGCCGTGGTGCGGCTGGTGCCACAAGCTTGAGGATTGGATGGCGAAGCCTGAGATCGCTGCTGTACTGTCGAAAGCATTTGTCGATGTGAAGATCGACACCGACCGCATGACTGGCGGACAATTGCTGCTTGATGCGCATGCGAAGGGAAAGAGCGGCGGCATTCCGTGGTGCGAATTCATCGGCGCGGATGGCGTTGCGCTGGCGAACTCCAACGGACCAGACGGAAACATCGGATTCCCTGCGCAGACACAGGAAATCGCATGGTTCGTGAAGATGCTCAAAGTGTCGAATGCGAGATTGAGCGCGGAGGACACTGCGATTCTCGAAAATTCGCTTTCTGCGAAGGCCCGTTAACACAGCCATCGGGAGTGGGGTGAGTTCCCCATCAAATCCCGAGAGCGACTCGTTGGGCAAATCGGCGATCGAGCTTGATGGCGCAGCGCGACTTCAACGCAAGCGCGCGTGAATCATGGCATGAGACTTCGCACCGCGAGATTCATCCTCGCCGACGCGCGCTTCGTGCTGGCGAAATTCATCGGGAAATACAGCAGTTTCATCCGATCCAACACCATCGCTGACATGCATGGGGTGCATACACCACTCTGCCGAATCTACGCGTTGCCTTCATTGAAATCAGATTTGATGGGGTGAACTCTCGGTAGGCTCCCACCCACTGAGCATCGCAATTCATGCGGTGTCCACCTCATCAGCTTGCTGTGATCGGCCGCGTGGGCAGATCAACAGTGGCCTGAACATCTGAAAGCGACTGCAATGTTTCCTTCGAGCCTTCAACGTGATTTTCGCCTTGGCCTGATGACGGTTGCTATCGCAAGTGGATGCACCGCACAGCTTGCTCTCGCCGGCCCGACTTGGGATGTCGACTACACCAACGACGCGCTGCAGACTGCTGCCACTGCGCAGATCGTGTCCGCGAGCCTCTCGCCCTACATCAACATCTTCGGACGCCTCTCGGGCTACGGATTCACTGGCCCTGGCGACTTCGTCGACATGTATCAGATCTCCATCAATACTCAGACGATGGTGTCCATCTCGACTGCGGGCGGTAGCCTCGGTGGGAATGCCACCTTTGACTCGCAGCTGTTCATCTTCAAGCGCAAGGGTGGCAACGGGAACCGTGTTCGCGCCGTCGCGCTGCACGGCAACAACGATGCCGCAGTTGGCAACCAAGGCTCGCGCATCGGCGATGAGTTCGATTCCTCGAGCGACTACACCGTGCTCGCGCCGGGTTTCTACTACCTCGCCATCGCTGGAGTCGGTTCCAATGCGATCGCGGACGACGGCTCCCTTATCTGGCCGGACCTCGACACCGCTGGTAGCACCGTCTTCGGCAACGAGCGAATCCTCGACAACTGGGGGGGACAGGGTGCTGTCGGCGAGTACCACATCAAGCTGCACGCGGTCAACGGCTTCGTTCCGTCGCCTGGCGCAATTGCGCTGCTTGGTATCGCAGGTCTGGTGAAGCGACGCCGTCGCTGAGCGCCTAGCGCGCCTTGTCGATTTGATTCAGCAAGTCAAGAGCAGCCTGCGCAGAGCGGGCTGTTTCTCCTTTTCGCAATCGGAGAATTTCGTACGCCTTGCGCGCATGCTCCGCGGCGTCGTTGAGGCGGCCTACTTGAAATTCCGCGCGCGCCATGCTGTAGAGGGTGCGACCGATGCGGAAGTCGTCCTCGGCGATGAAACCCGAAATGGCATCCAACGCGGCTTTAAACTCGTCGATGGCACGCGCGCCATCATTCTGCGCCAGCGCAAGCACTCCCATGCCGTTGCGAATGCCCGCGCGCACAATCGCGCTGGCCTTTCCATCCGGGAAATTGTCTGCGTGCTCAAGGGCCTCGTCGAGACGCTGCTGCGCCTCGACGTACCTCTTCTGCGCCCGCAGCGCCGATGCAAGTTGGCGCTCCGTGTCAACGGTCTCGACCGCGAACACACCGGCGGTGCGTTGGCGAATCTCCAGTGCCTGACGGTAGGAGGCCTCGGCGCCCGTGAAGTCCTCCTCAGAGAACCGAAGCTTGGCAAGTGCAACTGTGGCCGTGGCGAACTGTGCCTCGGAAACGCGACCCTGCTCACGACTCTTCTTGATGATTTCGTAAGAGCGGAGGATGGCATCGCGCCCGCGCGACGAGTCGTCGAACCCGAGTTGGATGACACCGAGGGTCTGCAAGATCTCAGCCATAAGCTCGGGCTCGCTCATAAGCTCGGCCCGCACCTGACCCTCGACTAGGGTGAGGAACTCGGTGACCTTCATTTCGCTCGAGCCGACTCCGAGTTCTGGATCGGCCGACTCCAGCGCCTCGCGGAAGGTCTTGTACGCGCGGTCGACGCGGGTGCGCTCGGCTTCGGCGCGGCGGTACGCGATGCCAAGCAATATTCCGCCGACAACGACCGTGAGCAGAATGGCGAGGATCAGGCTCGAAACGATCCAGTGCCTGCGCACCGTCTTGGTGAAGACATAGTTCAGGCTGTCTTCGCGCGCGAGGATCGGCCGGCCGTCGGCGTAGCGCTCAAGGTCCTCCACGAGCGCGTCGGCGGTGTCGTAGCGGCGCGCGGGTTCGGGCGACAGCAGCCGAAGCACGATGACATCGAGGTCACGGTCGATGCGCGGCCCGCCCGATGGAGCGACTTCGCTCGGCCGTCGCACCGCGCCAACCGACTTCTGCTCGACAAGCTCGACGAGTGACCTCGCGCTCTCAAAGGGAAGCGCGCCAACGAGACACTCGTAAAAAACCATGCCGAGCGTGTAGAGATCGCAGCGGGAGTCGATCCCGCTCGGATCACCTGCGAGCTGCTCGGGCGCAGCGTAGGTGAAGGTACCGATGAACTCGCCGTCCTTCGTGGAAGTCGAGCGATGGTCAAGACTGATGGTGTCCATCGCCGATCGCGCAAGGCCGAAGTCGAGAACGCGCGGACTGCCCTCCTTATCGATGAGGATGTTGCCAGGCTTCAAGTCGCGGTGGATGACTCCGCGACGATGCGCGTAGGCGATCGCTTGGGCAATACGGCGGATCAAATCGGCGATTTCGCGCGGTCCGAGGTGGACGCGCTTCACATACTCATCGAGGCGTTCGCCGGCGACAAACTCCATCGCAAACCAAGGCTCTTCTTCGGTGGTGATGCCGCTCTCGTAGAGTGTGACGATTGAAGGGTGGCGAAGCGCAGCAACAACTTCGACCTCGCGCTCGAAACGAATGCGCTGAGTGGCGCTGGCGAAGCGACCTCCCAGCAACATCTTCACCGCGCAGGGTCGGCGTGTGACGAGTTGTTCAGCGGCGAAGACCGCGCCTTGGCCGCCGCGGTGAAGTTCCTTGCCGAGGAGGTACCCGGGGATCAGGAGAGGATCGGGCGCAACGGGCGACGACGAGGTTGGCGACGAGGTTGGCGACGAGGTTGGCGACGAGGGTGGCGTCGTGTTCGCCGTCGTGTTCGCCGTCTTTTTCGCAAGCGGCCCCGAAAGCTCTCTCCGCGGTCCTCCGATACTCACAAGGTGGTTGACCGTCTTCGTACATTGAGCGCAGAGCAGGACATGCGCGAGCGAACGCTCATCAACCCTGACCCGATAGTCGAGCCGCGAGGACACGATGTGAAGGAGTGCTTCACGCGACAATGCACCGCAACCGAGTGGTGCAGGCGCGTCGTCGAGATTGATGCCTTCGTTGGCGTCCATCGGCGGTCAAAGATAGTATCAGAGTTGATTTTCGCACAATCACCGATGCCCCATTGATTGATGTTCAGTGCAGTCGCATGGTGCGGCGAGTGAGAACCGCCGCGCAGTGAACGAGCTTCGGGCAAGCGCCTACCGCTTGCGAAAGCCGCGCAGTAGCCAAGAAAACATCGCCCGCGGAACTGAGAAAGGCAGGCGCTCGATTGCTGGGCTTGGCCCGCGATCCTCTGTCAATAAATGGCTACGAATGAGCGACTTCATTTCCGATCCGCGAGTCAGGCGCGGACACTGTCGCCGCAAGGCTGGGCCTTGGTCCGAATACACGCGAACGCCGCGCGACCTCCCGAGGGATCCTGAGGGATCCCGACAAAATGTGTTCGCCTAATGATTCAAATAGATCCGCAGCAATGCCAAACCGGGATTAGTAAAGGCCGCCCATGCGGACGCCGATCCCGAAGACGAGCAGCGCAACCGAGAGAACAGTGACGATCCACGCGTGGATCGCGAAACGACCGAGTGTGTCGGGCGTGAGCCGCGGCAGCAACCGGCGCGACGCGTGTGCCGCAAACACGAGGATCACTGCAAGCAGCGCGAGTTTGGTGAACACCAGCGGTCGCGCGGGAGTCGAAGTGCTGAGCACCGAGCCCCAGCCGCCGATCCAAAGCGAAGCGCCGAGAAGATGCAAGATCAGCAACAATCGGTTGGTCATGATGCTCGTTCCTCGAGCCTCGCGCGCCGATTGGCAATTGCTGCTTCTGCACGAAGTCCCGCAGGAAACAGCACATTGTTTTCCTTATGAATGTGATGGCGAGTGTCCGCTTCGAGTTCACGAAGTGCAACAAAAAGCGCTTGCATCGACAAGCAGCCCGGCGCTTGCTCTTGCAGCCGAGTCGACAACTCGCGCGTGCGCACCAGCGCGCGCGCGACAACTTCGTGATCGTGCACCATGCAGTCAATCGGATTCTGAACGCTCCAGCGTAGACCTGCGTGGACCGATTCCATTTGATCGAGCTCGCGCA
>QWPT01000086.1:0-4583 GCA_003671075.1 Planctomycetota bacterium
GTGCACGAACGCGCCCTCACCCACAAAACACCCCGGGGCGGATTCGAACCGCCGACCACGCGCTTAGAAGGCGCGTGCTCTATCCAACTGAGCTACCGGGGTAGGTCATCGATGGTATCGGAGGAGCGCGGCGAAACGGTTGAGAAGAGCGTGGGTTGCGCCGCGAAAGCCTCGGGCGTGCCTGCGCTTTCTGTCGTTCTCGGCGGCGTGAGGCCGAAGCCCACGCCTCGGCTGGCGGCGACGGCGAGGTTGCGCAGGAGCCGCAGCCGGCGCGCGTCGGGTGTGCCGAGGTGCGACGGCGCAACGCGGGTGACGCACGGCAGCGGGGCGCCGGCAATGGGCTCCCAGCCTTTCCGCAGCGCGCGCGTGTCGACTTCAACCAGGCCCCAGCCCGACGGAACCTCGCGCGGGCGCAGCAGTCCGGCCGGCGCCATCACCACGAGGTGATCCGCCGTGCGCCAACGCGCCAACTGCGCGAACTTGGTGTCGATGCCCATCTTCGCGTCGATCGCCTCGAGCTCGGTCACGACATTGCGGTACGCGGCGATCTTGCTCTGGCCAAACTCCCAGGTCGCGAGTTCCTCGAACAGGCTCGAGCCTTCGACCTTGAGGTGCGACTCGCGCCGCTTCACCCGCAGCTCTTCGATCACGCTGCGCCGCTCGAGCAGGTACGCCTTGCGCTTGGCGAGCTGGGCGGGATCGGCGTCGTCGGAGGCAAAGTCGGCACGCGACTGCTTGCATTCAACCGCGATCACGCGCGGCGCGCGCGGCCCATCCTTGGCGCCCGTGCTTTCCCGCGTGCCTTCTGGCGTGCCGAACGCGGCAACGGCGCGCGGATCGTCGGCGTGATCGAGCCAACCCAGCGCGTCAAAGCGGTAGCGGTGGAACGGGCAGGCGACCTCGAGCGCCACGGCGCGACATCCAACCGCGCGCAGCCAAGCGAGGGCAATGTCCTTGAGTTGAAGATGGCGCTTGGTTTCGGCCATGGTGTTGGCGCTGACCTCCATGAAAAAGACGCGCGCGCTGGAGTTCCATGCGCGCGCGTCGGAATGTCTGTCGTTGAGATCGGAAAGTTGGGAGAACCGGGCCGAGACTGCCGTTAGCGCGATTCGCGCGTCAGCGGCACATAGGTCTCGCGCTCGCCGCGCCCACGCAGCGGGTAGTCCTTACGCAGCGGATGAGCGGGAAATTCCTTCCACATCAGAATGCGGCGCAGGTCGGGATGGTTGCGAAAGCGAATGCCAAACATGTCGTAGACCTCGCGCTCGATCCACTCCGCGCCGGCCCAAAGGTCGCACGCGCTGTCGACCTCAAGCGCGGGATCGACCTCGATGCCGCTGGTGTCGATCGAAGGATCGAGGTAGCACTTGACCGCAATGCGCAGGCCGCGCTTGTGGCACTGCAGCAGGTAAACCACCGAGAAGCGCCCGGGCTGCTTGACCGGATACTTCAGGTAGTCGATGCCAACGACATCGGTCAGGTAGTTGTAATCAAGTCGCGGATCGTCGCGCAGTTGACGCAGCACATCGTGCATGCGATCGACCGGACAGATCAGCGTGGTCAGGCCTCGGAACTCCGAGGCCATGAACTTCACATTCGGAAACGCTTCCTTGATGATGGGAAGCGAAGGGTGATCGAGGACGGTCTTGTCGGCCATGGGGCGCGCAGTATAGAGAGCCGTCCCCGCCCCGTGCGCCCGAGCGGCCGCAACATCGCGCGCCATCTCCGCGCCATCTCCATCCCCCCGCACCATCTCCATCCCCACCAGAGGAAGCCGCCGCAGCGGCGCCCGCCCAAATCTAATGCCTGAACCGGCGAATACCCGTCAACAGGCAAGTCACGCCCTGGTCGTTGCACAACTTCAAGGTGTCCTCGTCGCGCTTCGATCCGCCCGGGTGGACGATGCACTTCACGCCCGCCTCAATCAGCAGGCTCGGGCCGTCGCTGAAGGGGAAGAACGCATCGCTTGCCGCGACCGCAACGCCCGCGCCTTCGCGCACGCGCCCGCCCGACTTCTCAACCGCGTATCGGCAGCTGGCCACGCGGTCCATCTGCCCCGCGCCCGAGCCGAGCAGTTGCCCGTCGCGGCCGATGCAGACGGCGTTTGACTTGAGGTGCTTCACGATCGCGGTCAGGAACGCCGCATCGCGCAGCGTGGCCGCGTCAGGCTTCGGGCCAGCGGCCAGTTGAAAGTCCTCGCTCTTGATCGCGTGATTGTCCGCCTCTTGAGCCAAAAATCCGCCCGCGATCGACCGCACCAACACCGACCTCGGCGCCGCGCTCACTGGTCCAACCGCCAGCAGGCGCGCATTCTTCCAACGCGCTTGCAGCAGCGCGAGCGCCTCGGGCTCGTAGCTCGGTGCCACCACGACCTCGAGAAACTTCTCGCCGGCAACGATCTCTTGCGCCGTTGCGCGATCGACCGGCGCGTTGAAGGCCACGATGCCGCCGAAGGCCGCCAGCGGATCGCCGGCGTAGGCGCGCGTGAACGCTTCACGCAGCGTTGGCGCAATGGCGGTGCCGCAAGGATTGGTGTGCTTGACCACAACCGCGCCCGCGAGCAGCGGTGCGATTTCGCGCAGCTCCTGCACGAGTTCAAGCGCCGCGGCGGCGTCGAGCAGGTTGTTGTAGGAAAGCGGCTTGCCGTGCAGCAGTTCCGCGCCCACAACATTGGGCCCGCGATAGGTTGGATCTCGGTAAACCGCCGCCGCCTGGTGCGGGTTCTCGCCGTAGCGCAACTCGCCTTCGTTCACGCCGCGCAACTCAAACACGGGCGGAAATCGATTGCCCGCGCGCGTAGCCATCCACGCCGCAATCGCGGTGTCGTAGGCGGCGGTGCGAGCAAAGGTCGCGCCCGCAAGCGCGCGGCGCAACTCGGTGGTGGTGCAACCGTCATTCTTCGCCAGCTCGCTGGCCACGCTGTCGTACTGCCCGGGATCGGTGACCACGGTTACAAACTCATGGTTCTTCGCCGCCGAGCGCAGCATCGAAGGGCCGCCGATGTCGATCTGCTCGATCGCCTCGTGCTCCTGCACGCCTTCGCGGCGCACGGTCATTTCAAACGGATAGAGGTTCACGCACACGAGGTCAATCGCCGCGATGCCATGCTCCTCCATCGACTTCACATGCGCAGGCACATCGCGTCGACCAAGCAACCCGCCATGCACGCGCGGGTGCAGCGTCTTCAGCCTGCCATCCATCATCTCGGGAAAGCCCGTGAGCTTCTCGATGGGAACGACGGCGATTCCGGCGGCGGTGAGTGCGGCCGAGGTGCCGCCGGTCGAAACAATTTCGACTCCGTGGCTTGCCAACGCTTTGGCGAACGGGATGAGATCACGCTTGTCGCTGACCGAGATCAGCGCGCGACGAATGCGGACGAGTCCGTGCATGGTGTTCTTCTCCCTGCGATCACTGCTTGGCCGTGGTGGTCGCGACGGTCATCGGCGAGAGTCGCTCGATGCGTCCGTCCGAACTCCACGCGACGAAACCACCGAGTTCGATGGCATCGATATCAAGATGATCGACCGATGGCATGCTGACCGTGCGCATGGTTTGGCCGTCCTTCATGCTGATCAGGGTTGCAACATGGTCCTTGTCGCTCCAGAACAGAAGTCCGCCGGCGATCATGCCAACGGGCGTGCCGTTGACGCTCTCGCGCTTCCAACGCATCTCGCCGCCGGGCTGACCTTCGGGGCGCTGCGTGAACGCAAGCAGGCCTTCGCCGGGAACATCCTGAACCACCAACTCGCCCGCCACAAACGGCGAGGTGCGCAGGGGAGTCTGGGTGAAATACTTCCACAGCGTCGAGCCAGTGGCGAGATCAAACGCGTAAAGGTACTGGTCATCGCTGGCGAAGAAGGCAACGCCATCGCCCACGGCGGGCGCGGCGCTCACGCCAGCAAGAAGATCCTTCTTCCACAGCAGCTCGCCAGTGGCCGCGCCGAGCGCGATCACGCCGCCGCGCATGCTGCCCGCGATCACAACGCCCGAGCCGATGGCTGGCGCGGCGATCATCGGGCTACCGCCGCGCAGCGCGTCGATCACATGTCCGCGCGTGTCGGTGCCGGTTGCGCAGTTGAACCAACTGACCTGGCCCGAGTTGGTTCCGTAGATGAACATGTTGCCGTACTGCTCCGCCGAAGTGCTGGGCACATGGGTAAAGCGCGAACGGGCGAGGGTGGCGCCGCTGTCAAAGCCGAGTCCGTAGAAGAGCGCGTCGGTCATGACGGCGATGCGGATGTCGTCGGTTTGAGCGCGGGTCGCGTACTGATAGGTTCCGAGTCCGATCACGCGGTCAACCGAGCTGGCCGCCGACGTGGTCCACGCGCGTTCGCCGGTTTCGCTGCGCACGAGGGTGAGCTCGTTGCGGTTGTCGAGCGCAAGCACCGCGGTGGGCGAAGTCGACACCATCCGCAGCGAGCCATTGGTCGGGAGGGTCACCGTGGTCTGCCACTTCACGCGGCAGCCGAGGTCGGCCGCGGCCTTGGGGGCAACGATGTACTGCTCGGTGACCTTGGCCACATCAGCAGCCACGCGCTCGTCGGCGGCGGCTCGGCTGGCGGCGGTCTTCGCGGCGGTGCTGC
>QWPT01000086.1:4630-10611 GCA_003671075.1 Planctomycetota bacterium
GCAATGGCAACAGCACTGACAACAGCACTGGCAACGGCGCTGGCGGCGAGGGTTCCGACGGTGGCCATCGTGGTGGCGGTGCGGCGGAAGGAAGCGGTCATAGCGCGGGTGAAAATCATGGCGTTGGAACTCCGAGGGCCGTCGGGCTGAGTGCCTTTGAGCCGAGCCGCAGAGTATCGCCCCTAGGGGGGCGCAGCGTCAAGCGCGTGGGCGCGTTCCATTTCCGAGGATTCGTCGGCGGCGGGTTGGGTATCCTCGCGCCGTGTTCACTGGACTTGTGCAATCTCTCGGCCGCGTCGCCGCCATCCGCCCCGTTTCTGATGGGGAAACGGGCGCAACTCGCCTGGAAATCGACATCGGCGACTGGGCGCATCGCCCCGATCTCGGCGCCTCGATCTCGGTCAACGGCTGCTGTCTCACCGTCGCCTGCGTCTCGGCAACGGCGCTGCATTTTGATGTCATCGCGCAAACGCTCGCCGTCACTAGCCTCGGCGGCCTGCGCGTTGGCGATGGCGTCAACCTCGAGCATGCGGCCACGCCGATGACATTTCTCGGCGGCCACATCGTCCTCGGCCATGTCGATGGCCTTGCCGAGGTCGTTGAAATCCGAACCAACGGCGAGTGGCGCATGCGGCTGCGGCTGCCCGGCGACCTCGGTTCCTGCGCGGTCGACAAAGGCTCGATCGCCCTCGACGGCGTGTCGCTCACCATCGCGGGCGTGGAGGATGTTGCGCCGCTGGCCAACCATGCGGCCCATGCCGTTCATGCCGCCCATGCTGTTCATGCGGCCGAGTCCATCATCGATGTCTGCTTGATTCCCGAAACGCTCGCGCGAACCAATCTGCGTGCGCGCGCCGTCGGCGATCGCATCAATGTCGAGGTCGACTACATGGCCAAACTGGTGGCGCGCCAACTTCGATGGATGTCGGATAGATGAAGTCGCGCGGCTGATCTACGCCGCAGCCCGCATCGCCGCCGCGCTTTCGATGCTTACGCACAGCAGCGTGAGATCGTCGGCCTGATGCAGCGAACCGAGATGATTGTCCAACCGCGCAGCCAGTCGTTCGATGAGCTGCTCGGGATCGAGCACGCCAGCCAGCGCGCCGAACTCCTCAAGGTGCTGCGCGATTCCGTTCTCGCAGAATGCCTGCTCAAAGCCGTCGGAGTAGAAGAGCAGCCGGTCGTTGGGCCGAAGTTCGATTTCGGTTTCGCTGTAGATTTCATCGGGAAACACGCCGAGCAGACCGCCCTCGGCCTCGATCGCGCGCGGCGCCTCGCCCGGACGAAGCAGGATCGCCGGCGGATGACCGGCCACGGCAATGCGCATGATGCGGGTGCGGCAGTTGAGCACCGCGGCAACGGCGGTCGCAAATCGCGTAGTCGCGCGCTGATGCTCAAGCAAGCGCGCGTTGGCGCGCGAGAGCGTCTCGCCCGGCCCGAGCAGCGTGAGTTGTCCATCGATGCGATCGGTGGTTTCAAGCGAACGACACACGGCCATTCCCAGCAACGCGGCAGGAATTCCGTGGCCAACGGCATCAGCAAGAAAGATGGCGATGCGATCGTCGTCGAGTTGCTCGATGTGGTAGACATCGCCCGAAACCTGCGAAAGCGGGCGATAGAGCGTCGTCACCCGCACTCCGTGCAGCGGCTCGAGCGCAAGCGGAAGGAAGTCGCGTTGTACGAGAGCGGCAAGTTGGAGCTCGTCGTTGCGCTCTTCAAGTTCGCCGCGCATCGACTCGACCACTCGGCCGAGCAGTGCGAGTTCGCGCCGCGCCGCCCGCAAACCAGTCGCGCAGGCGAGAGTGCCGCGAACGAATGGAACCAGTTCGGCGGTCGCGTTGCTGCGGGCAAGGAAGTCCGCACCCGAATGAGGCGCGTGCAGGAGCGCGCTGTTGCCAACAACAATCACGCGCGCGCTGCTGATGGAGTTGGGATCGTTGGCGCCACGCTCGACCGAGCGCAGCAGCGCATCGACCTCAGCATCGGCCTCGCCTTGCGAGTCGGGGGCGAAAAGAATGGCGATTTCAACATCGATGTGCACCGGCGAACCGCTGGTGTCGCGCAGGCCTTCGATGGGAAGATGGGCGACCGATGCGCCCGCAATTTCAGCCGCAAGCCGCTCGCGCCACGCCGCGGCCTCGACCCGAGTGGCCTCGGGGCTAATCACGGCAATGCGAACGGTTGGGCGAGGACTGGCCATGGTCGTACCTGCTGCGGATTCGCAAAACAGCGCAGCCGCACGCGTCAGTCCTGACCCATCGGCTCACTCAGCGAGCTTCTTGAGCAAGTCTCGGTCGAATTCAATGCGCATTCCGCGCTTCACCCCGAGCGGCGCGAGCGCGCCCGGGGCAACTTCGAGGGCGAACTGCGCGGGGGCGAGCGAGGGATAGCGCACCAACCGCCCGAGATACTGATCCTCGGTTTCGCCCGCAGCCTGCGGCGGATCGTTGGGCATGGTGTGCACGGCAGTGACGAATCCGAGCGGATCAATGAAAGCGATGTCGAGCCCCATCAAGCAGCCGCGCATCCAGAAGCGGTGCTGCTGACTATCGGTGAACGCAAAGATCATGCCCTCGTCGGCCCCGAGCGAAGCAACGCCGCCGAGACCCTTCTCCCGCGTGGCATTGGTGATGGCGAGTTTGCAGTTGAAGGTCTTTCCCGCAACGGTCACCGGAACCGTCGCCGGAAGCGTTCCGCCGTCGCAGCCGGCAAGGAGGGGCATGATCAGGATCATGACGACGCTCGTGACCAGGATCAGGGTGGCGAAGTTCAGGGTTTGAGTTCGAAGCATCATGGGATGAGAGTCGCTGCGCGCGGGCGCGTCAAGTTCTGCATGAGTTTGCGCATGAATCTGCGCATGAGGTCGCGCGTTCATTCAGAACGGCCGCTCGATTAGAAATCAGTCGGCTTGAAGATCGTCGGCGCGGCGGCGACGCGCGCGCAGGCCTCGCGCAGCGCTGTTTCGGTTGCGAGCTTGAGGAAGGCGCGCGCGCTGATTTCACGCTGCGATTCAACAAGGCCCAGGCTCTGCGCGCACCAGCCGATCACGCGCTGCGCCGTGACACCGTCGGCGCGCAACTGCGCCAAACTGTGCGCGCCGTGGCGCTTGGCCAGTCGCTTGCCCACTTGCTTACCATCGTCGCCGTACACCAGCGGCACATGCCACCAGCGCGCGTGGCCAACGCCCAGCGCACGCGCAATCAGTTGCTGTCGCGCGGCGCTGGGCAGCAGATCGTCGCCGCGCACGACATCGGTGACATGGTGGCGGGCATCGTCGACGACAACCGCCAGTTGATAGGAGGGAACGCCGAGTTTGGTCCACACCACCAGGTCGCCCGCCTCGGCGCCAGGATCAAAGTGCGTGCTGGCGAGGAACTCGTCGTCGACGCGCTCCTGCGCTGGATCAACGCGTAGGCGGTGGTTGGCGTCCCACGCGCTCATGACGCGGGGCCAAGGTTCGGCCGGCCGCAGCTCGGGTGGAAAGCGCGTCTGCGCGTCGTCGGCGTGCGGCGCGCTGGCGGCGTTGCGGATGTCGCCACGCGAGCGGTCGCAGCGGAACACGCGCCCGTCGCGCACCAGTTGCTCGAGCGCGTCGCGGTAGGGCGTGAGGTTGCGCGATTGCACCTCGGGCTCGCCGTCCCAATCGATTCCCAGCGCGCTCAGATCGTCGAGCGCCGACTGATGCGCGCCCGGACGCACCCGGCCGAAGTCGAGATCCTCGAGGCGCATCACGATGCGCCAGCCGTTGTTGCGCGCCAGCGCCCAATTCACCAGGAAAGTTCGCGCGTTTCCGATGTGCAGCGCTCCCGAAGGAGTGGGCGCGAGGCGGGTGACACGGGCGGCGGTCATCGCGGCAGGATACGCAGCGTCGGCGGCGATTTCATCCATTACACTTCGAGCATGTCGATCGTCAAACTCACCGACGCAGATATCGCCGCCCGCCTCCAGACCCTCCCCGAGTGGTCGCAGCCCGGCGAGGAGATCCAGCGGACATTCCGCTTCAAGGACTTCGTCGCCGCGATGGCGTTCGTCGACCGCATCGCCGAGCGCGCCGAGTCGGTGCAGCATCACCCCGACATTCTCATCCGCTACAGCCGAGTAACGCTCTCGTTGTCGACCCACGACGCCGGCGGGATCTCCGACAAGGACTTCGAGTTCGCCGCCGCCAGCGACCTGATTGGCGCGGAGTGCGCGGCGCGCTGAGCGCTGGCCCTCGAAGTCACTCGACCTTCATCAGTAAAAACAACAACGCCTCGGGGACGACCGAGGCGTTGTTCTTGGGATGGGGCCATGCTCACCAGCCGCTGATTGATCCTTGATCATGGGTGCCCGAGGCTCGCGGAGCCTGGCCACCCTGTAGATAGATTTGCATGTCGCGCAGGTCGACCCATCCGTCGCCGTTCATGTCGGCAGCGGCGAGATTGCCGAGGCCTTGACGACGAAGTTCCTTCACGCTGACGCGCGAGAGCGGCGCGTCGGCGTCAGCGCCGGCCACGCAGGTATCGCCGCGCTTGAAGAAGTTGATGCTGATGCAGCTGAAGTCTGCATTGTTGATCACGGTGTTGGCGTCGAAGTTCGAACGCGCGTTGGTTGCGACTCCGTTGCCCTGGTCGCCGACGAAGATGCTGAAGTCGAGCACATCGATGCGATTGTCATCGTTGGAGTCGCCCTCGATGAGCGTGAACGAAGTCTCGTAGTGGTTGCCCACGGTGTCGACGCTGAAGTCAACCGCACTCAGCGAGTGGACATTGTCCTTCGCACTGATGCAGCTGTAGCTCGCGGCGATTGGGATGTGGATGTCAGCAAGAATGCCGACCGATGGGGTGGCGCCAACCCAGGCTGGCATCGCCACATTGACCAGTTGCGAGGTCGTGCCCGTGGTCACGCGGATCGAGCGGGTCGACGCGCCAACCTGTCGGGTATCGAACTGAACCTTGATGGTCAGCAGCTGCCAGTTGGCAATGTCGATGGTGCGATCGATGATGGTCTCGTTGCCGGTGTCGTCGGTCGCCGACCACTTGAGCGTGGTGAGGCCAACCGGGAACATTCCGTCGATGGGCCACGCCGTCGCGGTGGTCAGGTTCGGGTAGGTGATGAGCAGGCCCGAGGTGGCCACATTGCAGTTGTCGGTCACAAGGACGGTCGGAGTCGGGACAAAGGCGCCGAAGGTCGAACCCGGGTCCGCCGCAGCCGTGACACTCGCCGGCACGCCGGTGATGACGGGCTTGGTCGAGTCGAGATCCATGATCGGCAGGCTGTAGAGCGTCGGGTTCACACCGATGTTGGTGTTGGTGACGAAGACATTCTTAAAGGAGCCGATCGTTTGCAGTTGCGCGAGTTGGATGTCCTGCGCGCAGAGGTCGGCGCCTGGCTTCACGGTGAAGACGAGATCGACGAGGTCGGCCGAACTGGTCATGCCAGTCTGGTCGGCGCCGATGCCGATGGCGTACTTCAGAGTGCCGAGGGTGTTGTTGACGCTGGTGCCGAGCACGGTATTGAACGGAGTGCCGGCGACGGCATCGATCGATGCCAGCTGCAGCCGAGTGGCATCAAACTTCACCGCCAGCTGCATGCCGTTCATCGGAATCAGCGTGGAGACCGCGAAGGCGTTGATGCGCACGACATAGCTGGTTCCAGCCGCGATTGGCGCTGGCGGCAGCATCGAGAGGTCGAGCTCAAGGCAGTCGGGGATGTTGTTGCCGTCTGCGTCGTCGGGAGTTCCGCAGCCGCAGGTGCCAGCAGAGCACTTCGCGGCGTCGGTTGGGCAGCCGTCGGTCGAGTTGGTGACATAGCCGGCAGGCGGAGTCGTATCGCAGGTGGTGATGACGACGGCAGGGTCGCCGCAACCGTCGCCGTCGGCGTCGCGGTAGTAGGTGGTGGAGCCGAGGCCGTCGTCGACGCGACCATCGCAGTTGTTGTCGAGGCCGTCGCAGATTTCCGTCGCGCCGGGGTTGATCGCGGCGTTGGTGTCGTTGCAGTCG
>QWPT01000087.1 GCA_003671075.1 Planctomycetota bacterium
AACTTGCTCGCCTCTGGCGCAGTGGATGGCTCGCCCCTTCCGCTGACCAACCGAGTGAAGGTCACTTGGAATCTGCCGGCCTACTCCGTTTCGCGCGTCTATGTCATGCGCGCGGTTGGATCTAACGAGTTCCAAGAGATGGCGGTGTTGGTGGGCAACCAGCGCGAGTGGAGTGATCTCTTCGCGCTGTCCAATGTCGCCTACACCTACAAGGTGCGATGCTTCTCAAGCCTCGTGGGCATCTCCGCACCGAGCAACACGGATCTGGGCTTCCGCCTTGAGCCGCCGTCGATCGTCTCGGCATCGGATGGCACTGGTTCGAATGTCAATCTGGTCTGGACTCGTCCGACCAGTTGGGCTCCCTCGAGCTACGCCGTGTGGCGCAAGCCAGCGGGTCGCGCTGCATGGCCAGCTGCACCGTTGGTGGAGAATCTCGCCTCGACGCAGCTGACCTACACCGATACCTCTGCGGTGCCAGGAACGGTGTACATCTACTCGATCACGGGCAAGTCCTCGCTCTTCAACTCGTGGAGCGATCGCGGCCGCACCGACAACGGATATCCAGTCGTGCTGCCACCGACTGGGCTTTCTGCATCCGACGGAGAGTTCCCTGGCTACGTCCAGGTGCTTTGGACTCCGGCTGGCGCCACGACGGGCGTGAGCTGGGAGGTCTACCGACGCCGTGCCAACACCAATGATGCGTATGTTCGTATCAAGTTGGTGACACAGCCGTTCCATCTCGATTCGACCGCCGCCATCGGAACCACCTACCAGTACTACATCAAGACCCGCGCTTCGAACGGCGTCCTTTCCGCGCCGAGCACGACGGATACCGGCTTCCGTACGCCGTAAGAGTTCCGAATTGATCTGATCGCATCAGT
Organism: Planctomycetota bacterium; assembly: GCA_003671075.1. Lineage (GTDB taxonomy): Bacteria > Planctomycetota > Phycisphaerae > Phycisphaerales > SM1A02 > QWPT01. The sequence continues at coordinate 882 of QWPT01000087.1, forward strand.
GGCCTCGGCAATTGCCGGGGCCACTTTCTTTTTGCAGGTACGTATTTTTGCAGGTGCGCGCGGGCTCTCTGCAAGCGCACTTGTTTCAGAAGTTTCTGAAACTTCAATTGCCATCAATTGATCGCGACTGTATTCTTCGGGGATGGCTTCGCGTCCAACATCACTGCAATCCGCTGCTGCTGCGCGCGTCGACGACGCGCTGCCGGTGGTCGACGAGATCCGCGCCGCCCAAGATCGCTTCATCGAATTCTGGGGCGAAATGGGCACGCGATGGGGCGTGCCGCGCAGCATGACTGAAGTGCACGCGCTGCTGTTTATCGCGGGCGAGCCGCTCTCCGCCGAGGACATCATGGAGCGCCTCTCGATCTCACGCGGAAGCGTTTCGACGACGCTCAAGCAGTTGGTCGAATGGGGCCTGGTGCAGCGAGTTCGTTTGAAGGACCGCGCCGACCGTCGCGACTATCACCAAGCCGAGCAGGATGTGTGGAAACTCTTCTACACCATTCTTCGCGCGCGCAAGCGCCGAGAGTTTGATCCGCTCGTTGAGGAGTTAGGCGGATGCCGCGTTGCCCAGAAGGGTTCGCGCAAGTCCGATCGATCCAAGCAGCACGATCAGAAGATCGATGAGCTGCTTGAGCTGTGCACGTTTTTCGATGGGTTGGCGAACACGGTCTCGAAGTCGGGCAAGGGAATCGAGCGCGCCTCGAAGCTCCTCGCCCGCGTGCTTGGAGTCGTGCGATGACCCGCCTCGCCCGTTCAGCGCCGCCGCAGTCCGAGGGTGGCACGCCTGCGCTGCTGCACGCTCTTTGGCGCGTGGGTGCGCGCGGCAGCCTCTCGCTTTGCCTTCACGAACAAACGACCACCGGTATTGAGGGCGTGGTCACCTTCACCAGCGACGATGCCGCGAGTTCAACGATGCGCATCTGCGTGCAGGCGGCCAATGCGGTGTTCGCGTATGAACGCGCATTCGCCTTCGTCTGTGCCGACTCCGCGCTTAGGTTCACCGTAACGATCGTCACCCTAGATTCCGGCCAGCCGCTGCTTCTGACTGATCTCCCAACGCAACTCGGGCTCATGGGCGGAACTTACACCGTCGATTCGATTCGGCTCGGTTTACCGTTGCGTTCGTGAATCATCAAGGCAGCCCGACCACGCCGCTTTACGGAAACCCTGTTATGGAAACCCTGTTATGGAAACCCTGTTATGGAAATTTGGTCGGCGTCTTGCGCGTCTTCTCGATGGCGATGATGGTGTTGGTTTCGCTCTTGATTTCGCCGACCACCGATGCGTGCAGCTCGTAGAGCGGTTGCTTCGATGCGGCGATCTCCTCGCCGGCACGCTCACCCTTGATCGCGAGCATCATTCCGCCGATGCGAATCAACGGAATGCTGAGCATCGCGAGGTCGGCGAGGCCGCCAACAGCGCGCGAAGTCGCAACATCGAACGACTCGCGCAGTGGCGTTCGCGCGACTTTTTCTGCGCGATCGTTGACGACGGTGATGTTGGTGAGTTTCAGCCGATGAGCGACCGCCTCGAGAAAGCGCGCCTTCTTTGCCGTTGCTTCGAGCAGCGTCCAAGCAATCTCCGGCCGAGCGATGGCTAGCGGGATCCCGGGAAGCCCTCCGCCCGAACCGACATCGATCGCGCGCGTCAGGGTCTCCATCGATGCCATCGGTGCCAACAGCGTCAGGCTGTCGACCACATGGCGCGTCCACGCGCTTTCCTTGTCGATGCGGGTCAGGTTGAACCGCTCGTTGGCGAAGAAAAGCATTCCGAGATAGCGCGAAAGCAGCACTTCTTCGGCGGCCTCGAGTTCGATGCCCAGCTTGGTCAGAAGTGCGCGCGCGTCGGCGTCGCAGGGAATCGGATCGGGCTCGGGATCGAAAGCAAGCCAGCGAAGAAGCTCCGACTCGCGGGCCACGGAGTCGGGTCGTTCACCTTTGGACGGACGGGATTCAGCCATCAAATGGATCTTTCTCGCCTCCTGTGGGCGGACGGATGCCGATTCCTAGGAGCAACCCCGTCAGAACCCAGCAAGAGAGCAGCGAGCTACCACCATAACTGATGAAGGGCAGCGTGACGCCTGTGATCGGCAGAAGCCCGATGGTCATGCCAATGTTCACGGTCATCTGTGCGAAGACCAGCGACCCGATCCCCACCGCCACCAGTTTGCTGTAGCCGTCGCGCGCCAACATCGCCATCGAGAAGGCGCCGAAGGCGTACATGGCGTAGGACAGCAGCACCAGCGTTGCCCCGACCAGGCCAAACCTACAGGCGACGACGGCGAACACCATGTCGTTGTGTTCCTCGGGAAGCCGATTGAACTCGACCAACGCCTTGGCGCGCTCGCGGTCGTTGCCTAAGACCCCGCCCGCGCCGACCAACCGCATCGCCCGCCATCCTTGGAAGCCGATCGTGGTCTCAAATCGGTCGTCACCCTTGACCTGCGCCACGATGGCATCGATGCGCGCGCGCTGATACGGCTTTAAGGCGAGGAAGTAGCCGGCGGGCGCGATGACGGCCGCCGCAAGCAACGCCAGCCACACAAAGCGCATGCGCACGCCCGCCACGATGGTGATCCCGGCGAAGGTCGGCGCAAAGAGCAGCGCGCTGCCGAGGTCGGGCTCGAGCACGATCAGCCCGACCAACAGGCCCGCAATTGAGCCGGGGACCAAGAGTGCCGCCAGGGTGCGCGGGCTTCCCTGCAGCGCGTACCACTGGGAGAGGCAGAGAATGAAGGCGATCTTGGCCAGCTCGGATGGCTGAAAGTCGGCGGCGCCCATGTTGATCCAGGCCCGCGAGCCGTTGCGCGGCGTGACCAGCGACTTCGGCACGAACGGCAGCAGCACGAACACCAGCAGCGCCAACGCCAACGCCAGCACTGCCCAGCACAGAACCCGCAGCGCCCGCGGCGGCACGATGGTCACGATCGCCGCGCAAGTCAGGCCAACTATCAGAAACATCGCCTGCCGCGTTGCCAGCTCGGGCCGAGTTGTGCCGATGGCGCTGATGCCAACGACCGACAGGATCGACGCTGCGCCAACGCAAAGCCAGGCGGGCGTCGCAAGTCGGAGTCCTAGACGCATCGAAGCGTCGGTGCCGCGGTAGAGGCGCGACGCGGTGTAGCCCGATCGGCTCATGAGACGCGACCCGAGGACATCGAACGTCGGATCAGATTGCGCCGTCCCAAACTCCGCCGGACCACGCGCGGCTTCGTTGATCGATTGCCGCTGCGACTCAGATATCCCCGCTCGGCAAGCGCGCGAATCGCCTCGGCCGCTATCGGCCCCGCAACCTTCCCACCCGATCCGCCGTTTTCCAGGATCACCGAAATGGCGCAACGAGGAACGCCATCTTCGCCACCGACGAATCCAACCCACCAAGCATGGTCGGTCTGGACGCGTTCTTCGGTGCCATCGCCGTCAAGATCGACCTTGAGCGGCGGCGCGGTGGCGGTGCCGGTCTTGCCCCAAATTCTCACGCCAGGAACATCGAAGATCTCCTCGCGGGTTCCGTCGTGCAAGGTGAAGTGGTGACCGGAGCCGTGGCTCGCCGCGACCGATTGGTGCAGTCCCTCGAAGCAATCATCAATCGCCCAGCGCGGGATATGCAGATCAACCGACGGACGCTCGCCAACCATCAACTTGAAGATCGTGGGCGCAACCACGACTCCGCGGCGCGCGAGGGTGGCGTAGGCCTGGGCGGCTTGCAGCGGAGTCCAGGTGAGACTGCCCTGACCGATGCCCAGCAGCGCCTCCGACACGCGGTCGCGCTTGGGTGCATCGACACCAATCCCCGTGACATCGGGCACCGAGCCGCCGACTTCACCCACCACGATCGTCCGCAACTGCGCCTGAGCGTTGCCATCGGACGGCACCTGCTCTTGGCGCTCGTAAGCGAGACCAGCATCGGGTCGCGCACCGAGGCCGAACTTCGTCAGCCAGCCAACAAGCCGATCGACGCCCAACTGATCGGCCAGCGTGTAGAAAAAGATGTTGCAACTTCGGGCGATCGCGCCCGGAGCGTCGAGGGGTCCGTGGGTCGCGGTGCGGCCTTCGGTGGGACGAAACACATGGCAGCGCAACATGTCATCGCGGTCGGGGAAAAAATGCCCCTTGCACTCGATCCGATCGCCGGGCCCGATGACACCTTCCGATGCCGCCGCGCAGAGAACCAGCGGCTTGAGGATCGATCCGGGCGGATAGACGCCTTCGAAGGGACGGAACATGGACGGCAACTCGCGCGCGCGATCGTCCTTCGACATTGCGCGACCGTCGGCGAGCGTTGGCGAACTTACCGCGGCGAGAATCTCGCCAGTCTCCACTGCGATCACCACGATCGCACCCTTGAGATCGGTCCCGACCGGCAGCGGCCCCTGCTTGGGATTCCCATCTTTGTCCCAACCAATTTGATACTGCTCGATGCGCGCGAGCCCGACCTCTGGCATCAGCAGCGCGTGCAGTTTGGTTTGCAGTGCGATGTCGATGGTGAGCACGATGTCGAGCCCGGGGTTCGACTCGATGCGTTGCTCATCACCCGAATTGAGATCGGTCATGAGCTTGCCACGCGTGCCGCGCAACACTGACTCCGCGGTGCGCTCCACGCCGCGCGAGCCAATCTGATCGTGGCCCTCGCGATATCCCTTGAGATCCTCGCCACCATCGGCGGTGCGAAACGGGCGCGCCGCAACATCTTCCGCGTACACGCCGCGCATGTAGCCGACAATGTGATCGGCAACGCCCTCGAGCGCGAGATCGACGCCACGACTTGAACGCACCGGCGTGGGAAAGTTGTTGCGCTCAACGGTGGTCTGCGTTCGATCGAAGGGCCGAATGCGGCGCATCGATGGCTCAACCGTGACCGCGCCAGGAAACTCCACCGCGAGTTGCTGGAAGGCGAACGCGACTTCGGGGCCGACATTCTCCAACACGACATGCGCGTCGAGTTGCGACGGCGCGCGCTCTTTCTCGATGACGCCGATCGGCGCGTCGCCGCCGTATTTGCGTCGCAGCGCGTCCTTGCGGTTCTCGCGGTACGAGGTCGCCTGCTTCTCGACGCGCGTCATGATCGCGCCGAGCCTGGCCTCGAGTTCCGCGCGTGAAATGCCGCCCGCAGCCATGATCGGTGCGAGCACGCGGTCGTCGAGCACCTGCGCGAAGGCCTCCTCGTGTCGATCGATTTCGGCGTCGCGCGCATCGGGCGAAAGTTCTCGCCAACCATCGCGGCCCACCGCTTCGAGCGCGGCGCGGCGCGCCTTGGCCCGCGCCCAACTGCCGTCGATCGCGTCGTACTGCAGCGAAACCGCCCACGAAGTTTGGTCCTGCGCGAGGATCGCACCGTCGCGGTCGCGCATGGTTCCGCGCGATGCAGGCAGCCAACGGCTATCCACCATAAAGCGCTCGACGTTTTTAATATGTTCGCTGTACTCGGCCACCGAAAGCCGAGCCAGTTGCAGAAAGAGCAGCACGAGTGTCGTTGCCGCCAACGCGATCAACCAAGCCGCGCGACGACTCGAACTCGCGAGCGTGCGCTTGCCTGTCCCTGCGGAATGACCCGACGCGATGCCTGCCATGGGTCGCAGAGTATGCGCTCGCGCTCCATTGCGCGGCGAAATCCCGCCGTTACTGCGCCTCCGTCAGCGCACCTTGATTGAGGCGAGGGCGATGGCGCCGAGGATGGCGGTGACCAGCCAGAAGCGCACCACCACTTGGCTCTCGCTCCAACCACCAAGATGAAAGTGATGATGGATCGGCGCGCAACGAAAGATGCGTTTGCCGTGGGACAACTTGAAGTAGCTGATCTGCAACACGATGCTTGCCAGCTCGATGTAGAAGATGCCCGCGATCAGAATCAGCAATGCTTCCTGGCGAATGGCCACCGCGACAAAGGCCAGCAGCCCGCCGAGCGCCAGCGAACCGGTGTCGCCCATGAAAACCCGCGCTGGATTGCAGTTGAACCAGAGGAATCCGAGACAGGAACCCGCCATCGCCCCGCTCACCACAATGAGCTCGGCGGAGCCAGGGACATAGGGAACCAGCAGAAGCAAGGTCAGGTCGCGGCTGCTGGCGATGAAGCAGAGCACCATGACCACAATGCTGGCGATGGACATAGTGCCCGCGGCCAGGCCGTCCATGCCGTCGGCAATGTTGACCGCGTTCGAAGTTCCGGCGATGAAGAGCGTGCCCAGAATGAGAAACACCCAGAGAGGCAGCAAGACCACGCTGGAATTGAGAACGAAGCTCGCCGCCGACTTGATCACTTCCAATTTCTGCGGCTCGTAGGTGCGCTGAAAGGGCAGGTTCAGGCTGATGGCCGACGGATCGGTCTCCGACGCGGAAATGCCGTAGAGGAAGAAGGCCACCATGAGCGCCCCACCGAGTTGGAAGAGCAATTTCTCCCACATAATCAGCCCTTCGCGCGTGCCGGTGGCGCGGCGGCTGGCGGTGAGTTTCAGCCAGTCATCAAACAGCCCAACGCCGGCGAACCACAGGAGGGTGAAGATCGAGATATGCACATAGCGCGAATGCACGACATCAGCGAAGAGCAGCACCGATACGAGGATCGCCGCGCAAATCAGAAGGCCGCCCATCGTGGGCGTGTCCTTCTTTCCTTGGTTGAGCGTGTTGAGGTCGGAGTTGTAGAACTCAGGGTTGTCGCCGACCTTGAGCGCGCGCAATCGAGCGATCGTGTGCGGACCGAGCAGGATCACGAACAGGAAGGAGAAGATGAGTGCAGCGAAGGCGCGGAAGTGAAACTGGGTGAAGATCTGGATCACCCAATACACACTGTCGCCAAGCCAACCCTCGAAGGCGGTCGTCAGGTAGTAAAGCATTCGCGTGGGCGAATATCGGTGAAAGACCTTACGCCCCTGCAATCTCAGTCGGTGGCAAAGGCCGACTTGAGCGGTTCCAGGAATCGCTCCATGCGGGCGCCTCGACTGCCTTTGAGCAGGATCGCTGAACCTCGGGGAGCGAGTTCGGCGGCATCGATGGCAACCGCCTCGCTGAAGGCGTCCGCGTGCAAGGTTTGGCCGGTGAAACCCGCGGTGCGCGCGGCGGCGACCAGGGCGGCGGCATGCGGGCCGACGGCTACCAGCGCGTCGAGGGGACCGAGGTTGGCGGCAGCGTGCGCGCCGACTTCCTCATGCAACGCGCCAGCATCGGGGCCGAGCTCGCGCATCTCTCCCAAAATGGCCACTCGGCGGGAGATTCCGCTGGCAAGCTCGGCGAAGGCGCGCAGCGAGGCGATCATGGCGTCGGGATTGGCGTTGTAGGCGTCGTTGTAGACCGCCCGGCCGTCCACCTCGACGCGCTCGAGGCGCATGTCCGAAGCCGCCACCTTGGCAAGCCCGGCGCCGATGCACTCCCAAGGCACCCCCAACTCGGTTGCGGCGGCCACGGCGGCCACGGCGTTGAGGGCGTTGTGCTCGCCGGGCATGCGCAGTTCGAACCCGCGTTGTCGCGGCTCGCCCTCCTCGAAACCCGCGGCTCCCACCGGAAAGGCGATCTCGATCGACTGCCCGAATGCGGTGGGACTGCGGTGAACCAGTCGGTAGTCGCAGCCCGGGCTCAACCCAAAAGTCGCAACTCGGTCCGGCGCGCGACCGGTCGCCACCAAACGTTCGACCGCCGCAAGCAGCGGCGGGTTGTCGCCGTTGATGATGGCGAAACCGTGCTCGGGTACGGCCTCCAGAATCGAAGCCTTCTCGGCGGCGACGGCCTCGATCGAACCCATGCCCGCGAGATGCGCGCGGCCGGCGAGCGTGATGATCGCGCCTTCAGGCTCGACGATCTCGGTGAGCGGCAGGATCTCGCCCGGATTGCTCATGCCGATTTCGGCCACCAGAAATTGCGCCTCGTCGGGAGTCGAAAGCAGCGTGAGCGGCACGCCGATGTCGTTGTTGAAACTCTTCGGGCTTGCATGGGTCGGACCCGCTTCGCTGAGGATGCCCTCGAGAAGCCGACGCGTTGTGGTCTTGCCCGCGCTGCCAGTCACGGCAACCACGCGCAGCTTGAGAATACTTCGCCGCCATGCGTGCGCCAGCGCGCCCAGCGCTCGCCGCGTTGAACGAACCCGCACCAGCCCAAATCCCGCTTGTTCAAAGTCCGCGAGGCCTTCACTCTCTTCAGCCGTCAGCGCGCGCTCGATGATGGCCATCGATGCTCCAGCCTTGGCCGCTTGCACGATGAATGCGTGACCATCAAACTTCTCGCCGACGAGCGCAACGAAGCACGCGCCGCGCATTTCGTCGCGAGTGTCGGTGGTGAGCGAACTCGGATCGGACGCAGGACGCGCCATCACCTCGCAGCGGGTGGCGAGAACGATCGATTGAAACGACGGGCAATGAACCCGATAGATGCTTGCCATTGGTGACTCCTGACTCATGACTCATGACTCATGGCTCGTGGCTCATGACTCATGGCTCATGCTGTTTGCTACTCGCGCGTGCTTACTTCGCAACCCGCATGCGCAAAGCCGCCTCGGCCTCGAGGCGATCGTCGAAACTACGCTTCTCGGTGCCGATGATCTGATAGTCCTCGTGGCCCTTGCCGGCGATGAGAATGATGTCGCCCTGGCGCGCGCTCGAAACCGCATAGGCGATGGCGTGCGCGCGGTCGGCCTCAACGCGCACGCGCGATCGCGCATCGTCGGGCACGCCGGTCATGATCTGCGCGATGATGAGATCGGGATCTTCGGTACGCGGGTTGTCGCTGGTCACGATCACTTCGTCGGCCCCGTCGCAAGCCGCCTTGGCCATCCGCGGACGCTTGGTGCTATCACGGTCGCCACCGCAGCCGAAGACCACGCGCAGGCGGCCGCCCTCGGGCAAGTTCGGACGCAGCGCGCGCAAAACATTGGTGAGCGCGTCGTCGGAATGCGCGTAGTCGACCAGTACGCTGAATCCCGCGCCACCAACCGACACGGGCTGCAGCCGACCGGGCGGCGCGTGACAGGTCGCCAACGCGCGCGCAATGCGCTCACCATCGACTCCGCGCGACCACGCTGCGGCAGCGGCCTGAAGCGCATTCATGGCATTGTGCCGACCAACGAGCGGCAACTTGATCTCCATCAATCCCCACGGGCCGCGGTAGGTCACATCCATCGAATCGAGTCCCATGCGGTGCACGGTGCCGTAACACTCCGCGGTCGGATCAACGAGGCTGGT
>QWPT01000088.1 GCA_003671075.1 Planctomycetota bacterium
GTCGCGGTCACACGGAATGTTCGTAAATCAAGGCTCAAAAGCACGAGTGGATCCTCCACGAGTTCAATCGCCGCTCCGCGGCTCCCGCGGTATCGGCAGGACGGCCCCGGGAACTGCAGCCACGGGAACTGCAGCCACGGGAATTGAAGGCTCGCGAACTCAACGCTCGGTCCGACCGATGTATCGTGCGGTGATGCGCACCATCGCCATCCGCCGTCAAGGCACCTGCCTAACGCAAATCCTGATCGCCTTCGCCCTCATCGGCGTCCTCATCTTCATCGTCGGAATCGTGAGCATGGCGACGTCCGAGGCTGGCAAGGGGATCGCAGACCTGCAAACGCAGATCAAGGCGCTCACCGACCGAGCCACTGTGTTCGAGGCGCCCGCGTCCATCGAGGTTGAGCTCGAGAAAGGTGGCGGCATGGTGGCATTCTCGCCCAGCGGCATCGTCGGGGACAAGCGCATCGGTCCGCCGCCCGCGGGCATCAACTACACCGTCACCATCACCGCTAGCGACGGCACCGTGTTGCCGTTTCAACGAAACAATGGAGCGCGCAATCCTGGTGCGCCGTTCGAGATGCTCGGGGTGTTCGACACCAGCGCGAAGGGCCTCTACCGCTTCGATGTCCGGGCGGACGATGGATCGGCGACCCCCGCCGCCATCATGGTCGCAGCCGCATCCAAGGATGAAGCCGAGGCGCTCTTCGCTCCAGTAGGCGCAATTCTCAAAGGTATCGGCGGCGGCTGCGCCTCCGTCTGCGGCCTGCTCATGTTCATCGGGTTCGGCATTCCCTGGATCGTTGTCAGCATGGCGGCCAAGCGTGCGCGGCGCGAACAGGCTGAGCGGCTCGAAGAAACCCTGAGCAATTCGCAGCAATTCTGAGCGGTTGCGCGCAGTGACGATGCGCTCAAGCGCTAGTAACCCGGTCGATACACCTTTGACCGAATCCACGCATAGATGTCGGCAGGACGCTCGACGCGCGCAAGCCCGCGGTCGAAGATCAGAGTCGCAACATCAATCGCGACCTCGACGGCCGATTCGTGGATGCGCTCAATTGGCGGATAGATCAGGCCAACCGTGAGTTCCGCATCGCTCGTGCGCGAGGCCAGCGACTCCGCCGCCTTCAGGAACATTTCGTCGGTCACCCGTGACGCCTCGGTCGCATAGACCGCCAGCCCAACCGCGGGATAGATGTAGACATTGTTTCCCTGACCGGGAATCAGCACGCGCTCACCGATCACAACTGGTGCAAACGGCGAGCCCGCGGCGAAGATCGCATCGCCGTTGGTCCATGTCCACGCCTGCTCCGCCGTGCATTCGGCTTTCGAAGTCGGGTTCGAGTAAGGAAAAATCACGGGCCGCTTGCAGTAAACCCGCACCGCCTCGATCACCTCGCGGGTGAAGGTTCCTGGCTGCGTGCTCGTTCCGATCAGCACTGTTGGCTTGACCGCCTTCACCGCGTCAAGCAGCGTTGGCTCAAGCTGACCTTCGCGCACAAATGCCACTTGGTGCGGCTGAATGCCAGGATTTTCCTTCACCACCAGACCCTTCGAATTCATCAGCCAGATCCGTGCGCGCGCATCGGCGTCGCTCGAACCGCGCGCTTTCATCGCTTGCACAAGCAAATCCGCGACACCAGTAGCTGCGCTGCCCGCGCCGAAAAACAGATATCGATGATCGGCGAGCGTGTTTCCCAGCGCGCGGCAACTGGCGAACAAACCAGCAACGGCAATCGACGCCGTGCCTTGAATGTCGTCGTTGAAGCAACACACCCGATCGCGGTAGCGCGCCAACAACGGGATCGCCGTGGTGTTGTGGAAGTCCTCGAACTGGATGCAGCAGCGCGGATACACCTCCTGCACCGCCATCACAAACTCCTCGAGCAACGCGTCGAACTCAGCGCCACGCGCGCGCGGTTGGCGCAGACCTGGATAGAGCGGATCGTTGAGGAACTCCTGGTTGTTGGTTCCGACATCGATCACCACGGGCATGCAGCGCGCTGGATGAACTCCGCCAATCGCGGTGTAGAGCGCGAGTTTGCCCACGGGAATGCCCATGCCGCAAATGCCAAGATCGCCAAGGCCGAGGATGCGCTCGCCATCGGTCACGCAAATGATGCGCACATCGATCTCAGGCCAATTGCGCAGAATGTCGGCCACTCGACCGCGATGTTTGAGCGAGAGGTACAGCCCCTTGGGCCGCCGCATGATGTGGCCAAACTTCTGACACGCCTCTCCAACCGTCGGTGTGTAAACGATCGGCATGTAGCGCGCAGGATCCGAGCGCAGCAGCTGATAGAAGAGCCGCTCGTTTCGATCCTGCAACTCGGAAAGAAAAATGTAGCGCTCGAGGTCATTGGCGCGCATCGCCAGTTGCACGCGCGCACGCTCCTGCTGCGTTGCACTGTCATCGACCGCGTCGGGGAACAGCCCGGTGAGTCCAAGCAATTCGCGCTCGGACTCCGTGAACGCCGTGCCCTTGTTCAGGCGCGGGTTGTAGAGGATTTCGTGTGCTTCCTGCCTCATGAGTTCTCCCTCCAGCAACCCGTGCGCGACGGGTCGTTCGGATCGAGCACGAGCGTTCCCTCCGCCACGATGAACGCGCGGCCGGTGATTGTTGGCGTGATCGAGTCCGCGTCGAGCCGCGCATACCGCGCCTCAAAGATGCTACCGATGGCTGATTCCTGGCGCCATCGCGCGCCGGGCGCCAACTCGCCGCGCGCGGCCAGCGATGCCAGTAGCGCGCTCGATCCGGTTCCGCACGGCGAACGATCGAAGGTGCCGTTGGGACACAGCACGAAATTGCGCGCATCGGCATCGGCGCGACTCGGCGGGAAAACAAGCTCGACATGATCGATTTGCCCGCCGTTCTCACTGCCTCCGCGCAAACCTTCACGCTCGATGGCGCGAAGAATCGAGCCCGCATATGCAAGCTCATCCGCGTGCGCGCCCATCGGCCGCGCAAGGCGCACGATGTAAAACCAATTGCCGCCCCAAGCGATATCGCCGCGCGCGCAACCGCCCTGCTCAAGCACAACCTGAACATCGCAAGCATGCACGCGCGCAGGCACATTCGCGAAACTGATGCGGCCGTCAGCGAGAGTCTCCACCGACACATCGCCCACCCGCGTTTCAACGATGGCGCGCGGCGGCATGACCACGCCGCTGTGGCGCAAGGTGCGCCCGAGCCCAACCGTCGCATGACCGCACATGCCTAGCGGCGCGTTGGCGTTCCAGAACAGAACGCCACACAGCGCGTCCGCCCGCGATGGCCTGCACACCAGCGCGCACACCATCGCGTCAGCCGCGCGCGGATTCGCGCAGAGTGCGAGATAGTGCGATGGAATCTCCAAACGATTCTCGCGGGTCCAGCCCGCAATCACCTCGGCAAGAGTCTCGGGAAAGAAACCACCGTCGGGCGCAAGCAGCACGCGCGTCGGCTCGCCTTCAGTGTGGCTGTCGATGAATCGGCCGATGGGGAGGTTCTTCTGCACGCGCGCAGCATACTGCGCCTGCTTGCACCGCTGCTATCTTGCCAACATGTCCAATGCAGACTCGATCGGCGCACCGTTTCGCGGTGTCATCCCCGCGCTCGTCACCCCATTGCGCGACGATGGCGCGCTCTGCACGACCAAGCTGGCGAACCTCACCCATCGCATGCTGCACGCGGGCTGCACGGGCACGGTGTGGCCGGGCTCGCTCGGCGAAGGGCAGACGCTTTCCTTCGATGAGCGCGTCGAAGGCTGGCGCACCATCGCCGCCGCCAGCGAGGGCAGCAATGGCGCGGCAGGCAACGCTTTCGCCACGATTTCCGCAGCTTCCACCCGCGAGGCCGTCAAGCAGGTCGAGGCCGCCGAGCGCATTGGCGTACGCGGTTGCATGATCCTTCCGCCGTATGTTCACAAGGGACCGTGGCGCGAATACCGAGCGCATTTCGAAGCAATGCTCGGCGCGGCTCCGCTGCCGATGATGCTCTACAACAACCCCGCCGCATACACGGTCGATGTAAGCGCGGATCAAACTTTCGAGCTCGCCGACAAGCACGCGAATCTCGTCGCGGTGAAGGATTCGTCGGGAGATGCGCGCAAACTCACCGCGCTGATCGCGGGCAGCGCAACGCGGGCGAGCAAATCCCGCCATGGACCATCTGCAGGAATCGGCGCGCTCGTCGGTCTCGATGACTGCGCCGTCGAAGGCGCGCGCATGGGTGCCTGCGGCTGGATCGCCGGCCTCGCCAACGCGATGCCCACCGAAAGCGTGCGGCTATTTAACCTCGCCCAATCGGTTCTACCGAAAGACATTGCCGAGTGCGACGCGCTCTACCGCTGGTTTCTTCCGCTGCTGCGCCTCGACACCGTGCCTGAGTTTGTGCAGCTGATCAAGCTGGTCATGGCCGAAACGCAGACTGGCGATGAGCGGGTACGAGCGCCGCGCCAGCCGCTCGAAGGCGTGGAGCGCGCGCGCGCAATCGAGATCATTCGTCACGCACTGCGCTGATCGATTGTCTCGATGACTTTCGGTTGGCGGATTTCACGCACACCAAAGGTAATCGCTTAGCGCACGCGATCAAGGCACAACGCTTTGGAGAAGCGCTTCGCCGCCGATGGGAGTCCCACCGCGGTGAAGCGCGCGTCGCCCGTGGCGGGAAACGGACCGCCGTGCACCATCGCCGGCGATACGGCCACGCCGGTCGGCATGGCTTCGTCCAGTATGCGGCCAGCCTTAAAACGCAGGATTCCCATCAGTTTCGCACGCGTTGCGCTGTCGCTTGGATCAGAAATGATCGTGCTCGCGAGCTGCCCGTCGAGCGCGCGGGCAAAGTCCACCAGTTGCGCATCGTCTTCGACGCACACGATCACGCCCAACGGTCCGAACGCCTCGGCCATGACCAGTGCGCGCAACTCACGCGCTTGCGCGGCATCGACGCTCATCAGCGTGGGCTCGAAGCGAAAGCCCGGCGAAGTCTCGCGGCCGCCGCAGATCGGATGCACGCCCGCGCGCCGCAAATCCTCGATCGAACCAGCGAGATGCGCGCGCACCGCGTCGGTTAGCAGCACCACCGACGGCGCAGCGCGCATGAGTTCCGCCGCGCGCGCGCACACACGATCCGCTGCCTTCAAGCCCGAAACCAAGAGCACGCCTGGCTTGGTGCAAAACTGACCACCACCAAGAAGTAGCGAGGAAACCCAGCTTTCCGCGATCGTCTGCGCGCGCGCCTCGGCCGCACCCGACGCCACGAACACTGGGTTCACCGACGACATCTCCAAACTCGCCGGCTTGCCCAATCCATCGCAGACCGCCTTCAGCCGCATGCCCGACGCGCGCGAGCCGGTGAATCCAAGCGCAGCAACGCCGGCGTGGCCGAGCAGCGCAACGCCGTCGTCGGGCGCGCACTCGTAGAACATCTGCAAGGCGGCGGCCGGCAAGCGCGCACCATCGCGCGCGGCGCAAGCGTGAGCAAACAATCGTGCCGAAGTGTTCGGATGACCTGGATGCGCCTTGGCGATCACTGGATTGCGCGCAGCGATTGCGGCGCAGAAATCCCCACCCGAAATGCCGTTAAACGCCAGTGGAAAGTTCGACGGACCAACGCAGAGCACCGCGCCGCCCAACGGCACCAGCGTGGCGCGCATGTTGTTCTTCTCATCGCGGGCAATCTCGCGCCACGATTCATCGCGCAGGCAATTCGCCGCCTCGCGCAGTTGAAAGGTCATGCGATTGAACTCGACCTCGGACAGCCGCGGCACCAACGCCAACGCCGTCTCCTCATGTGCGAGTACCGACAACTGAGCGCGGTCGCCCTCGAGCCGAACCGCGTAATCGTCGAGAAATCCTGCGATCTGCGCGCCCGGGGCATCCGCAAGAAAGTCGACCGCGTCGATGGCGCTCTCGCCCATCGCCTCAAGCTGCGCTCGCGTCGAACAGAAAAACTCGGGACCGAACGACTTACCGTTTGCTGGATTTATCGCGCGCATGAGTTCACTTGTCCAACAGTGAAGGTCCGCCGTCCTGCCACGAAATCGACACCGTTGCGTCGCCCTTCATGAAGTTGTCGAGCCAATGACCCATCGCCTCGATGCGCCAATCGCCCGCTTCAAACAACGCTTCCGGGCTCTTCGATGCGCGGGTCATCCACCAACGGGCAAGGTCGCCGCGTGTGGCCACCATTCCCGGCGCAAGTCCCATGGCGATGCAGCGCGCGCTGATGATTGCCAAGAGCGCGTCGATGCGCGAACGATCCTCCGCAGTTTCGTCATAGTTCCTGCCATGCTGCATCTTCTCCGGCGCGCTCTTTGCGCCTTCGTCGACAGCCTGTGCGATGGCATCGCTGTACTTCTGCGCGAAACGCTTGGGCAAGCCGCGCACCGCCGCCAGTTGCTGCGGCGAAACCGGACGCTGCTTCACCATCTCGGCAACAGTCTCGTCAGGCATCACCACGCGATGCGGCAAGTCTTCCTTACGCGCGATTTCATCACGAAGCCGCGTGAGCAAGCGCAGCGTCGGAATCTGCGCGGGCTTCATCGGCCAGCTCTTCAGCGTGCGGCGCATCTGCGAATCCTCGTCGAAACGCGCAGGAATCTTCACGCTTTGCTCGCACTCCAACATCGCCCACGCCAGGGAACCGCGGCGTTCAAGCTCTGCGCGCAGACGCTCCCAGACCAGCGGTAGGTAGCGCACATCGTCGGCCGCATAGCGCAACTGTGACGCCGTCAACGGACGCGCATCCCAGTTGGTGAAGGTGTGGCCCTTCGTAAGCTTGTGGCCCGCGAAACGCTCCACCAGCTTCTCAAGTCCAGCGGGCCAAGGCATCTCGGCAAACGCCGCGGCAACCTGCACATCGAGCGTGTTGGCTGGCTCGCATCCGAGCAGCCGGCGCACTGGCTCGAGGTCCTGCGTTCCCGCATGCACCAAGGTCAGCAGCGCCGGATCGGCAACGAGTTCAAAGATCGGCTTGAGATCGGTCACCGCAACGGCGTCCACAAGAACCACGCGCTCGGTGGTGGCAATCTGCACCACGCAGATGCGCGGCCAGTAGCTTTCCTCGCCGATGAATTCGGTGTCGTAGGCGAACATGCCCATCTCGCGCACATGCGCCATCGCTTCCGCGAGATCGGCATCGGTCGTAACCAACTGTGCCTCGCCGCGCGCAACCAACTGGTGCTCAAGATGCGGCGCGCCCGACGAATCCTCGTCTTGGGCCGCAGCATGGTGACGCTCGCGCTTCTTGCGCCGATAGTTCAGATTCATGAAGCGCTCGCAGTCCGAGTGCGGATCGATTCGATCACCGATGCCGCCACATGCGCCAACTGCGCGGGCACAAGGTCGGGGTAGATCGGCAAGGCGATGGCCTCAAGCGCGGCGCGTTCGGCGTGGGGGAACATGCCCTTGGCGTAGTTCAAATCCGCGAAGCACTTCTGCAAGTGAAGCGGCACTGGATAGTAGATTTCGGTGCCGATCTTGCGGTCAGCGAGATCCTGACGCACTGCATCGCGAATCTCCGCCGGCACGCGAATGGTGTACTGGTTGTAGATGTGGCGCGCGCCGCGTGGCGCGGCCTTGGGAAAACGCAGCGCCAATCCACCGGTCGAAAGCGGCGTGCCCGAATCGAGCGCACCCGCGTTGGCAAACTGGGAGTCGTAGTACGCCGCATTGCGCTGGCGCCCCGCGCTCCACGCGTCGATATGGCGCATCTTCACCAACAGCACCGCGGCCTGCAGCGCATCGAGACGCGAGTTCATGCCGATTTCGTCGTGGTAGTACTTCGGCTCCATGCCGTGATTGCGCAGCCGCATCATGCGCGTCGCCAACGCGTCGTCGTTGGTGGTGATCATGCCGCCGTCGCCAAAACCACCGAGATTCTTCGAGGGAAAGTAGCTCAGCGTTCCAATGGTCCCGCGCGAACCCACGCGCTTGCCCTGCGCATCCTCAGTGCCGATCGCCTGCGCAGCGTCCTCAACCACCGGCACGCCCTGCTCCTGCGCAATCGCAAGAATCGCATCAAGGTCGCAGGCCTGACCGAACAGATGCACGGGGACGATCGCCTTGATGTTCTTGTGGCAATGAAACGCCGCGCGCGTCGATTCGGGGCAAATGTTCAAAGTCGCTGGATCGCAATCGACGAACACCGGAGTCGCGCCAAGCCGATGCACACTTCCCGCGGTCGCGAAGAAAGTGAAGGTTGGACACAGCACGGCGTCGCCAGCCTTGATGCCGAGCGCCTGCAGCGCAAGAACGATCGCATCCGATCCGTTGGCACAACCAATCGCATGCTTGGTCCGACAGTACTTCGCCGTCTCGACCTCGAGCTCGGCGATCTTCGGCCCTCCGATGAAGTACTGGCTCTCGATCACTTCTTTGACGACAGGCTCGATCTCGGCGCGGATCGTGGCGTACTGCGCCTTGAGGTCAAGAAGTGGGACATGCACGGCTACAGCGGTCGCGGTCGTCAAACGAGGCTCCTGTTTCCTCCGGCCTACCGGAGACCTGCCATTGTGACGAAATCCCCGCGTTTCGGGAAGGCACGCCTCGTCTAGATTGACGGAGCGGGTCCGTTGGCCGAACCATGATTCGGCTCATGATTTGGCTCATGTTTTGGCGCATGACCAACACCCGTCGAACCAAACCCGCCCTGTCCGCGAGCAGTCTCCGTAAGTTGATCGACTTCAATGACTTGCGCGCGCTCCACTCTGGAAATCACCATCTGGGCCACCCGCATGCGCGGCTCAACCAAGAACGGTGCTCGGCCGAGGTTTATCAGCGGCACCATCATCTCTCCTCGGTAGTCGGCGTCGACCGTGCCCGGCGCATTGGGCATCGTGATTCCGAACTTGGTTGCGAGCCCAGACCTCGGTCGAACCTGCGCCTCGAAACCCGGCGGCAGCGCCATGGCGAACCCGCACCGAATCATCGCAATGTCACCAGGCTGCATCAGCAAAGGCGCGTCGATGTCCGCCGACAGGTCCATCCCCGCCGCCAATTGCGTCTGGTAGACCGGAAGGATCGCGCTCGCGCGCAGCCGCTTGAACTGAATCTCGACGGTGTGCATGGGCGCAGAGTAACGCGCCACACCCGTGTCAGGCAATCGCCTTCACCGCAGCCACAACTTCGCCTACATGCCCGTCAACACTGACCTTGTCGAATCGGTTGGCGACGGTGCCGTTCTTGGCAATCACATAGGTCGTGCGAACCACGCCCATGTACGCGCGTCCGTACATGCTCTTCTCTTGCCACACGCCATATGCGGCGCACACCGAAGGAGTGCCGCCTTCATTCGCCGGCTCATCGGCCAACAGCGTGAGCGCACCGAGCGTGTGCTTGGCGATGAACTTCGCGTGGCTCTTCACCGAGTCGGGACTCACGCCAAAAACTGTGCAACCAAGTTTTTTGAACTGCGCGAGGTTGTCGCGAAAGTCACACGCCTCCACCGTGCAGCCGGAAGTGTCGTCCTTCGGATAGAAGTAGACGACGACGGTTTTTCCCTTGAAATCCGCAAGCGAAACCATCTTTCCCGCCTCGTTCAGCAGTGCAAACGCAGGCGCAATCGCGCCGACCTCCACCAACTTCGTCGCAGGTTTCTTGGCAACAGGCTTCGCGCTGGTGGCCTTCTTCATGGTGGCCTTCTTGGTGGCGATAGCCTTCTTCTTCGATGTTGGCATAGTGAGTTCCGTTCACTGTTCAGTGTTGCGCGCTCAGGTGAGATCGTCGCGTCGATAGTCCAAGTCTGGTCTTGGGCTGGGATGCTCTTCAACCCACGGCGTGTTGAAGCAACCAACCCAGCGGGTGGGCGCAACCTGAACCAGCGCGTATTCGTCGCGATTGCGCGCAATTTCAGGCTTCACGCCCACGGGCGGCTCAGGCCACCACGGCACGAGACTGTCGG
>QWPT01000089.1 GCA_003671075.1 Planctomycetota bacterium
TGACCAGCGCAACGGCAGCCTCGCGGAACTCCGGTGTATTAGGAACGCATACTCGACATAAAACACACTCCTTCTGGCAGGCGCAAACCTGCTGTTGGGGGTGTCCGTGATTCGTGTGGAAGTCCAAGTCCAGAAGTCCATTGCCCCTTTCCCTTACCCCGTCCCTCACGCTATTGACAACACACTATGTCACACATAGTATGTTGACATGAGCTCCCCGCGCACACCTCCTACTCCTGTTGATCGTGAACTTATGCGGGGGGCTGGCCCCACGGCGATTTTGAAATTGCTGGAGCGCAATGAGATGTATGGCTATGAGCTTGTCGAGGCGATTGACACGCGCACTGATGGGATTCTTGCGATGGGGCAGAGCACGCTCTATCCGTTGCTCTACAACTTGGAGGCGAAGGGATTCGTCATCAGTCGTTGGAATGAGGAAGGTGCGCGACCTCGGAAGTACTACAGGCTCACTCCCGCTGGACGCAAGCGGCTTGCGGCTGATTCGCTGCAGTGGCGCGCGGTGACGCAGGCGATGGGATCGCTTGGGGTTGTGAGTGCGTGTGCGTGAGTGAAGATCGGCTCGAGAGAAACACCATTTACAAACACCATCTAGAAACACCATCTAGAAACACCATCTAGAAACACCATGACCAACACCACTCCATCCACGCTGCCTCTTCCCCGCGAAATTGGGGTCCTCGTGGATTCGGTCTCGCGACTGACCAAGTTGCGTGCCCATGAACGCGCTGACATTAAGCGTGAACTTACGGCGCATTTTTTGGATGGGCTCGACACTGGCAAGAGTGCCGACGAACTCATCGCGAACTTTGGTGACGCGCGCACTTCCGCGAAACTTTTGCGCGCAGGCGCGATGGCGAAGCGTTCGCCGCTTGATCGTGCATTTCGCCGCGTGCGCATTGCGTCGGGCTACGCGTTCCTACTTTTCATCACGTTCTATGCGGTTTCTGTTGCGTTTCTTTGGATGCAGAGGCCTGTGATTTCGTTCGATCCTATTGCTCGGTTTCACTCGATGCTTCCGAAAGTCGCGGAGCATGAACGCGCGTGGCCGATCTACAAACAAGGGCTCGTGCTTCTCGCAGATCGATCGAGTTGGGATGCGAATGGCGTGTTGAAGCGCGAAGGCTTGGCCTTCACTGAGTGCGTCAACGTGCGTGGTGGCACAGGGCTTGACGCCGCGGTCGTGGATGATGCCGCGTGGGCGTTGCAAAGCGCGGCACTTACTGAGCGCGCGGCCGGTCTCGAGTTACTTGCGCGCGCGGCAAGCATGCCTGCGCTTGGATATGTGCCTCACACCACCACGCAGCTCGAAGACGCTGATGTGTTTGCGCTGGATCCACTTTTGAATTCGCGCGCACAGACGGGGTTTCCGTTGCTTGAAGTGCTTCTGCCTCAACTCAAACTCTTGCGCGACGCAGCGCGCATGCTCGCCGCAGACTCTCTTCTTGCAGCCCAAAACGACGACGGCGCCCGCTTCACTCGCAACATCACAGCCATCATCGGTCTCGCGCATCATGCCGAAGAAGACGGCACGCTCATTTCGCAATTGATTGGAAACAGCATTCGCAATCTCGCGACCAACCGCATTCTCATGGCGTTGGAATGGCGCCCGCAATCGCTCAGTGACGAGCAACTGACCGCGCTGCGCATTCTTCTCCGCGAGATTCCCGACACGGCATATCAAGTGAATCTCTCAGTCGAATTGCTCATGATGCAAGATTTGGTGCAACGAACCTTTTCAGATGACGGCAACGGCGACGGACTCTTCAACCCCGTCTACTCGATAGGTCAACTGGCGCGGTTCAGTCCGCGCGTCGAACCGATCAGCCCACTGCCGAGCGGCGAGAGCCCAGTCGGCATGCTCCTTGCCCCGGTTGGTGCATTGATCTCCGCGACGCGCAAAGAAACGACTGAAATCTGCGAGACGCTTTATCGTGATGCCGAGCATCAATCAACGCTTCCGTTGTGGCAACAAGATTTCGAATTCGAGGAGCAATTTGAGAAACGCGTGAATGCGAGCACGCTCGCACAACAGAAATGGTTTCTCCCTCGGCTCTTCATCCCCGCTGTTGCGAAAGCCGGCCTCAATCGGCGCCGCGGCGAGGGCAACTCGATCGCTGCCCAAACCGCCATTGCGCTCGAGCAGTTCCGTCGCGCCCACGCAGGCGCGTGGCCGACCACGATGGATGCGCTCGTTCCCGAGTTTCTGACTGCGGTTCCCAAAGATCCTCATACGGGAGACGCGATCAAGTACACGCTCGTCGACGGTCTTCCAACGCTTTGGAGCGTCGGCAATGACAAGATTGATCAACACGGTCGCAGTGGAATCCCTACTGGTGCCAGCGGGCTCACTGGTGGCATCGACAAAGACAAGATTGATCGACGCGATCGCGAGGCAGTCGACGCCAAGAACAGAGACAACGTACTCACGAAGCTCGAAATTGATCGACAACTTCGCGAGGCAGTCGACGCCAACGTTGCCGATGATTGGACGTGGTTCGCTGGTGGACTCACGGGCGACGACGGCTTGACGCGTTGGAATCGCTCGCCGAGCAACTGACTCTTGCAACGCGCGACGGCGCCGCTCATCGCCACGCGTGCGCCAGATTGCGCGCCCTATGCAGACACAGTCAATCGATCGCAGTCAGATCTGGCGAGTCATCGCCGCCTCCAGTGTTGGGACCGTCATCGAGTGGTACGACTTTTACATTTTCGGAAGTCTCGCCATGATCATTGCGCCGCTGTTTTATCCCAGCGGCAATGACTCGCTTGCGTTCATCGCGAATCTCTCCACCTTCACCGTCAGCTTCATCGTCCGCCCTTTCGGCGCGCTTTTTTTGGCCGCATTGGCGATCGCGTCGGCCGCAAGTATGCGTTTCGCGTCACGCTTGTCGTCACGCTTGTCGTCATGGGCGCGGCGCCGGTGGTCACGCCCCTGTGGAGATTGCATGGTTCGGCGAATCAAAGCTCGCCTTCGTGCATCAAGGGCGCGGAGAAACTGGAACGGTTTCAATTTCGTCGACCCCGGTCTTGTCTGGACCGTTTGAAGACATTCCTCTGCTCGCTCAGTTCGTACCTGGAGTAGCTGGGTTACCGCTTCCGCGCATCGCTGATGTGCTGGCCCTCACGCCAAGCGATGCTATCTCACGCATCGATGGCGAGCAGTATGTGTGGACTCTTCCAAATGTATGGGGAGCACCTGGACTTGTGCCAACCACGCTGACTTTCTCCGACTCATCTACGCCGCGGCTTACGCGCCTTGTGTGCCGTGTACCCGTTCCCACCGAGCCTTCAACTAGTTTTCCTGAACCTTGTGGCGGCGAAGCCAGCGTCTTGGTTTGGAAAGATGTTCACGGAAGCTCGGTGGCTCAGTCAGCCGAACGCGCGAACTTCGCATGGTTTCCTGGTCGTGTATCGCCCGACGCTCAGCGCACAGGATATGAGCTCATTGAGGCGAACCGCGCGAGTTCGCGTCCGTCGCCGTTTCTGCAGCCTGCACAATGGCTTGTCGATGGGGCTGGCGTTTCCGACCTCCGCATCGGTGCTTTCGGAACGATCGGCGACGCGCGGCTCGTTATCGCTGGAACTCGACTCCGCTCGCGAAGATCGCTGGCCGTGGAGGATGTGCCGAGCGGGCAGCATGCAACCGCGCATCGAGAGCGGCGCTGCGCTGTCGCGTGGACCCGTCGCGTTGGCAGAGCCGGAGGCGCAGATCGTTCGATTTGTTGTAACTGTCGCATTGGCTGTGATTGGTGGGTGGACCGTTGCCATCGCGTGGCGAAGACGGCGCCTTGGCATTGGTTTTCCCGTCGATGCGTCTGCATCGGCGACGAGTTCTGCTGCGCCGCCGCGATGGATCTGTCTCGCATTCTTCGGAGTCTGCGCCCTTACCAATGCAGGATTGATTGCGCTGCGAGCAAGCGATCTCCACTCCCGATCGTCGACCTATGTTGACCTCGGCGATGTCGTGATCTCTGGTGGAAGCTTCCGCCTTCATGACGCCATGACGATGAACGGTCGCACGGACCAAGACTGTCGGATCGAGGCGGTGTCTGCTTCGTGCGGATGTGCGCGGGTCGCCGATGCCCCGAAGCTGATCCCAAAGAACGAGTCGGTTTCGATTCCCATCACCTTCGATGTGACGACGGAAGGAGAGAAGCGCGTCGATGTTGTGGCCGTGCTCGACGATGGAACTACGCGCCACATCACCCTCGTTGCGCGCGGCGTCGTCGACATTGCGGGACGCGCACCCCTCGCGATCACACCACGACTTCTCGAGCTCGGCGCTGGCACCGAGACCACGATTGTCTGCCTCATCCGTGATTCGAGCGAGGAGCCAAACGCTCTTCGACCGCTGCATATTCGTTGGATTGCTCCCGAGGGAGTCGAGTTTAGAGAACAGCAACTTCGGCTCATCGAGCCATTCACGAAGGGCAACTCGCCTGTCTGGGAGTCGCTGACGCGCGTGAAAGCCACCGGCACCATCGCCAC
Organism: Planctomycetota bacterium; assembly: GCA_003671075.1. Classification (GTDB taxonomy): domain Bacteria; phylum Planctomycetota; class Phycisphaerae; order Phycisphaerales; family SM1A02; genus QWPT01. Next base: position 4,510 of record QWPT01000089.1, read on the forward strand.
GCTCAGAACCGCAATCGCGCGGCTCGATCTAGATGGTGTCGCAGCAGGTCAAGTGCAAATCGTCTTTGCTGCGACAGAAAAAGAACCGCGGTAAGCGCCGAAGAGCGCCGAACAGCGCCTTGGGCAGAGTGCATTGGACAGGCAAGCCAAGATCACGATTCTGTCGGAGCGATGGAGAGTGTCTCAACATCATGGACACAGAGGGACAGCCTTCATGGGTGCCACCACTTGAGTGGTGCCGCGTGGACGCACTGGTCGGGTGTTCCGTCATGGGGCGCAAGAGCCGACTGAGGTGGCGATTCGGGAAACTCAAATCAATCTGTCTCGCACACCGCGCGCGAGAGAAGGGTGAGAGCGGTTGCCCTATCCAAACTGCTGACTACTCCACTCTCTACGGGAATCAAATCGTGAGAGACTGAATCGATCTTCACGATTGCTCCTTTGCAAAGTACGCCGCCGCTTTTTTAGGATCTCTCGCTTTAGCGTCAATCGACGCACATCTGCTTCCAACGCGCGCACGCAAGCCTCAGCTTCCGCAAGCGTCTTCGGCGGACCACTTGGCACTTACACCGTTCGTTTGGGGCGACCACGACGGATCCAATTGTCCAACGTGTGAATTGAAATCCCAAATCGATCAGCCGCCTTGCGAATGGACAGCTCATGCGAATGGACAGCTCATGCGACTTGACCAGCGAAAACCTGCCGTTGGGGGTGTCCGTGATTCGTGTGGAGGTCCAGTGTGAAGGTCTAAGGTGCCTGTCCCCGATCGCGCTCTGCCTCGCCGCGGAACAATTCAATTGCGCCGCGCGCATTCAAAGCCCATGAATCTTTTTTGAAACACGACCCGCGATTAGAAACACATAGACGAACACAATGCTCCAACTTACGCACCAATTTCTAAGCCATGTTGTGAATGCGAAATGATCGGCGTTTAAGATCGTCATAACGCCACTTGTAAATATGGTGACCACGCCCGCGTTCACAATGCTGGATAAAAAATGTTTCATTGTTCTGAGTCTATAGGCACGCATGAGTGCAGGCACAAACCTGCTGTTGGGTTGCCGTGATTCGTGTGGAGGTTCATAGAGAGTATCTCAGCATCATGGACAAGGAAGGGAGCATTCTCAAACACTCCCCGCCGAGAGTTGGGTCTCGAGCGCGCGCCGCAGACCATCCCACGCACCTTTCCGTTGTCCGACGCGCGCGAGAAGTGTGAGAGCGGTTGCCCTATCCAAACTGCTGACTACGCCGCTCTCTACGGGAATCAAATCGTGAGAGACCGAATCGATGTTCAGTAGGGAATCAACTGCGAACCTGACGAGCCGGTCGGAGGCCGAGAGCCGACCAAGCGCCGCAAGCAGCTCTTGGCGCGCAGCAGCGCGCGCTTGACCTTGCGACTGACCTGGCGACTGACGCAAGGAGTGAGCCTGCGCCTTCTCAGCTTTCCGAACGCGCACGCGCTCTTTGACAGCCTCGGGGCTCTGGTAGGCCTCGTGCTGTTTTCGAGCCTTCTGTACCGACTCCTCATGCGCAATCATTCGCGCCAAGCACCTGCCGGCTCGAGTGCCAGAAAGTTCCGTCTCGAGACTAAGCCCGACACCATGCCTGAACAACAGCGGATACAACTCAACAAGGATGGTTTGAATCGTGTCAGTGTCGCAGCAATCTTCTGGGAGCTGACGCAGACCCGCGATGACCGCTCCGACGGTTCTCGCGCGTTCGCTCTGCGAGAGCGCATTGAGCCGATAGCGGGGGTTAGGGGAAGAGGAGCGCGCGCGGATCGACGCCGTCCGCGCGGATGGCCTCGTCGATGAAGTCGCGCACGATTGAGGAGGCCGATCTCGCCGGGGCGATGATCGGGGGTGCGCCCGCACGGACGGGGGCCCGCGTGAATGGTCAGCCGACCAGCACGATCTCGACCTCGGCCGGCCCGTGCACGCCCGTGACCAGCACGCCCTCGATGTCGGCGGTCTTCGAGGGGCCGGTGATGATGGTGGTCGACGCTGCGTCGAGCGTGTCTGGGCGCAACTCGAACAGGTCGACGAGGTCGGCGAGGACCTGCGCCGCGCGCACGACAGCGATGTGGATCGGCGGCGTGACCCAGGCGTTGCGGATGCGGCCGTTGGTTGAGATCACCAGCGAGCCGCTCTCCGCGATCGCGCAATCGACATCGGTGATGCCAACTTCGCAGTCAAACAGGAGATCGTCGTTGTTGTTGGGCGCAAGGCGCGCGCCCGCTGCGGCGTTGGCGCGGGCAGCGAGGCTCGGGTCACGCATGGCGACCACGGTCATTGCTCGAGATTCGAGAAGTTTCGCGAGCGTTGCGTCGAGTTGCGCGTCGGTGACGCGTGTGACGCGCATGCCGACCGACTGCGCCTTAGCCGCGAAGAGCGATGCGAGGTCCGCCTGATCGCGCGCAATGCGACGCACGACCGTGTGCGCGGGTACGGCGGCGACCGTCACCGCTTGCGCGCGCACGGCTTCGCGCACGCGCGCGAGCAACGCATCGATGGCTGGGCCGCGCGCACTCATCGTCCGCCTCCCGATTTATTGTCGCGACGGGCGAACCATTCGCGGAAGCTCTCGCCAGTTGCGATGCCGAGGTCGCGCGACTGCGTCCATCCAGCGCCGGGGCCAGGCGCCGACTTGATCCACGAATGTTCGGCGCCGCTGCGAGCATCCTTCGAACCGAGCATGCGCGCATGTAGCCGCACCGCGCGGATCGCAAACCGGAACATCGCCGGCCGCTCCGCAAGCCAACGCCACAGCTTGAGCATGTGACCTTCCGACTTCGGCGACAACCCGCGTTCGCGCAGGCGCGCGCGGTCGTGCATCAGGAACTTCGGGATATCGATCTTGACCGGGCACGCCTCGTAGCACGCGCCGCAAAGCGAGCTCGCGCGCGGGAGATCCGCGTAGTTTGCGAGGCCGGCATCGGTGTTGCCCTGCGCGCGCTCGAGCTCGGGCGTGAGCACCGCGCCGATCGGCCCCGCGTACATCGAGCCGTAGGAATGTCCGCCGACCTTGCGATACACAGGACACGCGTTCAGGCACGCGCCGCAGCGGATGCAGCGCAGCAAATCACGCTTCTCGCTCGCGAGGACGCCCACTCGGCCTGCGTCGACGAGTACGAAGTGCAACTCCTTCGGTCCACCATGCTCGCCCACTCGCCGCGGTCCGCGCACGAAGCTGGTGTAGACCGTGAGCGGTTGCGCCGTGCCGCTGCGCGCGAGCAGCTTGAGGAACGGCGCGAGGTCGCACGCGCCGCGGATGAGCTTCTCGATCCCCACGAACACGATGTGCACGGGCGGGCCGCCGACAGAGAGATCGAAGTTGCCTTCATTGGTGCAGATGACCGCCGCGCCTTCGTCGGCGAGCAGGAAATTCGCGCCCGAAACGCCAAGGTCGGCCGTGCGATAGAGCCCGCGCATGTGCGCGCGCGCAATCATGGTGAGCTCGGTCGGATCCTCGGTGTAGCGCGCGCCGAGTTCGCGCACGAAACTCTTCGCCGTTGCCACGCGGTCCTTGTGGATCATCGGCGTGACGATGTGCGAAGGCGCGTCGCCGTCGATTTGCAGGATGAACTCGCCGAGATCGGTCTCGAGCGTCTTGATGCCCGCGGCCTCGAACGCGGGCAGGAGGCCGATCTCCTCGGTGACCATCGACTTGCTCTTGACGCACGACATTGCTCGACCTTGGGCGCCGTGCGCGCGCGCGATGTTGAGCGCGATCTCGCAGGCCTCGCGGCCGGTGGTTGCGGCGTGGACCTTCGCGCCCGACTTCTCGGCATTGGTGATGAAGCGCTCGAGAAGCTCGTCGAGGTGATCGAGCGCGTACTGCTTGGTGTCGCGCGCGACGGTGCGGAGTTCGTCGTAGTCGTGTCCGAAGTCGCGGCCAAAGATGCCGCCGCGCTGCGTGTCCTTGAGGTGCGTGGCGTTGCCGACGAACTGCTGCAACTTGAGGTCGCGCACGGCATCGCGCGCGCGCGGCTTCATATCGAAGGGAAGCGGCGGGGCGATGAGCGGATTCATGGTTTTCCCCCGTTCGGGGCCCCGGGGTTTCCCCCGTTCGGGGCCCCGGGGTTTCCCCCATTCGGGGCCCCGGGGTTTCCCCCATTCGGGGCCCCGGGGTTTCCCCCATTCGGGGCCCCGGTTTCGAGCAACCCGAGCGATTCGGCCAGTGCTTCGGCGGGCGAAATCACGCGCAGCGCGACATTCTTGCGATGCGCGAGCCCCGCGAGATGCGCCGCGCAACCCGTGTCGCTGGCGACGAGCGTCGCGGCGCCGGTCGACGCGACATGCGCGAGCTTCTCTTCGCCGAGCGCGGTGGAAACTTCGGGAAACTGCGTGCTGAACATGCCGCCGAAACCGCAGCACTGCGCGGCATCGGGGAGTTCGCGCACATCGCCGCAGCACGCGCGCGTGAGGTACGGCGCGGTCGATCCGTGGCGATGAATTCCGCGCAGATGGCAGGCGTCGTGGCAAGTGATCGGGGCGGCGGATGGCGTCTTGCCGCGCAGCGTGGCGGGGTCGATCTTGAGCTGCGTCTCAAGAAACTCGATGAGCTCGAAGGTCTTGGCCGCGAGCGCGACGACCGCCTTGTGGTCAGCGGAACCGCGCGCGAACAGCGCCTCGTATTTCTCGCGCACCACCGAGCAGCAGGAGCCCGAAGGCGTGACCACGGCGTTGTAGGGCGCGAAGATTTCGCACATACGCCGAGCGAGTATCGCTGCGTCAGCGGGCAGGCCGTTCGAAAGCATCGGCTGTCCGCAGCAGGTTTGCGCGGCGGGGAGTTCGACGGTCACGCCCTCATGCTCGAGCACGTGCTCGAGCACATGCTCAAGCACCAGCACCGTCGCCTTGAGCGCGCGCGGCGCGAGCGCTTCGGCGAGGCAGGTGGTGAAGAGGGCGATGCGCAAGAATGGAATGTACCGCCCGCGCGGGCCGGGCGGATCAGTACGGGCCCCAGTTGCCGCGGAGCACCTTGAGATCGGCGCTCGAGATCTCGCCGTCGCCGTTCAGGTCGCCGAAGGG
>QWPT01000009.1 GCA_003671075.1 Planctomycetota bacterium
GGCGTGTTGAAGCAACCAACCCAGCGGGTGGGCGCAACCTGAACCAGCGCGTATTCGTCGCGATTGCGCGCAATTTCAGGCTTCACGCCCACGGGCGGCTCAGGCCACCACGGCACGAGACTGTCGGCAAACTTCGCGCCAGGCGCGGGCTGCAGCTTGAATTGCGCGGGGTCATGCACGACCTCCTCAACGGTGGTCAAGCGATGCTTGCGCTCTTTCAGCAGCGGAATCGAACTAAACAAACCGCGGGTGTATGGATGCAGCGGGTTATCGAAGAGTTCGAACACGCGCGCGTATTCAACCACGCGCCCCGCATACATCACGCAGACGACATCGGCGTTCTCGGCAACCACGCCGAGATTGTGAGTGATGAGCATGATTCCCATGCCGCGCGTCCGCTGCAGTTCGCGCAGCAGTTCGAGGATCTGCGCCTGAATCGTCACGTCGAGCGCGGTGGTCGGCTCGTCGGCGAGCAGCAACTTCGGCTGGCAGGCCAACGCCATCGCGATCATCACTCGCTGACGCATGCCGCCAGAGAATTGATGCGGATAGGCGCGCATCCGCTCATGCGCCTTGGGAATGCCAACATCGTTCATCGCCGCAATCGCGAGCTTCCACGCCTCTTCGGCGCCAACATTCTGATGCAGCAGAATCGCCTCGATGATCTGATCGCCAATGGTGTAGACCGGGTTCAGGCTGGTCATCGGCTCCTGAAAGATCATGGCGATCTTGCCGCCGCGAATCGAAAGCATTTCGCGCTCGGTGCAGGAAACGATGTCTTTGCCGTCGAACAGAATCGAACCGCGGTCAAACCGTCCCGGCGGCCGCGGAATCAACTGCATCGTGCTCATCGCCGTGACACTCTTGCCACAACCCGACTCGCCGACAACCGCGAGAGTCTGGTTGGGATGCACGGTCATCGACACGCCAGCAACCGCCTGGATGCGCGGGCCGCCCGCCGAGTTGGCGAAGCTCACCGCAAGATCGGCAACCTCGAGAATCGGCTTGGTTCGAACAGGTGTCGTCGAGGCTGCTTGCGCGGCATCCATCATCAATGCGCTGCCTTTCGGAGCTTCGGATCGATTGCGTCGCGCATCGCCTCGCCAAGCATGTTGTAACTCAGAACCGTAAGAAAGATCGCCAATCCAGGGAAGATCGCCAGCCACCACACGAAGGTGCCCGTCGTCCCCGTTGCGCTCGATAGCAGCTTGCCCCACGACGATTGTCCGTCAGGGCCGAGGCCGAGGTAGGAGAGCGTTGCCTCGGCGATGATCGCGGCAGCAACGGCGAACGATGCGTCCACCAACACTGGGGTCACGCCGTTTGGAAGCATGTGGCGAAACAATACCGATCGCAGCGGAAGGCCGGCTGCTTGCGCGCCCTGCACAAAATCCTGCTTGCGCAGCTTGAAAAACTCCGCACGCGTGAATCGCGCCGCACCCGTCCACGACACGCATCCGATGATCACCATCATCATGTAGGTGTTGCGCGGCAGCACCGCCGCCGCCACGATCAGCAGAAACAGCACGGGAATCGCCATGAATATCTCGACCACGCGAAACAGCAGTAGGTCGACCCAGCCGCCGAAGAAACCCATGATCGCGCCGATGCTCACACCGATCAGCACGGAGATTCCCGTTGAAACTAGGCCGATAGAGATAGAAAGCCTACACGCCCACATCATCTGCGAGAGCACATCCTTGCCCAGCGCGTCGGTGCCAAGCAGCACGATCCGTTGGCCAATCGGCCTGCCCTGCATCGCAGGCGCGCGTTCGCCGAGCGTCGTCATCGGCGGAAACACATAGGTGTCCGACCGCCCGAACTCTGGAGAGAACGGCACCAGCGTGTAGACAATGTCGTATTTGCCCGACGATTCCTGGGTGTCGTAGGTATCGAAGTTCACCAGTCGATCCGACCAGCGCGAAGCCGATGCGCCGATCGCCACCATCGCCGCCAGCAAAATCACCAACCAGCGCACCCGCGCTCCCGTCGCCGGCCGCCCGACCAACATCGCCGCCAGAATCGCCATGACCACGCCGACCGTGCTCGCAGCCATCCACGGAAATGAACTCGACCTGGCCAACTCGCGAATCCAAGTCACGCTCTCGCTATGACGCGACCATGCCGAAACGCCGGTCGAAATCACGATTGTTAGGCCCGCCTGCACTGCGCCAAGCAGAAGCATCAACAGGCGCGAAGATCGCTCGGGCATACCCACGCGCATCGCTGCGCCGAGCGGCATGCACACGAACGGCAAGCCGAACAGCGCGCCCGCTAACAGCGCGATGTCGACGCTGGTGAGGTTCTGCCACAGCGGCGAATCCCACACGCCGGTCTCGAGGTTCTTGCGATAGATCGGATGCGCGTTGGCAAGAACTGGCGCCATCACGGCGAAAAACGCAATGGTGCCGATCCACGCCAACGCAATGCGCGCGCCGAATCGACCGACCACGCGATCCCATGCGTCGGCCCAAAATCCCTTGGCATGCGCCGCGCCCACACCGCGCATCGCCTCGATGCCGCTGATCGACGCAGGCTCCTTCGTCAATTGCTTACTCATAGCTCACCCGCGGATCCGCGACCGCATAGAGAATGTCCGCCAGCAGCAGCGCGCCAAGATTGACCACGGCAATCATGAAAGTGTTGGCGAGAATCAGTTCACGATCACGCTGCGCGATCGCGTCAAGCATCAGGCTGCCCATCCCCGGCACCGAGAAGATGCGCTCGATGACCACCGAGCCCGCCAGCGTTGCCGGAAACACCGTCACGAACATGGTGATGAGCGGCAACAGACTGTTGCGAAAGACATGGTGAATCACCACATCCTTGCGTGAAACGCCCTTCGCCTTCGCGGTGCGCACATAGTCGGCGCTGAAGTTGTCGAGCATGGCCGCGCGGGTTTGCTTGGAAAGCACGGCAAATCCGCCGTACACCAGGCACGAAACCGGCAACACCATGTGCCAGGTCACATCGAGCAACCATCCCATGTGCCAAACCCCATCAGCCTGGATCCCAGGCAAAAAGGTCCACGACTCCGCCGCTCGATCATGCAATCCCGACACGGGAAACATGCCGAGATACTGGTTGTTGGAGAGATATCCAACCGCAAGCACGCCCGCCCACACCGTCGGGATCGACCAGAGCGCGACATAGGTCGCACCCGAAAGTTTGTCGAACCACGAGCCGGCGCGCGCGCTGGCCAGAATGCCTGATGGAATCGCGATCAGATAAATGATGGGAAATGCGATGAAGTTGATCAGTAGCGTGACTGGAAGCGCGTCGAGCAGCAGCCCGGTGACTGGCCGCGACTTCGAGAACGCGGTTCCGAGATCAGGGGTGCCGACCCAAAGAATGCCTGGAATCACGGTGAATCCCGCCTCAGGAAACGGCCGCTCCGCAAACGCGCGGGCCAGTACCTGCCGCGAAGCAACAGCACGCGCGAATGCCTCGCGCAGATCCTTCGCCGCAACCTCGACCTTGGGCCACGCTGCGTTCGCCTGATCGGGCACCTCAGTCTCAAGACCCGTCATGATGATCTTGCCCTTGCGATCAAGCAGATCAGGCCGCTCGGCCGCGTTGGCGTAATCGACGAGCGCACTCTCGAATCCGCGCCGAGCCGCGAGATACTTCGATCGCGCGATCAGTGCGTCGTTGGCAATCTTGCGGTAGTTGCGCTGACACTCGATCTCGTTGGCTCCACGCAACACGAGTTGGTTGGGATCGCACGCCGCCGCTTCGACCGCCGCACGGTCCACCGTTGCGCCCGCGAATGCCGACAACGGCGGCGCGGGAATCTGCTTCGGCTCCTGTAGGCGCTCGCCCGCGAGCGTGACCTGGTCACGAGTGCCGAACTTCAGCGGAGAAATCCGATGCATCCAGCGACCGTACTGCACGATCACCGGATCGTTCAGGCCGTAGCGATCCTCGAGATACGCCTGCAGAATCGCCGCCTTCGAAGCATCCTGCTGTCCACCCGAAACCGAAAGCGCCGCGCCGATTCCGCCCGGCGAAAGCGCCAACAGCAAAAACACGACGAAGGTGATTCCGATCAGCGTCGGAATCATGAAGAGCACGCGGCGGACGATGTAATTCAGCATCCGCGCGTCCTCGTGATGGCGATGTTCAGCGGCTCAGACATGGTCACGCGTCAATTGCCCGGGGTCGCCTGCGCTCCGTAGCGGAAAAACTCCCACGGCTCGAGCGCGGTCTTGTACGGGTGGACATTGCCGATCGTCTTCTTCACGAAGCGCAGCCACGGCGCAACGCGGATGAAGGTGTACGGCTGCTCATCATGAAGCGTCGCCTCGAACTCGTGCCAGATCTGCATGCGCGCGTCGTACTCGAGCGTCAAGCGAATCTTATCGATCAGCTGATCGGCCTCGGCCGAACGCCACTGCACAAAGTTGTCGCCACCTTCCTTGATCGACTCCGAATGGAAGATCTGCCGCGGGTCGCTCTCGGGCGCACTCGCCGACCAACCCATCATCAACGCGTCGTAGTCGCGCGATTTGGTGATCTCCTGCATGATCGACCAGTCGACGACCTTGGTGTCGACCTGGATCCCGACCTTCGAGTAACTGCTCTTGAGGAAGTTGGAAATGCGCTCGTAGATCTCGCCGCCCGATGCGCGAGTGAACTCGATTCGAAACGGCTCGCCCTTCTCGTTCTCGAGAATTCCGTCGCCGTTGCGATCCTTCCATCCCGCCTCGGCCAGCAGCGCTTTGCCCTTCACGGGGTCAAACGGCCAAGGCTTGAGCTTCGGGTCCGACGCTGGGCTCTCGGGATTCACCGACCCCTTCGCCACCACGCCGATGCCCTCCCAAATGTCACGGATCATCTGCTCGCGGTCGAGGCAGAGCGTGAGCCCCTGCCGCACGCGCTTGTCGCCGAACGGTGTCGGCTTGCCGTTGCGCGGCCCTTGATTCCAAGCAATAAACGAATAGCCCGACCGCATGTTGATCCACGAAAGCGACTGGTTGTTCTTGTCCCAGTCCGGCTCTTTGGTCTTGCTCACAAACTGCGGGCTAGTCGGCAGAGTTTGATCGCCTTCGCCGTTGGTGTAAGCAACAAGCCTGGCAAGATCATCGTTCACGACCTTAAAGCGAACCTTATCGAGAGGCGATCGCGGACCCCAGTGGTTTTCGTTGCGCACAAGAACGATGTCCTGGCCCGGCGACCACTGCGCCGACGGATCAAGCCGCTCAAGTCGGAACGGTCCTGATCCCATCAGCAGACCCGTCGAACTGTTCAGCTGAGCAGGCTCGAATTTCTCGTAGAAATGCTTGGGAAGAATGTAGTTGCCCAACGCCGCCACCATATTGAACGACAGCGCCTTGTTGAAGACGAACTCGACGGTCTTGGGCCCGAGGACCTTGACCTCTTCGATCTGGTCGAGCGTCGAGCGGGTGCGCTCGGCTTCGATCGACGGATTGAAGATGAAGTCCTTGAATGTCCAGCGCACATCCTCGGCCGTGACCTGCTCGCCATCGCTAAATCGCGCATCGGGGCGAATGTGCACGCGGATCCACAGACCCTCCGGATCTTGCTGCCACGCGTCGGCGAGCGTACCCACGAAACGGAGCGTCGTCGGGTCGTAAGCACCGAGTGAATCGCACACGCGGTTGCATACGCGGGTGGCGTACACATCGCTGCCCAGGAACGGCGTGATCTTGGCGGGCTGCGCCTCGAAAAGATCGGTGAACTCGCCGCCCTCCTGGAAACCAGGCACCTTGCGCGGATCACTGGCGAAGTCCCATGGCTCTTGCCACTCGATCTTCACGCCCGGACGCGCCCATGATTCGTCCCTCGAAGCGACGGCCACGGTTGCACCGCCGTCGCGCGTTGGCGCCGAGACGCGGCCCGACGACAGTTGTTTCTCGATCGCGGAAAGTTTGCCCAGCATGTCTTGCTGCAGCACTCGATCGCGGTCCTGCTGCACCATTTGCAGCCAACCGAGTACGAGCACCGCGCCGAGCAGCACGATCTGGATGAAGTCCTTGAAGCCAAAGCGGTTGTTCATGGTGATCCCTACCCGCAGGAAGCCTGACGCGGGGGGCGCATCCTAACCACAGACCCGCCGACCTACCGCGCCGCTTAGGCGACCTTTCGCCCACGCATCGGATCAAATCGCTCGCGCAATTCGTCGCCCAGGAAATTGAGGGCGACCAGCGTCAAGGCAATGGCAAAACACGGCGCGACCAGCAGCCACCATCGGCTATCAACCGTGTTCAATTCGCCCAGACCGTCGGCGGCCATGTTTCCCCAGCTCGGCAGCGGCTCGCGCACGCCGATCCCCAGAAACGAGAGGAAACTTTCGGACAGGATCGCCGCCGGCACCGCCAGCGCCGCGTACACCGCGATCGGCCCCACCAGATTGGGCAGCAGATGCGCGTAGAACTGCCGCGGCGCGCCAACACCAATCGCCCGGCACGCCTCCATGAACGGCTTGGCGCGCAGCGACATGACTTGCCCGCGAATGACGCGCGCCATCGTCAGCCAACTCACCCCGCCGATGGCCACCAGCAGCGTGGTGATGTTGATCGCCTGGCGCGCAAGCAGCGACAAATCCGCCCCTCGACGCTCGATGATTCCGTCCACCGCAACCGCAAGCAGCACCACGAGCAGGATCGATGGCAGCCCAAAGAGAATGTCGACAATGCGCATCAGCACCGCGTCGATACGCCCGCCCGCTGCTCCCGCGATCGACCCGTAAAGCGTGCCAAACACCACCGCAATTGCCGCCGCGCTCAGGCCCACCAGCAAGCTCACCGAGCCGCCCGCCAACAGCCGCGCCAACACATCACGGCCAAGTCGATCGGTTCCCAACACGCGCCCAGGCACATAGTGGCCCGCCGCTATCGCGCTGTCCATGCGCGCCCGATCAACCTCGCCGAGCCCCTGCCACACCGGCGGCATCAGGTTCAGCGAGAGATTCGACGCCTCGTAGCGGGCGATGGTGGTGGCGCCGCTTGCGACCGTGCCCATAGACCACGGCAGGCTGGCGACGCAGGAAAACAGCACAAATGCCAGCACCGCGAAACCAATTCGGCCCGCCACGCCCAGTCGCTGCCTCGGCCGGGCGCGAAGTTTTTCGTGAAGCATTCGCTCCTGATGATTCTGCGCCTTGTACATCGAGATGCGAATGCTACTCGCGCGGCGGCGCGGGCCGTTGTGGCTCGCGGCGATTCTGTACACGCTTTACCAATTCGCCAACGAGCACCCCGCGCCGGCCCGAGTCGGCCTCGAGATCACTGTGAAACTTCTTCAAGCGATCCTCGAGCGCAACGAGCTCCTCCTGGCGCGCGGCAATGGTCGCGTCAACCTGTCGCGCCGCCGCCGCTTCGAGTTCCTTCTGCAGCGCCGCGATCGCCTCGACCGACGCCGCGCTTTCCTCGGCGCCGGCGCGCAACTCGGTGGCGCTTCGAAGTTCAGACGCCGCGCGTTCCGTCTCGGCCTGAGCGCGCAACTCCGCAACCTTCACGGCGAAGACCTTGGGCGCACGCTCCTTGAGCGCCGCCATCCCCAGCAATCGCCTTCCGCTGGTGCGAAGGCTCGCCTTGACCTGCTCGGCGTCCTGAGTGATGCGCGCCTCGATTGCATCGCCCCATTCGGGCGAAATCTCCCGCGCAACCGCGACAACGCGCGCAACATCGGCGTCGGTCAAATCGCGTCGTCCGAACTCGCTGGGAATCAGCCCTTCCAACACCAGACCCTCGATCATCGGGCGCTCGGGGTTTTGTCCGCCATCCTGCCGGCCATCTTGTCGACCATCTTGGCGACCTGGCCCGAATCCACCCGCACGAGGCCAGTCCGGCGGTTGCGGCATTCCCCCGCGACCTCCGCGTCGACCTCGATCCGGCCGCTCGGCTTGCCCAGACTCTGGCTGAGTTTCGGGCGCAACCGGCTTGACCGGCGCCTGCTGCTTCGCATCCTGCGCGGCGAACGCCATCGCGGCGCCTGAGATCGCTAGCGCAAAGATCGAAGCGGTTCGGATTCCCGAAGTGGTTGGGATTCCCATGAAGCCTCCAGATACGCCCAGCAATCAGCAGGCGCGGTCGAGCAGTGTGATTCAGTGAAACGAAGTTGGCGCGACGATCGCGGCAAACTCGCCGGACAGATCCTCGTAGGTCGTGCCGCCACCGTCAAGCAGCGAACTCGCGTGAAACAGCGGCGCGATGTCGGCGGCAAGCGCGGCGTCGATGTCGGGGAACTGCAGCGACGCCTCCCGCGCGGAACTCGCGCCGGCAAGCGCGCGCTCCAAATGCTCGACGGAAACTCCGCGCCGTCCGGAGACGGTCGAAGGAGCCGCCGCGACGAACTTGGGAGCGATGACCGGAACCGGGTCGATCACGGGCGCGCGCGAACCATCAGCCAGCGTGGCGCCCGTTCCCATCTTCTGGTCGGGATCGTTCGATCCGCGGGCAAAGATCAACACCGCGCCGCCGATACCCACAATCAACGCGATCGCCGCAGCGATCCGCCAATACCGCGTCGCCGAAGCGTCCGCACGACCTATACGCGCGATACGCGCGATCACCAGCGGACCATTGCTCTGCACCAACGGCAACTGCAGATCGCTCATCGCCGAAATGCGCTCAAGCGCTTCCCGCGAGAGCCCGCCGCGCTGCGAGGCGCCCTGCCGATCGAGCAGCCGACCGAGATCCGCGAGGTCCGCGGGTAATGCGGTCGCCTCCTGATCTGGATCACGGCCTGGATCACGGCCGTCGAAGTTGGAAGAGTCGCGTTTCATCAATCAGGCTCGTCGATTTCTAACCAGAGTTCTAACCCATCCCCTCAACACACCAACCACTGAAAGTGGGAGAGCGCTTCGAGAGTCTCAACGCCGTGAATATCCCACGATTGCGTCCCACCGCGTGATTCCGCTGCTTCCGACCGGCAAATCTGCGCCGAAACTGGGCGCGCGACAGGTCCAAACCATGCAGACCAACGCGCCCGGCCCGTCAACCCTCCACCCCGCCGGCGTCGTCGGCCTTGACGCCCATGTCCTCAAGCATCACCCGCAGCTTCCGCAGCGCTCGATGATGCCGCGCCAACAGCGTGCCGACCGGCTCCTCGTAATAGTCAGATAACGCCTTAAAACTCATCGCGCCCGTGTGGCGCAGATCGATGATCTCGCGATCCGCCTCGGGCAAACGCGCCATCGCCCGCGCGAGCCGCGCGTGGATCTCGTCAGTTTCCGCGTCCGCGATGCCTTTCGACCGCACGCTCCGCGCCTGCATCGGCTCGGTTTCCATCGGCCGCGCCTGGCGCGAGCGTCTGCGCATCTCATCGCGCAGCCGATTCATTGCGATGCGAAAAACCCACGACTCAAACCGACCCGTCTCGACATAAGCGCTGATCTTGGCCGCCAAAGTGCAGAAAGTCGACTGCGTGATTTCCTCGGCTAAATCGCCATCGCGGCACTGCGCGCGAAGCAATCCGAAGATCCGCGGCGCGAACTCAGCGACGATCGCGCTCCACGCCAACGAATCACCGTCAGCAGCGCGCCGAAGCAGCGCCTGCAACTCAGTTGGATCCGGTTCGTTCGGTTCGTTCATGCTCGCCGCGCCTGCGAGTGCGCGGCGCGATCAGGGTAACGCCGCCAGCCATCCAAGATTGCAGCGCCCGCCGACGAACTCGCCGACACGAGCGAGATCCGGCAGCGTGATGAGAGTCATGATCAAACTCATGATCAAACTCATGATCAAAACACGCGCTTCGCCGCAACCACCCCAACCCCACCATTCAGAGCGGTAAATCGTCCGATGGTTCCTCCGCCGCACGCATGCGCGTTGGGGCGAAGGCCCGTCGCGGACCAGCGTCGTGGCTGCTTCGCTCAGGCTGTGCCGCAAACGAACGGCTCTTGAAAGTCGTGGTCGAACCATCCCAGGTCAGGTCCACCGAGCCAGTCGGACCGTTGCGCTGCTTGGCCAGAATGAGCTCCGCGGTGCCGACCTTGTCGGGATTCTCGTCGGCCCAGTTGGCATCGCCACGGTGGTAGTAATCCTCGCGGTGCAGCATCATCACCACGTCGGCGTCCTGCTCGATCGAGCCCGATTCACGCAGGTCGCTCATGCGCGGGCGGTGTCCTTCACGCTGCTCAGCGGCGCGGTTGAGCTGCGACAAGCACAGCACCGGCACATCAAGTTCGCGCGCCATCGCCTTGATTCCGCGCGAAATTTCGCTGACTTCCAACTGGCGACTCTCCACGCGCGAGCCAGAGCTCATGAGCTGCAAATAGTCGATCGCGATGAAGCCGATCCCGTAGCGTTCCTTCAGCCGTCGCGCCTTCGAGCGCATCGCCAACAGCGAAAGTCCCGGGGTGTCGTCGATGAAGATCGGCAGCTTGGAGATCTCGCCACACGCCGCCATCAGTCGACGGTAGTCGTCGCTGCCGAGCATGTGCTTGCGAAGGCGTTGCGCGTCGATCCCTCCCAACGCGCACAGCATGCGCTGGATCAGTTGCTGCTTGCCCATTTCCAAGCTGAACATCACGCTGGGCACATTGTGCTGCGAAATCTGCTGCAGGAGATTCAACGCCAGCGCGGTCTTACCCATCGATGGGCGCGCGGCAAGGATGAGCATTTCGCCCTTCTGCAGGCCGTTGGTCATCTCGTCCAACTGCGGGTAGCCGGTCCGGACTCCCATGAATCCGTTGCCTTCGCTCTCGTCGATCATCCGCATCGTCTCGTTGACGAGTTCACTGGCGGTCGACATCACGCCGGTCTCGCGCTTCTGGGCGATGCGGAAGATCTTCTGCTCGGCGCTTTCCAGCAGGTTCTGCGCCGGCGTGCGCGCCGTGTGCACTTCCTCGAGGATCTCACCCGCGGCGGCGATCAACTCGCGCAGCGTGGCTTTTTCGCGGACGACCCGCGCCCAATGCACCGCGTTGGCCGCGCTCGGAACGCCCTCGGCAAGCTGCACGATGTAGTCAAGCCCGCCAACGGCGTCGACCAAGCCTCGATCAGTGAGCAACTGGTTGAGCAGCACAAGATCGACGGTCGCGTGGCGCTCGTAAATCTCCACGATCGCGTCGTAGATTCGCCCATGCCGTGGCGACGAGAAATCCTCGCCGTTACGAACCACGGTAATCACATCGCCGACGACCTTCGGATCCCAAATAATGCCGCCGATGAGACCCATTTCCGCTTCGAGCGCAACGGGCGGCTCCGCGCCGAACAACGCGGCCACATCGCGACGCTGCGACTCGGACTGCCCATCGTTGCGCGGACGGCGACCGCGTCCCGGACGAAACCCGCCGTCGGACGATCCCTGCGAAGAGGAGGAAGAACCGGAGTTGCCGTGGAATTGGTCGCTCACGCCGCCAAGGCTACCCGACCCGCCGCGCCCTCAACGCCGCATGTCAGGATTCCCACAGGTCGAACGATCGGCCCCAAAAAAGACACCCCAAAAAAGACACCCCAAAAAAGACACCCCAAAAAAGACATACGGGACGCTCAATGCGTCCCGCGTGTCAATTGAGGTTGTACCAACAGGTTCAGTCTTCTTCGCGGCTTCGCACAAGGACGACCGTGCCGTCCGAAAGTGATTGCTGCATAAGACGACCAACCTTGAAGCGCACGCTCTTACGAGGCGGAACCGCAACACGCTCAAGCGTCTTGGGGTTCTGCGCAACGCGTCCAGCGCGCTCACGGATCTCGAACACTCCGAAGTCGCGGAACTCCAAACGGTTACCGCGAGCGAGCTCGCCAATCACATGGTCTAGAAAACTCTGAACTGCTCGGCGGACATCAGCTCGCGAAAGCTCTGTCTCCGTAGCAACACGCTCGATCAAGTCTTTTTTCGTGGTGGTGGCCATCTCACACCTCGATATGTAGGTCTCGATGGCCACTACAAGTCGCCATCAAGTTCAACTGGGGAATACCGCGAGTATGCCCTGTGTTCGCAACAGAAGTCAAGAACCTACAAAACTTTAAGGGAGTTGATGTTTCTCGGACGGTCTTTTTTGCACAAGTGCGGGTTCTGACACTTATGACGAATCCACCGTTGGCGATTGCCGCCCGATACAGGGCTCGGGGTTGACGGGGAGCGGGGACGCGGCAGGGTTTGGACGGAGGAATCTCCGTGGACAACCGAAAAAATAGCATTTTGCCCCCGCAACTAGCCCTGCTTCTGACGGCGCTTTCCGCCCCCACTCTCCTCATCGGCTGCAGCTCAGACGCCCCGGTCTTCACCATCCCTCATCGGATGCGAGATCTTCCGTCCTTGGTGCAAGCCGGCGAGCTCAACGACGCCAGTTTCGCGATGCGCAACGACACACGCTTGGGATCCAACCGCGACCCCATCGTTCGCTCCACCGTGCAGTCAACGGCGTTCGTTGTCGATCGCCAACGCATTATCAACGGCCGCCCCTACAACGACTATCAACTCACGACTCGGACTGGCGAAGTCCTGCATCCCTAAGTTTGGGATCGAGTTGAGTCACGGCCGTGATCGCAGCGCGCACGCGCGCCTCGCCATCGATAAATCGCAACGCAAGCCGAGGGACAACGATCACGAATCCCCGAGAAAGCGCGGCAGGAAGCTCACGCGTTGCGTCAAGCTTCACCAAGTCCTTTCGCGACATCACAATCACTTGCGCGCCCGAGTCTTTGCCCGCAGCCTCAAGATCGCTCCAGCGCATCGCCCGGTGATCGCCCACGCGCAGGCGTGCAATGATGCGCGCACCAGTCGCGCCCGCCATTTCCTCAAAATGCGCTGGATTTCCCAGTCCGCACGCCGTCATCACCGCGCGCTGCGCCAACCAGCTGACCGATTCTTCGCGCGGCGACTGGCCTGACTCGTGCACCTCGATGCCAACCCATTCGTGCACGCACACCGCATCGGCACCTCGACCGCGCGCCACGCGCACCAACTCTTCCGCGCGCGCGCGCTGTGCCGGATCGTGCGCCTTGGTCAGCACCACGATGTCGGCGCGCGCGAGATTGCCCGCTGGTTCACGCAAGATTCCGTTGGGCAGCAAGTCGCCGTCCAGCCCAGTCCTCGTTGCGTCCACCAGCACAATGTCGAGCGCGCGCGCAACAAAGCGATGTTGAAAGCCGTCATCGAGCACAACGACCGCGCCATCGATCCACGCCGCATGCACTTCGCGCGATAGCTCGGCGATGAGCGCCCGCCGCCGTTTCGGATGCGCCACCACCAGCGCCATCGGCGCGGTCAGCGCATATTCCTGCGCCTCGTCGCACAGCAACGCCATCGATGAACCGCCCGCATTTCTCCGCACCAATCCCGGCGTGTATCCCCGCATGCCAATCACGGGCCGACGCCCCAACCGCGCGATTTCACCGCAAATCCACGCGACAAACGGGCTCTTTCCCGTCCCACCGACCGTGATGTTGCCGACAGAAATGACGCCGATGCCGACGCCGCGCACTCGGATCTCGCCCACGCCAATGCCCTTGGAAAGCCGCGCGTTGCGCCATCCAACCGCGACGCCGTAAACGCGCGCCGCCAACCAGGTCAGCGGCCGCAGAGCCATCGGCAGGCGCATCAATGTCGGCCGTTCACCCATTGGATCGCTCCTCAGGCCGCCGAACCAGTGTTTCCCGCCGAAGCTCTTGAAACTCCCGCAATCCTCGCCGAGTGGTCAAGAACACATCGACTAACGCCAGCAACAGGCACGGCAGCAGCGTGAACAACACCGCCGACCAAGCGACGGCGAAACCGATGCGATCTTCATGCGGGTGTACGAAGGTGAGCCCGCGCACCAGCGGCGCAATCGACGCACCAGCGAAGACGATCGACGCGCGGCGAATCCAACGCCGCTCGCGCGGCACTTCCGCGCGCCCAAGCCGAACGAAGTACCAAACAAGCGTTGCTCCCACGACCAGCGCCGGCGGGACCGTCACCCACCACGGAACCATCATCCACGGACCAAGTTCACGACCGACCAACGCGGGATCACGCACCGAATCGCCAGCAATCGGCGTGTTCGCAAGCATGTTCGCAAGCATGTTCGCAAGCATGTTCGCAAACCTGTTCGCAAGCATCATTGCTCCACGCCCTTCATCACCATCCGCAACAACGGCGCCAACCGATCGATCGGCAACCCCACCACCGTTTGCGGATCGCCTTGGCAGCGAATGGGCCAGCCGCGGGCGATGACCTCAGGCAAGTTGTAGCCACCGGCCTTTCCACGCCAGTGTCCGCCCGAGAGAAAGTGCTCGAAATCCTCGGCGGGAATAGCGCCAATCTCAATCCATGCCTTGTCGCGACCGACCCGCCGCGAGCCGTCGGGCCCGAGCAAGCACCAACCGGTGAACACGCCGTGGCCGCGTCCAGTGAGCGACATGATCATCGCGCGCGCCTCGGCCTCGTCGGCGGGCTTCCCCAACACCATGCCATCGCGTTCGCACACCGTGTCCGCGGCGAGAATCCACGCTGGCTCCGCGCCGCGCGCCCAACGCCGCTCCGCTACCCGTTGCGCCTTGAAGTGCGCGAGCGCGGGCGCAACATCCGCGGCCGCAACCGCGCCGATCTGAATGAGCGCATCATCAATGTCCGCTGGCTCGATTTCCGCCGAGAACCCTGCCTCCTCCAGCAACCCATGGCGCCGCAGCGAACCGCTCGCCAGCACAAAGTGCTGCTGAGCGCGCGAAACAGAGCCGATCGAGGACATAGTCACGCCGCGCAAGATACGACTTCGCACGGAACTTCCGCGGCGATGGCACCCCGATTGGTCTCCGAGCCGTAGGGATCAGCGCCGACGGGTTTGACAATCACCCTCAGTTGCGTGAATCTCCTCCATTCATCCCCTCCTTGTTCCGATACTGCATGACACCCGCCCGCAACGGTTCCGAAGGGTCAATCCGCTTGGCAGATCAGCCAGACCAGCAACGACCCCACGCTCACTCCGACACCCCGTCGGGAGATTTGTCGGGTCCGGGTGGCGCGATCAACGAAGGTTCGAGCGCGGGAACGAGCGCGGGCATGAGCGCGGGCACGAGCGGCGGAACCAATTTCGACACCGCGCTCGGTCGCGCACTCGTCGAGCGTGGCATCGTCGGCCAGCCGGCGATGGATGAGTGCCTGCGCGAACTGCGCACCCGCATTGAACAAAGCCGCCCCACCACGCTGCGCGAACTCCTCCTCGAGCGAAACCTGACCTCGTCCGACCAGCTCGACCAGATCCGCGTCGAGGCCGAGTCGACTAAGTCGGTCACCAGGATTCAGGGCTATCAAATCCTGCGAAAACTCGGACAAGGCGCGATGGCCAAGGTCTACCTCGCGCGCCAGATCTCGCTCGACCGGCTCGTCGCTATCAAGATTCTGCCCAAGGACTTCAGCGAGAACGCGAACTTCATCGCGCGCTTCAAGAAGGAAGGCAGGTCGGCCGCGAGCCTCAGTCACAACAACATCGTTGCCGCCTACGAGATCGGCGAAACCAACGGCCTGCACTACTTCGTGATGGAGTATGTCGACGGCGACACTGTGTACGACCGCATCGTTGCCCGCAAGCGCATCCCCGAACGCGAGGCGCTCGACATCATTCGTCAGGTCGCCACCGCGCTCGAGCACGCGCATGACCGAGGCGTCGTGCACCGCGACATCAAGCCGCGCAACATCATGATGACGGTGTCGGGCGTTGCCAAACTCGCCGACCTCGGCCTCGCACGCATGATGTCCGATCGCGCGCTCGCCGAAAGCGAAGCCGGCCGCGCGTACGGCACGCCCTACTACATCTCCCCCGAGCAAATCCAGGGGAAAATCGACATCGGTCCGCCCGCCGACATCTACGGCCTTGGCGCGACTTTCTATCACATGGTCACAGGCAAGGTCCCCTACGAAGCCAAGGGTCAAAGCGAGGTGATGAAGAAGCACCTTCATCAGCCGCTCGTCCCGCCCGACCATTTGAATCCGCAGATCTCCGCCGGCACCGCGCTCATCATCGAGACCATGCTCGCGAAAAACATCCGCGACCGCTATCGCAACGCGCGCGATCTCATCAAGGACATCGACCTCGTTCTTGCCGGCAAGGAACCTGAGTTTGCCAAGCCCGCGGTTGACATCGCGGCGATCGCGACGGCGGTACAGGCAACTGCCGATGACCCGCTGACGGTCGTGCGCCGAGGAAACGACAACCCGTTCGCCAATCCCGCCGTGCTTGCGTTGGTTGCTCTTCTCGCAGCCAGCGTCGTCGGAAATCTGGTGCTGCTGGCGTTGCTCCTCTCGAGATGATCGAGACCTTGCGCCGAGACCTTGCGCCGAAACCTTGCGCCGAAACCTTGCGCCGAGACTTTACACCTCGACCAGTACCTCAACCTCGACCGTCGCATCGAGCGGCAGCGCGTTGGTACCAATCGCGGCGCGCGCATGGCGACCCGCCTCACCGAAGACCTCCTGCATGAACTCGCTCGCGCCGTTGGCGACCTTGGGCTGACCGTCGAAACGGTCGTCCGACTGCACGAAGACGCCGAGGCGGACGATCCGCTTGACCTTCGAGAGATCGCCGCCGAGCTGGTCCGCGATCACCGCCAGCGCGTTCAGCGCGCACTGCTTGGCCGCCTTCTGGGCGTCCTCGATCGAGACCTTCGATGGAACTGGCCCGGTCGCCATGAGCACGCCGCCCGACATCGGCAATTGTCCCGACACGAAAATCAGGTTTCCCGAGCGCACCGCGGGCACATAGGCCGCCACGGGCTTCGGGGCGGCGGGAAGGGTAAGACCAAGGCGTGCGAGAGCTTCGTGCGGGTTCGACATATTGGTGGCACTCTACCGATTCCTCTTGGAACCGCCTCGCGCTTCGAGGAGACCAAGGCGCCGTCGAATCCCGCTCCGTAAATCCGTTCTAGGTCAGCGCGTACGACGCATGATCGGCGCCCAATGAGACGGCGTCGGGCAACTTCATCGGCAAGAAGGATTTCGCCTGGGGATTTCGCATGGGGATTTCGAGTTTGGATTACGCCGCCCGCTCCCCCGACATCGATCCGACCAACCCTCGACCGCGCGATTTCATGATCGAAGGCGCGCGCCAATCGACACAACCAGAATTGTCGGAATCAACCGAATCACTATTTCCAACTGAACAGGAACTTGACACCTTCGCTCGCCGTATTACTCTGCGCATGCATTCCTGACGGTTGCGGCAACATTCAGAGGTCGAGCCACCATTCATTCGGCTCCTCTTCAAACCGTCCTTCTTTCGCCTGTCGGTCACCCGACAACCTGCATTCCGCCGCAACCGCCGACATCCCGACCCGCCTGCGCCACCCTGCTCTGAGCCGTTTTTTTGGCTTTCACGGGGACTGGAATAGGCCGCCCGAATGCGGAGCGCTGAAGAAGGAAACGCCACATCTCAACTCCGGCTAGCAACTTAGAACCGTCATCGACGCCTGTAATTCTGCGTCGGTTCATTCTCGGGAGCGTCATCAATCCGATGGCCTCCATAGCCCCTGAAGTTAGCGACTTTCAAATCGCGACTTCCAAAATCTAGGAGATCGAAATCTATGAAGCGTAAGAACAACGGGTTCCACCCCGGCGGGTTCACCCTCGTCGAGCTGCTCGTCGTCGTCGCGATTATCGCGCTTCTCATCGGCCTGCTTTTGCCGGCCCTGAGCAAGGCGCAGCGCACTGCGAAGAGTCTCCAGGACGCAGCCAACATCAGCCAGATCCACAAGGGCTTCCTCACCTGGGCCAACCAGGACGAGCGCGGTCGCCTTCCCCTGCCCGGCCTCATCCGCCGCAAGCAAGTTCCAGGCGCGGGCCCCAACGGCGCCAACGCCTTTGTCCCTGGTCAGGGCGAAGAAGACCTGCAGTACAACAACACTGCCAACCTCTACTCCGCGATGGTTGCCAAGGAATATGTCACGCCTGAGGTTCTCATCTCGCCCATCGAAACCAACCCCGTCGTCAAGAGGATGGAAAACTACAACCGCAACGCCTACACCCCGTCGGCGGCCAACCCGACCTTCTGGGATACTGGCTTCCTTGCCAACATCTTCCGCTCCGCCGACGGCCAGGCCACCTCGGCCTGCCACACCTCCTACGCGCACATGGCTCTCCACGGTGAGCGCAAGAAGTTCAGCTGGTCCAACAAGGCCGACGGAACCAAGGCCATCATGGGCAACCGCGGCACCTATAAGGGCGCCTTCAGCGGCGACAACTACAAGAAGAGCTACACGCTCCTCTTCCATGCTCCCGACGACACCTGGGAAGGCAATGTTGCCTACGGCGACAACCATGTCACACTCGAGCGCAGCGTGCTGCCTGACAATGTCCAGTATGAGTGCGGCAGCATCAACCTCAAGAAGGACAACATCTTCGCCTTTCAGGAGTTCGCCGCATGCAATGCCGGTCTCTCCACGGGCGGCGACTGCTGGATGTGCATGGGAATCGGCGCACCCAACGCGACGACCTACGCCGAAGCACCTGAGAAGCTGACCGACGGATCCAACCCGACCTAAATCGACTCGGCTACAACAGCTCTCAACGATCGAACAATCACAATCTCCACCTCATCGGAGCAATTTCTTATGCAGAATCCCAGCAATAAGGTCACCAGGACCAAGGCAACCAGGATGAAGGCGAATGGCGCCTTCACCCTGATCGAACTTCTCGTCGTCATGGGCATCATCGCCCTTCTTCTCGCCATCCTTCTCCCCGCACTCGGTAAGGCTCGCGCCACCGCCAAGCGCGTGAAGGACTCCACCCAGGTTCAGCAGATCCACAAGGGTTTCCTCACCCTCGCCCGCGATTTCAATGGCGTGTTCCCGACCCCGGGCGTCATTGACCGCGTTGGAAACATCCCCGGCAAGGGCGCCGAGGATCTTCTCGTCAACACGCACGGCAATATGTACTCGGCCGCCATCATGCAGCACGCTTTCGACACCAATGTGCTCTATTGCCCGGCAGAAGTCAGCACCGCCGTTCTGGCGTTCGCCAACTACAACTTCGACAAGTACAACGTGACCGCTGCCAACGATCTCTACTGGGACGACGCTTTCAAGTCCGACCTCACCGCGATCTCGAATGTCAGCTACGGCACGCTCCACCTCAATGGAACCCGTAAGTCCAAGGAATGGAAGGACACCTACAACTCCAAGTTCGCCGTTCTCGCCAACCGTGGCGTGAAGGACGGTAGCCTCCTCCCGACCGACTACAACAACTCGAAGACGCTCGCCATCCACGGCGGCGACAAGCAGTGGGAAGGCAATGTCTGCTTCAACGACAACCATGTTGCCTACGAGAACAAGTTCCAGCCCGACGGCATCACGCAGTTCGGCACGACCAACCCGCTCATCGACGACAACATCTTCAAGAATGACCCAGAAGCGGTCACCGCGGACAGCTGGCTGACCATGATCAGCTCGGTCTCCGGCAGCGGAACGACCTACACCTTCACCGTGACCTGGGACTGATCCCTCACGGCAGGAAGGTTTGTTCAGCATCAGCTGACACTCTCCGCGACCGGCGCCACATGGCGCCGGTCGCGGTCTTTTTCAATCTTGCACAACTACCCACAACGGTGATGGTCGACCCCGCCGCAATGATGATGTCTGTTCCCGCTGACCATGAGACCCATGACGAGACCCATGACCATCCGACCGACTAACATGCGACTCATGAGGGCTGCAGGGATCCGACATCGAATGTACATGCGCGTCTGCGCGATCTGCGCCGCCGCCGTGCTGCTCGTGAGTTCCGCCACCACCGTGGTCGGTGCGGCGGTCGGTGCGGCGGTTGGTGCGGCGCTTGCGATCGGCGCACCGATCCAATCCACCTCGATACCGAGCGAGCGCAAGGCCGCCCGCGTTGCCGTGCTGCCGATCACTGGCGCAATCGACGAAGTCACGCTTTGGTCCGTCGACCGCCGCCTGCGCGCGGTGAGCGAAGGAAAGTATGACGCGGTCGTGTTCGAGATCGACACGCCCGGCGGCGAGGTTGTCGCCATGCTCGACATCTGCCTCCACATCAAGAGCGATGCGCCCGGCAACACGGTCGCGTGGATCAAGCCCAAGGCCTACAGCGCCGGCACCTTCATCGCGCTCAGCTGCCGCGAGATTGTGGTGGCCCCTGGTTCGGTGTTTGGCGATGCGGCGCCGATCGCGGTGATGCCCGGAGTTGGGTTGATGCCGATGTCTACAACCGAGCGCGCCAAACAGGAGTCGCCGCTTCTCGATCAACTCGATGCCGACGCCGCCCGCCGTGGCGACGACCCGCGGCTGCTGCAAGCGTTCGTCGCCGTCGAACGCGAACTCTGGCTGATCCAACGCACTTCCGATGGCGCACGCCGCGTGGCCGACCGCCCTGAACTCGAGTTGCTCGGGCTCGACGGCGCAGTGCTTCCCACCCGTCCAACAGGAAACCTCGGCGCGCATCCACGCACCCCCGCGGAACTCCCGCTCACCGCCGCCGACAAGGGCGCGTGGACCATCGTCGAACTCATCGACACCGCCGATCGGCTTCTGGTCGTGCAGAGCGACGAAGCGATGCGCTGGGGCCTCGCCGCCGCCGAAGTGAAGGACGACGCGGCGCTATCGGCGTTCTTCCTCGCCGATGCAGTGGTGCGCTTTCCTGAAAGTTGGACGGAGACGCTGGTTCGCTTCCTGATCTCGTGGCCGGTGCGCATTCTGCTCATCGCCATCTTCATCGTCGCGCTCATCATCGAGGGCTTGCATCCAGGCATTGGCGTTGCGGGCGTCATCGCCGCAGCGATGCTTGTGCTGCTTGTGGGCGCGCCCAGTCTGCTCGGTCTCGCCGAATGGTGGGAAATCCTGCTTGTAGTTGCTGGAATCGGACTGATTGGCGTGGAGGTCATGCTGCTTCCTGGCACGGCCATTCCCGGAATCGCCGGCGCATTGTGCGTGCTCGTCGGGCTGGTCGCCAGCTTCACCGGCAACGACCCGACCAGCGCCGGCGAACGCGCCGCGCTCCTCACCGCTTCCACGACCACTATCACCGGCATTCTGCTCGGCGCCATTCTCACTTGGTTTTGTTCGCGCTGGTTCCGCGAGACGGCGATCTTCAAGAGCGCGGTCTTGTCCGCCGCCATCACCGGCAATCACGGCGCTCCGACCCGCGGCGAACCCGCGCTTCCCGTCGTTGGCGCGCGCGGCATCGCCGACAGTGATCTCCGCCCCTCAGGACGCGCACGATTCGGCGAGAACTTCTTCGACGCACAGTCCACTGGTTCGTACATCGACTGCGGCCGCGCGATCGAGGTCGTAAGCCGCATCGGCTCGACGGTCATTGTCGAGGAACTGCGCGCCGATCGAGATGGCAACACATGAACGGCCAAGAATCATCGGGCGCGCTCATCGCCGCAATCCTGCTGGGTGTCGCGGCAATCGGCATCTTCTTCCTCGAGTTCCTGCTTCCCACTGGCGGCCTGCTTGCGGTGCTCTGCGTGATGTCGGCGATCGCTTCGATCGTGCTCGGATTTATGCACGACCCCACGCTCGGAATGGCGTTGCTGGCGCTCTACTCGGTGGCGGCGCCGTTCATGGTGGTGCTCGGCCTGCGCCTGGCCACCAAGTCGCGCCTCGGCCGGCACATGGTCCTCTCCACTGAGGATCCCGCGCGCACCGGCTCGGGAATCGCCGAACAAGTCAACTCGCTTCCGCGCGTTGGCGCGACGGGTGAAGCGATCACCACGCTTCGTCCATCGGGTTTCGTGCGCATCGACGGCCGTCGGCTCGACGCCAGCGCCGAAAGCGACCTGATCGACTCAGGCACTCCCATCGAAGTCATCTCCGTACGAGACGGACAAGTTCGGGTGCGCGCTCGCCGTGCATGATCCGTGCATGATCCGTCCATGATCCGTGCATGATCCGTGCACGATCCGTGCACGAGCAATGCTCAAACACTGATACCCTCACCCCGCAACTCGGCAGACTCCACCATGAACACACTACTCGCCCAAATCCCCGGCACTCCTGGCCCCGTCACTCCTGGCACTGTTCTGCTCTGGGTGTTCCTCGTCGTCATCGCCCTCGTCGGACTCTTCACCTTCTTCGTCATGCTCGGCGTGCTGAAGCTGTATGTGCAAGCGCTCTTCAGTGACGCCAAGGTCGGCATGCTTGACCTGGTGATGATGCGGCTTCGCAAGGTTCCCCCTGACCTCATCGTCATCAACCGTATCAGCGCTAAGAAGGCCGGCCTCGACATCTCGACCGACCTGATGGAAGCGCATTACCTCGCGCGTGGAAACATCAGCCGCGTGGTGGCGGCGATGATCGCGGCCGACAAGGCAGGCATTGAGCTTCCGTGGAACCGTGCGACCGCGACCGACCTTGCGGGTCGCGACATTCTCGATGCCGTGCAAACTTCGGTGAATCCGAAGGTCATCGACTGTCCAAGCGCCAACTCTGGCCGCCAGACCATCGACGCCGTTGCCAAGGACGGCATCCAATTGCGCGCCAAGGCCCGCGTGACCGTGCGCACCGCTATCTCGCGCCTCGTCGGCGGCGCAACCGAAGAGACCATCATCGCCCGTGTTGGCGAAGGCATCATCTCGACGATCGGCTCGGCCGAAAATCACAAGCATGTGCTGGAGAATCCCGATCGCATTTCCAAGACCGTGCTCGCCAAGGGCCTCGACTCGGGAACCGCGTTTGAAATCCTCTCCATCGACATCGCCGACATCGATGTCGGCGAGAACATCGGCGCCCAACTGCAAGCTGCGCAGGCCGAGGCCGATACCAAGCGGTTTCAAGCACAGGCCGAGCAGCGCCGCGCGCTCGCCGTTGCGCTCGAGGTCGAGTACCAGGCCGAAGCGCAGAAGAACCGCGCGCTGGTTGTGCTCGCCGAGGCCGAGGTTCCCAAGGCGATTTCCGAGGCTCTGCGCAGCGGAAAGCTCGGGCTGATGGACTACTACCGCATGCAGAACATGGTGGCGGATACGCAGATGCGCAGTGCCATCGGCGGCACTCCGCCCCAGAGCTGAACTCGCAATGCCGACGCTCTTCGTCGTCATGCCCGTCTACAACGAACCCGCCACCCTGGCGGAATCGGTGTCACGCGTCCGCACCGCGCGACTCGGAGAAGGCTGGCACACGCAGCCCATCCTTATCGACGACGGCTCGGACGAGGCGACGCTGCGGGCTGTGCGCGCGCTGGTGGACGATCGCGGGGCCGAGCGCGGAACAATCGCCCTCTTTCATCCGAAGAACCGGGGCAAGGGTGCCGCGATTCGCACTGGTTTCGCACACGCGCTCACCATCGCCGCCGATGACGACGCGATCATGATTCAAGACGCCGACCTCGAGTACGACTCCGCCGACTTCGCGGGAATGCTCGCTCCTCTGGCCGTCGGTCACGCCGATCTCGTGCTCGGAAACCGCTGGGCCGTTCAGCCGCGCGGAATCAAGCGACTCGCTCACCGAATGCTCAACGGCCTGCTCACGCTCTCGAGCAACCTCGCGACTGGGCTCAAGGTCAGCGACATGGAATGTTGCCTCAAACTTTTTTCGGTACCAGCAATGCGGCGGATCATCGGCGAACTCGACGAGGAGCGCTTCGGCATCGAGCCGCAGATCATCGCCGTTGCCTCGAGGCATAGGCTGCGCGTCTGCGAGGCGCCCGTGTCCTACTCGCCGCGCTCCTTCGATGAAGGCAAGAAGATTCGCATGAAGGATGGTTTGCGCGTGTTCGTTGTGCTGTGGCGCGAGCGGCGGCGCACGGCTCGCGCGCTACACTCGCGCGCTTGAGCGACGCCACGACCACACTCGAGCCGACACGACCGTCGCGCGCGAAAATCGCGCTGCAGATCGTGGGATTTCTCATCGGATGCGCCCTGGTGGCGTGGTGCGCGATGCGCGCATTTCGCGGCGGCGCCGACGGCCTCGCCAAACTCCGCGCCGCCGATCCGATGCTGGTGGCCACGCTCATTTTCGCCACGCTGGGCTCGATCATCTGCTCGGGATTCACCTTCTGGGCCGTCGCTCGACCGATTCGCCGCTTCAGCGTCGTGGAGATGCAAGCAGTCAATCTCATGGCGTCGCTGTTCAACTACGCGCCGGTTCGGCTCGGACTTTTCCTGCGCTGCGTTTTTCATTGGCGCGTCGAGCGCATGCCCGCGACCGACATCGGCGCGTGGATCGCGGGCGTTGCGATCGTCACGCTCGGATCGATCGGGTCGGCGTTGGCGGCGGGGCTCGTGCAGATTCCCGCTGGCCGCGCCGAAATCGCCCTCGACTGGATGTGGTTCGTCACTTACGCCGCCTGCATCGGCGCTGGAACCGCGCTCACGCTCGCCATCGGCCGCGCGCCGCTGCTGCGAAAATTCCTCAAGGGTAGCGAGCGCGTTCTCACCTCCCCTCGCGCACTCGCCGAGAGCCTCGGCTTTCGCACGATCGACCTCTCGATGTGGTCGCTGCGCATGTGGGCGGCGTCGCAAATCGTCGGCGTTTCGCTGAGTCCCGCCCAAGCGGCGCTGCTTGCTGCGGTCGCGATCCTGGGCGCGGGCAATCCTCTCGGCCGCATCGGCTGGCGCGAAGCGTTGGTCGCCTTCGTTGCGCCGTATGTCATCACCGGCGCAACCTCGCCCGAAGAACTCGACACGCTCACCTCGCAACTCGCGCTTCTTGAAAGCGCAGGCGAAGCCGTCATCACCATCCCGCTGGGAATTTTCGGTGCGATCTGGTGCTGGCGATCGATGCGCGCCGCCGCCGCCCGCGTAGGCTCTCCCGCGTGAGCATCTCCCTGCCCATCCTCATGCTGCCCATCGCCGCCCAGCGCTACAGCTGCCACGGCTGCGGCAACTGCTGCCGCGACTTCACCGTGCAACTGCGCGAAGCCGACCTCGCCAAACTGCGCGCGCAAGACTGGGAAACAAAGCTCGCGATGCCCGTCACCGTCGAGTTTCGCGCCACGACCTATTTGCGCCAACGCGAAGACGGAGCCTGCGTCTTCCTCATGGACGACGGCCTCTGTCGCATCCACAAGGAGTACGGATTTGCCGAGAAACCGATCGCCTGCCAGATGTTTCCTTTCGTACTTGTTCCCGACGATGTGCGCACTCATGTAGGCATTTCCTTCGCGTGCCAGAGCGTGCGCGAGAACAAGGGCGCCGAGTTGCGCACTCACATCCGTGAGGTCGATCGCATGAGCCAGAGCGTGCCCGAGACGCGCGCCGCGACCTACAGCGCAATGCTCGCCGACGCCATGTCGGCGAAAGAAGGCGAGCTCGATGCGCTGCGCATGACGCTCGATCGACTTCTCGCGCGCGAAGACTTGGTGATGCGCGATCGCTTCGACGGACTTGCGTGGATTGCCGCAAATCTCGGCCGCGCCAAGCTCGTCGAGGTACGCGCCAATCGATTTCGCGAGTTGGTGATGGTGCTGGCCAGCGCAGTGCCGGCTGAACTCGAACATCTCCCGCTTGAGGCTGCGCTTACCAAACAGATGCGGCTTCTGCGCCAAGCGGTCTACGCGCGCCTCGAGGATGTGCAGGTGAACAAGGCGAAGGCGAAGGGGCGATGGCGCACCGTGCTTGCGCAGTTTCTTGCCAGTCGCGCGTTCACGCGCGGCGCTGGGCCAGTGCCATCGGTCGCGCGCGATCTGCTCGAAGGCTGCGATTTTGCGGCGATTTCAGCGATTCCCACCCTCTCGGAAAGTGCAGATCGCGAAGCGATCGACGCGCTGCTCTCGCGCTACGCCCGCGCGACCCTGCTGGGAAATCGCGCATGGGGCGCGGGTTACTACGGATGGTCGGCGGTGCGCGGACTGCAGGCAATGGTGCTCAACATCGCTTGCACCGCGTGGCTCGCCCGCGCGCTCGCCGCCAAGCGCGGCCACCCGACGGCCACCATCGACGATGTGCGCGACGCGCTCGGCCGCATCGATCGCCACGCTGGCCGCGCGCCGTGGCTTGGTTCGGTCGGCGAGCGGCTGCGCCTCGAGTTCTTCCGGCTCGACGACGGACTGCGCCGCATCACGCGCGAAAGCATCTAATCAAGCCCATCTATTCAAGCGCATCTATTCAAGCGCATCTCATCAAGCGCGCCCAAGCAGCGTGACCAGCGTGCGCAGCGCGTTTCCCCGATGACTGCGCGCGTTCTTCTCCTGGCTCGAAAGTTCGGCGCTGGTGCGACCGTCTTCAAGAACCAGCAGCGGGTCGTAGCCGAATCCGTTGGCGCCGCGCAGCGTGTGACCGATGCGCCCTTCGAAATGTCCGCGCGCTTGAGCAGCAATGGTGCCGTCGGGGCTCGCCACACAAAGCACGCACACAAAGCGCGCGCCGCGTTGCGCATCAGCCACGCCGTCGAGCTCGCGTAACAACCGCGCGTTGTTCGCGGCGTCGCGTTGCTCGCGCGTTGCGCCGATCCCTGCAAATCGCGCGCTATGCACGCCAGGCCGACCGCCCAGCGCATCGACCTCAAGCCCAGAGTCGTCGGCGAGAACCGTCGCGCCCAAAGCCTTTGCGTAGGCAATCGCCTTGATCCGCGCATTCGCCTCAAAAGTCGCGCCGTCCTCTTCAGGCTCGGGAATCCCCGCATCGCCAAGCGCCACGCAGGCGATCCCTATCTGTCCGAGAACGGATTCGATCTCTTCCACCTTGTGCGGATTTGAAGTCGCGATGATCAGCTTTTTCATAATGGAACCCATGAATCGCTTGCAGTGTGCAGGAATGCCCGCAGCCTAGCGCAGGAGAAACAGGATGAATAGGTACACCATCAGCGCCCTTGCGTTCGTAGCAGTTTCGTCGATGGGCATCGCATCGCTCGCCCGCGCGGAATTCGTTTCGCTGGCGGCAACGCGCGACGCAACGCTCTACGAATCCTTTGACGGCTCGCTGGCCAACGGCGCGGGACGCTACTTCTTCGCAGGAAAAAACAACCAAGTCCGCGCGCGCCGCGGTCTGATTCACTTCGACATCGCGGGAATGCTGCCCGCCGGCGCTTCGATCACGGGCGCGAGTCTGCGCCTCAATCTCTCGCAAAGCAGCTTCGGCCCTGAGCGCGCAGTCAGCACCCATCGTGCGCTTGCCAATTGGACAACCGGCAGCAGCGATCCCGAGGATCCTGAAGGCAGCGGCACCACCGCCACCGCGAATGACGCGACCTGGCTGCAGTCGAGCGCCGACGGACTCGGAGGTGGCATCGCGTGGCAGAACGCTGGAGGCGACTACGCGGCGGCGGCAAGTGCGACCGTTCTCACGGGCGCGGTCGGAATCTACACATGGAGCTCGGCGGACCTGCTGGCTGATGTGCTGTCTTTCGCGGCGAATCCAAGCAAAAACTACGGTTGGTTCATCATCGGCGACGAGTCGACCTTCGGCACCGCGCGCAGATTCGACAGTTCCGAAAGCGCCGCGCTCGGCGGCATCGCGCCTGTGCTCGAAATTCAATACACAACCGTTCCCGCACCGGGAGCGTTCGCGCTGATCGGCGTTTCCGGGCTGTTCGCCATGCGTCGTCGACGCTGATGACTTAGGTCTGCAGCACGCCGGTGCGGTACACACCGCTCGGCTGCATCGGCGCCTGCGCAGCAACTTGCAGCGCAAGCACGAGTTCTTCACGCGTGTCCTTTGGATCAACGATGCGATCCACCCATCCGCGGCTCGCGCCGTAGCGAATGTCCTGTTGCTCGCCATAGCTCGCAGTAATCGCAGCGAGCAGTTGCTTGCGCATTTCCTCGTCGATCTTCTCGCCCTTGCGCTCGCGCGCCGCGAGATCGATCGAAAGCAGCGTGCTCGCCGCCTGCGCCGCACCCATGACTGCGAAGCGCGCGCCGGGCCAGGCAAGCGTGAGCAACGGATCAAAGGCACGGCCGCACATCGCGTAATTCCCCGCGCCAAACGATCCACCCACAACCAACGAAATCTTCGGCACCACACAGTTGGCCATCGCGTTCACCATCTTCGCGCCCGCACGAATGATGCCGCCCTGCTCACTATCGCGGCCAACCATGAACCCGGTGGTGTCGGTCACGAAGATGATCGGCAGGCCCTTCTGGTTGCAATCCATGATGAAGCGCGCGCTCTTGTCGGCGCTGTCGTCGTAGATCACCGCCGGCATGTTGGTCGCGCTCGACGGACCCGCCTTGCCGCCGGGCAACTTGCGCTGCGTGAGCTTCTTCTGATTCGCCACGATGCCGCAGGGAAACCCGCCGATCCGTGTGTAGCCGCACACCAGCGAACGGCCATACTCGGCGCGATACTCGTCGAAACTGTCCGCGTCGACGAAGCAGGAAAGCAGTTCGATCATGTCGTACTGCGCACCAGGCTCGGAGCGGAAAACTTGCGTCACCTCGCTCGTCGGCCGCTTGGGCGCAACCGCCGCGAACGGCGCACGGGCCTTCGCTGGCGCAGTGCGCACCGCCGAAAATACGCGCCGCAGCCGCTCGATGCACGCAGGATCGTCCTTCTCGCGAAAGTCGATCGTGCCCGAGATCTGCGCATGCATCTCCGCGCCGCCGAGGTCCTCGCTCGAAACTTCCTGACCAATCGCCGCCTTCACCAGCGCGGGACCCGCGAGATAAAGCCCGCTGCCTTCGGTCATCAACAGCGTGTCGCACAGCACGGGCAAATACCCGCCGCCAGCAACGCAATTGCCCATGATCGCTGCGATTTGCGGAATGCCCTGCGCGCTGATCACCGCGTTGTTGCGAAAAATCCGCCCAAAGTCGTCGGTGTCAGGAAACACATCCTCCTGCAACGGCAGGAACACGCCCGCGCTGTCAACGAGGTAGAGCAGCGGCAATCGCGCGCGCTCAGCGATCATCTGCGCCCGGATGATCTTCTTGCATGTCATCGGAAAGAACGCGCCCGCCTTCACCGTCGCGTCGTTGGCGATCACCATCGCTAGCCGCCCATCGACCTCGGCGATCGTGGTCACAACGCCAGCCGCGGGCGCGCCGCCGTATTCCTTGTACATCCGCCACGCGCTGAACAGCCCGCACTCCATCGAGCGCGTTCCCTTGTCCGCCAACAGCGCCATCCGCTCGCGCGCGGTAAGCCGTCCGTTTCGATGTTGGCGCTCCACCCCGGACTTGCCCCCACCTTCCTCGATCCGCGCGGCCTCGGCGAGGTACTCAGCGGTGGCGATGTCGAGGGCGGACTGCGGAGCGATGGGCGCGACGGTCATAGTGGGCTCGGAAGGCAGGCACTGCGCGAAGGACGGGCGGAGAATAGACCAAACCCGCCTCGGCACCCGCGGCGGTTAGGTTCCGAGAACCAACTCGCCAACCAAACGCCCGCTTGCGTGACCACCTCGGCTTGCGCTATCTTCTCCGATCCTCTTCAACAAGTCAGGACCGCAGGCGGCGGGATTGCCGCCGTAAGAGAAAACTCATGAGCAACACGATCGTCGAAGCAAGCCGTCATCACGCCAAGGACACCGGTTCCACCGAAGTCCAGGTTGCGGCCATCACCACTCGGATCACCGACCTCCAGGATCACTTCAAGGCCCACAAGAAGGACCACGCGTCCCGTCGCGGCCTGCTGCTCCTCGTCGGTAAGCGCAACAGCCTGCTGAAGTACCTCGCGAACACCAACCGCGACGGCTACCTCTCGCTGATCAAGCGCCTCGGCCTCCGCAAGTAATTTCACGCGCCGCGCCAATGGTGGCGTGGATCGAAACGCCTGTGATCGCGGCTTTTGCTGCGGGTTTGCTGCGTTGCGCCACTCCAGTCCACCAACGCGACGCATGACGCCCTCGCTGTGCATTTCGCGCATCGGCGTCTCGCAACAACAAACATCACTTTCCTTGAAACCGGGCGCGCTGCGCTCACGCCGCCAAGAACGCGGCAGATGGAGACACCTATGGCAGTCACAATCGTTGAGAAGGTCATCGGCGGGCGCACGCTCCGCTTCGAAACCGGCCGCGTCGCGAAGCTCGCGAGCGGCGCCGTCATGGCAACCTATGCCGAGACCTGTGTCCTCGCGACCTGCGTCCGCGCCAATCCGCGCGCTGGCATCGACTTCTTCCCGCTCACCTGCGATTACCGCGAGAAGACTGGCGCTGCGGGCAAGTTCCCCGGCGGCTTCCGCAAGCGTGAGGGCGCGCCGAACGAGAAGGAAATCCTGACGATGCGGATGATTGATCGTCCGATTCGCCCGCTGTTTCCCGATGGTTTCTGCGACGAGATCCAGCTTCAGGCTTGGGTCATGTCGCACGACGGCCAGAACGACTCCGATGTGATCGCTTGCACCGCAGCTTCTGCGGCGCTCTACCTCACCGATGCGCCCTACCTCGGACCGGTTGCCACCGTCCGCGTCGGTCGCATCATCACTGAGCAGGGCGAGCGCTTCATCATCAACCCGACCCAGGCTCAAATCGAGTTCAGCGACCTCGACCTCGTGCTGTCCGGCCACAAGGACGGCATCAACATGATCGAAGTCGGCGCTGCCGAAGTCGACGAGGCCACCATGCTTCGCGCGATTCGCGTTGGCTACGACGAAGGCATCAAGCCGACCCTCGAGCTGATCGAAGAGCTTCGCGCCAAGTGCGGCGCCCCTGCTGTTCGCATGGGCGAGCTCACGACTCCAAGCGACGAGATCACCAAGAAGGTCAAGGAACTTGCCTACGACCGCTTGGTCGTTGCCCGCAAGATCAATGGCAAGAAGGAGCGCAACGAGGCTGTCGACGCCATCAAGGGCGAGATCCTCAAGGCGCACTTCTCCATCCCGACCGGCGTTGCTTACTCCGATCACATCGAGGCCGAGAAGAAGCAGA
This sequence comes from Planctomycetota bacterium, assembly GCA_003671075.1. Lineage (GTDB taxonomy): Bacteria > Planctomycetota > Phycisphaerae > Phycisphaerales > SM1A02 > QWPT01. The sequence continues at coordinate 30,636 of QWPT01000009.1, forward strand.
AGCAGGCCAAGGAAGCTCTGCGCATCCTCGAGAAGAAGGTCACGCATTACCTCGTGGCCCAGCACTCGATCCGGGCTGACGGGCGCAAGCTCGACCAGATCCGCGACCTCGACATGTCGGTCGAAGTGTTCCCGCGCACCCACGGCTCGGCGTTCTTCCAGCGCGGCGAGACGCAGTCGCTGGTCACCTGCACCCTCGGCACGGTCGATGACGAGCAGATCGTCGACGGCCTCCTCGCCGAGTACGCCAAGAAGTTCTACCTCCACTACAACTTCCCGCCCTTCTGCACCGGTGAAGCCGGCCGCATCATGGGACCGGGTCGCCGCGAACTCGGTCACGGCGCGCTCGCCGAGCGTTCGCTGCTGGGCATCCTGCCTACCAGCGACGACTTCCCCTACACCATCCGTCTCGTCAGCGACATCACCGAGTCCAACGGCTCGTCGTCGATGGCAAGCGTCTGCGGCGGCTGCCTTGCGCTCATGGACGCAGGCGTCCCTATCCGCAACACCTGCGCGGGCATTTCGGTCGGTCGTTTCACCGACACCGATGGCAAGGTCACCCATGTGACCGACATCATCGGCGAAGAAGATTTCTTCGGCGAAATGGACTTCAAGGTCTCCGGTACCCGCGAGGGCATCACCGGCATCCAGCTCGACCTCAAGGCGCGCGGTCTGGGCGTCACTGAAATCGAGAAGATCTTCGAGCAGGCCCGCATCGGCCGACTCCACATCATCGATCAGATGGAGAAGGTCATCGCGAAGCCTCGCGCCGACATCTCGCCGCTCGCTCCGCGCATCACGATCGTCAAGATCGATCCGGAGAAGATCGGCAAGCTCATCGGACCAGGCGGCAAGACCATCCGCGGCATCCAGGAGATGACGGGCGCGAAGATCAATGTCGAGGAAGACGGAACCGTCTTCATCGCATGCTCCGACGCTTCGAAGGCTGCGATGGCGCGGGCTGCGGTCGAGGCGCTCGGCGCCGAGATCAAGGTTGGCGCGGTCTACACCGGCAAGATCGTGGCGATCAAGGAGTTCGGCTGCTTTGTCGAACTCGCGCCTGGAACTGACGGCATGGTCCATGTGAGCGAACTCGCGCACGGCTATGTGAAGAATGTGACCGAGGTGGTCAAGGTCGGCGATGTCGTGACCGTGAAGGTCATCAACATTGACGACAACGGCCGCATCAAGCTCTCGCGTAAGGCGATGCTCCCGGTGCCCGAAGCTGCCAGAACCTGAGTACAACCGACTCTAAACTCTTCCTACGGGTGTGGTTGGAGTCGTCATACAAGCAAAAGTCGGGAGCGATCCACAAGGTCGCTCCCGACTTGTTTTTAGCCGAATGTTGAACCACGCCCAATGATCTACTTGCACCGTCCGCCATGAACGCGCACAATGCGACTTGCTGAATTGCACACGACAAACGCAACCACTTGGGCGCAAGCTCTTGGAGTTTAGTGATGGCCGAAGTACAGACACTCGTTGATGTAGAAGGGGTCGTCAAGTGGTTCGACGCCCGCAAGGGATTCGGTTTCATCGTCGGACCTGAAGGCCAGGACATCTTCGTCCACTTCTCAGTGATCGAACAGACCGAAGGATTCCGAGCGCTCCGCGATGGCGAGCGCGTGACCTACTCGGCGAGCGATGGCGACAAGGGTTGGTCTGCGACCATGGCCAAGTCCCTCGGCAGTCGAGTGCCTCCCGCTGAGCGACCGACCACCCGCGCGCGGGTTGGCGAAGCTGAGTAAGACAAACGAAACAAGAGCGTTGCTCGGTTCATCGCGGAATTCGTCGCGTTGATGGCGACATTGGCGCGCCCATTTGTGCGCAAACTTGCGCGCAAAGTTGTGCGCAAAGTTGCGCGCAAACTCGCGCTTCACGACCCGCTTCAAAACGGGCTTCAAAACGGGCTTCACCATGGACTGGGGATCTTTCGCGATCGGAGCTTCCGCTGGTTGCGCCACCGCGCTGCTCGCTGCCGCATCGCTGATCACGCGACGCCTGGTACGCCTGCGCTTGGCCGAAGAACGCGCGCGCCGTCAAGAGCGACTCGCCGAACTCGGCGCGCTCACCGGCGGACTCGCGCATGAAATCAAGAATCCGCTGTCGACCATCGGCCTCAATGTGCAGCTTGCGAGCGAGGCCATTCACGACTCGCCGTTGGCGGAGGCCGACAAACTCACGCTTGTGCGACGCATCGAAACCGTCGGTCGCGAAGCCAGCCGCCTCGCCAACATCCTCAACGACTTCCTCCGCTTCGCCGGCCGCGTCAAGCTTGCGCCTGCCGATGTCGACACCCGCGAAATCATCGAAGAACTCGTTGATTTCTACCGCCCGCAATGTGAATTGCAGCGCGTCATCCTGCGCGCCGACATTCCGACAACTCCAGTCTCGGCGCGCGTCGATCCCGCGCTCGTTAAGCAAGCGCTTCTCAATCTGCTCATCAACGCAACGCAGGCCATGGTGGCCGCCGACTCGCCCGCACGGGAGTTGTTGGTGCGCCTCGAGGTCGAACCAACCGCGATCTGCATCCATGTCACCGACACGGGCCCAGGCATTCCCGCAGAAAAACATGCGGAGATCTTCAGGCCTTATGTGACGGGCAGAAAAGGCGGCTCTGGTCTCGGACTTGCCGTCACCCGCCGCATCATCGAGGAACACGGCGGCCGCATCGACATCTACAGCGAGCTCGGCAAGGGCAGCGACTTCGCAGTGCGGCTTCCAATCGCTGGCCCAAGCGAAACGCCGAACACTGGCGACGATGACGACGCGCGCAAGACGATCCTCGACCGCCTCTTCAAGCGCGCCGAACGGACCTCACTAGCCATCACGCCAGCCCTGTCAGGCCCGTCAGTCCCGCCCGCTCACTCCAACCAGTCCTTCGCCTTCAAACGCTCAGGGACATAGGTTTCGGTGACATACGAGATGTCCTTGGTGATGAGCGACTCGACTTCCATCTTGAAGCCGTTGGTCAGAAGACCGTTGATCTCCTTCTGCCAACCCTTGTGCGACTCGAACCAGGGATAAGCAGCGATTTCGTTGGCGCGCTTGGTGTCGTTGCTGGTCAGATCGATCTTGACCGCATCATCGAGGCCGCACTGACGGAAGTCTTTCGCGCGAATGCCTAGGAATTTCGCCTCAGGAATCGCTAGCCGCGACGACTCGAACGCGAGCGAGATCGAGCCATGCTTGATCACGCTGTAGATGTAGTGCCCGTACGGATCATTGTCGAGCAAACAAATCACCGGAAGCTGCAGCTCCTGGTTCATGCGCTGCAACATGCGGCGACATCCGCGCGCGGCCTGACCGCCCCCGTGGGTGAGGATGCAGTTGTGCTTCTCCCAAAAACGGTCTTCATTGAAACGCGCCCAAACGGTGCCTTTCTCGACATGAAGAACAAACTTCGCTTCGCACTTCTTGAACTCGATGATGTCGGGCTCGACGATGGACGGCATGGAATAGCCGCCCGAACCCATGCGCCGACAATTGATCTCGTCGCCGCGGTCGACGATGGTGATGTTGCCGACCATCGCGCCGCGATTCTCCGCAAAAACATGCAGTTCCTCGCGCGTCGATCCGAGCGTGACCTCAAGGTCCTCGAGGATTGGATCGGACTCGTCCTGATCATTGAAGGTGTTCTCCTTCGTTCCCGCGACCGTGTGCTTCGCCTTGTAGTAAACGCCTCGGAGGCTGCTGGTCTTCTGCGCGTTAATCAGGTCGCGAATCGTGCTCGCGTGCAGCGCGGTCTGCATGAACTGCTTTGCCGACTTCAGGTCAAACAGCGGGCGCTCAGCGACGCCGGAACCCATTTCAAGAATGCCCTTCTTCTTGTTCCAAGTCGTGTTCGACTTCGTCCGCAACGGAATCTCAACGATCGGTTCGCGGCCCGAGAGCGTGCGCTTGACGATGCTGATCGCGAGGTCCTCGATCTTCTTCTGCGTTTTGGCGTCGCGTTCCTTGACCCTCGCCGAGGCAGGCTTGCGTGGCGTGGCGGAATCGGTGCTTGGATCGGTGGCAGCCGGCGTGTTGGTCTTCTTTGCCATGATGTTTGTCCTTGCAGCTCAGGCGCGCACGGCGCGGTGGAATGGTCGCGGTGGGATGGTCGCGGTTCAGAAGAGGCGTGGATCGTCGTTGTCGATGGATTTGCCCGTGGACCTGCGCTTCGGATCCGGCTTCGGATTCGGCTTCGGCTCGGTACTGCGCGCGTCAAGTTCCTTCTTGGTCTTGATGCTCGGCGCAGCGGACTTCGCCGGCTTTTTCGGCTCGTCGAAGATAGGCATCACGATGGGCTCGGCCACCTCGATCGGCGCGATCGCGCTGGCCACGATGATCACGCCGTCGTCGTCGAAATCTTCCTCGACCGATCGCTTGATCTTCCTGCCATCCTCGTCAAGTTCCTGATCGGCAACCGCCGTCTTCGCCCGCGCCTGCTCAAGCAGCGCGTCGTACAGCCGCTTGGTGTCCTCGCCAGTGATCGCGTTGAGCGCCTTGGCAATCTCACCGATGTAACGCTCAAACACATCGCGGCGCTCTCCCTCGCGGCGCATCTTCTGGCGCTTGCGAAGATAAATCCCGAGCTTACGCCCGCACTCCATCAGCGCGAGTTTCATCTCCTTGCGAATCTCGTCGTAGTCGGCGATCGCTTCCTTCGATTCACTGGTGAAAGGAACCCAGACGCTCGCCATGTGGATCATGACCACCAGTGGCCCAACCGGAAGACTTCCCCGCGGCTGCTGCATCGCGTAGTTCTTCCACGGCGTTTCGCTCACAGCCTTGAAACTCGAGCAAGCGCTCTGCTGAAAAAGCAAGGGAACTCGGTTGGCAAAGCGAATCACGCGCGCCGGCTGGTCTGAAGGCAAATCACCGCCGAAGGCAATCGCCGCCTCGATCTGAAACGGGCGGCCGCGATACACATCGGGCTCGCGCGTCGATGCCGCATAGAACTCGGCCTTCACGCCCTTGAGCATGCCCGCAAGCATCTGCCGCACTCCAATCGGAGCAAGGCAATCTGTCGGCGGCGGCGCGAGTTTTTCCTCGTCGAATGCCTTGAACAACTGATCGATCTGCGGCGGCTCCAACTCCGACACCTTGGTGCGGCTGGTCACGCTGATGACCTTGCAGAACTTCGCCGCCGTTGTCGGAGAGATTCGACAGAAGCACTCCTGCAAAAAGTCGTACAGCGTGCCCGACTTCGTCTTGCCCTCGTAGTCCTTGATCATCTGCAAGAGAATCCCGAGCTCGATGCCCTTGGGATGCGGCTGAATCTCCTTGGTCTCGGGGGGGAGTTCGTTCACTCCGCGCGGGAACATGATGACGCCACCGGTCTCCGATGTCTGCGCGGGCGCGTCAGCCTTTCCACCTTCGGCCGCAGCGGCGCTGGTACCCGGAAGCAAATCGTCGGCCTCGTCCTGCGACACGCGCGACGGCGGTACAAACACGATGCGCGCGTGCGGGTTGGCGATCGCGGTGAGTTCAAGGAACTCGTCCACCGAGCCGCGCCCCTTCTGATACTTGCCCTCAAGCTCGATCGAAACGCTGGTTCCAGTCGTGAACACCTCGCTCGAAAGAAACACGCCTTCCTGCGCGAGTTGCTTGGTGCCCGCGGTCAGCATGCGAAAGCGCTCAGGCGGAAAGTCCTTGGTCTCCTTGTCGAGCGTCACCTCGGCGCGATTGGACTTGGTGTTCATCGCGAGCTCGATGTGATGAGCTCGAGCGGTTGCGTTGGGCTTGGTGTGGATCACCATCGGTCGCCCGGTTGTGATCAGACCGTTCATTCCCGCCGCCGAAATACCGATGCCCTGCTGCCCGCGCGACATCTTCAAACGATGAAACTTCGACCCGTAGAGCAGGCGCCCGAAGATGTTCTCCACCTGCTTGCGAACGATTCCTGGCCCGTTATCGATCACGGTCACGCGGTAGCGCGAGCTCTTCACCGTCGCTTGGCGCCGGGGATCAAGGTCTTCGATGATCACCGCGAGGTCGGGCAGGATTCCACCTTCCTCGCAAGCATCGAGCCCGTTGTCGACCGCCTCCTTCACCGTGGTCAGAAGCGATTTGCGCGGATTGTCAAAGCCAAGCAAGTGTCGGTTCTTGACGAAAAACTCGCTGACCGAAACCTCCTTCTGGCCCAATGCCATCTCCTCGGCGGTGGCACCACGCTTCTTCTCCGACCGCGCATTCGACTGAGGCTTCCGTTCCTTCAAGACATTCTCCATAGTGGAATCTCCGGGCGTTCCATCGCCCAACTTCACTCCGCGGCATGAGTCGATGCAACGACACAAACTCGCCGAGCGGCGCGCACCATACGCGCCGCTACGCAAAGTGCGCACTGCGCTATACTCTCCGCCCTTCCAATCACGATTTCACGGAGAAGCACTATGGAAACCACGCTCATCATTCTCAAGCCCGACGCCGTACAGCGCGGACTCATGGGACGCATCGTCTCTCGCTTCGAGGAGAAGGGTCTGCAGATCGTCGGAGCCAAGCTCACGATGATCTCGCCCGAACTCGCGGCGACCCACTACAAAGATCACCAGGGCAAGGGTTTCTACAACGGCCTCGTCGGATTCATGACGAGTTCGCCTGTGCTCGTGCTGGCCGTGCGCGGCATCGGCGCGATCACCATCGCCCGCTCCATGATGGGCGCGACCTTCGGCTCCAAGGCCGCCCCCGGAACCATCCGCGGCGACTTCGGCGTCTCGAACTCGTTCAACCTGATCCATGGATCCGACAGCCCCGAAGCCGCCGCCCGCGAGCTCGGCCTCTTCTTCAAGGCGGGCGAAGTCCTCGACTTCCCCCGCGCTGGCGACCGTTGGGTGTACGACTCCAGTTCCGGAAAGTCCGAGTAAGCCGACAACAATCGACAGCGGTCGGGTCGCTCTGCGATCCGACCGCTGTGTTATTTAGCGACCAGCGCATCTCCAATGCCGCCGAGCACGAAGGGAAACGAGCAACGCGCGTGCAAACTTGAGCAAGCTGAACCCGAAGCATCGAATCTCAGCAGCCAAGTAAGTCTCCTCTGCGTAGTCCCCTCGGCCGCCATGTACCGTCCGTGCCATAAGTGGAGGGGCGAATGTTTTGAGTGGGTTTCGTCGGAAATCGACCGCTCATGCAGAATCATGATCGCAACGGAATTTCCGACCAACGGTTCGATGAACTCAGGGGTTTTCGAGTTGGTTCTTCGAAATCATGAGTGTCTTGAACCGAACTCTGGCGGATCGACAGCGTCAAGCATGGTGGCCGCCCAAGTATTGAACTCGAGTCTTGAACTCGGGTCTTGAACTCGAGTTTCGCCACGCGCGTCAAGCGCGCTCAGGAACATCCAAGGCCTCAGTGGACCTTGGAATGCGCAGAACCCGTTCATGTTGGGAACATGCACGAAATCAGAGTCATTTGTCCTTTAAGTCGGCGATCTCGCCAACTTGAAGGACCCGTCAGGTCGCTGGTCTCGCCCAACCAGCAACGGAAGTCTCTTGAGGAGGATCTATTCGATGCGCCAGTCTTCACCGCAATCGGGCCTTGCACTCGCCAATTCAAGCCGAGAGTCGCCACTCGCAAGAGCGCGAAAGGGTCGTGCACTTCAATCGCGAACGCGGTTGGTCCATCGTTTCGGCGCCACCGACTCCACCGAGAATTCCCGAGCCCGTCAAGGAGTTGAAACTCTGACCGGCCCCGAGGAGCGTCAACTCGGCAAGATCCTGTCGCAGCCGATGGATTACATCGACCATGCGGATTTTCACGCATCTAACGCCGCAGAAATGATTTACGGCGCAGCGGAAATCAACCGACCCGACGTAACTTGGTATCGCCCGCTCATGGATGACTTCATCTCCGCCCGCGCGCGCGCCCCCCGTCCGCCCAAGTCGCAATCGACGGTACTGCTCACCGGCGCGCAGGAGCGCATCCTGTTCATGAAGTACAACTTTGCGCGATTCAGCATCTCGGAGATCCAAAAGCAGGTCGCATCGCGCACTCCCACGCTCGCGGAGGCGCGAGAAATGCTGCGTTGGTACGCGATCGCCAAGCAGTATCGCGAGCAACTGGCGGAGACCAATCTCGCGCTCGTCCTCGCGATGGCCAAGCGGGTTCGCCTTTCCGAAGTCGATTTCGCCGACCTCATTGGCGAGGGGAACATGGCACTCATGCGTTCGGTCGATAAGTTCGACTGCGGGCGTGGATTCAAGTTCTCGACCTACGCCTGCCGTGCAATCCTCAAGTCATTTAGCAGGCATGGAATCAAGGTCACGACGCAGAAGAAGCGCTTCGGCGCCGAGTTTGATCCGACCTTTGAGAAGTCCAACCACCTCGAGGTTGTCCGAGCCACCCACGAGCGCGAGTGTGCGGACGAGGTGAAGCACATCGTGGTCGCGAACAAGGCGGAGCTGTCCGACATCGAGATCAAGGTGATCATCCATCGCTTTGGGCTCGATGTATCGCTCGCAGCCGATCTCGCCGCGGGCGGGAGCACTCCCGCCATCTCCACCGAGACTCTCACTTTGGAGCAGGTCGGCCAGGTCATCGGCGTCACCAAGGAACGCGTGCGCCAGATCCAAAACAAGGCGCTCGAGAAGATTCGCTCGGCGCTGAAGGCTGCCAATCCAACGGCCGCCGTTGAGATGGCCGCCGATCTAGCGGCCCGCGATGGCCGTGCTGACTTCGCGGCCAACTGAGCCCGCGAAGCCTCTCGGTCCATTGCATTTGAAAGCCCACGGGGCGCGTTTCCGATCCATGGAAACGCGCCCCGCTGCATTTGAGCCAGTCCAAGTTTCCTTCGATGGCAGCACCGCCCGCTACACTCTCGCCCCCATGCCAAGCAAGGTCTACGACTCGCCCGCCGCCGCCCTTCACGCAATCACCCGCGACGGAATCACCATCGCCGTAGGAGGTTTCGGGCTGTGCGGAATCCCCGAACAACTGATCCTTGCCCTGCGTGACTCCGGCGCCAAGGGACTCACCGCCATCAGCAACAACGCGGGCGTCGACGATTGGGGCCTCGGGCTGCTCCTCAAGACTCGGCAGATCCGCAAGATGATCTCGAGTTACGTCGGAGAGAACGCCGAGTTTGAGCGGCAGTTCATGGCACAGGAGCTTGAACTCGAGTTCAACCCACAAGGAACACTCGCCGAACGAATGCGCGCTGGCGGTGCAGGAATCGCTGGGTTCTACACCAAGACGGGCGTCGGGACCGTGGTCGCCGATGGCAAGGAAACCAAGGAATTCGACGGCGAAACCTATGTGCTCGAACGCGGGATTCGCGCAGACCTGTCCCTGGTCAAGGCCTGGAAGGCCGACGCCACTGGAAACTTGGTCTACCGCAAGACCGCTCGGAACTTCAATCCGATGGTGGCCATGTGCGGCAAGATCTGCGTGGCTGAGGTCGAGGAGATCGTGCCGATTGGTTCGATCGATCCCGATCAGATCCACACTCCCGGAATCTTCGTGGACCGCATCGTCCAGACCGTGTCCGAGAAGCGCATCGAGCAACGAACGGTGCGCGCCCGGAACTGAGTTGGCCGCGTTGGACTAGGTTGAGTCGGTTGGCGCTGCGCGTTATGAGCCAAATCGTTGGAGCCGGCTTGATATTGCCAGCGTTCAACGTCTGTTGCCCAGAGGTTGTGTAGCCGCCACGAAGATCGGCCGATCAACTCGATGCTCAGTGCGCCCGGTAGATCACGGGGTAAGCGCAGTGATCGCGCGTTGACGGCATCGGCTGAACCCACCATGACTTCCAAGACCCGCCGAACACAACTCTGCTCGCGATCTACGCGCGACCGACCCGCGCGATCCATCCGCGAATCGTGCATCACATTCGCTTCGACTTCGTTGGCCAACGCTCCGAATGGGCAACGAAGGGCACGCGATGTGGAACAATGGGCGCCCCTCGTGGTGGCGCCACTGCTGACTAGGGGAACCGACCGTATCGCTTCAGAACGCGCCGCTAGCAACTGAATCGTCAAGGAGATGACTTTGATCCGTCTTACCGCCATGCACAAGAACCGAACCATGACCAGAACCACCATCGGCTCCGCGATTCGTAACCAGCTCGCCTCCTTCGTGCTTGCCACGAGCCTCGCGTTGGCGATCGCTCCCACGACATTCGCGCAGGGCGCGCGCGGCGGCATGGCCTCCATGTTCACGCCCGACTTTCTTCCCCGCGACCTACCGGTCTTCGTCGACTCGCTCGGCCTCGAGGAGTGGCAGCGCCCCATTCTTGAGGCGCTGCTCGAAGACTACGGAACCAACTTCGCCACTGCCGCCGACGGCGTTCGCGCCAGCATGGGCCAGTTGAAGGATGTTGCCGCTGGAACGAACCCCGACAAGATCGTCGATCTCATCTCGCGCCCGCTGATCGCCTGGGGCGATGAGAAAAAGGCGCTGCGCAACGACTTCCTTGCCAGCGTGAAGAGCCAGCTCAGCGATGTTCAAGCCGAGTCTTGGACTCGCCTTGAGCGCGCGCTTCGCCGAGAGAAGGCGCTTCCCAACGGCGAACTCTCTGGCGAGTCGCTCAATCTCGTGATGATCGCTCGCGAAGTTGAGGCACCGCCGATCATTGCTGACGCTGCCCGCCCGGCGCTCGAGGAGTACGAGATCAAGCTCGACGAGGCGCTCGCCGCCCGTGAAACCGAGCTCGAAGGTGCCATCTCGTCGCTGCTCAGCGCAATGGGCCCCAACGACACTGGCAAGCTGCTCGCGATCAACGAACGCGCCATGCAGAAGCGCGTCGCCGTGCGCGCCGTACAAGACGCCTCGCTCGTGGCCATCCGCGAAGCTCTGGGCTCCGAGTACGGACCCAGTTTCGAGAAGCGTGCGCTCCGCCGCGCGTTCCCGCAGGTCTACGGACCCAACCCAATCAATCCACTATTCGAAGCTGCCACCGCGCTGCCCGATCTGACCGACGAGCAGAAAGGAAAGTTGACCGCACTGCGCGCCACCTTCCAATCCGAGCACGGCGTGATTCAGGCCCGCTACGCCGCCGCAATTCGAACCTCGGAGCCCGGCGAGCCCCGCCGCCGCGCCGATGCCCTTGCGAAGAAGGTTGCTGGCGGTACGACGAAGTACTCCGAATCCCCTGAGATTGACACGATCAAGTCGGAGCGCCAAGAGCTGTACGCACGGTTCCGCGCCGCCATCGCCGACATTCTGAACGATGCGCAGAAGGAAACAATTCCTGGCTTCGGCAAGCCTGGAGCCGAGCTCCCCGCAGGGCAGAAGTATGGCGATGCAGTGCATCTGGGAACTGGCGGCGGCGGCAAGCCGTCACCCAACTCTGGTCAAATCGATGAGGCCGCCGACCCGAACAAGCGTCCGAAGTCGGACAACCCCACCACGATGGAACAGACCAAGACTGGTGGAGCGACCAAGGAGCCCAAGCCATCCAAGGCGGTCGACTAACGCGCTACGGACGCCAGCGAACTTCAGACTGACGAATCACCCGAGAGAACAGGAACCCGCGTGCAGATTGGAATCAACGGCGTCAACGCAACCGCAACCGTCACCGAAATCTCGGCGCCGGTGAAGGATCCACGCGCGGCATCTACGCCGCTTTCGCAGGATGCGGGCGTGCGCGAGCGATGCGCGTTGCTCGGGATCGACTGGTTTGACAAGGCTCCGACCTCGGATCCTGCCGCAGCGGAACTGCTCCCGCCTGAGATCGCGGTACGACTGGGTGCAGTACCGGTTTCCTTCGATGGAAACAAGCTTCTCGTTGCAATGCTGGATCCGCTCGATACCGCGGCCGTCGATGAAATCGGCACCGTGACTTCGCGCACCATCCGCCGCATCGGCCTTGAGTCGCCCGCGTTTCGCGAACTCATGCGTGATCGCTACGGCACCACCGCCGCACGCATGGCCGAGACGCTCGCGTCCGACGGAGGCCTCGCCGCCTCCCCCGACAACGAGCACAACCTCGACGCCATTGAGGCCGACGATGTCCACCGGATGGCGGAGCAGCCGACCCTCATCAACCTGGTTAACCTCATTCTTCTTGAGGCGATTCAGGGCCGAACCAGCGATGTGCACATCGAGCCGTTTGAGACCGAGCTGCGCGTCAAGTATCGCATCGACGGAGTGCTGGTATCGCAGCCGCAACCGCCCAAGCACTTGCAGGCGGCGCTCATCGGCCGCATCAAGATCATGGCGGGAATGAACATCGCCGAGCGCTATGTTCCGCAGGACGGCCACATCACGCTGCGCTTCGAGGGCCGCAAAGTTGACATCCGCGTTTCGACGGTGCCGACGCTGTACGGCGAGTCGGTGGTCATGCGTATTCTCGACAAGAGTTCGCTGCCGCTGGATCTGAAGAGCCTCGGCATGAGCGAGCCGCATCGAGCGATCGTGGACCGCATGATCGAGAAGCCGCACGGACTGGTGCTCGTCACTGGCCCAACCGGTTCGGGCAAGACAACCACGCTCTACGCGGCGCTTTCCAAGCTCTACGACCCGCGCAAGAAGATCATTACCATCGAGGATCCCGTCGAGTACGAACTCAACGGAATCAACCAGATCCCAGTGAACGCCAAGCGCGGATTGAGTTTCGCGACTGGTCTTCGCGCGATCCTGCGTCAGGACCCCGACATCGTTTTCGTCGGCGAGGTCCGCGATACCGAAACCGTCGACATCGCGATCCGCTCGGCACTCACTGGCCACCTCATCTTCTCAACGCTACACACCAACGATGCGATTTCGTCGGTTGGCCGACTCGTGGACATGGGAGCGGAGCCGTATCTCGCGGCGAGCGTGCTCGAAGGTCTGATCGCCCAGCGCCTGGGTCGTCGATTGTGCGAAGCGTGCAAGTCGCGCCGCCCGATTGGCGAGGACACGCAACATCGTCTGAGCGCCGAAGAGCGCACGCGCCTTGGCGGGACGCAGATGTTCGGCCGTGGCTGCGAACGATGCAACAACAGCGGCTTCCGCGGCCGACTTGGATTCTTCGAGATCGTGCGCATCACCTCGTCGCTGCGCGCCGCGATCGCGCAGAACCGACCGGTGCATGAGTTGAAGTCGTTGCTCGATCCTGATTTCATCACCATGCGTGAGGACGGCATCCGCAAGGTCGCCGAAGGAATCACCACCGTCGAGGAAGTGCTCCGCGCCACGCAGGATGTCGAAGACTTCTCCAGCGAGCTCAAGGCCCGCGAGCGAGCGAGCGAAAGAGCGAACGAGAAGTCGAGCGAGAACTCCAACGAGAAGAAGGGCTGATTCGCGTCGATGCCGTCCTTCCGCTACCAAGCTCTCGCGTCTGATGGTGCCATGCAGAATGGCACGATTGTCGCGACCGATCGCGCGACGGCAATGCGCTTGATCCAGCAGAAAGGCGAAACGCCACTCGATCTGGCGATAAGCGATACCGACGCCGTCGGCGGCATCACCAAGGCGCGTCCGACCATCTCACGGTCTGATCTGGCTGATCTCGTGCGCGAACTCGCGACGGCGCTCGAGGCGGGACTTCCGCTGATGCAGGCGCTGCGCACGGTTCGTCGGCAGGCCTCCAACAAAAATCTCCGCGTGATCCTCGATTTCATCATCGCGCGCGTGGAGGCCGGCGTTCCCTTCCACACCGCGGCGAAGGAGTACGGAGCACCGTTCGATGACATGACGACGGGCATGCTGCGCGCGGCCGATGCTTCAGGTCGCACCTCGGAAATCCTCCATCAACTCGGCGACTTGCTCGAGCGCTCGGTGGAGTTGCGGCGCGAAGTTGTCGGCGCGGTTGTCTATCCGCTCATGATCGGGGTGCTCATCAGCGTCAGTGTCGTGGTGCTGATCACATTCGTGCTTCCGCGCGTGATGAAGCCGATCCTCCAAGCGAACCTCGAACTGCCGATGCCAACGCAGATTCTCATGGGTGTCTCTGATTTCGTCAGCGCGTGGTGGCTGGTGATCCTCGCGGCGATGCTGCTGGTGGGTGTCGCCTGTCGCAATTGGATCGCCAAGCCGCTCAACCGTCTGCGCTTCGACACCTTTCTGCTCGGGCTTCCCGTGGTGGGAAGACTTGTCCGCGACATCGCCGTCGCGCGCTTCACCCGAACCCTCGGAACACTCGTCTCCGCGGGCATCCCGATCTTGAGTGCGCTGCGCATCGTGCGCGACACGCTGGGAAACCAAGCGCTCATGCAGGCGATCGACCAAGTCTCCGACAAGGTCTCCACTGGTACCTCGCTTGCCGATCCGCTTGAGCGCTCGGGACATTTCCCCCCGCTGCTCGTGCAGATCGTCAACATCGGCGAACGCTCCGGACGCCTCGAGCAGATGCTCCTTCACGCTGCTGGCTCGTTCGACCGCCAGGTCAACAACTCGCTCAAACTCTTCACGCGCATCCTGCCCACGATCTTGTTGGTGGTGATGGCGCTGGTCGCGAGCTTCGTGCTTGCGGCGATCTTGCTTCCAATCATCGAACTTCAGAAGGCGGCGGGAGCGTAAGGACGCGCATTCCATCGCCAGATTTCTAACGGGCCGCCACTCGGGCCACGACCAAGGAGAGAAACATGCACTCCAACAACACCCGCCGCTCACTCCGCCGCATTCATCGCGGATTCAGCCTTATCGAAGTCATTGTCGCAGTGACCATCATTGCGATCTTTGCCGGTCTTATTGCGCCGCAGTTGCTCAAGCGACTCTCGGGCGCGAAGCAGGATCAGGCGCGCACCGAAGCGAGCGCGATCGCCGCGCAGGTCAAGATCTACCTGACCAACCGTCGTGAGAGCAATATCGGCTCCGACTTCGAGTTGAGCAATCTTGTTCCTGAGTACCTCGAGTCCCAGGACGACTTGCTTGATCCGTGGGGAAACAAGTACCTGCTGCTCGAGGGAACCAATGGTCGTGATTTCGACATCGTGAGCTACGGCAAGGACGGCACTCAAGGTGGCGAAGGCGAGAACGCTGACATCACCCACGGTAAGGCCCCGAAGAAGACCGAGTAACGACGCGCGTGACTGCACCAACGAACCATCATGCCACACGAACGCCGCGCCTTTCCAGGCGCGGCTTCTCGCTGCTTGAGGTGATCATCGTCTGCATCATGATGGTGATCATTGGAGCGCTGGCGATGCCGCGGTTCCTGGCCGTCGAACGCCAGCGCGAGGAGAAGTCGATCGTCGAAGTCGAGGACCTGTTGCGCATGTTCGCCTTCCGTAACGCGGTGGGAACGCAGCAGATCGGCTTGCACTTCGACCAGTCGACCCGCGAAATGTCGCTGTGGATACTCGACCTGAATCCGAAGGATCCTGAGGGAAATCGGGTCTGGCAACAGGACAGACTGAGTTCGTCGGTCGAGCTTCCCGAGCACATGGTGGTGAACGGCGTCATGAGCGACGACATCGAGATCCACGAGGAAGTATGGACGATCACTTCGAATCCCGACGGCAGCCGACCGCGCATCGGCATTTCGTTGAGTGGAAGCGAAACCTCGGGCACGCTGATGCTCGAGAACTACTCGAGCGTTCCTGCGCGCATCGACCTCGAAGGCACTGTGGTTCGCCGCGAAATCGATCTCGACGGCGAAGGCCGCGGATCGGATCGCTGGTGATGCACGAACAAATCATGAACCACCCCGCCGCTCCACTCTCGCGCCGCCGCCCGTCGACCCATCGTCGACGCGGCTTTGCATTGATGGACGCGGTGATCGCCGGCGTTCTGCTTTCGATCGGCATGATCACCGTGCTCTCCGTCGGCGGTCAGGCTATGGCGATGCAGCGACGCGGTGAAATCGATGTCCGCGCCGCGAGCGCGCTCGACGACCTGCTCTCCGGCGTTCTCATCGAGGGGCCGAAGGACTACGAAAAACTCCATCCTCTCAACGGTCGGTTCGACAGCGGATCGCCCTTTGAGGACTTCGAATACTTCCTTGAGATCGAACAAGGCGGCTCGGGCGTGCCCGCGCGCATTGTTGCGCGCGTCATCCATGAGGGTGGTCGCGAATACTCGATCGAAACAAGTATCGCGGAGAAGCGTGGCGACGAGACTGATCCCATCCGCATCCCGGCGGAACCAATAGACCGTGAGGCTCGATATGTACAGAAGCAGCAAGCACGCGACGGCCAGTCGGCAACTCCAACTCCGTGATGGCGATCTTGGGCGAGGCGTCCAACGGCGCGCGTTCACCATCGTCGAACTCGTGGTGGCGATCGCCGTCAGCGCGATCGTCATCGTGACCGTCTCCTCGGTGCTGTCCCGCATTTCGCGCACCCGCGATGTCGCGCGCACGCGCCTTGAGGCCGTCACCCGCGCCAACGCCGCGCTTGATGCGGTTCGCCGCGATCTCGTTTCCGTCGTGCGCGACAGCGACCTCTTCTACAGCCGCGTGCTGATCTTCGACGGAACCACCTATACGCCATACGGGCAGATGGGCCGTGACGAGGTGCTCGTGTTCAACAATCGGTTGCGCCCGATGCGCCGAGATGCCTACACGAGCGAGGGCGGCGAGTATGAATCGCAGTACCGCATCGAGGATGACCGAGACGGCAGCGTGCTTTGGCTTCGTCGCGATGCGGTGCCTGACGAGAATTCCGAGGGCGGCGGTCGGGCGATCCCGTCGGTGGAAGGCGTTGTCGGCATCGAAGTCGAGGCATATGACGGCGAAGCGTGGTACCCCGACTGGGATTCCGATGTGTTCGGTCTCCCTTGGGCGCTGCGCGTCACCATCACCGCGACGGGCGAATCAGCCGACAACCCATCGTCTGAGCCACTGCGCTCCTTGATCACGCTCCGCACCCAGATTCCGATCGACCGCATCATTCCGCCGCCGCCGCCGCCAGAGGAAGAAGATCCCGCGGCGAATCCTGACGGCTTGAATGCGGATCCTTCTGGTGATCCCAACGCCGACGCTCTCGGCGCAGGTGGCCCTTCTTCTGGAGCGGGTCCTGGCGGTCCGGGCGGTGACGCTGTTGGCGCCGATGGACAGGGCGGTGGTCGTGGTCAGGGCGGTGGTCGTGGTCAGGGCGGTGGTCAGGGCGGTCGCCCCAACGGCGGCGGCACTGGACTGGGAACCGACCGTGGACCTGGTGGCGGATTGCAGACCGGTGGCCGGCCCGCGCCGGGAAATCGGCCTTCGCGCGGAGCCGGACAGGGCAACTCCGTGGGCGCTATCAACGGCCGTGGTGGCTTCTCCACTAGTTCGAGAGGTCGCTGATGAAATCAACCTCGCGCATTGCTCGACGACGGGGATCCGTCATCGTGATCGTGATCTGGTCGGTTGCGATTGCGGCCGTTGTCGTCGGCGCCGCGCAAGTGCTCGCCTTCCGACAGGCAGCGATGGGCCGAGAGTCCATCGCCAAAGTCGAGGCTCGATGGGCCGCGCGCGCAGGAATCGAAGAGACGATCGCGGTGCTGGAATATCACACCGAGGAACCTGATCCCAGCAACTCTCGGCAGATGTACAAGGATCTCGAGTTGGTTGCCGACGGGCAGTTGAGCTCCGGCGATTGGCAGATCCGCCATGTCGAGGACGGCGTCGAGATCAAAGGTCCGCAGGACGAGCATGCGAAGCTGAATGTGAACAACATCACTCAGCAGACGCTGCTCGAACTCGACGCTATGACCATGGATGTCGCCGACGCGATCGTCGATTGGCGTGACGCTGACGACACTCCCAGCGTGATGGGAGCTGAGTACGATTTCTATGTGAATCGCGATGTTGGCTACGAGCCGCGCAACGCGTCCTTCCGCTCGATTCCCGAGATCGAGCTCGTCGCGGGAGCCTTTCCGAAATATGTTCGCGGCGAGGATCAGAACCTCAACGGCCGGCTTGACCCCAATGAAAACGATGGCGGCGCAAGCGAGCCGCCCGACGATGCCGACGGATTTCTCGACGCTGGTTGGTCGAGCGCTCTTACGGCACGCAGTTCGGGAAGTCTCCTTGGCTCGACCGGTGAGACCAAGTTGAACCTGAAGGAAGCGGCGCCCGAGGAGATGCAGGAGCGGTTCGGTGTAACGACCGAGCAAGCGACCGCGCTCAATGCGTTCGCCAAGGGTCAGAGTGCGAAACTTGAAATGCTGTTGACGCAGGACTTGCAGACGCTCAGTGCTTCAGGAGGCGCAGGCGCGAACGGTCGCGGAGGAGTCGGCGCAGCCGCTGGTGCAATGGGGAGAGGGGCGTCAGGTGGCGGCGCGGGTTCTAAGGGTGGAACAGGCGTCAAAGGCCTGGGTGAGCAGAGCGCCGCGGGTCTCGCCGCTTCGATGGGTGGCGCGGGAAACGGTGGAGGTGGCCAGGCAAATAACCAAGGCGCTGGTCGTCAGAGCGGACGAAGTTCTTCTGGCGCGCCTGCACAAGGCGGCGCCGCCCGCATCCAAGCACTCGATCAGGGGCAACTGCGGCGGATCTTCCAGGAGGGCAGCCTCGACACCGCCGGGGCGCCGATTCTGGGCAAGGTCAATCTCAATACCGCCCCCCCCGCCGTTCTTCGTGCCTTGCTGCCCGATGATCCGATTAGTGCCGACGCGATTCTCTCGCTTCGCAACTCCTCGTCGACAGGGCTGCTTGCGATTTCAGATCTGCTCGGATCGAACCGAATAAGCCCACAGGCCATTGCAGCCATTGCCCCTTATGCCGATACGCAAAGTTATGTCTTCACCGTGACCAGCCGAGGCCGTTCGGCCACAACTGGACTGGAAATTGAAATCACGGTGGTCATTGATCGTTCCACGCTTCCTGCGCGGATCCTGGAGTACAGAGAACAGTGAAATCACAGCCGACCATCACGATCGACGACACGCTGCTTGCGGTAGCCGAGAGGCAAGCCGACTCTTGGCGCGTGCTGTTGGTTCGCCGCGGCGACCGACCCACCATTCTGGATGCCCGTGTGTTCGCCGCGTCCGACGAGAGCGGCATCGCCACTTGGTTGCAGTCGCAACATTGCGGCGACCTCCGCATTGTGCTTCCGGCATCGGCAACGATCGTTCGGATGATCACGATTCCGGTGGCTGCGCCGACGCAGATGCTCGCGGCTCTTCGCTTGCACGCCGAAGGAATGTTCCTTGGCTCGGTTCCACTCGTACGCATCGGTCTGGGAGTTCTCAGCGGCGCGTCCGAGGGCGAGCGACAGGGCGTCATCATGGCGTGGCCGGGGACTCAGGTCGGCATCAGCATCGGCTCGAAGCTCGAGGCGATCGCCCGCTATGTGCCGGAGCCCGCGGCGATGCTGGTCCTTGCGTCGGCTGATCATCCGGCGATCGCCGCAGATCGGACCGACGGCTCGATCGCCATCGCCATGTACAGCCCCAAGGGGATGGTGATCCGCGCAACCCGTGAGACCGCTGCGGCTGGTGTCGCTGGTGATGATGCTTGGAACGAAGGTCTGCGCAGCGCGCTCGTCGAGACCGCGCTCAACGCAGGAATGGAACCGGCGCGCATCACTGCCTTCCTTTCACAGACTGACGCCTCCACCTCGCGGACGGGCGATCGCGTGCTCATGCTCGATCCCGAGATCCAGTCGATTCTCGCCGCGCGGCTCGATGTCACGGTTGCCGCGGCGGAGCATGACGCGGATTGGTGGCGCGATTGGGCAATTGCGCTCGGCGCGGCGGTGGTGAGCTGTGGACCGCTCAGCGAACTTTCGCGTCTGCGTCGGCTCGAGGAGCGCAACACGCCTTCGCGCATCGACCGTTTCATTGAGCGCTATTCGCAGCCTTCCCGCGCCTTGCGCGTGGCGGTCCTCGCGTTCCTGGTTGCTGGCCTGGCGCCGATTGGTGCTGCCTGGGCCCGTGGCAAGGTGCTCGAGATCAAGATGCCCGATTCGGCGGACAAGTTCGAGACCACCCAGCGTGAAATCGAGCATCGCATTGCGTTGTACGGCGAACTGTCCAAGCGCACCCTGCCAGTGGCCAAGATCCTCGGCGATCTTGCTTGCTGCACGCCCGATGGCGTTGAGATCGAGTCGATCCAGTTGTCGGCTTCGCAAGGCGTGACCGTGCGCGGAGTCGCGAAGGCGCAAGGCGAGCGATCAGCGGCAGAGATCGTGAACTCGATGGCGCGCCTGATGGACTCTTCGGGCGTCTTCGACAAGACGCATTGGCGCTGGAACACGCCCGATGGTCGCGGCATCTTCAAGTTCGATCTCGACGCGCTCATTGCGCGCCCGACGATGATCGCGAAGTTCCCCGACGAGCGCGATTGGGCGGTGAAGACGCTTTCCCAGCGCAAGTACAGCTCGGTCGACGATGATTCGGCCACGACCGATCCAGAGCCCGTAGGAACGACGACGGCGAGTGCGAGCGCCACGTCCGAAGCGGGAGATCAAGCCGCGAGTGCACCAGCGGGCGCCGTCGCCCAAGCCGGTGACACTCCGGATGGAGCGCAGTCGGCCGATGGCGGTTCGCCTTCGATTCCAACGCGCGGCATTGGCCGACGCACTCCGACGACAGCCACCCCTGAGGCAAACTCGAGTACGCCTGCGGTGAACACGAGTACGCCCGCGGCAAACCCGGCCAGCCCTACCGACACCTCCAAGCCCGCGACCTTTGGTTCGGGCGTTGGCTCGGGCGGTGGCCCTGCCGCGACCGCGCAGGCAAACCTCATCATTCCCGATCCGTTCACCGACGAGCAACTCAAGGCCATGTCGAAGGAAGAGGCGCGCACGCTTCTCTCTGAGATCTCAAAGGCGCGCCGCCGCAACGAGCTTGATGCGGAGACGCGCAAGCGCCTGACCGACGACTTTCAGCGAATTCTCGATCACCTGAAGAAGTGACATGACCATGTTGACCCCTCAGACTTCAGGCCGTTCCCGCGATCCGTTCGAGCGCGCGCTCGTACGCTATCACTCCATGCAGCGCGCAAGCCGATGGGGCGTGCTCGCTGGTATCGCTCTTGGCGGCTTCTTCCTGCTCGATTCGGTGCTTTGGCCGATTGCCGACGACTTCAACCGTCGCGCTGACCGTATGGAAGCTGTGCTGCACAACGCTTCGGAGCGTGCGACCGGACTTCCCGACGACATCGTTCAGGCCGTGCTTTCCCACGGACCAAATTCGGTGCCCAAGCTGGAATCGATCGGCAAGGACAAACTCGCCGGAGCCATCGCCGAGATCTTCAAGAAAAAGAACATCAACCCTGGCCAGGATGTGCGCCCGGCGCAGCCGCTCCCCGCGAGCGTGCTTCCCGACATCGCCGCCTCGCTTGGCGGCGTGATGGGTAAGACGGTCGCCGAAGTGCGATTCGAGGGAACTCCCGACGCGGTGCTCGCGGTTCTGAACGAGCTCGACAACAGCAATGCGATCGATGCCATCGGCGACCTGCGACTGAACTACAGCGCCGCCACCAAGCGCGTCAGCGTGCAGATGAGCCTTGAGAAGTGGGGCGTCGTGCGGAAGTCGGGACGAGGTGGCGCATGAAAGTCATTCTTGATCGGCTCCCTGGCGGTCTGCGCTCTGGAACTCCCGTGTTGGTTTCCGCTGCGGCAGTCGGACTCAGCGCAATCGTCCTTGCCTATGGCATCAGTGCGATTGGAAAGTCGCTAATCCAACCGTCGCTTGATGCGACACAAGCAGACCCACTCGCCGAGCTCGCCGTCCAAAGCACAGAGTTGCTTGAAAACAGCCGCAAGCGCTTCGAAGGTCGCTCGATGTACTCGTTGCCGCCGATGCCGCCGCGCAAGCCGCGGGTTGTCGACCTGCCGAAGCCCGTTGATCCGCCCAAGGTTGACCTCGGCCCTGCCCCGCCGCCTGCGCTCTACACCGGCCCGGCTCCAACCAGCGTGATTGGAAACTATGTCTTCTTCGCCACGCTCGGCGACGAGAACAAGAGCATCAAGGTCGGCGAGTCCAAGAACGGCATCAGCGTGATTTCCGTGAACGCGCCGTACTCGGTCAAGCTTGGCTATCAGCGCGGCGAATACACGGTTTCGGTTTGGGCGCGAGCGGAGGATCGCCTGACGAAGGGCGAACTTGCGCCTTCGCGCGTGACGGGCGTGGTTGGAAACGGCGCGGTGGTCAACGGCGCAGGGGTCAACGGCGCAGCGGCCGGTAGCGCGGCGGGAGTCCGTGGCCTTCCCGATGGCCTTCCCGGTGGCCTTCCCGGTGGCCTTCCCGCCGGCGGGGCGGATGGCGGCAAGGCTGAGGCTGGACTTGCTGGAACTGGAAGTGGAATTGGTGCTGGGATGCGCCCGGGGCAAAGCACGAAACTTCCACGATCACAGCCGCCGACCGCGAACCCCCTCACCGACATCCCCGGCGATCAGCCGGGTGGCGATGTGCCGTCGGGTCCTGGGCCCGAAGGCGAGCCGCAGGTGTTGCCGTCCGCCGCGATGAAACCGCAGCAGTTTCCGCCGCCAGCGCCCGGCGAAATTGTTCCGCCGCCGGAGTACGTTGATCGCGAATTGCTGCCCGCTCCTTTGCTCGATGCGCAGATCTCCGCGATGACCATAGTGCAGGCCCGTTCGGCGCTTTTGGCCATCAACGCGACTGACTCGTTGAGTGTGGACGATCACAGCCGAGCGCGGCTCGACCACGAGCGCGCCCTGCTGCGGACCCGCCTCGACCGCAATCCATGAGGCCGACCGCGGAGCCCGACCGAATGCGTCTGAAGCCAGGCGCGGGCCGACTCAACGAAATTCCCAACCGCAATTGACCGCTTTGAGCATCGGTTGCCGATTGAAGCGATACGAATGAGACTTTCCGCCCCCACAGGTGGAGACGACAGCGAACCTCAATGTGAACACGCGGCACTCGCCGCATGAGAACCGGAGTCTGAACTTGCGTCCGAATCGACTTTTCTTCCGCTCACCGAGCCTGACCGACATTGTCCGCACCTCGGCGATTCTTGCACTCTCCGGCGCAGTCGCCCCGCTTGCACTCGCCGAGGCGATGCAGAACACCACAGCGACGCAGGCAACTGGTCAAGACGAGAAGAAGGCCGACCCGCGCGATGTCGCCAGCTATGCGCCGACGCCACCGGCCACGGCCATCCCGTCGCAGTTGCGCGGCGTGCGCGTCGGGCGCCGCGTCGTCGACGACACGCTGGTGAAGTTGGTGTTCAAGAACGAAAGCATCGAGACCCTGATGCCGCTCATCTTTGAGTGGACGGGCAAGTATGTGTTCTACAAGCCGACTGACATTTCGAGCAAGAAGATCACTCTGGTCGGAGATCGTGAGATCCCCAAGAGCCAGGCGCTCGACTACATCTTTCAGGCGTTGAAGATGGAGGATCTTGCGGTCACCGAGACCGAGGATGTCATCTACATCGGACTCGCGACCCAGCAGAAGAAGACGCAGCCGGGCGTCGTGCTCGGGCCGGAGGAGGATGTGATGTCGATGACCGACAACGGTCTCTTCGTCACCAAGATCTTCCGCCTCAGCCAGTCGCGGGCGCTCGATGTGCTTGAGCGCATCGAGCCGCTGATTCCCGAGGATTACGCTCAGCTCGCTGCCGACGGCGACTCCAACCAGATCATCCTTTCGGGCGACATCGGCCTGGCCAAGAAGGTCCAGACCCTGATCAACATGCTCGACCTCCCCTCGTGGGATGACTACGCGACCGAGACTTTCCGCCTCCAGTATCAGGACGCGGGAACTGTCGCGACGATCATCGAGGAGCTCTTTACCGACGATGGTTCGGCGGGTGGAAAGTCGGTGGGCGGAGCGCGCGCGCAACCGAATCGCGCCAACCGCGGCGCTCCTCAGCAGCCTGGACAACCGGGCGGCGGGCAAGGTGGCGGTGGAGGCAACGGCCTCATCGTGACCGTGTTGGAGTCGATGAACTCGCTCACCGTGCGCGCAAACCCGACGATTCTTGTTGAGATCCGCCGCCTTGTTGCCAACGCGTGGGATCTTCCACCGAACTCCGCGGGCAGCATCTTCCGCACCTATGACCTCAAGTTCGCTGATCCAACCAAGGTTCGCGACCTCTTGGGCACGCTGCTTGGCGGTGGATCGAGTTCCGGCGGTCGAACTGGCGGCCAGGCCAGCAACCGCGCATTCGCCGGCGGTCGCGTTCCGGCGCAGGGTGGCCAAGGTGGAGGCGACGGTTCGCCGACATCGGCTGTGGCCAACATCTTCTCGATCGAAGCCTACCCCGACTCGAATCGCCTGGTCGTCATTTCGAAGACGCCCGACAACTACGAGTGGCTCGACAAGTGGATCAACGACCTTGATCAGCCGTTCACTTCCGGTCTTCCGGTCAATGTGCCGCTGAAGCACGCGGGCGCTGTGGAGCTCAGCGAGATCCTGAACACGCTGCTTGCCTCCTCAGGCTCTGAGGGCGGCGGCCTGCGCTTGCCCGATGAAGGCATCCAGGGTCTGAGTTCGAGCTTCAACTCTGGACTCGGCGGCGATACGTCCCAGCAATCCTCGGGATTCAATGTCGGCGGTCAAGGTGCGGACAATCAGTTGCGCTTCCCGTGGCAAGGCTCGCGCGCGGGCCAGGGCGCGGCGGGTGGCGGAACACCGAGCGAAGTCAGCGGACTCATCGGTCGAAGCCGAGTGGTGCCCAACTCCGAGCAGAACTCGGTGCTCGTGATGGCGCCGCCGGAAGTCGAAAAGAAGGTCATCGAAATCATCCACGAGCTCGACAAGCCTGGTCGCCAGGTGATGATCACCGCCGTGCTTGCGGAAGTGAAAGTCGGCGACGGCTTCTCGTGGGGCGCGCGCGTTGGAACAGGCCTGACCGCTCCCATCAATGGTGGCGACAACGGCGTCGGCGGAAGCCTTTCGCTTGCGCTCACCAAGGGCAACGGCGCAGGCCAGCCCGCTGGTTCGCAGAACTTCGCTGCACCGTGGTTCGACACCAGCCTTCTCGATGTGCAGACCAGCGACAACCTCGGGTTTTTCCTGCAGGCGCTTTCGACCGACAATTCGGTGCGCATTCTGCAGCAGCCGCGCGTGTTCACTCGTGACAACAAGGAAGCGAAGTTCGTCGCTGGCCAGGATGTGTCGCTCATCACTGGCAACACCTCGGGCTTCGGAACCACTGGTACGACGCAGAGCTTTGAGCAGCAGTTTGTCGGCGTCGGCATCAATGTCCGTCCGCGCATCACCCAGGACAACAATGTGGCGATGGAGGTCGAGATCCTGCTTTCGAATGTCTCGGCCGCGGCCGGCTTCAACGGCAACCCGACCATCGATCGTCGACAGACCAACACCAATGTCACCGTGAAGAACGGTCAGACCATCGTGATCTCCGGTATTCGCCGCGAGCAGGAGACGACGGTTGATCGCCGCCTGCCCTTCCTCGGTGATATTCCGATCCTCGGCGCGGCGTTCAGCTCAACCGAGCGCCAGAAGGAAGTCGTTGAGTTGGTGGTGTTCCTGGTTCCCGTTGTCGTCGAGAATCCAGACGCCAACGACACTAACTACAACCAGACCGAGCGCGAGCGACTTCAGCAGTTGCAGTTGCCGTTGGAGAAGAGCTCGGAGACCATGCTCAAGGAGAGCAAGTTCTTCTCGGATATCAAGGAAGCTAAGCCGATCAAGCCCGAGGAGATCGGCAAGAGTCCCGCAGCGGGCCAGCCGGCCACTACGCCGGCCACCACGCCAGCCACGCCGCCCGTCGCGCCAGCAGCGGAAACTCCCAAGCTGCCGTAAGACTGTATGAAGCCTGAATGCAGCAACCTTTGACCCGACCAAACCCGCACCCGCCGCGCACCAACGCGGCGGGTGCGTTGTTTTTTGCTGCGGCGTTGGCCGTTGCTGGATGCATGACGAGCATGGCGAGCATGACAAGCATGGGTTGCGCTGGTGCGAAGAAGTCCACGCCCAAGCCGCTGCCGCCGCTCCAGCCGACCGCGGGAACCATCGTGGGAAGCGCGCTCTCTTTCGACTTTCGCGCATTGGGAACGGTTGCCAGCGACGGCGTCACTCTCCCGCTGCTCTCGCCCAATGGCAGTCACATCGCCGTGCAGACTGGTGCGGCACCCGATCTGCCGACCGCGCTGGCCCGACCGGGGCAGCGCACGCCGCTGGCCTCCCGCATCGCGATGTACCGACTGGAAGCGCGAGGAATCGTGCGGTTGGGCGAAACCGACGGTGGCCTGGTGCTCGGTCGCAGCGCGGACAACCGCGGATTTCTCGTTGAAAGCGTGCGGCCGGACGGCGCGCGTTGGATCGGCAAGGTTGATTGGAGCACGCGGGAAACCGAGTGGCTGGTGCAGGACGGGCGCGTGAATGCGTTCGCTTCCCTCGGCGGCGACGGCACTCTTACCTATTCGTCGCGCGAAATCCGTGAGCGGTACTTCGACCTCGTTGTCCGCAAGGATGGTCAGACCCGTCGGCTGGCGGGCGATGGAACGCGCAGTTACCTGATGGCGTGCATGAACGCAGACGGCTCGCGGGTGTTCGCTGTGTCGTTGCGCGATGGCATTCTCGAACTGGCTTCGGCGGATCCGACGAGCGACGAGTCGTTGCGCCAATCGGTGGTGCGCGCCTTTGTGACCGACCGCGGTAACGACGAGCTCGCGCTGTTCATGACTTCGGCGCAAGGCGTGCGCGATGGCATCGATGGACGCGACTGGATTCTCTTCCATCGCTCGATGAATTCGCTGGCGCGCTGGAATGATGTCGACGGGCTGCGCGTGGTTCCCGGGGGCGTGATGGCGTGGGCGCGCGTCGATGGAGCGCGCGAGGCGGTTCTCGTCGGCGGCAAGGTGCGGGTGCGCTCGACTGCGACCGATGCGCCCAATGGCGGACTCGATCCGGGCACTGTGGTCATCGAGCAACTCGGAGTGCCGCGTGCACTGGGAACCATCGAAGAACAGCCGGCAATCATCATCTTTGCCCCAGAAGCCAATAGCGTTCGCGTGTTGATGGTGCGGATCCTGGCGAAGTAAGCGCGGTTAGAAATGTTGCTGAAGGAAAATTGAAAGAGGCCCCGCAGTGCGGGGCCTCTGTAGGTTTGGTCTTGGGTGGCGAGGTGAATTACTCGTCGTCGTCGAGGTCTTCGTCGTCGAGAAGTTCCTCGTCGTCGTCCGCTTCTTCGTCCTCGTCTTCGTCCTCGTCTTCGTCCTCGTCTTCGTCTTCTTCTTCCTCGTCTTCGTCTTCTTCTTCTTCCTCTTCTTCTTCCTCAACCTCGTCTTCTTCTTCTTCTTCCTCGTCCTCATCCTCGTCTTCTTCTTCTTCCTTGTCCTTCTCTTCTTCGGCGTCTTCGTCACCGAATTCTTCTTCCTCGCCGAAGTCGTCGCCGTCGTCTTCGATCTCGAAGTCTTCGTCTTCGTCCTCATCGCGGGCGATGGGGGCGGTCCATTCGGAATCGCGCGCGGCGATGCCTGCGAAGAGGCTGTTGGCGCACGCGACAAACGCGCCCGCCTCGGTCAGGGCTTCACTTGAAACGACGTCGATGAGTTCTCGTGTCATGGGTCAATTCCTGTCGCAGTCAGCCCGGCTTCTACGGGGTCTTGATCGCTGTCCGCCCTCTATCGGACGAAGGGCGGCGGAGTCTGAAGAGTTCCGAGATTTCTGTTGGTCGCCCGTTGATCAACGAGTAATCGAGGACGAGGATGGAACGGGGGAGTTGTCGTGTCTGTGGCGCAGCCTGTCAAGGCGACTTTGGCGCGATCTGGTCATCATTCTGCGAAGGGCGGACGGGCGGGACAGGCGCGACAGAATTGGCGTCGGCGGGCATGGCCACCGCCATCGTGCCCTGAACATTGGAGAGGAGCAGCCACCCGTCGGCGGCGAGGACTCGACTCACCCTTGAATCCATCGCCTTCACCTCGAAAGCGCCGCCTTCGTTTCGCAGCCCCTTGGCGGGCGAGAGCCGCTCAATCACGCAGCCGCTCTGATAGCGGAGCTTCCCCGCATCGGCAATTGGCTCAAGCGCGTTGACCTGAAGCAGCGCACCCTCGATGGGGATTGCGAAACCGAGAGTCGCATCGCGGGCGCTGCTGTCGAGGCCGATGGTGTCGCCGTGAGGTCCGAGGAGGACGAAACGGTCGTCGGCCTGCAGAAGCAGGCCTTCGCGCAGCAGATGCTGGTCGCGCAATTGTCGCGCGTCGGCGGCGTCGGGGAAGATGTAGCTTCGTGTGGCGCCGGCAAAGATGGGCGTGAGGGTGGGACGACCGTCGCCATCGACTGCAAAGATGTGCGCGCCGAGCAGACAAGGTCGCTCAGACTCGGTTGTCTCGGAGCCGGTTGAAACGAAGGTCGGCAGCGCCTCGCCGGTTGCGGAGGTCGTCCAGCGTTCGATTCCGCCCTTGGTCGCAATGAAGACCTCGCCGAGCGCGGTTGCAAAAGCCCACTTCACATCGCCGCGGGTGATAGGCGCAATGCGCAGGCGGGGATGAAGCGTGCGCGCGTCGAGCACCACCACCATCGGGCGCGGACCGTCGGCCGAGGACTCGCGTCCGCCGAGCGTGAGTAGCCCATCATGAAGGTTCTCCGCAAAGATCTGCGCGAGCACTCCGCGGGCGAGCAGCGCAGAAGGATGCTCATCCATGACACCCACGCGCGCGATATCACCGTTGCGCCTAGCCAAGACGAGGGACTCACCGTCGCAGATGGGAAGCACCATCGCGGAAACCGCGGGCTGCTGGTTGCCATCACCGAGGAACCCCCTTGGTGGCTGGGCATTGGTCGGCGGGGCATTGGGCGGCGGGGCATTGGGCCGCGGCGCATTGGGCAACCGAACATCCAGATTGGGAAGTTGCCGATCGATGGGCTGCCCGGCGGGAGCTGGCTCGAGCGCCGCGGGTTCCGATTTCGGCGCCGCTTCGGCCGAATTGGGCCAGAGATCGGCCGGACGCGGCGAGGTGTAGACGATCGTGCCACTTTCAGGGTCGATGATGACCCCGTTGTCTTCACCCTTGGCCAAGGTCTGCCAAAGGACGACGCGCTTGTTGGCCCAGAGGAGGACGGGATCGCGGTCATCGACACGCAGACGCCATTGCGGAGCGAGTTCGGGGCCGGAAAGGCGGGTGAGCGCGCCGTCGAGGAGTCCGAGGATGAGCGTTCGGTCACGCGTCTGGCGGACGGTGGCGGTTTCGCTGACGAGGCGCGCACGCAGGTCGATGCCGACGGTGGCCGTGGCGCCAAGGACCGCCAGTGGCGCAGGCGGCGCGTGCAGGTCTGGGCGATCAATGCCGCTAGCGACGAGCAGTTGGCCGATGCGGTCGTCCATGGCCGCGCGCTGGGTAGCGGACACCTCGCCGCGACGAGCGAGATCTGCGCGCAGCGCATCGATGAGATCGACGCGCGCGGGCGGCAGCAGGCAATCGACGATGGCGGCGATGGTGAGATCGGTGGCGAAAGGTGGCGCAGGCGACGGCTGGGCGGCGATGGCATCGACCGCGGATTGCGTGCGCGAGTGAGTGCGAACGAATGCCGCGAGTTGGTCGCCGGTCGGAGTGGCGCCGAGGCGATCGCGGGCGGCGCGGGCATCGGCCTCAAGCGCGCTCGCAATGTCTCGATCGCGCGAGGCAAGCTGGGCAACACGGGCGAGAGCCTCGAGGCGAACCTGACGGTCCATCACGGGTCCGTCAGACATACTGTCACCAACTTCGCCCGTCGCGTCGCCCCCCATGCCAAAGGTCGCGCCAACGGACGCGCCAAAGGTCGCGCCAACGGACGCGCCTGCAGAATCGGCGCTTCCTGAGGTGACGACAAGTTGGCTGAGCAGTGTGGGGTCGGAGGCAACGGCGCGCCAACACTCGACCGCCTCGGTTGCACGACCAGCGGTGCGCAGAAAATCACCGCGCGCCATTTCGGCGCCGACGCGCAGCATCGGGGTGTCAGACACCTGCGCGACAATGCGATAGACCTCGTCGCCCTTGTCGGGATGCTGCTGCGCGAGACTGACGAGTTTGTCGATGAGTTCGGCGCGAAGGCTGTCATTGCCCTGAACCTGACCCTGACCGGGAACGCGACCCCGCGCCTCGCCGAGAGCTTTCGCGGCGGTGCGGGCGGCGTCGATCGCAACCGATGGACGACCCGTGGCGTTGGCGAGTTCGAGCAGCGCAATCGCCGCCGATGGATCGTCGGGCGAAGCCGCCAGACGCGCGCGCAACATCGACTCCGCGCGCTCCGATGGCATGATGACCCGCAGCGCATCGTCGCCAGCGGCCACGATGCGATCGGACAACAACAGCGGATTGCATGGGCGTTCGCTGGGAATGCGCGCGTTGAGCTTACCGGTGGCCAGCTCAAGCAACAAAATGTCTTCGAGCCCGGGCACGACGACATACTGGCCCGCAACGCTCACTCGGCCGCGAATGCCGTTGCGGATCAGGGCGCCTGGCCGTGGCGGTGAAAGCGTGGCGATGGTGTCGCTGAGCGACCAGAGTCGCTTGCGAAGGTCGCGCGCGTCGAAGGCGACGATGTTACTGCCGACGCTCAGAACGATCGGCGTGGCGTCTGCACCGTCGGCGCTGCTCGAACTGACGGCGCTGACGAGGTAGTTCGGGGAGGCCCATGCGGTGTCGGGTCCGATGGGCTGCGATTCGAACAAGCGTCCGGTGGCGCGGTCGAGCGCGACCACCTCGAGTTCGTCAGGCGTGATGGCGATGACGCGGTCGGCGATGATCGCAGGGCTCGACATTTCCCAAGGCTGGGCGAAATAGCGCGGCTCGCGCAAGGGCACGGGAAATCGGCGCAGCCACTCGATGGCGCCGTCGGCGGCTTTCACGCAGACCACGGCGCCGAGAGGAGTGGAGTCGATGACGATCGAGTCATCGGTTGCGAGTCCCGCGTTCTTTCGCCCTACCGACCCGCGGTTGCTCGGTGCGCCCGCGACCGAAGTCGCCCAACGCAAATGGCCATCGCGGCGATCGAGTGCGAGCAGCCAGTCGACTTGCTCGAGGCGTTGCGTCGGTTTGCGGGCGGCGACCACCACAACATCGCTCACCAACAGCGGCGTGCCGACGGGGAACAGGCCGGCGAGATCGGCGCGCCCATCGCATCCGTCGACCACGGTGTTCCACTTGATCATGCCGGTCGCGGGATCGAGGCACCAGACGCGCGCCGTCGCGCTGCGACCACTGGCGAAGGCGTGGCCCTCATAAACGATGAGCGCGCCTTCGTCGGCGACAATCGCGGAGAGATCGGCCACCGCGCCGCTTTCGCGCTCGATGCCGATGCTGCCGATTTCGCGGGTCCAGAGCTCGTCGCGCGAATCAAGATCAACGGCGCGCACCCGATGACCCTCGCAGATGAAAATGCGGTTGCCCAGCACGGTGGGAACCGCGGTCATGACCGTGGCTTCAGTGCGGGCGCGGTCGAGGTCGCGCTGCTGACGCGCGGAGAAATTTCCGCCGAACAGACGGTGATACAGGCTCTGGTCGAGCTCAAGCGACCAGATCTGCCGCCAGGTTTCATCGGGATTTCCGCCATCGGGCGCGGTTGTGAGCGGCGAGCGACCCGCGCCGCCGCCAGTTGCGCGTGCGGTGCGCTCGGCGGCTGCGCGCGCGCGTGCGATCGACTCTGCATCCACGCCGCCAGCCATGCCTCCACCCACGCCGCCAGCAAGCGCAACAAGTCGGGCAATCGCAGCATCGGCGCCCGCGCCATCGCCCATGCGCCGACGCGCCATGGCCTCCAAGGTCGCGTGCGCCACCGCCTCGCTGCCCAGCAGATCGGGGTGCTGCGCAACTTCATCGAGCAGCGTGATGGCCTCGAGCGGCCGATCGGCGCGCAGCGCGTCCTCCGCGAGCATCAGGCTTGCGGAAAGACCGGCGGGCGTGAGTCGGCGTCGCGCGGCGGTGGCGGCGGGCCCGTCCTCGCGGAGCATGCGCTCGGCGGCGCGCGACTCCATGTCGCGAAATCGAGCGAGCACGATGGGATTTGCCAACAGGAAGCGTTCGGTCTGCGCGGCGACTGAGTTGAAGAGGTCGTCGCTGGCGACGCCGATGCGAACAACACGGTTGCCATACTCGTCGAGCAACCTTCGCGCGAGGCGCGCACTTTCACCAGGGTTTTCGCGGGCCTGCGAGCGAATGTCGTCAAATAGCGTTTGCGCGGTGGGTGAATCGGAAATCGCGGGCGTGGTGGTTTGCTGCGCGGAGGCCGTTGTGGCGCAAAGATAGATCGCAGCGGCAACGGCGGCCGCGAGAGGCGAAAGCACTGCGGGAGATGGAGAGAGAAACGGTGGACGCACGGCTCGAAGAGTAGCGTTGGAAACGCTCCGCGGGCGACCATCGCACGGTCGTCCGCGCTGTCCTGCTACATTTCCAACGATGCACTGCGGAACACTTCTTTCATGGAATCGGCTTGCGCTTACGGGTGCGGTTGTTGCGAGCGTTTTTGCCATCGTTGCCGGATCGGGCTGCACCGTGGTGCGTCCCGATGCGCGTGCATCGGCGGCGACCATCGTCGCCCATGGTGAGGCCACGGCCGCGATCGACATCACGCTCGAAATCATCAACGCCGAACTGACCGAAGTCGAGCTCATCAACTACGACTACAAGATCACGCTCGACGATGGAAGCAGCTACGGCGGCCGTTGGGCGGCGTTGCGTGCATTGCCGCCTGGGCAGACGGTCACGGCGACGATTCCCGCAATCGTTCCCGAGGCGAGTGCACGCGTGGGCGCGCGATGGGTCGTGTCGGGCACCGCGTCGTACCGCGATCCGCAATCGTTCGCCCGCATTCTCTACGAAGCCGGCCTCCTGAAGACGCAGGCTGAATTCGGCGGCTCGGGAACCCTTGCCGCCAAGGCGCCCGCGATTCCAGCGCCGAAATAGATGCGCGCAGGCAGGTAGATCCGCGAAGGCAAGTAGATCCGCGCAGGCAGGTCCCGAAACTCTCCGCTGCCATCGGCCTTGCCTGTCAACGGCGGGTGTTTCCCCCGCAGATAGAACCTCTTCGCGCCCGTCTTGCCCCTGCGGCTCACGGAGGGCCATTTGTGCGCCGATGTGAGCGTGTCCAAATTCGGAGGGACTCGCTGTGGTTGAATCTGCTCTTCTCAATGACATCCTGCGGAAGGCAAATGAGTCCGACGCATCGGACGTGCATCTCGTGGCCAACCATGCCCCGATGGTGCGCTCCCACACCATCATGCAACCCATGGAAATGCCCGTGCTCACGGGCGAGGACATGTGGCGCATCCTGGCGGGAATCACCAATGAACATCAGCGTCGCCATTTCGAGCAGCACCTCGATCTCGACTTCTCCTACGAAATCCCGGGCTTCAAGCGCTACCGCGTGAATGCGCACATGCAGCGCGGTTTGGTTGGCATGGCCATGCGCGCCATCCGCACCAAGGTTCCGCCGCTGGCGGCGTTGAATCTTCCCGAGGTCATCACTCGACTCACCTATCTGCCGCGCGGCCTCGTGCTCGTTACTGGCGACACCGGCTCGGGCAAGTCGACCACGCTGGCCGCGATGATTCAGGCGATGAATGAGCGCTACAAGAAGCACATCATCACGCTTGAGGATCCCGTCGAGTACACATTCTCGAGCCAGAAGTGCCTCATCGAGCAGCGTGAGCTCGGCGCCGATATGCCGACTTTCGCGAGCGGACTGAAGCATGCGCTGCGTCAGGATCCCGACATCATTCTCGTCGGCGAAATGCGCGACCTTGAGACGACCGCCCTCGCGATCACCGCGGCGGAAACCGGTCACCTCGTGCTCTCGACGCTTCACACCGTGAACGCATCGCAGACGGTCGAGCGCATCGTTGACATGTACCCGGCGAACCAGCAGAACCAGATCCGCGCCATGCTTGCCAACACGCTGCAGGCCGTCATCTCGCAGACGCTATTCCGTCGCGTTGACAAGGCGGGCATGGTGCCTGCAATCGAAGTGATGCTCTGCACGCCAGCCGTGCGCAACATCATTCGCGAAGCACGCACCTACGAGATTCCGAATGTCATCGAAACCAGCCGTTCAATCGGCATGACGACACTCGACAACTCGATCGCTGAACTCTACTTCAACGGAATGATCTCGCGCGAGGACGCCATCGCTCAGGCGGCGTTCCCCGACAAGCTCGATCGCACCTTGGCGGCCTAATTCGCGTTCAAACTTCAGGCGGCTCCCACGATGGCTACCCAGCACTACCGATTCCAAGCTCGAAACGAACGCGGCGAACTCGTCGCCGGTGTCCTCCAGGCCGACAGCGTCGCGGGAGCAGCAGCGCTCCTTCGTGCGCGCGGCGACCATGTCGTTCAGCTCGTGCCCATGGTGGCTGCGGGCGAAGACTTCAGGGCGGTCCTCAAGAAGCTGAACTACGCTTCTGGCCCGTCACAGAAGGACATTCTCGACTTCACCACTCAGCTCGCGGTCATGATCCGCGCAGGCATCTCGATTCGCGCGGCACTTGAAGGAATCTCCGACCAGGTGCAGAACCAAAAGTTCCGCAAGATCCTGCTCCAGATCAAGACCGATGTCGAGAGCGGCAAGCAGTTTTCCGAAGCGATCGCGCGGCATCCAAAGCTGTTCGGTCCGCTGTATGTGAACATGGTGAAGGCGTCGGAAATGTCGGGTTCGTTCCCGCGCATGCTCGACCGCATCGCGACCTACCTGACGCAGGAGATCGAGACGCGCAAGATGGTCATTGGCGCATCGATCTATCCTGGCATCATCGCCGCGATGGCGATTTCAACAACGATCTTCCTGCTCACCTTTGTGCTGCCGCGCTTTGCCGGCGTGTTCAAGGGCAAGGAAGATGCGCTGCCAGGGCCAACAAAGTTTCTCATGGCGCTGTCGACCTTTATGGTCGAGTGGTGGTGGGTCCTCCTTGCCGTGGCGGTTGCTGCGATCGTCGGACTCATCGTGTTCATTCGCACCGAACTCGGTGGCAGCTGGTGGGATCGCTTCAAGATTTCCGCTCCGCTCATCAAGCGCATGTTCCGCGCGCTGTACATCAGCCGTTCATTGCAGACCATGGGCGAGCTGCTCAACGCAGGCGTGCCCATGCTCGACACCATTGCCATTACTGGCGATGTGTCGGGAAACCGCCATTACAAGCGTCTTTGGCGCTCGGTCTATGGCGCGGTCAAGCAGGGTAAGAAGGTGCAAACCCAGCTCTCGCGCAGTCCGCTGCTCCCCCGCTCGGTCATTCAGATGATCAGCGCCGGCGAGGAGTCGGGCAAGCTCGGCGAAGTGCTCGACGAGATCTCGGTCTTCTACGCCAAGGCGTTGAAGGACGCGATCAAGACGGTCACCAGCATGATCGAGCCGATCATGATCGTGGTGATGGGTTCGGTCGTTGGCTTCATCGCGATGGCCGTCATCCTGCCGATCTTCAAGATGTCCAGTTTGGTTTCGGGACGCTAGGAGAAACAACATGCGCAAGGTTCAACACGCACGACAGGGCCGGATCAGCGCCAGCGCGCGCGGCTTCACCCTCATCGAAACGGCGTTGGCGACGATCATCATCGGCACCGGCGTGCTGGCAATCGTGTCGGCGCACCAAGCGTTCTTCAAGCAGAACGAATGGTCGACCCATGCGAGCACCGGCCAGCGACTCGGCAACGAGATCCGCGAGCTCACGCTGCATTTGCCGCGACACGATCCAGTCACGGGCACCTCGTACTGGGGGCCAGAGCCAACCGAATTTGATGTTGAGGACTTCGATGACCTCGATGACTTCGACGGCGAGGACGGAGACGGCGTCACTTTCTCGGCGGCGCTGGGCAACGGGCCGATCAGCGCGCTGGGTTATCCGATGACCGACATGGCGGGCTGGTCGCAGCGCGTGTTCGTGGAGAATGTCGATCCATTCGATCTCACCACCATCGTCGCCGACTCACTGAGCGACATGGTCCGCGTTCGCGTCATCGTCGAATATCAGGGCGGGGCCGACGATGCTCCGCGCGAAATCACTCGGGTGACTTGGATCGCGCCGGGCTGAATGCGATAGTCGATGAACGAATCCTGATCGGCGAAGAATGACAGGCGAGGCAAAGGAGTGGAGTTGAATATGCTTTCTCACACCATGAACCACACGCAGCGAACGACGCGGCGAAACACGCCGCGCCGAGGTGTCGCCAGCGTTCTCGCAATGTTGTTTCTTGTGATTTTCGGCGCGTTGGCCGCGGCAATGGCGATCGTCGCCCAGGGCAACCTGCGCACCGCCGACAGTTCACTCAAGGTTTCTCGCGCACAGAGCGCCGCCGAGAGCGGACTCGTTTTTGCGCAGCGCCGACTTGTCAGCGAATCGCGCCGCTTCATCATCGCCAAGGGCGTTGTTGACGCGGGCTTCGCCGAGCGGCTATGGACGGGTAGTTGGAGCGGTGGCGACGGAGCGGTGCAGATCGCCCCCGCCATCGGATACAACGGACCCGCATCGCCCGACGGCCTTTCTGCCGCGATCCGCGATGCCCACCTTGCCGACAGCAGTGCGTTCGCGCCCAACGCCGAGCATCAAGGCCTGCCGGAAATCCTGCAGGACGGAACGGTGGTGACCGAGCCGCTGCGCCTTGAAGCCGGCAACGACCGCCTCTGGTTCCAGCTCATCTACGAACTCGTGCCCGGCACGCCCAACATCCGCGTGACTTGCCTCGGCACCGACGGCGACATCCGCCGCACGCTGTCGATGCAATTCGAACTCGGCAAGAAGATCGAGTACGCCGTCATTTCGCCCAACCGAATCATGGTTGGAAAGAATGTGCTCATCGAGGGTCCGATCGGGACGCGCTACGGAACCAACACTGGCGAGCTCACCTCAGAGAACGGCGACCCCTTGGTCATGCGTTCGGACTTCCGCTACCTGTCGAACTCGCTGACGACCAAAATCAACAATCTCGCGCAGGCGGTGGCGGTTCATGACATCGACGGCGACGGTCGCCTGCGCCCATCGCATCCCAGTGAGGGCCAGGGGCTCGTTGGTGTGGGAGTGAGCGACATCGACGGCGATCAATATGTCGATGACTTCGACTGCTTCCTCTCCGAGTACGACACCAACGGCGACGCCCTGGTCGTCTGGGACACCTCGCGCGCTGCGGCCGCAGGCATTCCCACGAGCTCGCCGGAATTCGCCGGCATCGACGATCAGCTTGCGCGCCTCATCGACCTCTCCAAGCCCGATCGCAACGAAGACGGCGTCGTCGACTCGCGCGACACCCGACTTGGCTACTCCGACGGCGTGCTGAATGTGTACGACAACTACGCGAAGGTGAGCGGACGCCTTGTGTTTGGCGTGCAACAAGCGGCTTGGGAAGCTGTTGCGGCGGAGGATTGGCGCGCCATCGCCCAGGGTCCGGTCCGTGCCGACATCAACGAGACTCCCGTGCAGTTCGGCGCAACCCCCGATGAGTTGCGCGTGGTGACGACCGCCGACTTTGCCGATAGCGCGTCGTGGTTCTCCACCAATGTTCAGAACAATTTCGCGACGCAGGTGACTTCCGGCATGAGCGGTGGCGGCCTGTACACGCCCGTCGCAACGGCACCTTATGAAGCGGTGCCCTACGGCTCGAGCTCGGCGTACGACTACTACCGTCGCCCGATCTATCAGAACATGACTTTCCGCGATGTGCGCATTCCCAAGGGCACCAACGCGCTCTTCAAGAACTGCCGCTTCGAGGGAACCGTGTATCTCGAGACCGAGACTGGATGCACCGATCCCAACTGGAACTACACCGGCGCGCTCAAGGCGATTCCGCTTGGAAACGGCTCGATTCAGTATGACCTGCGTTTCCCGGGAATCACTTCGGTCCTCGCGGGTCAAACGCTGACTGACACGCGCACCATCTCCAACTCGACGCGCTTCGACGGCTGCACCTTTCTTGGGTCGATCGCTGGCGATACTCCGGGCGAGTACACCCACTGGCGCAACAAGATCCAGTTGACGGGCGCAACGCGCTTCTACTCCGACCCTGAGGACACCGAACTCGCGCTCCAGCCCGACGGCGCCGCGCTGCGCAGCGCGCTGTTGGCGATGGGCACCGACAAGCTTGATCGACTGCAGCGCAGCTCGATCATGATGCCGGGCTGGTCGGTCGATGTCGGCAACTTCTCCAATCAAGTCGCGGCCAATCCCGACCTCACCGCGCGTGTAAAGCTCAAGGGCACCATCATCGCAGGAGTCATGGATATCCGCGGAACTGCTGATGTTCTGGGCACCATGCTCATGACTTTCCGTCCGGTTCCTGGCGTTGGTCCGCTCTACTACAACGGACAGCCCGAGGCATTCAACACCACGCTCGGCTACTTCGGCACGCTCGATGGCGACGGCGAAGGATCGCTGCCAGGCGGAACGGGATTTACCGGCTTTGGCGAAATTCGCCTGCGCTACGACCCAAACGCCAAGCTTCCTGACGGCATTCTCTGGCCGGCTTCCGTTGAGGCGGTTGCCGACAGTTACCGCGAGGGAGGTCGCTCGTGAAGCAGATACGGACAACCAACATGAATCGAACCCGCACACATCGCCGCGGCTTCTCGCTCATCGAAATGCTGGTGGCGCTGGGCATCTGCTCCACGCTGCTGACGGCGACCTTGGTGTCGCTCGACGCGAGTTTCCGCGCCTATCAGTCGACGACCGAACAGGCTTCGACCCACATCATCGGTCGCGTGGTGATGCACCGCGTCATGGCGCTGGTTCGCAACGGCGTCGGCTTCGGGCCGCTGCCCACCGATCCGCGCGAGAACTCCGTCGCCACCGACGAGATGACCTTTCTCGACGACACCGACCGCGAGATCACGCTCCGCCTCGATCGCCACAACTCGATCCTCTTCATGCAGATCGATTCCACCGCTGAGCAGGTGCTCCTCGAGGGAGTGCGCGGCCCGGTGGACACCGATGGCGCGGCGCTGGGCGCGTTTCAGTTGCAGTATCAGAACGGATCAAAGCTGATGCGCGCGAGTTTCGACCTCACCGTTGCCGCCGACGACAACGCGCAGTTGTCGATCGAAGGAAACACGGTCGTGCCGATTCGCCTGATTGGCTCGACCGCACCGCGCCGCATCATTTGGTGAGTTCGCAAGTCGAACTGGCCGTCAACTTTCGAAGCGTTCGGCGCGCGCGCGCGCATGGCGCTCGTGGGCAAGACGCATGAGTCGCTGATGGGTGCCCTGCATCTCAGGATTCTCCGCATGGCCTGAAGCCTGCGGCGGCGCATGACAAAGCGCGTAACTTCCGTCGGACATCATCTCCCATCGCTGGCGAAGATCGGTCAGATGGAACTGCAGCACTTCCCACAGGCGCTCGCGATGGCGGCGTGCCTCGATGGGCGCGGCGCACTCGACGCGGGTGTTGAGGTTGCGGTACATCCAGTCGGCGCTTCCGATGTAGAAATCGCCGTCGAGTGGATCGGCCTGGCCGTTGCCGAACCAGAAAATGCGACTGTGCTCAAGAAAGCGACCGATGGTCGAGCTCACGCGAATGTTCTCGCTAAGGCCAGACACGCCCGGACGAATACAGCAGAATCCTCGCACAATCAGGTCGATTTCAACTCCGGCCATCGACGCGTTGTAGAGCGCGTCCGTCACGCTGCGATCCTCGAGTTGGTTCATCTTGACGATGATTCGACCGGGTTTGCCCGCGCGGGAGATCTCGGCCTCGCGATCGATGAACTCGATGAAACGGCGCTTCATGGCAACGGGCGCAACGAGCAACTTCTGATACTCGGTCTGGCGGCTGCGGCCGGTCATGTAGTTGAAGAGGCCGATGAGGTCCTCAGTAATCGCTGCATCGCAAGTGAGAAGTCCGATGTCTTCGTAGAGCCGCGCGGTTTTGGAGTTGTAGTTTCCGGTGCCGATGTGGGCGTAGGAACGGATGCCGCCCTGCTCCTGGCGAACAACGAGCGCGACCTTGGTGTGGGTCTTGTAGCCAACAACGCCGTACGCGACATGCACGCCGGCGTCCTCGAGTTTGCGCGCCCAGAGGATGTTGCGCGCTTCGTCGAAACGCGCGCGCAACTCGACGAGCACCGCCACCTGCTTGCCGCTTTCGGCCGCGCGAATGAGCGACGGAATGAACGGCGAATCGCCGCTGGTGCGGTAAAGCGCCTGCTTAATCGCAAGGACCTTCGGGTCGGCGGCGGCGGCTTCGATGAAGCGCTCGACCGAGTGATCGAAGCTCTCGTAGGGATGATGAACGACGATGTCGCCCTCGCGGATCAGCGCGAAGATGTCGGAGTTGTCGTCCTCAAGACCAAACGGCGCCACCGGCGTCCACTTCGGCCAGCGCATTTCTGGAACATCGAGATCGGCGATCTCGTTGACGGCGCCCCAGTCGAGCGTGCCATCGGTTTCGTAGAGGTCGTCTTCGCCGAGTTGCAGTTCCTCTTCGAGAAAACGCATGATGCGATCGTTGGGCCGCGCACCGACCTCGAGCCGCACCACGCGGGCAAAGCGCCGCTCGCGCAACTGCTGCTGAATCTGCTCGAGCAAGTCCTCGGCGTCCTCGTTGTCACGCTCGGTTTCGGCGTTGCGGGTGACGCGGAAAGGCAGAACCTCGAGAATTTCCATGCCAGGAAACAAGTCGTCGAGGTTGTTGGCGATGATGTCCTGCAACGAGATGAAGCGGCGGGTCGAGCCGAAACGGAAGAGCTTTCCGCCGAGCTCGGGCACTTTCACGCGCGCGAAGAGCGCTTCGCTCTCACCAGGTCGGCGCAGCAACACTCCCAGCGACACCGACATGTTGGAGATGAAGGGAAAGCGGTGCCCAGGATCAACGGCAAGCGGCGTGAGAATCGGAAAGATGTTGCGGCGATACCAGCGTTCAGCATCGACGCGCTCGGCGTCGGAGAGTTCGTGCCAGCGCAGAAGGTCGATCGATTCGCGCTTGAGCTGAGGCAGCAGCAACTCGCGAAAGGTGCGGGTGGCGAGCGCGGTTTGTTGAAGCACGCGCTCGCGGATCAGAACAAGTTGCTCCTGCGGCGAGAGCGGTTCCCACGGCGGGCTTCCAACGCCAGCGTCAATCTGCCGACGCAATCCGCCGACGCGCTTCATAAAAAACTCGTCGAGGTTTGAGCCGAAGATGGCGAGAAAGCGCACGCGTTCGAGCAACGGATTGCGCGAGTCGAGCGCCTGCGCGAGAACGCGATTGTTGAACTCGAGCCACTGCAAGTCGCGGTTGAGAAAGCGCGCGGGATCGTCTGGTCCGACGGGAACGATTTCGTTGGGCGAGGTCGGGCGCTTCTCGTTCATAGGTCGGGTCAGTTCGCTCATGGTTGTTGCCTTTGGGCGCGCGCAAGCCGCACGACTGCGGTGCAGCGCGGCGCTTCAGTCACGCGCACCCATTCAAGGTGGACGGTCGGTGTGGTGCGGATCAACGCGGCGGCCAGTTCGGCGCCGATGTAACGCGCCACGGCTTCGGCCGTCGGATTGACGCGGTCGAACGGCGCGGTTTCATTGAGGTTGCCATCGCGAAACGGTGCAACGATCGCGCCGAGCATGCGCTCGATGGCGTGAAAGTCACAGAGAAGTTCCTCGCCATCGAGGCGGTCGCCCGCAACCGAAACGACGACCCGCCAATTGTGCCCGTGCAGACGCTCGCGCTCGCCCATCAAGACGATCGCATGCGCGGCGGCGAATTCAACTTCGACCTCAAGGGAAAATGGGGCTGGATCTGGAGCGGATGACATTGGGTCGGGCGAGTGTATCGAGGAGAACCCCCAATCTCAGGCACCGTTTCCCGCCGTACACTCGCGACCCTCATGTCCGCCCCTGCTTCCGACATCGTCCCTCTCATGCTCTCCGTTTCCGGCGCCCGCGGCATCGTGGGTCGCACGATGACTCCAGTGGTTGCTGCGACCTTTGCGGGCGCGTTTGGCTCGCACATTTGCACGGTGGTGCGCGGTCGGCGACCAAGGCTCATCGTCGCGCGCGACGGGCGCTACGGCGGCGAAGCGCTGGCGCGGGCCGTGCAAGGTGCGCTCGCGTCGGTTGGCTGCGATGTGATCGACATCGGCGTGGCGATGACTCCCACGGTGGGCCTGATGATCACGGCCCTCGGCTGCGACGGCGGCATGACGGTGACCGCCAGCCACAACCCCATCGAGTGGAACGGCCTCAAATGCCTCGACGGCGACGGCCTCGCGCCGCCGCCGCCAGTGGCGGAGACGATCATCGCCCGCTTCAAGGCCGCAAACATTTCGTTCGTTCAACCGCTGGAAATCGGCTCGATCACCACCGACGCAAGCGCGGCCAAACGCCATGTGCAGCGCGTGCTCGAAGCGACGGGCGCGGCGGATCGCATTCGGGCCGGCAAACTTCATGTGGTTCTCGACAGCGTCAACGCTTCCGGCTGCGAGGGCGGGCGCATGATGCTCGAGGCGCTCGGCTGCAAAGTCACGCACATCTTCGGCGAGATGACGGGCATCTTCGGACACACCCCCGAGCCGACGGCGGAGAATCTCGCCGAACTCGCCAAGACCGTGCGCGAGGCCCGCGCGGCAGGACGGGGCGCGGCCTGCGGTTTTGCCCAGGATCCCGACGCCGACCGCCTGGCGATCGTCGACGAGAATGGCCGCTACATCGGCGAGGAGTACACGCTGGTGCTCGCGGCGCTGCGCATGCTCGAACTGCGCGGGCCGTTCACCCTGGCGGCAAACATGTCGACCTCGCGCATGATCGACGACATCGCCGCGCGCTTTCCTGGCGCAAAGGTGCTGCGAACTGCCGTCGGCGAAGCGAATGTCGTCGCAGCGCTCAAGCCGTCCAAAGGCCTGCTCGGAGGCGAAGGCAACGGCGGCGTGATCGTGCCTGAGGTCTGCTGGGTGCGCGATTCGCTCTCGGCGATGGCGTTGGTGCTCGACCTGATCGCCTCACGCAACCGACCGCTCTCGCAGATCGTCGACGAACTCCCTCGTTACGCGATCATCAAGACCAAACTCGACCTCGCCTCGATCGGCGGCCTTGCTGCGGTCGCGCCTGCGTTGGCGAAGCTGAAGGCCGCGTTTGCATCGGAGAAAGTCAGCGACGCCGACGGCGTTCGCATCGATTTCGCCGACGGATGGGTGCATGTGCGCGCGTCGAACACCGAACCGATTGCGCGCATCATCGCCGAGGCGCCGACGAAGGCGCGCGCGGAAGAACTCATTGCCATGGCGGCAAAGGCCGCGGGGCTGTGAGCAACGGATCTGCTAGGATCGAATTCATGCGATCGATCGCAGCATTTCTCCTTCTCGGCGCCGCCGTCCTGCCCTCGCTCGCGGGTTGCGAGAACATGCGCAGCGATCCTGCCAAGGCAACGCGCGCGTATCCGTTCAACCTCACGCAGGCGCGGGTGGCGGAGATTCAGGTCTTCAACGACGGCGACGCGATGCTGATCGTGAACGCGACGGTTGAAGGCTGGACCGACGCCGATGTGTGGCTGAACCAGCGCTATCTGCATCGCATTGAAAAACTCAGCGCTGGCCAGACCCTGCGCATTCCGCTCGATCAATTCTGGGATGCGCGCGGCGAAGGCCCCTTCCCCGGCGGCCTGTTGCGCTACTACCCGCCGACGCCGATTCGGCTTGTGCAGATTCAAACCGCGCCCGACGCGCCGTTGATCGGACTCAAGGCGATTCCGACCGAGCGCGAACTCGATCTCGCTCAACTCAAAAAATCCTGATCCGTGTTGTGATCGATTCCTCTGCATTCTTCAAAGACGCCACCGCCGTCGCCTTCTCCTGGCACGGCGTGCTCTTTGATCGTGATCGGCGGGAGATTCACGCCGCGATGGCGCAGACATTTCTGCAGTGGGGCGTGGCGGTGAC
The DNA here is from genome assembly GCA_003671075.1 of Planctomycetota bacterium. Lineage (GTDB taxonomy): Bacteria > Planctomycetota > Phycisphaerae > Phycisphaerales > SM1A02 > QWPT01. The sequence goes on from QWPT01000009.1 coordinate 74,125, forward strand.
CGACGAGGATTTGATCGCAACGCGCGGGCCGACTGGCCGAGCGCAGATCGCGCGACTCTTTTCGATTGCGCGCATCTCTGAAGCTTTCCGCGCGCAGCACCACCGATGGGCCACCGATTCCGACATCGACATCATGGACCTCGACCACGAGCCTCGGTTGCTCGCCGCCGCCGCCGCAACCCCCATGCCCAACGCCGATGCCTGCGACGCGCTTCGCCGCCTGCATGCGCAAGGGATTCGTACCGCGGTGATTTGCTGCACGCCGCGGCGACTGCTTGGCCCGCAACTTCAGGCACTCGCGCGCGCAGACGTTCCGATCGACTGCCTGGTGACCGCCGACGAAGCCTGCGAACCCGCCCCCTCGCCGTGGGGAATCTTCGAGGCCGTTCGGCGACTCGGGATCGCCAGCGCGTCCGAACTGGTTCTCATCGACGACAGCTCCGCTGGCTCGATCGCCGCCCGCAACGCTGGTGCGCGCGCCGTTTCGTTCATCTCCAACGCCCTCATCTCCGAGGGCCAGAAGGCCAGTCCCAACACGCGGGAAACCGTGTATTCGCTTGCGGAAATCTGTCGGGCGAACGGTCCGACTGCGCCACCGTCTTCGCAATGAGTTCATTGCCAGCGCGGCTCAAAGCCCGAGTTGCGCCTTCTTCTCTTGCCACTCTGCCGTCTCGCGCTTGTTCTCCGTCGCGAGCGGCTTGCCGGTGCGAATCGCGTCGATCTCGAGGCCGGTCAGATGCATCGAGTTCAGGCGATAGTCCTCGAACGCCTCGCAGGCGACGGGCACGATCGGCTTGATGAGCTCGTACATCGCCTTCGCGTAGTCCTGGATCTCGATCTGCGCGTGCGGATCCATGCGCAGCGAGAGGAAGTGAAAAATATTGTGCAGGTCGCACTTCCAGTACCACTCGGTGTACACGCTCACCGGCAGCACCGCGCGCGCGATCTCGCGGGCAACGCCCTTCTCGGTGAGCTCGATGTACTTCTGGTAGTTCGCCTCAGCGTTCTCGAGGAGCTGCAGGAACTCCTCGGCCGTGCCCGCGTCGATCGGGCCCTCGCCGCCCTGGCGGTTGGACTTCGACTGCTTGCGGACATTGTCAATGCTCGGGCGGTAGAAACGGTCGGGCATGATCGAGTAGCGCGCGCTGTACTCGTTCACATTGGCGGTGCGGTGGCGAATCCACTGGCGCGCGATGAAGATCGGCATCGCGATGTGGAACTTGAACTCGACCATTTCAAACGGAGTCGAGTGGTGATGGCGCATGAGGTAGCGGACGAGCCCGCGGTCCTCGCTGACCATCTTGGTGCCCTGGCCGTACGACACGCGCGCCGACTGAACGATCGCGCTGTCGGCGGTCAGACCCTCAGGCACGAGCCGCGGCATCGCATCAACGAGCGCAATGAAACCATGCTCGTGAATCGGAACATTCCACCGACTCGCGCCCCCCATGACATCGCACAGCGGCGTCTCGGGGAGGGACCTTTCGATAACGATTGGTGCGGCAGAGGAAGCGGTCGCGGCGGCGTCGGACATGCGGTGAATCTAGCGAAAAAACCCACGACTCGCGGCCCGTCTCTCTACGGATTCAACCCTTCCGGAGCCGCTCGACCATCGCAAACAACCACTGCCCGATCGTGGGCAGCGTGCCGTTGAGCGTGGCTTTGCCCTTGGAGCGGAGGATTGGTTGCACATCGCGCACGGTGGGCCATTCG
>QWPT01000090.1 GCA_003671075.1 Planctomycetota bacterium
GCTCGCGCACCAGCCAGTCGCGCCACAACCATTGGAAGGTATCGCCGTCCTGCTGAAATCCGTTGGAGTCGGCGTAGCGCGCGGCATCGAGCCACGGCAGCGCCATCTTCTCGCCGTAATGCGGGCTGGCGAGAAGCCGATCGACCACGCGCTCATAGGCGCCAGGACTGTGGTCGGCGAGAAAGTTGGCGATTTCCTCGGGCGAAGGTGGCAATCCCACCAGATCAAGCGTGACTCGGCGCAACAGCGTGATCGGCGCCGCTTCGGGCGAAGGCGCAAGGCCCGCACGCGCAAGCCGCGCTTTCACGATTGCGTCGATGGGATGCACGCCAAGCGGTGTCGCCGTGGACACGGGCGCCTTGAACGCCCAGTGCTCTTCGTACACCGCGCCCGCATTGATCCAACGCGTCAACAGCGCGCGCTGCGTATCGGTGAGCGTTTGATGTGCGTCGGCAGGCGGCATACGTCGTGACGGGTCGGCCGCATTTACCCGCGCGATCAACTCGCTCGCGGCCGCATTTCCTGGCACGATCGCTCGCTTCGCCAACGCCGATGCACGCACATCGAGCCGCAGCTCCGCGGCGCGCTTGGCCCCGTCGCTACCGTGACACTTGAAGCAATTGTCGGCCAGGATCGGCCGAATCGTGCGGCTGTAGGTCGCCACCGCGTCCATGCTTTGAACCGCGCCGTCAACCGCGCCGTCAACCCCACGCAACGCGTCTCCCGCGGCATAGAGCGCGAGCATGGATATTGCGATTGCGGCGAGGCGCGGAACCATCCGCGCATCCTCGCACATCAACCCCCACGACCGCAATCAGAATGACTTGGACAGTCCGACCCAGACAGCGCCAATCGCCTCATCGGAGCGACTTCGGCCTGAACCGTCGCCGCCCAGCGTGTCGACCAGCGCCGCATCGAGTGTCCGCCAACCCGCGTCCACCGAGAGCGTCCACTCGCCGCCAACATCCACGCGCGCGCCACCACCGATGCTCCACGCCATGCCGGCGCCCGAGGTCCTCGGCGACGCGTCTGCGCGAAGCGAAATCGCACATCCGCGCGCGACTTCGACCTTTGAGCGCATGCCGACGATCGCCGCCGATGTGCTTTCATAAGCACCGAGATCGGCGAAACCCGACTCCCTCCTTCCACCACCGCCGCCACCACCGCCACCCTCGGCACCACCCCCGTCGCTCGCCGCCGCCACCCGCGCGCCGCCGAGGACATCCACCGACGCCAGCGGCGACTGATACACGCGCCAACCCGCGCAAAGGTCTGTGAGCATGAGTTGCGGCACCGCCTGATTTCCAGACGGCGCCGCATCGTCGATCACGCGCGTCGACAGCACCGCGCCCACCGCGTTGCTCCACCAAGCCGAGGCATCCATGTCGTAGGCGCGCACCCGCTGCGTGCCCGCCTCCTCGTCCCCAGCGTCCGCCATCTGCGAGAGTCGACCGCCGAGTCCGCTCACCGCCGCGCGCGCCGGACCGATGGTGGGAGCCGGAGTCCACGCCGATTGCTCGAACTCGAATGACCACTGCTGGTCCACCGATGCGCCGACTGTTGCGCCGACTGTTGCGCCAACTGTTGCGCCAACTGTTGCGCCAACGACCATCGCCAGCGCTGCGCCCGTGCAAAGAATGAGAGTGTGTCGATTGCGGAGCATCATCCTCAGACGATCCATCGGTGGCATGAAGTTCTCGCCTGCGTGCATTTCGCCGAAAAAACCTGGCCCATCGCCGCCTCGGGGAGCCATTACGATGGGTCGATGCAACACCTCGCGCCCGTCGATCCGCGCGTCACGCTCATGCTCGATCTCGCGGACCGCGCTGGCACGGTCGCGATGCGCCATTTTCAGTCCGACGCACTCGTCGTAGAGTCGAAGGCCGACGACTCGCCGGTGACCGCCGCCGACCGCGAGATCGAAACATTGCTGCGCGAGGGCATTTGCGCCGCGTTTCCCGCCGATGCCATTCTCGGCGAGGAGCACGGCGAGATTGCCGGCACCAGCGGTTGGCGTTGGGTCCTCGATCCGATCGACGGCACCGTCTCTTTCGCCGCGGGCGTGCCGCTCTTCGGAACGCTTATCGCACTCGAGCATGGCGACGAGGTGGTGGCGGGAATCTGCGCGTTTCCAGCGCTTTGCGAGCGCCTGTGGGCGGTACGCGGCGCCGGCGCTTGGTGGGAACGCACCGACCTTGCCGGCGTGCGCAGTCGTGTTGCCGCGCGGGTGCGGCGGTGCACACGCCTGCGCGACGCGCTCATCACCACCACTGGTCTCGAGTATTTTGAAAGCGCAGGCGCGACCGACGCCTTGGTGCGCGTCGCCCGTGGCTGCCGCAAGATTCGCGGTTGGAGCGACTGCTACGGCATCGCGCTCGTTGCCACCGGCCGCATCGACGCCTCGGTCGAGCCCGTGATGAGGCCGTGGGATTCCGGCCCCTTTCCCGTGATCTTTGCCGAAGCTGGCGGCGTCTTTACCGACTGGCACGGCAAGCCCGACATCCGCGGCGGCAGCGCGATCGCCTGCCACCCCGACCTCCACGGCGAGTTACTGCGCGCGGTTCAACCGATCGCATCCCACGCGGCATCGAAGGCGAACTCGTAGTTTTTCCAGCGCCCGATGCTGCTTCGGTTGATCGGCCGACGCACCTGCTCGTAACTCAGCGTGAGCACCGTTCGCGCATTTGCCTCGGGCGCAAGGACGATTGGATCGAACGGCACGCCGATCGCATCGAGTACGCGGCGAATCTCGCGTTCAGGATGGTCGACCAGTTCCTCGTACACCACGCTAGCGGCGCGCAAGTTGAGCAGTTCGATTGCGGCTGGCACGATTTTGCGCTCAAGCTCGATCACTCGGCGAATTGACGCCAGGCTTGAGGTGAAGCCCCACGACCTCGGATGGAAGTTCGATAGAAACATGCTGATGGCCGTGTCGCGCGGATCGCGGGTGATGCGCACGAAGGCCGCGCCGGGCAACACCGCCGCAATCGCCGGCAACATCCGCCACACATGGAGCGTCTTGTCGAAAGTTATCTCCGTGCCAGCGCGCCGCCGCGCCAATGCGCCTTGCAGATACTCGGCCGCGAGCCGCTGCGCATCGACTGGCTTGAGATCGCGCAATTGGGCCGGCCAGAGCCCGAGTCCGACCAGCCCTTCGTGAATCGCAAACGCGCCCTCGTACTCGCCGATGCCGCCGACAAGTGGATGGCGGTCGAGCATCTGCTCAAGCAGCGTTGTACCGCTTCGAGGCATGCCCACGACAAACGCCGTCCCCTCGCCCGCGGTCGACTTCGGGCTAAACCAGGCACGCCCCTTCTGGATCAGCCGCAACTGCTCGGCAACATCGGCATCGATGGCACCCGCGTCGAACGGCGGCGTAGTTTCCTTGTGGACGAAACTCGCCAGATCGAAGGCTTCGCGGAACCTTGCGTCTTGGTCGAGCAACCGCACCGCCTCAAACCCAGCGATGCGCTTGAGCAGAGGATTGCGCGCAGCACGCGCTGTCGATTCGAGTTGCTCGATCGCCTTGGCGCGATCGAATCGAAGCGTTGAACGCGCGGTGAACACCGCTGCTCGCTCGTCCTGAATCCAGGCCCCGCCGCGTTTGACGAACTCATCGAGCTCGTCCTTGCGGCCCGCACGATGCAGCGCCTCCGCAAGCGCAAACGAAGCTTCCACTTGGTTGGTCGGCTTTCGCTCGATCAGCGCCCGAAGCCGCTCGATCGCCCGCGCGCTCTGTCCCAATCGATGCTCGACGATCCCCTTCAGTAGATTGAGTTGTGCATTGTCAGGCGCGACTCGCAACCCGCGCTCAGCCGCATCGCCCGCGCGAGCAAGACGACCAGTCGGGATCATCGCCCGCGCAAGAGCGGCGTAACCGTCGGGATTTCGCGGATAACGCGCAACAAATTTCTCGCCAAGCAGCACCGCGTCCGCGAAGCGTTGCTGCGTAATAAGAAGTTCCACTTGGGCGAGTTCTGCGGGTTGAATCGATCCTGCAGGTTTCATTTTCGCAAGCCTAACACGGAACCGAAAGATGTTGGGAGACCCAAAAACATCCATACGCGTAAAGCTAGTTTGACTCGACACTTGTGTGCAGCATCATCTGCGCGGAGACAGAGAGAAATGGGCCTGCGCGGTTGTCGTCCGACCCCGCGCAGGGTGAGTCGTCGTCCCTTGATTCCCTTCCCACATCCAGTTCGCTGGATCAACGCTCTCTCACCACATCTCGGAGTCTCCCATGAGGTCTATGCTTTTCTGCGGCGTCGCCGCCGCCGCTCTCTCTTCGGCCGCGTGCGCCGATGTCGTGATCTCCTTCTCGAACTTCAGCGCGACAGGCTTCCAGTTCTCACAGTTCGCCGCAGCTGGCACGCTGGTTGGAAACTTGTCTGGCGTGACGGTCAACGCGACCCTGGTCGCCTCGACCGCCTTCACCTACGCCGATGATCTGTGCGTCTATGTCGATGTGCTCCCGCTCTCGACCCTCGGCATGGTGCAGATCGGTGGCTTCAGCAACCTCGGCGCGCAGCAGCGCTACTTCTGGCCAACTGGTGCATCGGATGCCATCGGCACCACCGTCACCGGCACCGCGATGTTCACCACCGTCTGCGACATGTCGACCCCGAACTTGGCCATCTGGATGGGCAACGGCTACGGCGCCGCGGGAACGAGCGGCACCTGGTCTGGCACGGTCACGCTGATCGGCGTGACTTTGATTCCCACTCCGGGCGCGATCGCCCTGGTGGTCCTCGCTGGCTTTGTTGCTGGTCGTCGTCGCTGAACTGCAACCTCGTAGCGAAGGAAGACACTTCCGCGACCCCCGAGCGCTCGGGGGTCGCGGTTTTTTACGTGTAACCGTCTCAGGAACGCGGATTCGTCGCGTGAATTCTCGCCCCCGCCCCACTATTCGCGGCAGACCGAACGCCCCGATGGCTTTCTAGTTCGCTCCAGCCCGCAAAGGTTGCACGGACGGACTCCCGCGGCATGATCGGAATCGTTGGGGTAACTGCACTGAAGGGCGGCGAGGGAACCGCACTTCGATCCACGCAGTTGCGCATGGGAAAGGGAAAGAAATGAACAAACTCATTGTTGCCGCGTCTGCGGCGGCGGTTGTCGCTTCGGCGGCATCGGCCGACGTCACCTTCTCGCTCACGAACTTCCGCATGGAGGGCTCGAATCTCATCGAGTTCGCCGGCGATGGTGAGCTCAATGGAGTCCTCACTGGCGCCACGATCAACATCGTGATGACGGCGTGGACCAACTACACGTATGCAGACGATCTCTGCATCTATCTCGACACTGCGCCGACCTTCACGGTGGGCGGAGCGCTGCAGATCGGCGGTCTCAACACCTTCGATGCGGAGGAGCGCTATGCGCTGCCCACGCAGCAACGCACCTCGATGCGCGAGATCACTTTCGCCACCCCGATTGATATTTCAGCTGGCAACCTCAAGTTGTGGATCGGCAACGGCTACGGCGGTGAGACCACGACCGGCACCTGGAACGGGACCATCACCCTTCATGGGCTGTCGGGAATTCCAGCGCCAGGACCGATCGCACTGCTCGGGCTGGCGGGCATCGTTGGCCGCAAGCGAAGGCGTTAAGCGCACCCGAAGATCCGCATGGTTCGGTAACCACTAAGATCCTCTTAAATAAGCACTTGCGCGCGGTCTTTGCGCAAAGTCTCGATCTGCCTCTCTCTCCTCTTGGTCTGAAGGGCTCATCGTCGAGCCCGGACTCGATGCGCCGCGGCTGCTGTTGCGGATTGCAAGTGCGCCCTTTCTGACTGGAGATTAGAGATGCAGATCAATCGCTTCGCGACCATGTCTACCGCCGCTGTCGTCGCTGCTGGACTTGCGTGCGCCGCCTCGGCGGATGTCACCTTCACGCTGACGAACCAGCTCTTCACTGGTTTCAACTTCAACCAGTATGCCGCGGCCGGCTCGCTCTCGGGCACCCTCACCGGCGCCTCGATCGATGTCACGCTGCTCTCGTCGGTCTCGTACACCTACGCCGATGACCTCTGCGTCTATCTCGACTCGGGCGCGCTCTCGACCGGCGGCGCGCTGCAGATCGGCGGCTTCTCGAGTCTGCTCGCTTCGCAGCGCTTGATCTGGCCGAACGGTGGGTCCGATGCTCCTGGCACGACTTCCATCGGCTCGGTCACGGTCGTCTCGCCGATCCTGTTCGACGCCACCTCCGACCTGATCGTCTGGATCGGTAACGGCTACGGCGCTGCGGGAACCTCGGGTACTTGGAGTGGAACGATCACGCTGCATGGCGTCGATATCGTCCCTGCTCCAGGCGCAATCGCGCTCTTGGGCCTCGCGGGTCTCACCGGCCGCCGTCGTCGCTAAATCAAAGCACAACGCAAAGTTTTCGAAACATCGGGCAATCGCCTCGCGCGTGCACCGCGTGAGTTGAAAGCCCGGTCCACCACACAACATGGCCTAAGCGTCGTCCCCAGGCCGCTGTGGTGAAATCTTGGTTCAGCCCGCCTCTGTTTACAGCACAGAGTGACTGGGAGGACCAAGGACGTCTGGAGTAAAGGTCGTTGAGCCCATCGTCCGGCCCACCGGCCCGAAACTAGACGGATTTGGCTCGCAGCGCTGCGCACACCAGGCTTCGTCCCCTGGAGGCGACTGCGAGGCACTTGATCCCTTGTTGGATCAAGGAGCGGATCGGCAAGACGATGGCGGCGCTCCCGTGAGGGAGTGCCGCCATCCGTCGCCGATCGCACGAACACTCACAACAAAATCCGCGACATCACAACGATGACCACGATCGCCACCAGGTCGAGCACCAGACCTGCGCGCATCATGTCACGCGTTCGCACCCGGCCCGATGCAAAGACCAACGCATTGGGTGGCGTGCCGACGGGCAGCGCGAACGCCCAGCTGGCGGCGAAGACTGCGGGAATCACCAGCGTCTCAGGGGCAACGCCAAGGCCAGGAGCCAGTGCGCCGACGATGGGCACCGCCATGGCTGCGAGCGTGGTGTTTGACGCCACCTCGCTCGCGAACACCATCATCGCCACCAATACAATGAGCACGCCGATCGAAGGCAGCGTTCCCGCGGACTGAATGATCGTGCCGAGGGCGGTCGAGAGCCCAGAGCGCTGCATCGCATCGGCGAGGCACAGGCCTCCGCCGAAGAGCACCAACACGCGCCAGGGAACTTTGGAAAGCGCAGCGCCGTCAAGAATGCCGCGCCCCGCTCGCGCCACGCTTGGAATCAGAAAGAGCAGACCCGCGCAGGCGATCGCGATCGTGCCGTCCTTCACCGCGGGCATGCTCTTGCCGTAGAGCGGCAGCGTGACCCATGCCAACACGGCCAACAGGAACACGCCCAGCGTCAGCACGCCATCGCGGTTGATGGGCTCGGCTCGAACATCGGAGCGCGGCACGACAAGCCCGCGCGCCGGGAAGAGCCAGACGCCGAGGACGGCGATCGCAATCGGCAGGAAGACCAATGTGGTCGGCACGCTGAAGCGCATCCAGCGGAGAAAGTCCATTTCGATGCCGTTTTTGGTGAGCCACTCGACGGCGATCGGGTTGGGCGGGCTGCCGACGATGGTGAGTGCGCCACCGATGCTCGACGCGAATGCCACGCCGAGCAGAAGTGAAGTTGCGAAGCGACCGGCGGCGGCGCGCTGATCCTCGCTGGTGATGGCGGCGCGCGCGCGGTTGCCGAGCGCGATGGCCAGCGGCAACATCGTGGCTGCGGTGGCGAGGTTGGAGACGAACGCGCTTAAGAGTGCGCTTGCGAGCATGACCGCGGTGAGCACGCGTAACGGCGATGAACCGGCGAAGCCGACGAGCGCGGTGGCAAACCGCGACGACACCCGCGTTTTCTCGAGCCCGAACGCCAGCAGCGCGCCGCCGCCGAAGAGGAACATCACATCGTTGGCGTAGGGCGCGGCGATTTCCGCGGGTTTGCCGATGCCCAGCAGCGCGAGCGCCACGAAGGGAACGAGGCCGGTGACCGCGGGCTCGACCGCCATCGTGACCCACCAGGTCGCCATCAGCGCGAGCAGCGCGAAGACGGCGGTGGCGTCGGCGGTGAGACCCATCGCCGGGCCGGAGAAGTACGCGGCCGCGGCCAGCGCGGGACCCGCGAGGAGGCCGATGCGCTCCACCGTCTTTGAGCCCTGCTCGAGGTCGTCTTCGAGCTCGTCGTCCTGCGATTGGGTGATGTCGGCCATCAACCGACGATAACGCTCGGCGCGCGTTGCTGCCGCAGGGAGAATTCGAAGTTGGGGACAGGCATGCATTAGCCCGGGATCAAGGCAAGGCAAGTTGGGGACAGGCATGCATCGGCCCGGGATCAAGGCCGAGCAAAGTTGGGGACAGGCATGCATCGGGCCAAGATCAAGGCCAGGCAAAATCGGGGACAGGCATGAATCGGGCCAAGATCAAGGCCAAGCGAAGTTGGGGACAGGCATGCATCGGCCCAAGATCAGGGCCAAACAAAATCGGGGACAGGCATGAATCGGCCCAAAATCCAAGCCAGGCAAAATCGGGGACAGGCATGCATCGGTCCGTCAACCTAAACCCGAACGCTCTGCCGCCCATGAAAGAAGTCCGCCGGATCAACCGCACGCTTGATCGCCTGCAGCCGCGGATAGTTCGCGCCGTAGTACAGCCCGGGCCAGTCTGAGTCGGGCAACTCGTCGTCCGCATAGTTCACATAGCAACCGCTTCCGCCGCCCGACAGCCGCGGCGCCACATCCGCATACATCCCGCGCAGCCAGTCGAGGTTCGCCGCCTCTTTCGCCGGCGATGGCGTGTTCCAATAGCCAAGGAACTGAACCTCGGACAACGCCCGTCGATGAGGAAACGCCGTCGCGTCAGCAGCGACATCGGCCACCGCGCCGTGAAGCGAGATAAACGCCGCCGTCGAATACTCGTTGAGCGCGAAACGCGGATCGGCGATGCGCGCGGCGAACCACTGCGCGAGCGTCGCTCCCGTGTCGGGCGCGGGCGGCGCGTACAGGATCGACGACTTGGCCTTGAAGTAGGCGAAACCAGTCGGCTCGTTCGGATTGCACGCCGGAGTGGCCGCGTCATACGCGAATTCGCTTCCAGGAACGCAGGCGACACCGCCGCGACCGATGAGCTGCGACTTGGCGAAGTCCGCCTCCGCAAGCGTGCCCGTCGAAAAGACGACGCCGACGCATCCCGGCGCCACCGCGCCCGTGTCGACATTGAAGACCACCGCGGCCACCGCGTTGCGCGCCATCGCGCCGCTCTCAATCAACTGATGAAATCGCGCGAGCGCCGCATCACCCGCGCCGATCGGCCAACGCCAGCCGAGCACATGGATCGTGCGCAGCGCGACCGCCTCGACCTCGAACTCGGTCGCAACGCCGAAGCTTCCGCCGCCGCCGCCGCGCATCGCCCAAAAAAGATCCGCCTCGCTCTCGCCACTCGCCTGCACCACAACGCCATCGGCGCGCACAACGCGCACCGAGCGCACCCGATCGCAAGTGAGACCGTGCG
>QWPT01000091.1 GCA_003671075.1 Planctomycetota bacterium
CGGCGCGGTACGGATGTCAGAGAGCACGAGGGCTTCGCCCCTCGTGCCACCCGCGCTCGCGCGCGGCGTCCTGCGTGGGCTGCGGCGAGTTGCGCGCGGCTGGCGTGCGGATGGCGTGCGTGGGCTGCGGCGAATTGCGCGCGACTGGCGCGCGTGGATTGCCGTGCGTGGGACGCGGCGAGTTGCGCGCGGCTGGCGTGCGTGGATTGCCGCGCGTTGCGCGGCGGGCGCGCGCCGCTGACGCGCGCTGCGAGCCGGCTGACGCCCGCCACGCGCCGCACTCCCATCCCCGCCCAAGACGCCGGCCCGGAGGGCCGGGTGGCACGAGGGGCGAAGCCCTCGTGCTCTCTGACGCGGAGACCGGCTCTTTCGGTGGAGCGTGGAATGCGCGATGCGATGGGAAGCGGCGTGAGGCGGCGTGAATCAGGGCGAAATCAATGCGCCGGTGATGAAGCGCAACCGATCGACGCGGTACGGATGTCAGAGAGCACGAGGGCTTCGCCCCTCGTGCCACCCGCGCTGCGCGCGGCGTCCTGCGTGGGCTGCGGCGAGTTGCGCGCGGATGGCCTGCGTGGGTTGCGGCGAGTTGCGCGCGGCGTCGTTCGTGGTTTGCGGCGACTCGCGCGCTGCTGACGCGCGGCGTCCTGCGTGGGCTGCGGCGAGTTACGCGCAACTGGCGTGCGTGGGACGCAGCGAACTGCGCGCGGCGTCCTGCGTGGCACGCAGCGAGCTGCGCGCTGCTGACCCGCGCTCACGCGCAATGTCCTACGCGGCCACCGCGCATCGCGCGTTAGTTTGGGCACTTCTGGAAGTACACGATCTTCGGCTGGTCCTGCGGCGAGTTCACGCCGCTGCGGTCGACGCACATCACGTAGCGGGTGTCGTCGACGATGAGCTCGCGGTTGGTGCCGTCCCAGATGCCGTTGGAGTCGTTCTGCTTGACTTGGCGCACGCGCAAGTAGACGGTGAAGACATCGCTGCGGGTGGTGACGAGATTCGAAATGCCCTTCACCAACAGCGACATGTCCTCGGCGTCTCCGAGCGGCTCTTCGTGCTGCTTAAACGGAATCACTGGATCGGGATCGGTCGTCACCGCTGCGAAGATGTCGACTGGCAACTGCCGCGGCCGCGGATTGGTGCGGTCGGTCGGAAATGAGTAACCGACGGCGAAGTCGCCGAAATTGCCCTGGGCCAGATCGGCGAACGGATCGAAACCAAACCAGCGCGAGGTGTAGCTCGCTTGCAGGCCTGGTGGAACCGCATCGTCAGGCAGACGATTGAGAAGCGTCAGTTCGCCGATCGAGGCGAATCCGCGATCACCGTGCATCGTTGGGAAGAATCGCGGCATGTTCGTCGGCAACGTCGAGCCGATGCCGCTGTTCGTCACTTGGGTCGCGGTCAGACCACGATCACGGTAAGTCGGCAGCAGTCCAACACTGAACGGCGTTGGCGCGCCTGGTTGGACGCGATCGCGATAGGCGCGGATCGCATCAACGAAGTGCGAGTACGGCGCACTGCCGCTGTTGGTCTTCCAAGTGCGGGTGAGCATTGGCAACGCCTGCATGACTTCGGGCAGCGCGGTGTTGATGTTGATCAGACCGGTGGTCTTGCGCCCCGTAAATCCGCCGGAAAGGCCGAGAGAACGGCGTTCGGCGAGCGCGGCATCGGTGTCGACGCTGGTCGGCGAGAATCCTTCGATCGCGCCCGAGACATTGCGATCGAAACTGTTGCGGCCCGGGCCATCGATGGTCAGCCCATCGAGCAGCGCGATGCCCATCGGCAACGCCGCACGCCAAGGCAAGTGTCCGCCGACGGTCGCGGGTGGAACGGCACTCGATGCAGGATCAAAGCGACCACCAATCACTGGAGCGCCGAGATCGTTGACCCCGAGCTCGCCTGGTGCGCGAATGCGCAAGCGATTGATCATGATGCCTTCGCCAGGATAGAACTCGCTGTCGACATCGTCGTCGAGCATGGTCTCGCTAAAGGTGCGCACCGTGGTCGGATTGCCGCCCCAGCCTTCGAAGACATGGCCCCAGAGGAACACATCGAGGACCTCGGCGATCTGGTCGAAATCCTGGTCCTTCTGCGTCATCTGGAAGGGAATCTGCGCGGTCTCGAGTTGCTTGAACTTCTGCCAGTCGCCGATTTGGCAACCCTTGTTGCCCGTCATCCATTCGAACTGCGAGCCATTGAAGCCGACCACGCCGTGGCAGTCCTGCTCATAGACCGCACCAGGAATTGGCTGGAGTCCGAGCTTGGGAAGGAATGGCAACGGCGCGCCACCGACGGACGAAATGACCTCGGTTCCGCTGGGAGCGATGGCGACGAGATTGGTGAAGAACACCGGCTTGCCGCGCAACGGACGACCGAACATATCGATGAACGCGAACGAAGCCCAACGGTTCTGTCCAGCCGCATCGCCATCGGGATCCTGACCGATCTTCCAGCAATCACCCTTGTAACCCGCTGCGCCGGTCACGGGCGCGCCGTTGTTGGTGACGCCATCCCACAGTCGCTCCGCACGCACTGGCTCAGTCGCCATGCTGAACGCGTAACGCGGCGAACGCTCGACGGCCATGATCCGCTTGTTGGCGACCGACGGAACGCCGTCATCCCATGAACTCACATCCCACGCCCAGATGCGGCTCGAGCGGCACCAAGTCATGTAGAAATCGTTGTCGCGAATACGAATGCCCGCGATGTAGCGGCGGCTCGGATTCACATCGAAGTTGTACTTCTTCTCGGGCGGGATGTACTGCGGGTCAGTGAACAGGCGGTTGACGCCTTCGTTGAACTTGACGCCGGGTCCCGTCTCGCTGTTGTCGAAGCGATCGACGACGACCTGGATCGGCGAACCGCCGATGCCCGCGGGCGGCGTGATGTTGCGAATGATCTGCACCGGCTGCTGCGAGGTATTGGTGTAGCGCGGGTTGGCCGCAGCGGGCTCGCCTGGCGCATTGACATCGGAAACATCCCAGCTCGCCGTCGCATCGAACACCAGCGTGCGATCGAGCGGATCGGCGCGGGTCGCGGGATTGGGATCATCCAGCGTGCCCTGTGAATCGTAAAGCGTGGCGTACTCGATCAGCCCATCGCCGTCGATATCGACTGGCTGCAACACCGAACCCTGCATCTCGCCCTTCTCAATGTCAAAGAAGTCGAGCACCGCAGTGCGGAATTGTCCGGCGGTGTAGGAACCAACCGCACCGGCCTCAACCGCAAACACAATCGCCGTGCTCGGCTTGCCGAGCGTTGCGGCGGGCAGGGTTGGATTCGGACCGTAGCCAGCGATGATGGCGCCCGCGGTGAAGTTGAAAGTCTTGCCGTAGTACTCAAGGCGGAATTCGCCGAGCGCCAGCGGCGTGTCGTAGGGATTGGCGATCTGCACGGCGATGATGGCAGTTGGCTTGCTCTTCGAGTCAATGAAGTTCTCGCCGCCATCGTCAACGCCGTTCTGACCGTCAGGCAAACTAATGCTCGGCGGCACCACTCCAGAGCCGCCCGCCGCCTGAATCGCGGAGTTCCACTCGACCTCGTTGAAGTCGGACTTCGGATAGACGAGGCCGCAGAAGACCTCCATGATGAACGGCTGCTTCTCCATGCCGAGGTAGAAACGATTGGGCAGGTAGGGATCCTGCACCGCGTCGGAAGTCGGTGGGAGGAAGCCTGCGGGATCGATCACCGGCGGCATCGGGTAGAGCGGACGGTCGACGGCAACGCCGGTGGTTCCGACGGTGACGGCTTCATCGCTCGCGCAATCGATGTTGGCCGTGAAGCTCGCGATCATGCTGCGGGTCCGGCGGAAGTCCACCTGGCGATCGCCGTAGTAAGACTGGTAGGTAGTCGCGCCAGTGGCGTTGGTGCCGGTGAAGGTCAGCGTCGTCTCGAGAAGCCGAGTGAGATCCTGGCGCCACTGGAACGCGGCGAACGCGTTGCGCTGCAGGGCCGGCGTGCGATTGCCGTTGCCATCGATGGTGACGTACACGGGCTCGCGCAGGTCGACCTTGAACTTCTGTCGTTCCCACTCGGTTCGATTGGCGTCCTGGAATGCTGCGTATTCCGGAGCGGAAGCCAGCGGAACAGCGCCGCCGGCGTTGAGATAGTTGAAGGACTCTTCGTAGTACGGCGTCGCCCACAGTGCTGGCGGCGCGTAGTCGTTGCGCGCGCCGTTGTAGAGCGTGAGCTTGCGGCGGCTGTCGACGAGCAGTTGGCGCGCATCGAGTTGATCGAGGTACTCGTCGCTCTCCTCGCGCTGCGGCGATGAGCGGAGAAACTGGAAACTGTTGGCGTCGACGCCGTTGAGGCCGGGGCTAAAGAGATTGACCGCCTGCTCAAACCGCGAAAGCACTCCAGGCATGTTGTTGGCGTGGTAAGCGCGCAGTTCAAACTCATCGGCCGCGTCAAACGGCGTCAGTCCGAAGCGCGGCTGCTCGGGGTCGCCGCCAACGATCTTGAACCAGGCGAGGCGTTCGGCGGCGCTCTCGAAGGTCGCGAAAGGAAGCTCGGGATCGAGCGTGGTGTCGATGAGCGAAAGCCCGAGGTTGGGCGCGCCAGGATCGATGCCGCCCGTTGGCGTGCGCATTCCGATCGACTGCAGGAAGGAGACTGTTTCGGTGAACGGCGGCGCGTCGCCGTAGCGGCGGCGGCTGAAACGCGGGAGTCCGCTGGGGAAAGTGAGCGCAGGAACGCCGGTCCAGTAGGTTGGGAGCGGCGAGTTGTTCTGGTTCGACGCCGCTGTTCCCGTTGGATTGGTCGACGGCTGATTGATCGGCCCATCGAAGAAGCCAACGGTCGAGCCGTTGCTGTTGATGGGCTGGAACTCGCCCGCGCTGCTCACCAACGCGAGGTCGGCAGGCGTGGCGCCGGCGGTGTTGTCGAAGGAAAACTTGGTGGCGATGTTGGCGTTCAGCAACGCTGAGTTGTCGACGATGGACACGCCGACGATGGTGCGGATCGATCCCTCAGTTGCAACCGGCGCGAGGAACCAGAAACTGTCGGTGAAGCCGTCGCCGTCGGTGTCGGTGAAGGTGCGCGAGATGACATTGCGCAGCGTTCCGTAGCGGAACTCATCGGTGGGCTTGCCGAGATCCTTCAAGTGGAAGAAGTTGGGCAGCGCCGACGCGGAGTCGAGGTAGACATTCTGATAGTTGTCGAACCACGCCTTGCGGCGCTGAATGAACTGCGCAGCATTGGCGATGGGCGCGGGAGCGATGCCGGGAAGCCACTGCTCGTAAGGGATGGCGACTGCGTAGGGAGCGGCCCCGTTCTCGTTGAGATTGTCGATGGCTCCGTACCCACCATCGGTGCTGGCTGCAACGACATTGGTGATGTCGGCGATGTCGTCGACGACACGCCATCCGTTGTTGGCCGTTGGCAGCCAGGAAAGATGCGTCCAATGCGAGAAGCTGAAGATGTCGGGAACGCCGTCGCCACTCTGGTCAAAGCCAAAGCGCTCAGGCTCGGTCGAACGCAGCCAGCGCGAGTCGCCCATGCCTGGATTGCCGTACGGATTGGCATCACCGAGCGGAAGTCCGTTGAAGTCAACGATCGCGCCGCGCGGCGAGCCAGCGCCGAAGGGCCACGGGCTGTTGTTGCCGAAGAAGTCGGGCCAGTTGGTCCACGGCTTCACTTCGTACGGCGCAAAGTTGTAGCCGAAGTCGGGAAAGCCATCGCCGTTGTTGACGCCGTTGGGACCAGCTCCGAGCAGATCGCGGTCAATCGAGTAGCGGCCCGCGTCGATGGGCGAATTGAGCCGAGGCCACGACGCACTGGCAACGACGACGGGCGGAGTCACGCTGGAATCGGCGTCGGCGAAAGGATCGTTGGTGTCGACCGGCTTGGCGAACAGCGCCGAAGCAATCTCTTGCGCGACATTCACACCGACCGACTCGCCGCGTCCATCGCGACCAGCGGCCGATTGCTGCGCCGCCGAAGTCTGGCGCACAGCGCGGGTGCGGCTCACGAACGCCGTCGCAATGATCACCAGCAGCACCAGAATCGCCGTCACAAGGACGATGGTGTTACCGCGGCGCGCGCGGGAAGTGGTTGGAGTTGTCGGGTTCGCATGCATGATGAAGCATTCCTCTGCTATCGCTCGACGGCGACGGCGACCACGCGCAATCAGCGCTTGGGCAGGTCGACGATGAACTGGAAATCTCGGCCGCCTTCGATGCGACCCAGCGGGTCGTGCAGGCGGATGGTGATGCGGATGGCGCTGGGCAGCGGCGTGTAGGGCCCGCGATTGAAGGCGGACGGATTGAAAGTGCCTCTGTCGTCTTGATTGAAACCAAAGACGGCCTGGTAGACGCGCTTGCTTTCTTGCTCGATACTGCAACGCCAAACCGGCCGATCGCGGACGTTGTTGTCGCCAGCGTTGCGATTGATCGTGCCTTCAACCGAGCACACGATGTCATCGCTGGCGAGGTTGCTCACGACCAGCGGAATTCCCACGGTCCCCCACTCGGCGACCTGACCGTTGTTGGTGAAGTTTGGACTGTTGGAAACTGGGCGGACCGCGCTGTTTGGCAGATCACTGTTGACGCCGTTGGCGAGCTTGTCAAGACCGAACCACGGCTGAGCCGCGCGCGGGTTCACCAGCATGCCGATTCCCTCGCCGCCGGTGGGCGCGGTGTTGTCCGAGTAGCCGCTGAAGGAGCGACCAACGCCATCGGCCCATGTCCACTCAACCTTGAAGCTCGAGCAGTTGGCGGCGAGCACAGGCGCGGTGAGCATCTGATCGGCCTTGGACGCACTCGGCCCGGCCTTCTCCACGCGCGGATAGGCGAGGTAGAGCGCGTTGGCACCGTTGGCGGGATTCACCGCTGTTGCCGGTGCCGCCCAATTGGCCAGCGTCTGAATCATGCGCAACCGACTCGACGGCCCGCTCCACGGCGCGGAGTAGTTGCTGACGATGAAGGGGATCCCTGATGGAATCTGCTGCGAATCAGCCTGAAACGCCATCTGACTAAACAGATCGTCCGGCTGCCACTTCACCACATCAACGCGACCACTGGTCCACAGCGGTGCATAGGTGTTGGGATACTTGGTTGCCAGCGGGCCGAGGCGAATGATCTTGTTGGTGAACAGCGTGACCGATGCATTGACATCGCTGCTGCCAAAGCGCGGGTACGCAGTGTTGGATGCGTTACCTGCGTTGTCGATGGTTGTGGGAAGGCCGTCGGTTCCCATCAGCGTGGCCAAGCGCACCAGCGGCCAAAGGCTCGCCTTGGTGAGCGGAATGTTGCCCGCGCCCTGCGCCGCGCCGTCAGTCCAACGCTCAAGCTCCACACGGCCGCCCTTCCAAGGAACGACGGTTGCGTTGCTGTTCTCGTAACTGAACGGGCCAGTGCTGATGGGCAGCGCGGGAGCCTGCACACCGTGACCGTAGTAGATGCGCGCGACGGCGCTCTCGGGCGTCCAAGTGGTGGCGATGCCGTTGTTGGAGCTTGCCTCTTGCGAGCCGGTGTACTGGGTCGTGGTGCGCGCACCGCGGGTGAAGAACGCGATCTGGTCAGCGCGAATTTCCGCAGTACCGAGCGACGGGTCGACGGACTGGTTTGCGCCGAAGGAGTTCACCTCGACCTGCTGCAGCACCATGAATGCGTTGCGGGGAAGGTTGGCGAAATCGGCGCGAACCTGCTGCTCAATGGCGGTTGCCGTCTGAATGAGATCGGCGTTGGCGCCAGCAATCGCCGAGACTTTGCTCGCGGCCGAGAAGATCTTTGCCGCAGCAAGCACGACGATGACCAACACACCCACGGCGATCAAGAGCTCGGTGAGGGTGAAGGCGAGTCGACGAGGAAGAGTGAGGATGCGAGCGCGCGGCATCAGAGTTCCTCCACCGTCGCGTAGACCGGAGTGATGACATTGCCAAAGCGATCGGTGTTGGGAACGAACCAGATCGCGCCGATGCCAGCGTGGAATGGAGGCGTCGCTGCGTTTCCTGCAATGAACGGATCCTTGATCCAGAAGCCATTGACTGGTGCGGCGGGAACCACGGGGATCGGTCGCTGCAACTTCACTGGCCCTTGGCTGGGGAACGCGGAGCCAGCAGCGCCCGCGACCATGCGGCCACGCAGAACCTCAAGCACATTGGCGTTCTGATCGATCCAGATCTGCCCCGGCGCCATCCAGTCATCCCAGATTCGGCCTGGACCGAAGGGCGTATTCCGGTGGGTATTGGGAATTTCGTCGGCGGTAGGAAACTGCGAGTAACCGTTGGTAGTGTCGATTCCACTGGCCGATGTGGTAGTGCGATTAGGCCAGGAAACATTGGTGCCTGGAGTCGGCGCGTAGTAGACGAACGGAATCGGCGGCGTGAATTGGTCGGCGTCGAATGAGCCTAGGGGCAAGCCTGGAGGCGCAGTTCCAACCAGCGCTGGGGCGATGCGCCCGACCGTGTAATTGCGCAGATCACCACCAGGCGCAGCCACGCGGTAGACAAAGACGGCGACTTGTACACGCCCAGCACTACGGCGGAACATGCAATCCCAGTAGTACTGCGGCTTGCCTGGAGGAAGAACGGAGTTGCCGTAAGTCTGCGGGCCTTGCGGATAGGAACGCTCTGCCTGAGTGAAGGTCACCGCTGGTTCAAGCAGACGCTGGGAGAGCGGATTGGCCAGCGCGGACGCGGCGGTGGAATTAGTGAAAAGCGGGTGCTTGCGACCGTTGTAGGGAATGCCGTAAAGAGCCTCGGGTAATGCGGGGTCGGGTGAAAACGAATAGCCTTCGTGGATCTCGTTGGCCATCGGCAGATTCACGTACGGCAATCCATATTGCTGGCGCGTGCGGTTTGCGCTGAAGATGTCGATGGCGCCCTCGTCGGCGGGCGTGTTGGGGTTGTCGAAGATGAACCCGGGACGCATCCAGCACCAGTCGCCGCTTGGTACCAACAGACGCGCGCCACCAGAGGTGTTGAAAGTGCCGGCGATGCCAGGGTTCAGGTAGCTGTTGGCCAGACCGAAATCCTGGAAGCTGCCGAAGTCGTCTTGCGAGAGCTTGGCGCGAAGAGTTGCCATCGCGTTCTTGGCCACGATCGGGCCAATCACATCGT
>QWPT01000092.1 GCA_003671075.1 Planctomycetota bacterium
GGATCGACTCCGATCGAATTCATCCACGCCTCATACCAGGCGCAAGGTGCGCGGAAAAAGTAGTCGTATCCGTAATCGCCGCGCCGCAGATGCACTGCGATGATCTCGCGGTTTCCCTCGCGCAGTTTCGCGAGCGAGCGGTCGATGCCCTGTTGGATCGCGGTGGTCGGAGTGAACAACTTCTGCGCGAATGCGCGATGGGGCGCGAGGTGGCGCGCGTCGAACTGGAAGTAGCCGCGAAAGTCGATGTCGCCGATGTCGGATCGCTCGCCAATCATTGCCTCGGGCGCAATGTTGTGGATGCTCGTGCGTGGCGACAAGCGTGGCTTCGCTTCGTCAAATGTTTGCAGCGCGCGGATTGGCGCGGGGTCTTCGAGACCGTAAATATGTGCGCCCACCCAGTCGGGAACTTGGACAACCGCGTTGTTCGCCTGCGCGGCGAGACGGACGAAGAGGTACTGGTAAAGTTGATTGGCAAACCGCCCATTGGAACCGAGCGAACTCATCGCCACCACGGGGCGCTTCACATAGAAGGCATCGCCCCAGGTCGGATGCCACGGCGTGCAGTCCGCGCCGCGATTGAAGCCGCGTTGCGCCATGAATTCCTCGAACGCCGGCAGCAGTGCGCAGCCTTCGTACAGCTCGGCGAGGTTGAATTCAGTCAACACAGCGTCGATGTGGGGCAGCGTTTGCGTTGCGCCTTGCAAGGCACGGAGCTCCGCACCCTGGATGTCCATCACGAGCAAATTGAAGTCATTTGCCGTGAATCCAAGGCTCGCCAGCATGCTGTCGATGGTCTGGCCAGGCACCTCGACTTGCTCGTCTTCGCGAATCGATGGGTAATAGTCCTTGTGGCGCGCAAGGGGCAGGATCGAACTGCTCTGCTCAGAGTTGGTGATGCGCAGGCGAATCGGTCCATCGCGGTCGCTGATCGCGGCGTGCACGATGTGCACATGGCTGTGAGCAGCCGATCGCGCGCGCAGGCCTGGAATCATGGCTGGATTCGCATCGACCATGATGATTTGAGAGAAGCCGAGGCGGAGATAGGTATCGATCTCGTCGCCTTGATGCGCTCCGAGATGGATCACGCCGCGCGGAGCGATTTGATGGCGCGACATTAACTCACCGACATCGAACGGCCGAAGCCAGTGGGCCTTGATCGAGTTGTCGCCGAGGATTTTTGCGAGGTCCAGCGCCTGCACGCGGCGGAACTCGAGGCCACGGTTGCGTCGGCGCACAAGTTTGCGCAGCGCGCGCGCGACGCGCTCGAAGCCACTACTCAGGATGTTGCGTCGCTGTGTGCTTCCTGCGTGACTCATCGCAGAAATCCTACCAATGTCCTTAACGCGGCGGAGGACCACCTGCGCCGGAACCGCGACCACCGCGACCACCAGGACCACCAGTACCACCAGGACGACCGCGACCACCTGGCGGCGCATGATCATTCTTCGCGAAGCTTCTGTCGGGTGTGCCGCGGAAGCTGCGCGAGATGAACGGGAACTCGCTCGTGATCACGTAGTAGTAAGTGCCCTGCGGGAACTCCGGCGTCACGCCAACGCGTCCGTTGCACTCGTCGAGATCGCCCGAGCCCGCGATGTATTCGAAGTCCTGCGTATACGCGCCGTCGTACGCACCGCCCGGACCCGCCTCACCACCAGGCCGTTCGCCCTTCTTCAAACGCCAACTCGAATGCACTTCTTTCAGCGGGCTTTTTGCATCGTCGGCCTTGGAGTAGGCGTGGTGGTCGTAGATGGGAAATCCATCGGCGCTCCAGCCGATCAGGAGCATCGACTCGCCGTCCTTCACACCTTTCGCCGCGCAGAGAATTTCGATGAGTCCCTCGGGCGCGGCGTGATAGTGGTAGGCGCCGTTGGGCTGCACATGCGCGTTACTGGTGTCGAGGCCCATTTTCGCGCCCGCGATGGTCATGGGCGAGATTGCCTCTTGGCGCCATCCCGTGCTCGGATCGTTCTTCCACGCTTCGGCAGTTCCGGGATCGAGCACGATGCCGTTGAGCGCAACGCCCGCGAGCAGCCCGCGATGGGGCGTGGGCTCGGCGTTTACTTTCGGATGCTCGGGCATGTGCAGCGTGTACGACTGCGCGGAAATCGCATTGGGATTGCCGCGGCCAGGAAACTGCCCGGGCTTGTGATCAGGAATGCCGTTGGAGGTGATGGTGCGCACGCCGTCCTTCAACTCGATCTTGACCATGTGCGGCGGGAGCGGGACGGCAGGGGTTTGCGCGCGTCCGCCGCCATTGGGCATGCCACGCGGCGGTGCGAGGTCGATCTTTTTCTCGGCTTCGTCGAGTTTCGCGCGCTGCGTGTCGTCGGCGAGCGATGCGCGCAGATCCTTCATGAACGCCGCGTTGAGCGGATCGATCTTCGTCGCGAGTTTCTTCTCGTTCGCTGCGCGGATCTCGGGTGATGGCCGCTCGCCGCCAGGTCCGCCGGGACCACCGGGCCCACCAGCGCCACCGCGCATTTCCTTGCGGAAGTCTTCGAGAACCTTGCGCTGATCCGCGCGCCATTTGCCCACGCGCTCCTCGAGCGACTTGAGCTGCTCGGCGTTCGGGGCGAGCGCCTCCTTGAGCGCGAGGAGCACGGGGTCTTTCGCAAGATCCTTCGCGATATCCTTCGCGATATCCACGGGCATTCCCGCTGGGGGTGGCGGTCCACCCGGTCCCGCCTGCGCGAACGCGACGGAGCCGGTGAGCAGGATGGCGCTGAGGAACGGGGCGGAGAGTTTCTGGTGCAGCATGGTGGTTGCTCCTTGCATCGGCAAGACCAACGAGGGACGGCGAACTTGCGCGACGCTCGGTTTTCTGCGGCAATGGGGCGCGAAACACTCCGTTCGTCCGAGCCCACCATGAACCGCATCCGCTCCATCCTCTTCGTTCTTAGCATGTTGATCGCCTTCGCTGCTGCTTCGATCGCGCGCGCCGACGGGCGGACTCGCACTTGGACCATCGACGGGGTCGAGCGCGAGGCGATCGTGCATCTGCCCGCGAAGTCCACTGCGGATTCGCCCATCAAATCGCCGTTGATTCTTGCATTCCACGGCCACGGCGGTCGCGCGGCCAATGTCCAGCGCAGCATGCATTTCCAGGACGAATGGCCCGAGGCGATCGTGGTGTATCCGCAGGGATTGGCCACGAAATCGCAGCGCGATCCCGAGGGCACCAAGGCCGGTTGGCAGAACCGCGTGGGCGAGTTCGGCGACCGCGACATCAAGTTCGTCGACGCGATCGCTGAATCGCTGCGCAACGAGGGCTGGGTCGACGATGCGCGCGTGTTTGCGACCGGCCACTCGAATGGCGGCGGATTTACCTACGCGCTATGGAACGCGCGGCCCGGCATGCTCACCGCCGTTGCGCCCGTGGCGGCGGGTTCGTTCGATGTGCTCAAACTCACGCCGCTTGCGTGCATGCATGTCGCGGCGCGCGCCGACAAGATCGTGCTGTTCGCGAGACAGGAGCGCACGATGGCCGCGGTGCGCCGCATCAACGGCTGCCCCGACGATGAGGGAAAGCCGTGGGCGAAGGACTGCATGCGCTGGGATTCGTCGAAGCACGCGCCATTCGTGGCGATGATCGTCGACGGCGGGCACGAGTATCCAAAGGAGGCGCCGTCGTTGATCGTGCGGTTTTTCAAAGAGCAGTCGCCGCGCGATGGCGGGCCGCGCAACGACGCGTCGGGGAACGAAGGACCGCGCAACGAAGGACCTTGGAATAACGACATAGGCGTGTTCAAGGTCGACGCCAACACCGGCGAGGTCGAACGCGTGCACACATTTGCACGCGCGGGCGTGTCGAGCGTCGTGCGACTTGAAACCGGCGATCTGCTCGCGGCATTTCAGTGGTTTCCCGAGGGCAGCGACAACAAGCACTCCTTCGACCGCATCGCGCTCAGCCGCTCGACCGATGGTGGCAAGACATGGAGTGCACCAAAAACCGCTGAAATCAAAGGTCTTTCCGACGACGAGCGCGCGCCGTTCGACCCGACGCTCGTTGCACTCGACGAAGGCCGAGTGCGCCTCTACATGACGCGCAATGCGAAACACGGTTCCGGTACATCGTTTCCCAGCATCGGCAGCGCGGTTTCGTCGGATGGCGAGCGATTCAAGATCGACGATGGCGTGCGCTTCGCAGTCGACGGCGAGCCCGTGATCGACTGCGCCGTCACGCGATTCGGTCCGACATGGCACCTCATCTGTCCGATTCAGCGCGGCGGAGGCGGCAAGGCGTATCACGCGATCAGCGCGGACGGGCTGAAGTTTGCGCGCGTTGCCGATCTTTCGCGCGACCCGAACGAGCGTTGGCTCGGCGCGCTCACCGCGGTGAACGGCGCGATGCGCTTCTACGGCGTTTCCGATCGCGGCATCTGGTGCGAGCAATCGCTCGATGGTGTGGTTTGGTCGCCGATTGCTGGTATTCGCGCAACGCCAATCAAGGTGCCCGGTGCGGATCCTGGCGTCGCGTTCCTTCCGAACGGCGATGCGATTGTCACCGCGACGGTGATGAAGCCCATGACGATGCAGCGCACTCGTTAGTGCGTCGGACGATTTCCACAACGCGATCGCTCTGGTATGAGCTAAGCGATCTCAACGAGACCGCCAATCTCCATGAATGTTCGTTCGTAGCTACTCGTCATCATCGCCATCGCCCACCAGCGACGCGACCGTCTGCGCCTTCGCTTCGTCCTTCAGATGCAGCAGTTCGCGCTCGCGGTCGGCGGCGAACTGGTTGGTGTAAAGCTCCCAGTAACGGCCGCGTTTGGCGAGTAGTTCGCGATGCGTGCCTTGCTCGGCGATGGAGCCCTTCTCGATGACAAGTATCAGATCGGCGCGGCGAATCGTCGAGAGACGATGGGCAACGACGAAGGCGATGCGGCCTTTGAGAATCTCTTCCACGCCGGCCTGCACAAGCTGTTCGGTCGCGGTGTCGATCGAGCTTGTCGCTTCGTCCATCACCAGAATCTGCGGATCGCGCAGCACCGCGCGGGCAAGCGCGACCAATTGACGCTGTCCCGTCGAAAGCCGTTCACCGCCCTCGCCGACTTCGGTGTCGTATTGTTTCTCGAGCGCGATGATGAATTCATGCGCCTTCACGCGCTGCGCAGCGGCCTCGATTTGCGCGTCGCTTGCGTCAAGTCGCCCGTATCGAATGTTGTCGCGGACGGTGCCAGAGAAGAGATGCGCGACTTGCGGCACCATGCCGATTTGCTCGGTAAACCATGCGAGCGGAAGGTCGCGCAGGTCGACGCCATCGACAGCGACTCGGCCCGCACGCGGCTCGTAGAAACGAGTGGCGAGCGAGACAATCGTCGTCTTTCCTCCGCCGGTTGAACCGACGAGGGCGATGGTCTGTCCACGCTTGGCGACGAGCGAAAAGTCGCGCAGAACCGGAACGCCTTCGCGGTACCAGAAGTCGACATGCTCGAATCGCAGCTCGTCGACCTGCGTGCGGGTTGGAGCGATGAAAATTGACGCGGCTTGGTTGGACGCGGCTTGGTTGGACGCGCCCTGGTTGGACCCGCTTTGAATGGGCTTGTCTCGGATGGCCGCCTCAGTCGCAAGCAGCGACGCGATGCGCTCCGCCGCGCTCGATGCGTTGAGAATGTCGGCGAAGCGTTGCGCGAGTTCCTGCACTGGTTGCGCGAAGAGCGCGGCAAACTGCATGAACGCGATCAGTGTGCCCAGCGTCACGCCCTCGGCGGCGAGAACAACGCCCGCGCCGCGCCAAAGCAGGATCGCGCCCGCACTGGCCGCCAGCGTTGCCATGATGGGAACATAGATGCTCGACAACACTGCGCCACGCATGGCCCACAGGTTCATCTCGCTGGAAAGCAGCTGAAACTCAGCAAGATTCGCCTCTTCGCGCGCGAGGGTCTTGGTGGTGCGCGCGCCGAGAAGCATTTCTCCATACGACGCAGTCATCGCGCTCGACACTCGACGCGCTTCTCGACCACTGCGAATCAAGTAGCGTTGAAAGACGACGCTGAGCGCAGTCATCACGGGAACGGCGGCGAGCGCCCACAGCGCAAGCCGCGCGTTGGTCGCGAACATCGTGGCGGTAACGCCGATGAGAATCGCGCTGCACCACGCGAAGTCCAGGATGCACCACGGCATCAACCCCGAAACCTTCGAGCAATCGCTGGTAAGTCGCGATACCAACCAACCCGTCGGGCGCACATCGAAGTACGCGGGTTCGAGTTCCTGTAGCTTTGCAAAGCAATCGCGACGAAGGCGATCGGCGGTGCGGGTCGCGACCTTTCCTGCGCAGGAAATAAAGATCCACACGCCAGCTGCGAAGAAGATGAACACGCTTGCGTAGAGCGCAAGAATCGGGAGCAGCGCGGCCTCGGGGCCTTTGCGCGATTCGTCGACGATGCGCCCGACCAAGAGTGGAAGTGATGTTTCGATCGCGGCAACGGTGATGCCCGCGCTGAGAAGTCCAGCGACCGCACCGCGATTGGCAAGCGCGCGCTGCACGATCGGGCGCCAGACGCGAAGGCTGAAGCGCGCGCGGCTGTCGTCATGTGCATGGACTTCAGACATCAGCGGCCTCCAGCGCGTTGTTTGCGCCGACCTGATTCAGATGCTGAATTTCCCACAGCGTGCGATAGAGCCCCGGCTGCTCGACAAGCGTGTTGTGCGTACCGCGCTGAATCACGCGACCTTGTTCGAGCACGAGAATCAGGTCGGCATCCATCACGGCAGAAAGCCGATGGGAAACGATGATGCGCGTCTGTCCGCTGCGATTGAGGGTGAGCGCGCCCAAGATTGATGTTTCGGTGTGCATGTCGACGGCGGAGAGTGCGTCGTCGAGAATCAACAGACGAGGTTCACGCACCAGAGCGCGCGCGATCGCCACCCGCTGTCGCTGTCCGCCCGAAAGCGTCAGGCCCTTCTCGCCGACCATAGTGTCGTAGCCTTCAGGAAATGCGACGATCGAGTCGTGCATGCACGCAGCCGAAGTCGCTTCGATGATTGCGCTGTCGGGTGTGGCGCTGGCTTGCCGACCGGCAACGATGTTGTCGCGCAATTTTTTTGAGTAGAGAAACGGTTGCTGCAGAACGGTTGCGCTGACGGTGCGGATCGATGCGCGCGTCACTCGTGCCAGCGGTTGTTCATCAACAAAAATCGCACCGGCGCGCGGCTCGTGAAAGCGCAGCAGCAATTGCACAATCGTTGTTTTTCCCGCACCAGACGGGCCAACGAGGCCGAGCGTTTGGCCAGGCGCCAACTCGAACGAAACATCGTCGAGCACCTTCGGTCCATCGCCATGCGCGAACGAAACGCTGTTGAATCGAATCGCCAATCCTGGGCCCAACGCTGCGAGTACAAGCGCGTCGGAGGGCTTGGGATCAAGGTCGCGTTCCTCATCCTTGGTGAGAATTTCCTCAAGCCGCACCACCGCCGCCAGCGCCTTGCCGCTCTCGACCACCATTCGTCCGAGCATGCGTACGGGCCAGATAAACATGCCGACGACGGTGAGAAAGTAGAAGTACGCGCCGGTTTCAAGTGAACCACGGGAAACCAGGATCGCGCCGAGCGAAACAACGATCACCTGTTGTAGAAAGCACAACAGGTCGGACACCGACCAAAAGTTTGCGTAGTGGCGAAAGAGCGTCGCATCCGCATCGCGCAACGCACCAGAGCTGGCGGCAAACCGAGCGTTCTCAAATTCCGCGCGACCGAACGCGCGCACGGTTCGGATGCCCGTGAGGTTCTCTTGGACATTCGCGGTCATCCGCGCTTCCGCCGCCTCTTTTGCGCCAAAATCAGGGCCCATGCGCTTGAAGTAGCGCGCGGTGAAGATCAGCATCGCCGGGACGCACACGATCGATGCCAGCGCCATGCGCCAGTCGAGAGCGGCCATCACTGGCAGCGGGATCAGCAGCATGAGTACTGCGCGACAAATTTCCGGCGCCTGACTGGCGAGAAACGCGCGCATCGTTTCGATGTCGGAGGTGCAGCGCTGCAGAAGATCGCCCGACGGAATCTGGTCGAGCGTGTTGCAGGGAAGGCGCTGCACATGGTCGTACATGCGGTCGCGCATGCGGCGGGCGATGCGCTCGGCGGCGCCGGTGGCGAGTCGCGTGCGCAAGTGCAACGCGACGGCGCTGAGCGAGGTGAGAGCAACCATCGCAATCGCGGGCCGCCAGAGCGCGTTGGCAACGGCATCGCGACCGCCGAGGAAATCGACGACCCGCCGTGAAAGCGCCGACGCATTCGCATCGTTTCCTAGCACTGCGTCAAACACCGACTGCGGAACCAAAGGCACGAGATAGAGCAGGCCCGCCGCAGCAACCATCGCGCCAACCGCACCGATGAACACCGTGCGCTCGCTGGCGGAAAATCGCCACGCTGCACGCAGTCCTTGCATGGTCGACGGCTGCTGTTGGGTTGTTGCGGCTGCAGTTGGGGCGGACATTGAGGCGGCGAGTCTACGCAGAATCCGACTTAAAACTGAGCCGTTGCGCCCAGATTTCGCCCATTGCGCCATGATTCAGGTCAACGCTACTTTTGGTCGCGCCGTGGAGCCGGCTCGTCGTAGGGCGGTGCGTCGAATACGGAAGCCTTCAGCGTCGGTCTCGCGACGATGGTCGGAGGCGCAATGGTGCGGCCGAGCCATGAACGCGCGACTCCGCTTGAAGT
>QWPT01000093.1 GCA_003671075.1 Planctomycetota bacterium
CTGCACATCGGCGAGCGCGGCGTCCATTTCCTGTTCGCTTACGCCTTCGAGGGCGAGCAGCCAGCGCATCCAGTCGCGGACCTTGGCTTGGGCGAGGCGCGCGGCCGGACGAGCGCTCTCGACGCGCAGGCCGAGTTCGCGCGCGGCGTCCTCGTAGGTGAGCCCGTCGACGAAGTGCCGCTCGAACACCGCCCACGCCGTGGCCTTTCCAGCGGCAACGAGTTCGTCGCGCGCGCGCTCGCACGCCTCGCCGAGCACGCTGCGGGCCCAGGCGCGTTCGAGTTGCGCGAAGGCGCGCGCGTCATTTGGGCTCGCGAGCGAATCGGCGCCGCGCTCGTGCATTGCGTCGAGCGACGCGCCGTCGCGGGCATCGCGGCGAACGCGCGACCGGCGCTCCTCGCGCAAGTACAGCAGCATGCCGTTCGCAAGAAACCGCCGCAGCGGCATCGCACTCTCGAACCACTTAATGAGATACCCATCGCGCGCGAGGCGGCTCACGAAAAAGCCGTTGACCAGCGCCTCGGCGTCATCGAGCCAACCGAGGCTCGAGCCCTTCGCGTAGATGCGCAGCGGTTCGGCGTAGCGCCCCATGACGCGCGCGCGCAGTTCGGCGGCGATGGACGCGTCGTTCGGCGCCTCCATCACGCGCGTGGCGAGCCAGGTCCACTCAGTGGACGGGAAGTGATCGAAGGCGGGCTGGGACGGCGGGCGCATGTGATGGAGATAGACCGTAGCGGGAAGGAACGGCGCGGGAAACGGCCGAGTCGACTCGGGTTTCGCGAATCCTAAGCTTTCGGCCATGACGAGAGGCGTGGAACTCGACGGTCCGTGACTGGCTCGACGAACCACATGGACGAACGACATGGACTGGGGACACCCCGATGTTGGTGACTACACTGCCCGCCCCATGGCCAAGACGAAGTCGACCACCGCTGCAAGCTCCCCCACCGCCGTAGACATGCTCAACGGCATTCCGCTCACGGGATACGCCGCTCGGCGTGAGAGCGTGCTTCATGCGCTCAAGGACTCGGTCGCGCTGGTCTTCGCTGGCGATATGGATGCGAGCATTCACGGCGAGTTTCACGCCCATGCGCATTTCCAGTATCTCACCGGCGTGACTGACGAGCCCGGCGCGATCTTGCTCTTCGATCCGCTGAGTCCCGTCGAAGCGCGGCGCACGATCCTCTTCCTGAAGCCGCTGAATCCTGAGCTCGAGAAGTGGGATGGGTTCCGCGAGGAGATTTCGTCGAAGTTGAAGGCGAAGTACGGCGTATCGACCATCATGCGTACCACGGCGTTCGCGCGCTTCCTGCTCGAGGCAACCAAGCGCGCGAAAAAGTTTGCGCTGCTGCATCCGCTCGCCGCGCATACTTCGCCGGTTTCGCCCGACCTTGATGTGCTTCGCAAGAGCGCTGAGCGCATTCCTGGTTCGTCGTTCGTCGACCACACCCAGTTGCTCGCGGTTATGCGCGCGGCGAAATCTCCGCACGAAATCGCGCTCATGCAGCGCGCGGCCGACATTACCGCGAAGGGCTACCACGCCGCACTCGTTGGCCTGAAGCCGGGAATCACCGAGTTTGATGTCCAAGAGATGCTCGAGCACGGCTATCGCACCAACGGTTCGCGCAAGCCCGCCTACACCACGATCGCTGGTGGCGCGTTCAACGCCACCGTTCTCCACTATCACGCCAACCATGCGCCGCTCGCTGCGGGCGATCTCATCTTGCTCGATTCAGGCGCGCAGTACATGGGCTACGCGTGCGATGTCACGCGCACCTTTCCCGTGAACGGCAAGTTCACCAAGCGCCAGCGCGAGATCTACGAGATCGTGCTCGAGGCGCAACTTGCGGCGATCGCCGCAACCAAGGCGGGCACGACCTTCGCCGCGATCGACAAGGCCGCGCGCGATGTGATCACAAAGGCCGGCTACGGCGACGCGTTTTTCCACGGTTGCGGGCACCACCTCGGACTCGATGTGCACGACATCACTCCTGAGGGACCGATCCCAGAGAACGCGGTCATCACCATCGAGCCGGGCATCTATCTGCCGAGCGAGAATTTCGGCGTGCGCATCGAGGACGACATCCTCGTGACCAAGAAGGCCGGCGGCGTGAACATGACTGCTGCGATTGCCAAGACGGTTGCGGAAATCGAGAAGGCGATGGCGCGCGGCTGAATGCGATCTTGACGCGCGCTGAACTCGCAACCCATGGTTGCGGCCGCACGATGCGCTTGATGCATGAAAGCGCGACGAACATCGAAGAACAACCTGCGCCGCTTGGGCGCGTGCTGCTGCTCACCGGATCGATCGGGTCGGGACACACGCGCGCCGCGCAAGCTGTGAGTGAGGCGATGCTTCGCGCAAACGCGGCGCAATGGGCGCTGGTCGTCGACGCGCTCGCCTACGCAAGTGCGCCGTTTCGCGCGATCTACCGCGATGCCTACATCAAGCTGATCGAAGCCGCGCCCACCGCGATCGGCTGGCTGTACCGATCGAGCGACACGGTCGAGGGCGGCGCGATGCGTCGCGCGGTGCAGCGCGCCGCGTTGGCGCGTTTGCGGCGCATGATTGCAAGCGATAAGCCCGACACGATCGTGTGCACGCATTTTCTCGCGGCGGAGCTGGTCTCTGGCATGGTCGAGCGCGGCGAATGGACAGGCACCTTCGCGGTCGTCGTGACCGACCTCGATGCGCACGCGATGTGGGCGGCGTGTCCGCGCGCGGACCGCTGGTTCGTCGCGCTGCCTGAGACTGTTGAGATCCTTGCGGGTAAGGGCGTGCCGCGCGAACGCATGGTCGTGACGGGCATTCCGATCGCGGGCGCTTTCTCTGCGCGCATGCCACCGCGCGCGGAGCTGCGCGAGCGCTTCGGCCTCGCGCGCGGCGGGCCGATGCTGCTCGTTTCCGGCGGCGGCGTCGGAGCGTCGCTACTTGAGAAAACGCTGCAGCAGGTGCTTGCGATGCCGATCGACTGCAGCGTCGCGCTCGTGTGCGGCAGAAACGAAACACTCCGCCGCCGCGCCAGCAACATCGTTGCGCGCCGCGGCGAATCGCGCGTGAAGTGCACAGTGCTCGGCTTCACCGACCGCATGCACGAGCTCATGCACGCAGCGGATCTGTCGATCGGCAAGCCGCTGCAGCAGGTGCTTGCGATGCCGATCGACTGCAGCGTCGCGCTCGTGTGCGGCAAGAACGAACCGCTCCGCCGCCGCGCCAGCAACATCGTCGCGCGCCGCGGCGAATCGCGCGTGAAGTGCGCAGTGCTCGGCTTCACCGACCGCATGCACGAGCTCATGCACGCAGCGGACCTCTCGATCGGCAAACCGGGCGGACTCACCTCGAGCGAGGCGCTCGCGTGCGGCCTGCCGATGGCGATCGCTTATCCCGTTCCTGGCCAGGAGGAGCGCAACAGCGATCATCTGCTCGAATGGGGCGCGGCGATCAGGCTCAACTCGCCCGAGAGTTTCGGATGGCGCGTTGCGCAGTTGCTCGGCGATCCCGAGCGCCTGAGCGCGATGCGCATGGCGGCACGAGCGCGCGCGAAGCCGTTTGCGGCGGAGGCGATCGTGGAGGAAATCTGCGCGCTTCGGCAGTCCCCCGCTGCCGTCACGCCTCGGCTTGCGCGAACCGTGCATCAGTCCGCGTAGCGATCGGCCTTCGCTCGTCGATCCTGCAAACCCCGATCGTGCAGGATGGATGGCGCGCGTCCAAATCAATGCGGCCAAGTCACCGCAGCCAAGGCGAGGCAGCCAAGGCAACGCGGCCCGCACCACGCGACTATCGCGCGAGATGCGGGCCGCTGAAGCGACTCTTGATCAACCTGGTTGCGCTCAGTTGCGGCGACGACCCCTCACGAGGCCCGCGAGGCCGAGCAGCGCGATCGCGCCCGGAGTCGGAACGCCGATGGCTGAGCCAATCGATCCCGTGTCGCCGTTGCTTGCGTAGGTGACCTGCGTGCCGATCGTGCCGACGGTGCTGATCAGCCCGTTGTAAGCCGGATCGACCACACCCGCGGCGTCGTAGCCGTAGAAGAAGCTCGAACCCGAGGTGGCAGCGGTGAAAGTGACTGAGGTGACCAGCGCGCTCGACGAGTCGAACAGTGAGACGCCGTCGCCACCGGACCCCAGGCCGACGCCCGTGCCGCTGTAGTAGCCGACCGTGACGCCCGAGAGACCCCAGAACGTGCCGAAGGACGCAACTCCCGCGCCCGCGGCGGACTCGATGAAGATGATGCTCTGGCCAGCGCCGATCGACGAAACGCCATTGAGCGCAACCGAGGCGAGGGGGTTGACCGAGCCGTCATCCATGCGCCAGCCCGTCAGGTCGATGGCAGACGAGCCATAGTTGGTCATCTCGAACCAGTCCGAAGTTGGAACACCGCCGCCGTTGCTCGAGCTCATCACTTCGGTGATGCGAATGCTGGCGTGGGCGGAGGAGGCGACAAAAACGCTGAGTGCGCAGACAAAAATTGCAGTCTTCAAGGGAAACCTCTTTGGAAGGATGGAGGGAAGGACAGGGACACCGAACGAACCGATTGGACATCGGTCATGGCGAGGGAAGCCATGGCGCAGAAGTTACGCGGCCGATGTTTCCGCCCTGTTAAGGAGCGGCGTGGAATCGGTTCATTGCCCGCAAAGACATGCGAGGTGCGAGACAAGCACTTCCGCGACGCGCCGCCAGCTCTGACTGCGCGCGTGCGCGAGACACGACTCGCGCGGAACCTGCAGCGCGCGCGCGGCCGCGATGGCGAGATCCTCGTCGAGCGCGCCGTTCACGCCTTCGCGCACGACATCGATCGGGCCAATCACGGGGTACGCCGCGATCGGTACGCCGCACGCGTTTGCCTCGAGCATGACCACGCCGAAGGTATCGGTGCGGCTGGCGAATACAAACACATCCGCCGCCGCATAGTGCTGCGCGAGCTCGTCGCCGAATTTGTAGCCAACGAAGCGCACTTCGGGATGCGCGCGCTCGAGCCGCGCGCGCTCGGGACCGTCGCCGACGACCACCTTCGATCCCGGCAGCCTGGTCTCGATGAACGCGTCGATGTTCTTCTCGCGGGCAACGCGGCCCGCGTAAAGATGCACCGGCCGCGGCAGATCCGCGAAGAGCCCAGTCACGGACGGCCGGAACATCGTCGTGTCGACGCCGCGGCACCATGTCTGCGCTCGAGCGATGCCGTGGGCGCGCAGCTGCTCGGTCACCTGCTGTGTCGGCGCGAGCGTGGCGCGCGCGCCGCCGTGGAACCAGCGCATGAACCGCCAAGTGATCGCGGGTGGCAGCGCGAAGTAGCGCTTCATGTACTCGGGAAACTGCGTGTGGTAGCTAGTCGTGTACGGAATCCCGCGCGACTCGCAGCGGCGGCGCGTCTCGAATCCGATCGGTCCCTCGGTGGCGATGTGCACCGCGTCGAACGGCCGCGACATCGCTTCGCCGACGATGCGCCACGGCGCGAGCGACAGCCGAATCTCGTTGTAGCGCGGCGCGGCGACCGTGCGGCCGAGCGCCGGATGCATCACCTCGACCTCGTGACCCATCGCGTGCAGTTCGCGGATCGTCTGCTGCCAGGTGCGCACGACGCCGTTCACCTGCGGGCTCCAGGCGTCGGTCGCGAGAAGGATCCTCACATCGCGGCCCTTCGCAGGGCTGCCTCGGCGTTGAACGCGATCGGTGGCTCGACCAGCCAGGGATCGAATTCCGCCGCGTCGTCGGTCGCGTCGTCGCCGGAACTTTCGCGGATTGCCTTCGCGGCGTCGAGTGCGGCAAGCTCGGCGAGGCCGTCGATCATCTCGATGCGGCCGTCCGCGTGTTCCGCGAGCACCGTGCAACTCTCGACCCAGTCGCCGCAGTTGAGGTACTCGATGCCGTCGATGTCACGCTGCTCGGCCTTGTGGATGTGGCCGCAAACGACGCCCGCAAATCCACCGTGCCGCGCTTCGGAGACGAGCGCGTCCTCGAAGTTTGAAATGAAGGTGCACGCGCTCTTCACGCGCGCCTTGATCGCCTGCGAAAGCGAGTCGTACGGGAGGCCGAAGAGGCGGCGGCCCGCGTTGTACCAACGGTTGACCTTGAGCAAGAACTCGTAGCCGACTGCGCCCGCAACCGAGAGCAGCCGCGAGTGGCGCACCACGAGATCGAACTTGTCGCCGTGGGTCACGAGCAAGCGTCGGCCGTCGGCGGTCACATGCACGGCATCCATCGCAATGCGGATGCCGCCGAACACGAGGCCGCAGAACTGCCGCGCGGACTCATCGTGGTTGCCTGGGACATAAGTGATCTTCGTGCCCTTGTGCGACATCTTCAGCAGACGCCGCAGCACGGAGTTGTGCGAGTCGGGCCAGTACCAGCGCTGCTTGAGCCGCCACATGTCGATGATGTCGCCGACGAGAAAGATCTCCTCGCACTCGACATGCTTGAGGTAGCGCGCGAGCTGCTCAGCCTGCGCGCCGTTCGAGCCCAGGTGACAGTCGCTGATGAAGAGTGTCCTGTATCGCGCCTTCATGCGTCGAACCTCCGCTGTCGCCGATCCTTGGCGGCAGATCACGGGAGGAAGATCGACGGGCACGGTTTAGATTCAGCGTGGCTTGAGCAAGGACTCGATGAGCCTTCGCAAATGGAGCACCACGATACCCGTGGCTCTCGGCCGCCTACTCCAGAACCTTCGGGAAGAACTCGTGCGCCGTGATCAGGAACAAGGACCACAGGACGGGCGACGCGCTCACGATCACCGCAGCGTAGGCGAGGAACTTTCCCGCGCCGCGCCGCATCCGCGCCAGTAGCTCGCACACAACAATCACCCACATCATGAGCGCGAACTTGAAGGCGATCGCGCCCTGCATGCCCCATCCGTCGATCACCAGCGACGCCAGCGGATTCACCTCCACGCCGCCGCGGTCGAGGATCTTCCAGGTGAGCATGATGTCGAGGCTTGAGACGAAGATCAGCCACACATACGCGTTCTGAAAGTGCATCTCAGGACAGTGCACGAATCTGAGCGGATCGGGGGTGAAAGTTGCGCCGCATTCTGGGCATTGCGTCGGCCGCTTTACTTCGTGCTTTCCCATGG
Source organism: Planctomycetota bacterium (assembly GCA_003671075.1). GTDB lineage: Bacteria > Planctomycetota > Phycisphaerae > Phycisphaerales > SM1A02 > QWPT01. The sequence goes on from QWPT01000093.1 coordinate 7,068, forward strand.
CGTATCCGCACAGCGCGCAACGCCCATATTTTTCGCGGCGTCGATGACGAATCGCTGTCGGCAATGCCAGCGCGAACCATGACGCCGTCGACCAGAACGCGATGTCAAAGGCAATGCCTATGAGCAGCGGACGCAACGGCACCAACGCCTGCTGCCCGCCGATCTCTCCGATGTGGATGGTCCAACGAAACTCCGGGATCGGTTCGTACTCAAGCGCGCCGACGGTCGTGGCTCGGTACCAAGCTTCGCTGGCAAATGCGCGAAACGGCCAGCCCGCGAGGCCTGTGTCGATGCGCGCCCAATTTCTCGACTGCGCCGACGGGGCCTCTGCGACGACCGCACCTGGCGCATGACGCAGCTTTCGATTGGTATTGCCCGCGTCCACAAGCGTCTTGAGCCCGAGCGTTGGCCATGTAATCTCGCCGTCGTCGCGCGCGGTCGATGGATAAGCGATGTACCAATCGGAGAAAGCGCTGCGCCGAACCTCCATGATCGCGGGCTTCCAATTTTCGGTGTTGGCCGGAGGAAGTGGCGCGCCATCGGTCGGGCTCACGCTCGCCCACACCAGCGCGGGCGCGACGACTGGACCCAAGCCGCGGCTCGCGAGGAGCAGCGGAAGTCCCCATGCCATGAACAGCGTCAGCACCACGCCGCTCAACATGTACGGAAACGCCTTGCGAACGGTTGTGTACCGCAGTGGCATGGCGACACTATCGCATGCTTCACGCAATCTGCAAACCCGCCGCGCTACGTCCATGTTTCCGCATCATCACCAACGGCGGCCAACGACCGCTCGCCATGGGTGCGGTAGGCTGTGCTGATGAACTTGCTCGATCAGAAAACACCTGTTTCGCCAATGTCTGAGTGGGTTTGGCGCCGTCGCGCGTCGGGGATCGCCTTTGGATTTCTCGTGCTGTGCGCAGTCGAGGGCCTGGTGCGCAGTTGTATTCACATGTTCGCACCCGACAGCGGCGCCCACTCGATCGCAGGGATGGCCATCGATGTCGAAGGCGGCAAGAACCTCATCGCGATCGTCGGACAATGGGGCGCGACGCAGTTTCTACTCGCGCTGATTTACTGCGCCGTCATTCTGCGCCACAGAAAGTTTGTGACGCTGATGCTGGTCATCGTTGTGCTCGACCAACTGCTGCGCTTCATGGAAGGCCAGTTGAAACCGATCGTCGTAAGCGCGCCACCCCCGGGCGCGTGGGCAACATGGATCATGGGTCCGATGTCGGTGGCCGCGTTGGCG
>QWPT01000094.1 GCA_003671075.1 Planctomycetota bacterium
GCCATGTTCTTTGTGCTCGTTGCCATCGGCTGCTCCTCGCAGCGTGCCTCGACCAGCTTCAAGGCAGACGAGGTCCCTGGCACCTGGTCGCTGACCGACGACGAGAATTGCACTTTCGATGTGCGCCTCTCCGCCACGGGCAGCGCCGTGAGCAACTGGTCGAAGGGTCCCGCGAGCGCGCAGGGCGAGAGCGGTCGCTGGGCGATCGACGGCAACCGTGTGGTGATCGACTACACCGACGGCTGGCGCGATGTCATTCTGTACTCGAAGACGGGCAAGTTCCAGAAGGTCTCCTACGGGCCGGGTACTCCGCGCGACGGTGAACCGTCCAACTCCGGACTCGCCGTGCGCACCGGAGACAAGCTCGCGCAGTGGGTGGGCGTCTACGAGCTGCCGCAGGCTGCGTCGGCGGCGACCCATTCGTTCTTCATGTCGCTGCAGTCGACGCACGCCGCCTGGAAGTCGGTCAACGAGGTGCGGGTTGGCAGTTGGTGGGCCGCCGGAAACTCGGTGCGGATCCGATGGGCCGACGGCTGGATCAATGAATTGACGCAAATCGATGCTCGCCTTGAAGTTCATGCCTGGATGCCGGGCACGCAACTCGATGCGGCTGGAGCACCAGTTGGTCCGCCGACCATCGCCGGCGAGGCGCGCCGCGTCGACTGAATTCGTCCTGCGCTTGCGCTATGAACGACGATCGGGAAGCGGTTTTTCATGCGAAGATTCGCGGGGTGCGGTGTAGACTCGCCGACCTCCTCTGGGATCTCGCATGAACAAGAGAATGCTTCCTTCGGTTCACCGTCTCGCCACCATCGCCTGCGCGGGTCTTTCGATCCTCGCGGCGAACATCGCCTCCGCGCAATCCGCGCGTCCAGGAGTTGGCGCAACCCCATACCTCTCGCCGCTTCCGGCCGGTACGACCTTCCGCGTCTGGGCTCCGAACGCGTCGGCGGTACGCGTTGCGGGAACCTTCAACGCGTGGAACGCAACCAGCCATCCGTTGGTGAGCGAGGGCAACGGCTACTGGTCGGCGGACATCAACTTTGTCTATGCGGGCGCGCAGTACAAGTATGTCATCACTGGTCCGGCCAGCACCGTCTGGAAGAACGACGCGCGCGCGCGCCAGTTGACCAACTCGGTTGGCAATTCGATCGTGGTCAACTCGAGCGCGTACACCTGGACCACCGTCAACTACACGATGCCCAACTGGAACGAGCTTGTCATCTACGAGATGCACCTCGGTACCTTCGGTCAGTCCGCCAGCGGGGTGGTGCCGGCGACCTTCGACAACGCCAAGGCCAAGCTCGATTACCTCAAGGATCTCGGCATCAATGCGGTCGAGCTCATGCCGATCTGCGAGTTTCCTGGCAGCGTTTCTTGGGGCTACAACCCTTCGTTTCCCTACTCGGTTGAGAGCGGCTACGGCACGCCGACCGATGTGAAGGAGTTTGTCGACGCTGCACACGCGCGCGGCATCGCGGTGCTTGGCGATCTGGTCCACAACCACTTAGGCCCCAACGATCTCGATCTTTGGCAGTACGACGGCTGGAACACGAACAACGGCGGCGGCGTGTACTTCTATCAAGACTTCCGCGCCGTCACGCCTTGGGGCAGCACCCGTCCCGATTACGGTCGCAGCGAGGTTCGTTCGTTTCTGCGGGAAAACGCGCTGTTCTGGCTCGATGAGTATCGATTCGACGGCCAGCGCATGGATGGAACGAAGTACATCCGCAAAGTCGATCAGGCTGGCCCCGACATCCCCGAGGGGTGGTCGCTGATGCAGTGGATCAACGATTCGGTGAACACGGCGAGCCCGGGCAAGATTTCGATCTGCGAGGACCTCGACAACAACGCATGGCTCACCAAGCCCACTGGCGCGGGCGGCGCGGGCTTCGATGCGCAGTGGGATGCGCAGTTCTACTGGCCGGTGCGCGGGAACCTCATCACTCCCAACGATGCCGATCGCGACATGAACGCGATCAAAGGCGCCATCCTCGCCAACTACAACGGCGATGCGTTTCAACGCGTCATCTACACCGAGAGCCACGACGAGGTCGCCAACGGACAGTCGCGCATGCCCGAGGCGATTTGGCCCGGCAATGCGGCCAGCTGGTATTCGAAAAAGCGTTCGACTCTCGGCGCCGCCGTGGTGATGACCTCGCCCGGCATTCCCATGATGTTCCAAGGCCAGGAGTTCCTCGAGGACGGCTACTTCCAAGACACCGATCCGCTCGACTGGGCCAAGAACAAGACCTTCGTGGGAATCAAGTCGCTCTACAAGGATCTCATCGCGCTTCGCAAGAACAATGCTGGCCTTACCCGCGGTCTCACTGGGCAGAACACCAATGTCTTTCATGTGAACAACAGCCTGAAGATGCTCGGACTGCACCGGTGGATGAATGGCGGCGAGAAGGACGATGTTGTTGTGGTGATGAACTTCTCCGTGACGCCACGCACGGGCTACCGCGTGGGTTTCCCTCGCGATGGTCGATGGAAGGTGCGCTTCAACAGCGATTGGAACGGCTACGACGCGTCGTTTGCCAACACCGCCACCTTCGACCTTGATGCAACCTACTCCACGCCCTGGGATGGGCTGCCGGCGAGCGGTGTGTTCAACATCGGTCCGTACACATGCCTTGTGTTCTCGCAGGGCGATCCGCCGCCGCCGACCAACGCCGCCGATGTCAACGACGATGGCGCGGTCAACGCGGCCGATCTCGCGGTGCTCCTTGGTTCGTGGGGCGTAACTGGCGGAGCTGCCGACATCAACGCCGATGGCGCGGTGAATGCGGCGGACCTCGCGGCGCTGCTCGGGCAATGGGGTTGGACCGCCCAGTAACCCTAAGTTTCCGCGATTGCAGTAGCTCATCACGACATTTTTTTGTTGGTGAATGCCCACGAGGTCGCTAGATTCTCCGCTTGCAGAATTGATCGGATGCGCCGCTGCAGCGATGCGTCCTTGAGAGAACAACCCTTTGAGGAGCTTGAGAAATGCAGAAGCACATGATGTTCGTCGCCGCGTTTGCTGTCGTTGCCGCCGCCCAGGCGCAGGTCGCTCTTGATGGAGTTGCCGAGCCCATCTACGGCCCGGCCATCTCCGTTCAAAACACGCAGACCCAGTTCGGTGATTCCACGCTCGGCACCATCGACTACGCGGGTGGATCCGAAGTCGACGCGATGTACGCGCGCATCGACGGCCCGTTTCTTTACCTCGTGCTCGCGGGCAACCTCGAGTCGAACTTCAACAAGCTTGAGATCTTCATCGACGGTGTGAGCGGTGGCCAGAACAAGCTCCGCGGCAACAATCCCGATGTCGATTTCAACGGTCTCAATCGCATGGGTGACGACGGCACCGGCAACGGCCTGCTCTTCGACGCCGCGTTCTCGCCCGACCTCTGGGTGAGCGTTACTTGCGGTGGTACGCCGTTCGCCGTTTACATGAACCAGGCGCAGCTCTTGACCAAGGGACTCGGCACTGGCGGCTATCTCGGCACCGGTGGTGCTGGCGCTGCTGGCGCGACCACCTTTAAGAGTGGCTTTGGCTTCGGCATCGACAACTCCAACATCGTTGGCGTTGGCGGTGGAACCGACATTGGCACCGGCAAGGGCGTCCTGTCGGGCGTCGAGTTGCAGATCCCGTTGTCCGCGATTCCGGGATACACGGCGGGCGACATCAAGGTCTGCGCCTTCATCAACGGTGGCGGCCACGATTACTGCTCGAACCAGTTCCTTCCCGGTTTGGGCGGCGGTCCCAACCTCGCCGATCCGCGTCTGGTCAATCTCGAGGCCATTCCTGGCGACCAGTTCGTCACGATTTCGTCTGGTGTGGCCAACCCGTGCCCGGCGGACTTCGACCTCGACGGCAGCGTTGGCTCGGGCGATCTCGCAACGATCCTAAACGCTTGGGGCAGCGCCGATGCGGCTGCTGACCTTGATGGCAACGGCTCGGTCGGATCCTCCGATCTGGCGGCGCTGCTCAACGCTTGGGGCACCTGCCCAAACTAAGGCAGCCCGCGCGCACTTCTAAGAATTTCAAGCGGCTGCACCCCTTCGTGCCCACTTTGGGCCCAAAGCGGGTGCGGCCGCGTTGTCTTTTTCTACAATTTAACACTGAGGAACGCCGATGCCCCGAACCACGGGCGACGGCGGATGTACGACACCTTCCTCGGTTCGGCTGGTTTTTCCCACGGCGCCTCGCGCCGATCTCTCACGGAGTGATTTCAAGCAATGGCTTCTTTCTTGCGTATCGGCGTAGCGCTTCTCCCCTCCGTGGCAGCAGCTGTTGCGATGGCTGGTCCCGATCTTCCTCCGTTCGCGGAGGTTTCGAAGGATCACGAACGCGTGGTGAGCACCTCGGACGGCACCTCGCTGTTCGGTCTCTTCATCAACCGCAAGGAAGACCAGATGCTCGCGGAACTCCCGCGTGGCTGGGACAAGATGAAGTTCCTCATCGCCGCAACCCCCGCGGGCGGCGTGATCTTCAGCGGCCTGCAGGGCCCGGAGAAGTATGTGTTCTGGCGGCAGTACGGCAACCGGCTCGCGCTGGTGTCGCCGCAGCTCGATGTCCGCTCGACTGGCGAGCAGACCTCGAAGGACTCTGTCAAGCGCATCTTCACCGACACGGTCATCCTCGAGGTTCCGATTGTTGCCAACGGCCCGAACGGCCAGCCGGTGATCGACCTTGACGCGATGCTTGTCGGTCAGTCGCAGCAGCTCGCGGGCGTTTCGCTCAACGGTCGGCTCGCCAAGATTGCCAAGGCCAAGAGCTTCCCGCAAAATCTCGAAATCGCCATCGAGGCGCCTGATCAGGGCGGCAACTTCAAGCTCGTCCACTATTCGATCTCCGCGCTGCCCGAGAACAGCAGCTACAAGCCGCGCGTTGCTGACGATCGCGTCGGCTACTTCCTCACCGGCTACCGCGATCTCGGCCTCTACGGCACCGAGACCAACGCGACCCGTTACATCAACCGTTGGAACCTCGAGAAGCGCGACCCCAAGCTCGCCCTCTCGCCGCCGAAGGAGCCGATCGTCTATTACGTCGAGAACACGGTTCCCGTGCGCTACCGACGCTATGTGAAGGAAGGCATCCTCCAGTGGAACGAGGCCTTCAAGAAGATCGGCATCGACAGCGCGATCGAGGTCTACCAGCAGGACGAAGTCACCGGCGCCCACATGGAGAAGGATCCTGAGGATGTGCGCTACAACTTCGTGCGTTGGCTGAACAATGATGTCGCCACCGCGATCGGGCCGAGCCGAGCACATCCGCTCACCGGGCAGATTCTCGATGCGGACATCGTGCTCACCGATGGTTGGATTCGCGCGTTCTACTCGTGGTACGACGATCGGCCCATTGAGCAGGCCACCAGCCTGTCGCACGAATCGCTGGTGTGGCTCGAGAGCCACCCGCAATGGGATCCGCGCCTCCAGCTTCTGTCCAGCACCGAGCGTGCGGCCGAGCTTGATGCGCGCAAGGTTCGAATTGCCGCTGGCGACGTCGACGCAGCTGACAGCCGCAAGGACTCCGCTGTTGCCGCGAACCCCGCCATTCGCGGTTTGCTCAAGTGGTACACCGAAGCCGGTGTTGGTGAGCATTCCAATTGCGGTGCCATGTGCTTCGCTGCGCAGGGAATGGCCAGCGACATGGCCATCGCCAGCATGTACTTCGACACCATCGGCGTGCAGAACGCCGACCCCGCGAAGGGCGATGCTCCGAAGATCGAGACCCTCGACGGCGTGCCTGAGTCGTTCGCAGGCCCACAGCTTGCGCACCTTGTTGCACACGAGGTTGGTCACACCCTCGGACTCCGCCACAACTTCAAGGGCTCTTCGCTTTACACGCTCGCTGAAATCAACTCGCCCGAGATGAAGGGCAAGGCCCTCGCCGGATCGGTGATGGACTACATGGGCACCAACTTCAATGTTGACAAGGACCATGTCCAGGGCGAGTACACGATGGTTGGCATCGGTCCTTACGACATGTGGGCGATCGAGTACGGCTACACCTTCGACGATGCGGCGAAGGTCGCGTTGCGAGTCGGTGAGAAGGGCCACGCCTATCTCTCCGACGAGGACACCGGCGGACCTGATCCGCTCGCACGCCGCTACGACTTCAGCCAGGATCCAATCGATTACGCTCGGGCGGAGATGGTGCTGGTCAAGCAGCTTCGCGCCTCGATTCTCGAGAAGTATGTGAAGACGGGCGACAGCTGGGAGCGCGCACGCAAGGGTTATTCGAAGACCCTCGGCAAGCAGCGCAAGGCCATCGACATGATGGCGCCGTGGATCGGCGGAACCCATGTGAACCGCGTGAAGAAGGGCGATGCCAACACTGGCGATCCGCTCGTTCCCGTGGCCGTCGAGCAGCAGCGCGCGGCGCTCACGTTCATCATCGAGAACGCTTTCCGCGACGAGGCGTACGGCCTCACGCCTGAGCTTCTCAACAAGATGACCATCGAGAAGTGGATGGACAGCCCGCAGGGAATGATGGCGTCCAGCACCTGGCCGATCAACGACCAGATTGCAGGCACCCAGGCGACGGCGCTGACTCTTGTTCTGAATCCGGGCACGCTCGGACGCGTTTACGACAACGAGCAGCGCATTGCCGCTGGCGATCAGGCGCTCACGCTGCCTGAAATCATGAAGACCCTCAGCGATGAGATCTTCAAGGAGATCTCGCCGTCGAACCTCGGATCCGACGATCCGCGCAAGCCGGTGGTGTCGAACTTCCGTCGTAATCTCCAGGCGGATTACACCGATCGTCTTGTTGCCATCGCGACGGGCAAGGCTGGTCTGCCGCGCGTGGCGCGTCAGCTTTCGGCGCAGGAGCTGCGTGGTCTCAAGGTTCGCCTTGATGCAACGATGGCGAAGGCGTCCGAAGGAAACTGCGATCCGTACACCCGTGCGCACTTCGCCGATCTGCAGGCCCGTACCAACGCGGCGCTGGAGGCGACGATTTCGCTCAACTGATTGAAGACGGAACAAGTTGAAGACCGCAATCAAATTGCGCCGCCCCGCTCATGCGGGGCGGCGTTTTTTTTGCGCCCGCTGCTGAACGATTCGCACACGCTTTCGCTGCGCCACGCTCACGACAGATTCGCCGATTGCTTTTGCGCGCCATAGGAACGCTTTACACGCGCCCGCAATCCTCCGTCTCAAGATTCATCCGTGTCGGATGTATCGAGGCGCACCGTTTCTTTCAGCGCGCCTTTCAGCGCATCGTTCAGCACACCGTTCAGCACACCGTTCAGCAAAATTGGAGCAAGAACCTATGAATAGCAAGAGCATGTCTCTCGGCGTTTCCCTCGCACTCGCCGTTTCGTGCGCCGCCTCGGCGCAGTCCCTCATCGTTGGTCCGTCGTCGTCGGCCACGCCGTATGTTCGCGCGCCTGCGGGCGGGCCCGCCGTCGATGTCGTTTCGATTCTGACCGTGGGCGACTCGGTCAATATGCGCGCTGACGGCGTCACCCCCTATCCCTTCGCGGGAATTCCTGACGGCATGGGCGCGTATGACAACGAAAACGGCACGATGACGCTCTTTATCACTCACGAACACACCTCCACGGCTAACGGCGTGAATCACGCGCATCAGCCAGCTGGTGTGGTCGGTGGTGCGTATGTCAGCCGTTGGATCGTGAACACCACCATGGGCGCTGACTTTCTGCGCGTGAGCAACGGCGATGATTTGATGACCTCGATCGCGGTCACCACCGCGGGCGCTGGAACACTCACCAATTTCAATCGCTTCTGCTCGGCAGACTTGCCACTTCAGTCTGCGTTCTACAACCCCGCATCAGGTAAGGGAACGACCGAGAAGATCTTCATGACCGGCGAAGAGTCAGGCTCGAACGGTCGCGTGATTGCCATCGGCGCGATCGAGCGAAAGGGCTGTGAAATCCCTGCTTTCAACGCTTCTCAGGGTGCATGGGAGAC
>QWPT01000095.1 GCA_003671075.1 Planctomycetota bacterium
CGATGTCGTCGAACTACGCGAAGTGGCCTTCGCTGCCTGGAATCAAGCCGTTTCGCCGCTGCGGCCAGTCGGGTATCGAGATCAGCGAGCTCTTGCCCCACATCGGCGGGATCGCCGACGACATCTGCGTTGTGCGTTCGATGCACACGGAGGCGGTGAATCACTCGCCGGGCGTGACGTTTTTTATGACTGGTTCGGAGCAACCCGGACGGCCCGCGATCGGTGCGTGGCTCGCGTACGGGCTTGGAAGCGATTGCAACGACCTGCCCAGCTTTGTCGTGATGACTTCATCCGACCGGGAGAAATCTTGTGGTCAGTTGTTCTACGAGCACTACTGGTCGAACGGGTTTCTTCCTGGAAAACATCAGGGTGTGCGCTTTCGCAGCAGCGGCGATCCTGTGCCGTATCTCGGCGATCCTCCGGGCGTGTCGCGTTCGGCGCGGCGGGAGTTGCTTGATGATCTCGCCGAACTCAATCGCGCGCGAGTGCCCGAGGGAAACGGCGTCGAAACCCGCATCGCGCAATATGAAATGGCGTTCCGCATGCAGACGAGCGTGCCGGATCTGCTTGATTTCTCGAACGAACCGAAGAGCGTGCTTGATATGTACGGGCCCGATGTGCTCGTGGCGGGTTCGTTTGCGAACAACTGTCTGATCGCGCGTCGCTTGAGCGAGCGTGGAGTGCGCTTTGTGCAGTTGATGCATAGCGGCTGGGATCAACACGGGAATCTGTTTACGCAGCTTGCGACGCAATGCCGCGACACCGATCAACCGAGCGCGGCGCTGGTGCGCGATCTCAAGCAGCGCGGATTGCTCGATGACACGCTGGTGGTCTGGTGCGGTGAATTCGGACGCACTCCATTCGGACAAGGGCCGAGCGATGCGCCCAATGGACGCGATCACTTTGGCCGCGCGTATTCGATGTGGATGGCGGGAGGCGGCGCGCGCGCAGGCCATGTGCACGGCGCGACCGACGACTTTGGCTGGAACATCGCAAGTGACGGCGTGCATGTGCATGACATGCAGGCGACGATCCTGCGGCTCTGCGGGATCGATCATGAGCGCATGACGTATCGCTACCAGGGCAGAGAGTTTCGCCTGACGGATGTGCACGGCAAGGTGGTCGACGGTTTGATCGGCTGAACGCCGCGAGGCCATGTCCGATTGCGTGAGGTCGAGTGGGGTCATCGGAAGTCGTGGCCGCACCGCACAGGGCGAGTCCGCTGAAACGAAGTCATATCCGCTAGGATTTTCGCATGAGACAAGTACTGGCATGCCTCGGTTGGATCGCGATTTCGATGGCTGCAGGTCTGGCGGCAGCGCTGTGGCCCGTCGACGCGTGGTACGCGACGATTGCGAAACCGCCGTGGAATCCGCCAAATTGGATCTTCGGACCAGTGTGGACGGCGCTGTATGTGCTGATCGGAGTGAGCGCTTGGCGCGTTTGGCGCGTGGGCGGATTTGCGCGAGATCGCTCGGCGCTCGTGCTCTTCACGGTGCAGTGGATCTTCAACTTCGGTTGGAGCGGCTTCTTCTTCGGGATGCGCGCGCCCGGACTCGCGTTGATCGAGATCGCGCTGCTGTGGGTGATGATCGGCGCGATGATCGTGCGCTTCGCACGGCATGACCGCGTGGCCGGCGCGCTGCTCGTGCCTTACGCGATGTGGGTGACCTTTGCGATGGCGCTCAACGCGGCGCTTTGGCACCTCAACTCCTGATCGCGTCTCACGGGTGCGGGCGGGTGGATGCTGGTTGCGCTGGAGTGGATGAGCGCATGATCTAGCGCATGATCTAGCGCATGATCTACCTCATGGATTAGCGCATGGGACGCTCGGTCAGCGGCTTCCCATCCGTCGCCAGCACCTGCACTTCGTGGATGCCTGGGCCGTCCTTCTCGACGAACGTCCACACGACCTTCTTCTCGTGCGTGACTTCGACGAGTTTGGTTCCGCCGTCGCCGATCGCGTAGCTGCAGATCATGGTGTTGCCGTTGGGCAGCCGCTGCGCGCCGCAGGGATCGTTCAGCAGAGGCTTGTCAAAGTCGGCGTTGGTGAGCTTCCACACGATCGTGCCCTTGGCGTCGAATTCAACCACCATGTTGCCGTGGGTGCAGTTGACCAGCGTGTTTCCGTTGTCAAGGCGAATCGCGGTGAACGGCCACGAGTCCTTCGGTTCTTCGGGCGTCTTCGCCTCCCACACGATGTCGCCATTGGGCGCGTACTCGCGGACGACCTTGTCGAGCAGCTGCGGTACGAGATAGTTCCCGTTGGGCAACACGCGCGTCATGCGCGATTCCATGTGGTGGTTGGAGGTTTGCGACTTGATCGGCGTCTCGTGCACGATCGCGCCCTTGGCGTCGACCTCGAGGATGCGCGGCTTGTCGCCGGCCTCGGCGACCATAGTGTTGCCGTTGGCCAGTCGCTGCGCGGTGTTGACTTCGCTTTGCGTGCCGGCGAATTCCCACACGATCTTTCCGTCGGTCGTCACTTCGACCGCTGCGCCATGCGGGCGCTTGTCGCTCTTGGAGAGGGCGATCAGGATGTTGCCGTTGGCGAGCATCTGTCCGTCGCGCGAACTCTCGGGAAACGACCACGAGGTTTTTCCATCGGCCTCGACGATGCGCGTTTGTCCGCCGAAAGCGAGGAAACGGTGGGTGATCGCGTCCGCGCCCAACGCGCCCGCCGTCATGCCCGCGGTGATGCCCGCCGTCATCATGGTGAGTGCCGCAAAGAACGGGCAGCGTGAGATTCCGTTGGTTCCACCGTCGCCGAGATGCTTCATCGAATCGTTCCTTCCGGAAGGTCCATGCACCAGCCGGTGCAGAGGTCGTTGCCGAACGCGTTCCAGTCGTCGAGCATCCACACCACTTGCTTGTCGCGCGTGACCTCGATCATCTGTGGATGGTCGGGGCCGGCGTGCGTGTTGCCGAAGATGACATTTCCGTTGGGAAGCACCTGTAGGGTCGTAACCCAGCAGAGATGGATCGGGCGTCCGTCAGGGCGCTTGAGCTCGTCACGCTCGATCGACCAGACGATCTTTTTTTCCGGCGTGACTTCCATCACGCGGTTGTTGTTGCCGCCGGCAATGAGCGTGTTGCCGTTCTTCAGTCGCACCGCGTTGAAGACGCAAGTTCCATGTCCGTCGTGTCCGCCAGTTTCAGGCTGGTTGTTGAGGTCGATCTTGTATTCCCACACGATCTTGCCCGTTGAGTCGTACTCGCGCACGAGGCCGAGGCCTTCGTGGCAGGCGATGTAGGTGCCCGTGTCGGTCTTGCGAACTCGGCGGGTATCGCGGTGCGGATCGGGATGCTCGACGGTGATCGGCACACTCTTCACAATCTCGCCCTTGGCGTTCACCTCGATGATGCGCAGGTTGCTCGTCTCGGCGATCATGGTGTTTCCATCGGAAAGCCGCTGAAACCCGTGGATTTCCACGCGCTGCGTGTTCGGTGCCTCGGGCTTGCTCGTCCATTCCCACACGACCTTCTTATCGCGCGTCATCTCGACGATCTTGTTCGGCGCGGGATGCAGCAGGAGATTTCCGTTGGCGAGCACCTGCAGATCGTGGGAGTTGTGTCCGCAGGGAACCTCCCATTCGATCGAGCCGCTCGGCGAGAGGATGATCACGCGGCCCTTGTCCTGGCCGATGACGGTGTGGGCGATGAAGCCATATTTTGCGCGAATTTGCGCGAGGGTTCCATCGGACTCCATCTTGGCGAGCTCACTGGTGACGACGTCGGCAATCGTTCGGTCGCCCGCGCGAAAGGCCAGCACGGTGTCGGCGGGCGCGAGTCGAACCGCGGCGAAGGCGGGGTCGCGCTTGGCCCGCGCGGCGAGTACGGCAAAGTCGCCGATCAGTGCGTCGAGGTCGCCCTTTTCCACACGGGACACTTCCATGCCAATCGCGCCGTCGGCAGCGATGATGCTCGCCTTGGTCGCGCGCTCGAGCGCCCATACTTCCGAGGCAGAATTGTCGGCAACGCCGATGCGTCGCGCGTTGAGGTCGGCAACGGACTTGATCGGCGAATCCTTCTTCACCAGCGCGCCGATGCCGCTGCCGGTGAGGTATGGGCTGGTGAGCGCGAACTCGGCCGCGCGTTCTTCGTTGATGAGGAAACCGTTGGCGATGACATCGATCTCGCCCTTGCGCAGCGACTCGAGCTCCTTGGCCTCGGGCACCATCTTCTCTTCAACCTTCCAGCCCAGGCGCTTGGCAAGTTCGGCGACGACATCGTTGTCGAGGCCGCGATTGGGATCACGCCGCGTCGACGGCTTCCAGTACGGCGGGTTCACGCTCGGTCGGCCGATGCGCAGCGTTCGCGTGCCCGCGGCGAGCGCGTTGGCGTTGAGCGGCGAAAGGTCGAAACGCGCGGACATTTCCTTCGCAAAGGTTCGGACGGCGCCGACGACCAACGCCACAGTGTTGGCGGCCAATTGCGCATCGATCTTGTCGGCGCTGTCGGTGACCTTGTGGTAGTCCTCGTGATCCTCGCAGCTGAACAGCACCGCGGGAATGCCCACGCTCAGAAACGCGCCCTGGTCGCTGCGCTGCAGCCAATCCGGATGAGTGTCGACTGCGAGCTTCATCGGAACCTGCGGCGCAAGGCGCACGAGCAGATCAACGAGCACCTTGCCCTTCGGCCCACCGTCGAGGCGGATCGCGCCGTCGGGCTGGCGCGAAATCATGTCCATGTTGAACACGCCGCGGATGCGCGCGGGGGGAATGGTCTCCTCCTCGACAAAGGCTCGGCTGCCGATGAGGCCGGCTTCCTCACCCGTGAACGCGACAAACACCACGCCGACATTCAGCTTGTCGTTGCGCATGGCTTGTGCAACCGCGATCACACCGCAGGTTCCGCTGGCGTTGTCGTCTGCTCCGTTATAGATGCGGTCTTCGCCCTCGGCAGCGTTGGACTTCGGGGCGAGGTGGTCGTAGTGCGCGCTGACGATGATGAACTCGCCAGTCGGATTGTCGCCCGCCGCGGGAAGCCATGCGACCACGTTCGGCGACGCGTCCTTCATGCGGCCGATCGGCACGAGCATGGACTCGTTGCCAGCCTTGTCCTTGACCAGCGGCTTCGCACCAGCATCGGCGAGCTTCTTCGCGACCCATTCCGCGGCGCGCTTGCCATCTTCGGAGCGGAACGATCGCCCGTTCATCGCGTCCGACGAGAACTCGACAACATTCGCCTTGAGCAGGGCCGGATCGATCTTCGGAATGACCGTCGAGTCGCTAGCGGCGAGGATCGGCGAACAGGTGAAGAACGCGAGCAGGGCAGCGGCGCGGGCGAATGGTTGCATTCGCGAAGCGTAGCGGAGGCACGGCTGCGGGGAGATTCCACAGCGGGTCCTTCGCAACGCCATTGCGGAGATCGGACCAGTACCCGCCACGCAAGCAAACGGGCGCCGCCCTGAAGGCAGCGCCCGTTGTTCTTTCATGGCGAGATGTGCTGCGCGTCAGGGCGCGCAGATACCCCAGCTGCTCAGCAGGCGGGACAGGTCGGGGCCGTTGACCAGACCGTCCCGGTTGGTGTCGGCCGACGGGAAGCCTGCTGCATTCGTGCCCCACACGGAGAGCAGGATCGCGAGGTCGGGGGCGTTGACCAGACCGTTGCCGTCGACGTCGCCCGCGCAGTCGCACACCGTGGAGAGCGAATCGCTGGTGTAGAGGCCCGAGATGTTCGGGCGCACGGTATTGCCGCAGACCGTGGTGTTGGAAAGCGTGAGCCGGTTGACCCCGCCCGACGGATACACGTACACGCCGCCGCCCGCAATCGGCGCCGAGTTGCTGGTGATGCTGCAGTTCACGAGCTGAAGCGGCGCGGTTCCTGCTTGCCAGCTGATGCCGCCACCACGGTCAACCGTGCTGTTGCCGCCGAAGGTGCAGTTGATGATCTGCGGCGAGAAGTTGGACGTCGCAGCCTGAACGATGTGCATGCCGCCGCCGGCAGTCACCGTCGTGTTGTTGGAAATCACGCAGTTTCGGACGATGGTGCTGCAATCAAAGAACTGCATGCCGCCGCCGTAGGAATCGCCGCTGTTTTTGCGGATGGTGCAGTTCTCGATCACGCCCGCGCAATAGAGCGCATAGATGCCCGCGCCGAATGCCGCGCCGTTAAGTTCGACGGTGCAGTTCGCGATGGTCGCCGAGGTCTGATACAGGAAGATGCCACCGCCAGCGAGCGCAGAAGCGTTGCCTGGAATCGGGGTGCCGGTCTGGCCGCCGCGGATCGAGAATCCTTCAAGCCGTGCTGTCGCCGGCTCGCCGTTCACCACGCGGACAACAGAGGTCGTGGCGCCACCAGTCCCGGTGATAATCGTGTTGGATGCGCCTGCGCCGCGGACGACGATGTTCTTGCCGCCGAAGATGATCGGCCCAGCGTAGGTGCCTGCGGCGACGCTGACCGTGTCGAACGGCGAGCATGCGTCGATGGCGGCCTGGATCGTCGCGTACTGCGAAGGGACCTGACGGATCTTGGAGATCGCCATCGTGTGGAAGCCGCCTGCAGCGATCGCGGACGTCGAGTTCGCGAGTGCTTGTTCGGCCGGGATGAGCGACTGGCGGTAGTTCGGGCTCACGATCGCAGCGCCCGTTCCCGCGCCCCATGCCGCGACTGAACCATCGGCCTTGACGGCGACCGTGTGGTAGCCGCCCGCGCTGATCGCTGTGCAAGCGCCGAGACTCGAGGGAACAATCGACTCTCCCCACTCGGGGAAGATGCCGCTGTTCGTTGATCCGCCGCCGAAGCAGACAACCGTTCCAGTTGTCTTGAGCGCGACGGTGTGCGTATCACCAGCGGCGACCTGCGTGCAGGCGCCGAGGGTCGACGGGACGTTGCACTGTCCGTATGTGTTCGCGCCCCAACAAACGACAGTTCCATCGGTGCGGGTCGCGACGGTGTGATAGCCGCCGCCCGCGATCTGGGTGCAGGTTCCGAGAGTGGCGGGGACGATCGACTGCCCCTGGTCAGGATTCACGCCGCCGAACACGGTGCCCGCGCCCCAGCATGCGACCAGGCCATTGGTCTTGATCGCGATCGTGTGGTAGCCGCCGCCGGCGACCTTGGTGCACGTACCCACGGTGGCGGGGACGGTCGACTGCCCGTAGCGATTGTCGCCCCAGCAGACGACGATTCCTGTGGTCTTGACTGCCGCCGAGTGATAGAAGCCTGCGCCGATGCTGGTGCAGGTTCCGAGCGTGCTTGGCACGACCGACTGGTTCACTGCGGTCCCGAGGTTGTTCACGTTCGAGCCCCACGCGCTCACCGTTCCGCCGGGGAGGATCGCGATCGAGTGCATCCAACCTGCAGCGATCGCTGTGGCATTGAGCAATGACGATGGCGGAGCGGACTGGCCGTAGTCGGGGAACGCGGATGTATTGGTGAGCCCTGCGCCCCACGAGCGGATACCGCCATCAGCGGTGGCGGCGTCGGCGAGTAGAAAGGAGGCGCTGAGGGAAAGTCCAAGAAGAACACCGATCGATTCAGATTTCATTTACATACTCCATGTTGTTCGCAGGAGAGTAACAATTCAAAGCCGCCACTTCAATACAAATTTATTATCTTTACAGGCCCGCACATGCGATCGCGTCCCGTCTTACGGAATTCGGATCTGAGCCATTAGTTAAATCTAGGCCGTTGCGAGGCTTACCCATGCTCCCACAGTTTGGAGCGCGCGGGCCTGTCGCGTGATTTAAGCGTTGTTCACGACGGCAGCCCGCGCTCGCGTCGCGCAAGTTCGCGCATCTTCACCACGATCATGTATTCGTAGATCGACTGCAGCTTGCAGTAGGTGAATCCGGCGCGGCCGTCGAGAAATCCGCGCTGCAGAAAGTAC
>QWPT01000096.1 GCA_003671075.1 Planctomycetota bacterium
GTGCATGCGTTCGAGTGCACGCATCCGCCACCGTCGGACAGTTCAGAGGCCTTCGATACCCGCGCGCAATTCAGCCGCGGTGAGTGAACGCAGGCCGCCGTCGCTGGCGAGCATGGCGAAGCGTCGGATGCACATCGACCAGTGAGCGGGATCTTCGGCGAACCCGCGAGCAGCGCGCTCGGCCAGCGAACTTGCGTAGGCTCGGATCTCCTGCGCGCGCGCCTCGCCTCGAAACGACCATGGAACAAATGGGCGCACCAGTCGCACCACTTCCGCCGGCCAATCGCTCGAGCGGAAATCGAGGCGAAATCGCCGCGCGCCGACGACCACCTCAAAACGGCTGAGAAACCTGCGTTTGAGCGTGTCACCGTGCGATGCACGAACACCCAAGCGCTCGCGTACTCGCCGACGCTGTTCGATGCTCGTTGACATCGAAAGCACATAGAGAATGTCGCGCACCAGCAGCGCGTCCGCCAGCGGTTCGCATGCGATCAACGCGAGGTGGCCGCTCGAATCGGCGAACAGCAGCTCGGCCACTTGCCGCTCGTACACCCGCATCATGCTGGTTCCGCCCCACACAATCGAACGGTGCAGCGAGGTGATCACGGCGCGAGTGGCGCGGTCGTTGGCTTCGCTTTCGCCGAAGCGCGCGAAGGCGGCGATCATGCCCGACGCACTCAGCGCAAACCGCTCCGCGCGCCGCCGACCGCCAAATCGCTCGCGTACCAATTCCAGCGCAAGTCGTCGCACCAATCGCTCGTGCGTTTCGCCCTCTTCGGCAATGCGTCGGTAAAGCCCGCCTTGATCGATGCGTCGACCGAAGTTAAACGCTTCAACCGAACGGCCGGTGCCTTGCGATTCCGCGTGGCGCAAAGCAGATTCCATTGCGTCCACCGAAACCGGAATGAGACCGCGCTGAAAGGCAAGACCGAGCAGCGCAACATCGACAAGCCGCTCCGAGAGCAAGTTGGTGCGGCAGCGGGTGGCGAAATCGTCGATCACGCTGAGTTCGCTTCGCGCGCAGCGTTCAACCGCAGCGCGCAACTGTGCGCAGGCGGCGAGATCGCCATCGTTGAACTGGTCCTCGAGCGCTCCGCCGTTGGCGATGATTGCGGTGCGCGCCATCGAGGCAACGCGCAACGCGGGATCAGGCCCGAGTGCGCGCAGCGTCTCAACCGCGTCAACCCCGATGAGTAAATCGGCCTCGCCGTAGGGAATCGCGCCCGTGCGCGGCGCACGCGGTTCGATGCCGCGCATGCGCACGAACAACACCTGCGCCCAAGCGCGCCGTCCGCGCCCGCACGGCTCGTCGCTCGCGCGCAACTCAACGCGATAGCCCATCGCTCGGCCCGCATCGGCAAGGATGCGCGCAACAACTCCAGGCGCGCCCGTGCGATGGCCGGCCAGATGCACGCGATACACGCCCTGCTCGCCGTGCAGCGGTCTCGGCGCAACCAAACCCACCGAACTCAGCGAAATCGCGGTAATCGGCGGCTTCGATCGCACCACTTCGACCTGCTCGGAAATCGCGCGGGCGGAGAACTGCAGACCATCGATGCGGGTGCCGAGGTCCTCGCGCGTGAAGTTTCCTTGAATCGGCGTTGCGCCCTGCGCCTCGGCTTCATCGAGAAGTCCTGCCACCGCGGGCGGACGAATTTCGCACGCAATCTCGGCGTTCCACACCAGCCGTTGCTGCGGTTGATAGCCCAAACGATCGCGCTCGAGAAAGCCGCGGTCGATCGCATCGGCGTCGATACGCGGCGGCGGGCCGTCAGTCAGAATCAGCACCGCGACCGCATCGACCGCAACCGCTTCCAGCAATCGCTCGCGCACCGCGGCTCGATCGTTGACATCAACCCGCTGCACGCGCACTCGGCCACTCGCGCCCGGCGGAATCGCCGCGTCGGCAAGTCGAATCAAGTCCGCTTCGCCGCCACCAACATCAACGCCAATGATCACGCGGCGCATCGGATCGCGCGCCGCTTGACGCACCGCTTCCGCGCCCTCGCGCAGAAATCGCCGACGCGAAAAGACCTCGACCGCAACGACGCCCGTCGCATCGCTGCGCGGCGGCAGCGCCTCGATGGCAAGCATGCGCACGCGCGCCTCGCCTTCACTGGCGTCGGGCCGCGCGCGAATTTCCTGATCAACTTCGATAAGCAGTTGCTGCACCGATCGCATCGCGCTGCCGAGCCCGAGAGTGGCGTCGCGGTCGGGAACCACGATCGACTCAAGAGTTTCGTCGGCGCCTTCCAGTCGATTCGCCACCGAAAGCGACGGCCGCACCGCGTGCAGGAGATGGATGATCTTGCGCACCAACACCGACGGATTGCACGCGTCGTTGGCGGCGAGCGCGTGAACGGCGCCGTCGAGACTGTCGGGAAGTTCGCGGAAATACAGCTCGGGCATGCGCGCGCCGCGACGACGCATCGACTCAACGGCGCCAAAGATTCCCGACGCCGCGGCGCCCGGCCTCGGCTCGAGCACCACCACGCGCTGCACTCGGTCAAGCAGTCGTTGCAGCGGCGCTTCATCGATGGGCGAAAGCAAACCAAGGCGCAGCACGGGCACACGACCCGCGAGCCCGAGATCCTCAAGCACATGCGCCAGCGCACGCTCGCAAACGCCGACGGCGATGAAGCCCACCACCTCGCGCTCGCCCGGACTGGGAAGGCTCGTTGTGGGATTGAACTCGAGCCTGCGCGCCACCCGCAACAAGTCGCCAGTGTCGGCCGGCCGCGCGCCCGCACGCAATCGCCGCTGAAGAATGAGCTCGTCAACGTTGGAGACAACGCGATTGGGATGCGCAAGAATCGTCTCGCTCGAGTTGAGCAGCGATGCGTGCACCACAATGGCCACAGGCGCAACGCCCGCGCGCGAAAGTCGCAGCGCCTGCTCGATCGAGTCGCGCAAGCTCGAGAGATCCGCTGGTTCGATGACGGGAATGCCCGCATCGATGGCGATTCGGCGAGGGCAGAGCATCGGCTCGTTCTGCGGATCGTCCTCGAGAATGATGGCCAGTCCGTGCTCGGGATCGCGGAAACCCGCGCGCGCCTCGCGCAGCGCATCGACGGCAAAAACGAGATCGGCCGCCGGAACCACCGCCACTCCGCTGCGCCCACCGCGCACCGACGCCAGCGCAAGCGCAACCGCACGCGCGCCGTCGCCACCAACGAGCACCTCGCACTGATGGCGCGCCAACAATTTCTGCGCCGCTTCTCCCTGCACTGCGCGCGCAAACGAGGCGAATCGCGACGAAAGCGGCGCGGCCAGTGCGCCCACCGGCACCTGTGATTCAAGCATGCCCTTCAAGATCGCCTCGCAGGCATCGACGAGCACAGGCCCGTCGGCTGCATGCAGCGGCGTCGGCACAGCGGAAGTAGCAACTAAACTCATCACCGTGACAAGATAGTGCAAGCGCGGGCGTATCACCCACCGAGTTCATCGCGCCCTTCCGTCCATCCATCGCCCACGCCCGTGCCATCAGCACTATCTTCCCCGCGTGCGCTACAAACTCCTCGTCACCGATCTCGACGGCACGCTGCTCAACCGCAAGGGCGAGGTCAGCCCGCGCAACCTTGAGGCGATTCGACGACTGCAGGACTCGGGCGTTGAGGTGATTCCCGCGACTGGCCGATCGCTGCGCGAGTGCGACCACATCCTCGACCACATCAACCACGAGGGCCACGCCATTACCGCCGGCGGCTCGCTCGTTCATGATGCGCGCGACGGATCCGTGGTGATCCGCCGCACGCTTGCGCCCGAGGTTGTGGCCGAAATTGCGGGAATTCTTGCCAATCACGGCCACCTCGCCCACCTGCTGCAGGATCACACCACCGCGGAGATCGACTATGTGATGGTCGGCGATCAGCCTTTCGACCCCGCCACCAAGTGGTGGTTCGACCATCTTCCCGTTCAGTACCGCCGCATCGCCTCCATCGCGCCTGGCAATGCGCAGGTGCACACGGTGCGGGTGGGCACGATTGCGCTGGGGTATGTGCTCGGGCCGGTCGCGGCGGCGATCGACCGCGCGCTGGGCGAGTTGGTGTCGGTGCAACATTGGTCGGCGCTCACGGCCGAGCAGGCCATCGGCAGCGAAACCCATCTGCTCGAAACCTTCGGTCGCTCGGTGAACAAATGGACCGCGATCGAGGCTCTCTGCGCCCAATACGGCATAGACCCCGCCGAGACCGCGGCGGTCGGCGACGGCCTCAATGATTTCGAGATGATCCGCGAGGCCGGACTCGGCATCGCCATGGAAAACGCCGACCCGCGCGTGGCCGCCGTTGCCAAGGGTCGCGGCGGCCACCACGACCGCGACGGGTTCGCCGATGCGGCCGAACTCCTACTTCGCCTCAATCGCTGATTTCTCGCTTGCGTTGGCGCGAGCGCGCACTAGTCTCACCGCGAGGGCTGCACGCGAAGTGCGCGCGCTGCCGGAAATCTGTCGCCCCGAATTCTGTCGCCCCGTAATCTTTCGCCCCGTAATCTTTCGCCCCGAACTCCTCCGAGCCTTCATGCACGAAGCACCGAGCGAGCACGCGCCATCGGACCGAGATCAACCGCGGTCCAAGCACGCGTCGATCGATTCAACTTCACTCGCATCCATGTTGCGGCCGGCGCTCGAAGCGGCCATCGAGGCGGCCACTGGCGAACGCGTCGAGGAGCTCTTCTTCTTCCGCACCGAATGGCAACGCGGCGGCGCAGCAACGGGGCGGGCTCGGACGGCCACCCGCGAGCTGGTGGTGAAATTGCCGGTCAACGACGCGGAAATCCGCTGGTTTCGTCGGCTCAACCAGGCCGGCCACGATCCGCTTCAACCGAATCTTCCCGAGCACATGCGCCATCGGTCGCTTCCCGTTGTTGCGCAGCTCATTGCCAGCGGCGAAACGCTCGGCGGATTCGACCTCGCCTGGATCGCGCTTGAGCGGCTCCCGCACGGTCCGCTGGTTCGCACGCTGGGCGCCAACGACATCGCTCGGCTCGCGCAGGCTCACGCCCGCTTCGCGCTGGCCACCACCGGCTTCGCCATCGATCGAGATGCGGTCACCGAAAATTGGAACGCGCTCCTCGATACCGCCGTCAACGCCGTCCGCGCCCACGACCTTCATCCCAGCCTGCACCACCACCAAGTCTGGGCCCAGTTGCTCAAGCAGGTCACGCGCGACCTCGGTGCCTTGGTCGCGCTCTGGGACGCGCGCCCGACCCGCGAGTGGATTCACGGCGACCTTCATCCGGGCAACGCGCTCTCTCGCAGCGCCGAGCCCGATGCGCCGATCGTGCTCATCGACCTCGCCAATGTCCGCCCCGGCCACTGGCTCGAGGACGCCGTCGCCCTTGAGCGGCTCATGTGGACCCGCGCTGATCTCCTCGCTACCGGCCGGCCCGTGCCCGCCATCGCCTCCGCCCGCCGCGCCCATGGGCTCGAGCTCGGGCCCGAGTGGGATCGACTCGCCCGCGTCCGCCGCGTTCTTCTCGCCGCCACCGCCCCCGCCTTCCTCCGAAGCGAAGGTTCGCCCGCCTTTCTTGGCGCCTGCATCGGGCAACTCGAGCGAAATCTGCGCGAATTAGGCTCCCTGCGCGCACTGCGCCCGAGCGCCCGAGCCAGTAACTCAGGCACTAACTCAGGCAGCACGCCCACGCCGCCGCCCCCCACCCGCGACTCCCCCACCGTGGCGTAGTTGCCAATGCTCTGCCAAGACGGATATTTGTCTCGGGCGCGCCTCTCGCTGAGTCGATAGATTCCCTCACCTATGAAACTGCCTGCCAACAACAAGACGCGCTCAAGCCAGGTCCAAACTCAGGATCTCACCGAGAGCCGTCTGAACGACGACTTTGTGTTTTGGCTGAAGAAGAACGGCATGAACACCCTGCTGGTGGTGTTGATCGCCGCGTGCGCCTTCCTTGGCTACAACTATTGGCAGCGTAAGAATGTCGACATGACCGCTGCGGCCTGGTCGGACATGATGAACGCCACCCTGCCCGAGGCGCTTGAGCAGGTCGCCAAGGACCACGCCAATGTGCCGCGCGCCGCCATGATGTCGCTGATTGCCGCGGGCGATCTTCGTCTGCGCCAACTGCAGAGTGGCGTGTTGAGCGCTGCCGAAGGAACCACCGCCGCAGTTGTGCTCGACGACGCCGCCCGCAAGATCGCGCAAGACGCTGCCGACGAGGACTACACCAACGCTGCCAAGATCGCCGTCACGCTTGCTGGCGGAAGCCAGGAGAAGGCCGCGCTTGTTGTTCTGCAATCACTGTTCGGCCGCGCTGCGGTCGCCGAGAGCCGTGGCAACCTCGATGCTTCGAGGGCGCTGTTGGCCGAGGCGCAGAGCGTTGCTGGCGAGGATTGGGCGCCGATCGCCAAGCTCGCCAAGGCGCGCGTCGAGGGCCTCATCGCCATCGCCGAGCTCACCACCCTTCCGAAGAACGCCGACCTGCCCGCGCCGACTCCATCGGCCAGCACGACCAACCCCAGTGACAGCACTGGCGGTGGCGACGCGCTATTCGAGAACCTGATCAAGGAACAGCAGAAGCAGGAGCCGAGCTCCGCACCTGCCGCTCCCAAGTCGGGCGGCTGACCGCGCATGAGCGACGCTCCTGAAGACCGAATCGACCGCACCGCGGCGCTGCTTGGCGCGGGCGGAGCGGTTGATCGCGATGCGTTATTCGCTCTTTACGAGGAAAACGCGGGGAAAGACGACGAGTCGCCCGTCACCGTCGAGTTCGAACTGCTGAAGGATCTCGAGAAGCGACTCGATCGATATCTCGTCGACCGCGTGCCGTTCCTCTCGCGCACGCAGATTCAGCGGCTCATCGACGAAGAGGCGGTCACCGTCAACGGCCGCGTGCCCAAGAGCTCGACCAAGCTCCGCAAAGGCGACCGCATTGTCGCCAACCTTCCGCCGCCGCCATCGGGCTCGATCCAACCCGAGGACATCCCACTCGATGTGATCTACGAAGACGACGCGATCATCGTCGTCAACAAGCCCGCGGGCCTGATCGTGCATCCCGCGCGCAGCCACAAGTCGGGCACGCTGGTCAACGCGCTCGCCTGGCGCTTCAAGTACATCTCCGGCGGTGAACTGTCGAAGCTTGGCGAGGAGTATGCGCGACCGGGCGTTGTGCATCGCCTCGACAAGCACACCTCGGGCGCCATCGTGAGCGCCAAAAACGACACCGCGCACTGGCGCCTCGGCAAGCAGTTTGAAATGCGCCGCACCGACAAGCGCTATCTCGCGCTCGTGCACGGTCACCCGGAAAAAGATGTCGAGACCATCGACCTGCCGCTGGGCAAGCATCCGTCGATCAAAGAGAAGTACGCGGTGCGTCACGACGAAACGGGCAAGCAGTCGCTGACGATTGCTCGGGTGCGCGAGCGTTATGTGGTTGCCAGCGCAACGGCCGCCGTCGAGAAGTACGCGCTGGTCGAGCTCGAGCTCAAGACCGGCCGCACCCACCAAATCCGCGTGCATCTTTCGTACATCGGCACGCCGATCGTCGGCGACGACATGTACGGCGGCCGCCACTCGACCCAACGCATGCTCGGCGGCGACAACGACGCGATGCTGCTTGCGCGCCAGGCGCTGCACGCGACCACGCTCGGAATCAAGCATCCCATGACCGATACGCCGATGGCGTTCACCGCGCCAGTGGCGGCGGATCTCAAGCGCGCCATCGAACTCCTCCGCGCAGCAACGCGGGCGAGCGGCGCGGAATATGCACCGTTGGCGACCGCGCCAGGAACGACGATTGATTTTGCTGCCGCGGGGCTATGAGCGCGGTTGCGTGCGATGCATCAGCTCATGCG
>QWPT01000097.1 GCA_003671075.1 Planctomycetota bacterium
GGAAATGGAACATGTGAGTAGTTGCGAACAGCAGCCCTCGCCAAACGCACGAAAGACGCGTCCTCATGATGAGAATCATGAGGGCGCGTCTTTCGCTATCTGCGCGGGGATTTCCCGAGCCGTCACCGCGTGGGCCAGGGTGCGGTGTTGCCGAGCCGGGAGGTCTTCAGATGTCTGTTAGGCCTCGGTAAAGAACACTCCGCGTGCACTGCGTCTGGATGGTCGCGCCGAAACATGGCGTCTACACTCGATCGCATGGTCGAACTCAAGAACTCACTCGGTCAGACGCTGCTCCGGCTCGAGCGAAACGAAGTCAAGAACCCGATGGGACAGACCATCGGCACGACGAGAGATCAGCAGTTGTTGAACTTGCAGGGGCAAGTGCTGGCTGAGGTCCGGGACGGCAAGGTGTATCGCGGCGGCGGAGCGCACCTCCTCGAGGTTCGGGGCGGTGAGATCTTGAACGCGAGCGGGCATCCGATTGCCTCGGTCGATGGCGGTGATGACACTCAGCGCGGTCTGCTCGGCGCCGCGTTCCTCGTGTTCTGCCTGAGTTCGCCGGTTGAGTGGTTCGGTTGCATCGAGGCCACGCGTGTGACGCCGTGAGGCGGGTGGATCCGACATCCGCGCCGGGCACTTTCCGGCAAGCCTGCCCGACACCGTGGCAAGGTGCTGCGAACTGAGAGCTCCCGTGTTTCACCGAGTGCGTATGAGGAGACAGCCAACTGCGTGTGGAGCGTGCGTAAGCGCCGCGCAGAACACGAAGGTTGCGACCAGCACCTTCGTGCCGGCGACGACAAGCTCCATCGATACGGTCTCGTCGGGCAGGATGCGCTCCTTCATCAGGCGCAGCGCGCGGTGCGAGTACGCCACTGCCTGTGCGCGCGTCTCGAACGCCATCACGCGCTGGTCGCCGCCGCGAACCACGCTCTGGGGCGCGACCGGCAGCGTGACGTCGACTACCACCGCGAGCGCGCTTCCCGCGCCCAGCATCGCGGTGAAAAGTGGATCGCTCGGCGTGAGTACGCGATTTTCACCCGTCACCATGACCACCGTCATGCGTGTCGCGCGCTGTCCGAGCAGCCCGAGCCGCCGCGAGAAGTAGCCACTCAGGCCGCCGTTGCGCTCTTGGGCATGGCCAGCCTCGTCGGTCGTCGTCGCGGCGCCTGATGTGGGTCCCCCTGCCGCAGCACCCCAGTTTCGCTTTCTCCGCAGGGATTTTCCGAGCCATCACCGCGTCGGCCAGACACCCCCGCCGCCTCTGCTCATGCGGATGGGTATGGTGCGTTCATCAGAACATGATGATCCACCTATCGCGCTTCAGTCCTCGGCTTGTGCGCCTCGTCGCCTGCGTGAGCGCGATGTTCGCCCTTGCCATGACGGGCTGCTCGCACCCGGTCCTCGGTCGCCCGGCGCTTCTTGGCGCGAGCGTCACCTCTGGGGCGGGCGCAGCGGTTTCGCCGGGCGTCCCCTTTGACTCGATCCCGACCGATCGACTTGTGCGTGGCGAGCGCTCGACAGGCACAACAGCCCCGGCCCTCGCTGTCGATGCTGCGGTTGCGTTCAGCGCCGTCGTCACGGCGCCGCATGAGACCCCGCTTGACCTCGGCGACGGTGGCGTCTTCCTCGATTCCGACATGGCGCTCCGTGATCAGGCGAAGGCGGCCGCAGCCTGGCGCCCCTCCGTCGTGATTGCGGTGGACTGGCTGTTCTGGCCCGTGCATCAGGCCGTCTCGCTTGAGTTGCCCGCTGAAGAACGCGCCGCGCGCCGACTCGCGAGCGTCGATGCAGCGCTCGCCGACCTTGATGCGTTCTCCTGCCCGATCGTGATCGGCGATGTTCCTGAAATGCGGCGCGCCGTCGGAGGGCTGCTTCGCGCGGAACACGATCCCGGCGCAGCCCTCCGCGCGCAAGCGAACGAACGCCTCGCGGCGTGGGCGAGTGCTCGGCCGAATCGGTTTGTGCTTGCGGTGTCCGCGCTTGCGAACGCGGTGAACGATGGCGCCCCGATCGAAGTCGCGGGCTTCTCGTATGGCCCGGGCGACGCGATGCGGCTTGTGCAGCGCGACGGGCTTCATGCGACGCCCGAAGGCCTCGCGGTACTGATGGCCGCAGCATTTGATCGCCTCTGCGCGGAGGGTTTGGCAACGACGGACGAACGACGGCACGGTCTGCACGAGATCGCGACGGCCATGGAACGCGAGGCAGACTCAGCGTCGAAGCGCGCGCGTCCGGGGCTCCTTGCAGGCGCGTCGCTGAGCGCGCTGTGGGATCGATACGGCAAACGACTTGAGGCGCGCGACGACGCGGGTATGGCGGCCGCGCTCGATCAAGCACTTGACCGACTCGAGTCGTTCGACCGCAATCCACTCGGCGACAACGACCGGTGGGTTGCGACCGCTATCAGTCTCACCGGACTCGATGTTGCGCTCGGTGAGACGCTCGGCGGGGCCCCGTTGACTGCGGCGGTCTACGAACGGCACTGGCGCCGACTCTCCTCGGACGCGCTGGCTGATGTACCGCAGCCTTGGCGCTTCGATCTCTGGCTGATGTATGCCGAGCAGTTGCCCGAGCCCTTGCAACAGATCACCGCGGACTCACTTGCGTCGCGTCGCGATGCGCGCGGCCCGTTCCCTGAGCCCTACGCGTCGATCATCTGGGGCGCTGCTCGAACTCTCGGCGACGGTCGCACGCTTGCGCGCTGCTTTCCCGAGATCGACGAGGCGTATCCCTTCGCCCGCCGCAAGGCACTCGCGAGTTTCGAACGCTTCACCAAGGCGGGCCGCGACGACCCGCTGTCGGTGACCATGCTGCGTTTCGCCGTGGCGGACCTGTGTGACATCCTCGCGTCGCGCGCAGCCGCGGGCATGCCCGATCTTTCTGGGTCTTATCTCGATCGCGCGCGCTCCGATGGACTCGGCGCTGTGGTCGATGCATCTGATCGATTCGCGCGCATTGAAGTGGGTGTCGCCGAGTTCAAGCAACAGTGCAGGGTGATCGGGAGCCATGGATCGATCACGGCGGGCGCGGACGTGTTCGCACGCCTGGACGCGGGGACGGGCGCGGGGACGGGCGCGGGGACGGACGCGTCCGCACTGGTGACCCCGGACCTTGGGCCACGCGTAGTGCTGCCCATGTTCCTCCGTGGATTCGTCGCGCCGAGCTTCGTCGCGCCGAGCTTGGGTTTCGGCTTCGCCGACGACCTTGATGGAGCCGCGGTGGTGATCAGCGGCGAGACGGGCGTGATCACAGTGACTCGCGCCGAACTCGACGCTGGCGGCAAGCCGCATTTGCTGCGCGGCCCAAAGGCAATCCCCGCGACCGCCACCTGCTGGCAGGAATTGGGACGGATTCGCAGCATTTTTATGTGGGAAACTCGGGGCACCTCTGCATGTCAGACCGCAGCGCCCGTCGGCGTGGCAAGCAGCGTCAACCTTGATGGCTTTACGGAGGCCGTGCGACGCGCGGCGACGAAGGCGCTCGCGACGGGTGCTCCAGCAGGATCGAATGCCGATCTCGTGCGCGGCGTGATGTGGCCCGCATCCGTCTGCGCCACCGGCCTCGTCGACCGCGCCGTGGTGCGCGTTCCAATGGGCTGGGACGACGCCGCACACGCGCCGCGTTGGGCGACCTTCGAACTCACTGGCCAGCAGGTGATCCTGCTCGGCACGCTCGAGACGCGTGCGGACGGCGATCCCGCGACCGCCCCGCTGCGGCTGCACGCGGTCTGGGAATCCGGCCCGAACGCTGAGCGCTTCACGGCGGAGGTGATCGAGTTGTCCGGGTTGCGCGTGGGATCGGCGGCGGCGCTCGCGAAGGTGATCAACGACGAGGTGATCAACTACGAGGTGATCAACTACGAGGTGATCAACTACGAGGCAATCGCGGGTGCGGAGGTTCGGCTGTCGTGGCGTGCTCGCAAATAATCGATTTGTTGCCGACGAACGGCTTGCAGCGCATCCTTTCTGACATATTAAGCACGGTCGGTATTCATTTCTCTCGCGCAGGCGGCACACATGTGCCCGCGCCTCAGGGCGACCTGCGTCCAACATCCCGAGTTCGTTTCAAGGCCGAGTCGCACTTGTGCGCCACGAGCCTTGTTGCAATTTCCAACCCGCACGGAGCTTCCATGCACACGCCGATCGTTCCGACTCTCGTACTCGCGCTGTCCGTCTGCTTGCCCGCCGCTGCGGGCGGATACGAGGCCTTGAGTTTCACGGGCTTCGCCGCGAAGACGCAGATCACCGATCAGTACGCATCGCAGGGCATTTTGCTCGGGTTCCCTAGTTCGGCCGGCAACATCACCCAGAGCGACGCCTACATGTACGCGCAGGATGGCTGGGGCATCGTGGGGGTTGGCTCCATCATCGCCTCGTTCACGCAACCGATGTACGCGTTTGCCATGTACTACCCGGGTTCGGCGCGCTTCACCTTCTACTCGGGGGCGACGACGCTGCATTTCGCCGACTTCCTGACCTCGGGCGCGAACAACTTCGCCGGATTCACGAGCGATGTTTCGTTCGACCGCGTCGTGATCGCGGCCTACACGCCGCAAAACTTCGGGATCTTCGCGGACAACATGTACTTCTCGACGGTTCCTGCGCCAGCGTCTGCGGCGTTGCTCGCGCTGTCGGCTATCGCGACGGGTCGCCGACGCCGAAGCTGAGCGAACCACCGTGTACTCGAAGAGAGTGCGGGCGGTAGTCTTCAACTCATGAACCCCGCCCCAGTCACGCGACAGCGATTGGTCTTCGCCGCGGCGTTGGCGGTGACCATCCCGCTTGGGCTGGCATCGCGGCGATTCGCGGCGTCGCTGCCGCCGTTTGTTGCGGAGTACGCGGGCGACACGCTGTGGGCGCTGGCGATGTATCTCGCTGTAAGCATTGCCGCACCGCGTCTGGGCATACGCGCGCGGGCCGTGATCGCGTTGGCGACTTCGTGCCTGGTGGAACTCAGCCAGCTCTACCACGCGCCGTGGATTGATGACATCCGTGCGACCACCTTGGGGGCGCTGCTGCTTGGAGCGGGGTTCCTGTGGTCGGACCTCGTGTGCTACGCGGTTGGCGTCGCGATCGGCGTGGTTGGCGAGCGTTGCCTGCAGCGCGCAACGCGAGGCACGCGATGAATCCGCTTGCGATCCGCACCTCCATCGACCGCTGCGTCCTGCGCGAGTGGCGTGAGACGGACATCGCGTCGCTTGCGCGCCATGCGAACAACCGCAATGTGTCGCGGTTTCTGCTGGATCAGTTTCCGTTTCCGTACACGGAGCGCGACGCGCGCGATTGGATCGCGACGGCGACGGCGAAGGCGAAGGCAACAGAGACCCACGGCATGCATCTTGCGATTGAGATCGAGGGTGAGGCTGCGGGCGGCATCGGCGCGGCGTTTGGCGAAGGCAACGCGCGCGCAACGGCTGCCATCGGATACTGGATCGGCGAAGCGCACTGGGGCGGCGGCATCGCAACGGCGGCGGTGCGTGCGTTCGCGGAGCACTTGCTTGCGGAACATACTGTCGGACCGACCGCGATCGACCGGCTCGAGGCGACCGTGTTCGCCAACAACCCCGCGTCGATACGCGTGCTCGCGAAGGCCGGCTTCGCGCGCGAGATCCATGTTGACGACGGCGGTGACGACGACGGCGGCGGCCACGACGACAACGACGCAACCGCAGCAACGAACCTCGGGGTGCGGTTCGTGCGACTGCGCAACGCGGGTGCGTGACGGGCGAGGCGCGCGCAGCGTCTTGACCCGCGCAACATCGCGCCTGACGGCGCTTCGTACGATGCGACCTCATGCCGCATGACACTGCCGATCCCTCGAGACGACTTCCCAAGCTCGCGCCGCAGACTCGGCTCGTGATCGTGTTCGGCGATCAGCTGGATCTCGAGTCCGCGCTCGTGCGCTCGATCCGCCCTGAGGACACGGTCCTCATGATGGAGGTCGCGGGCGAATCGCGGCATGTCCCGAGCCATGTGCAGCGGACTGCCCTGTTTCTCTCGGCGATGCGGCACTTTGCCGCCGAGCTCACGCGGCGCAAGATCCGCGTGCGCTACATCGCGCTCGATGACCCCGCGAACACTGGCGCGTTCGAGACGGAGATCACCCGCGCGATGGTGGAGCTCAAGCCCGCGCAGATTGCCTGCACCGTCCCCGGCGAGTGGCGCGTGTTGGCGATGCTTGAGCGCATCCGCGACGCGACCGGCATTGCGCTCACGGTGATGCCCGACGAGCATTTTCTTACGACGCCCGAAGAGTTCGCCGCGTGGGCCGATGGCCGCAGTTCGCTGACGATGGAGTTCTTCTATCGCGAGCAGCGGCGCAAGACGGGCTACCTCATGGAAGGCGGAAGCGCAGGCAAGGGGAAGACCGCAAAGCCCATCGGCGGCGTGTGGAACTTCGACAAGGAGAACCGCCTGCCGTTTGGCAAGACGGGGCCGGACCCGCGGCCCCGTCCCCCGCTGTCGTTCGCGCCCGACGAGACGACCCGCAGTGTGCTCGGCGCGATGCGACGCGTGCTTCCCGATCTGCCAGGTCACGCCGAGTCGTTCGCGTGGCCCGTCACGCGCGCGCAGGCTCTCGAGGCGCTCGACGACTTCATTACGCATCGGCTTGCGGCATTCGGGCCGTTCGAGGACGCGATGTGGACGGGCGAGCCGACGCTCTACCACTCGACGCTTTCGGGCGCGCTGAACCTCAAGCTGCTCAATCCGCGCGAGTGCTGCGAGCGGGCCGTTGCGGCGTATCACGCGGGAAAGGCGCCGCTGCAGTCGGTCGAGGCGTTCGTGCGGCAGATCATCGGTTGGCGCGAGTTCATCCGCGGCGTGTATTGGCTCGAGGGGCCTGCGTACGCTGAGCGCAACGGGCTCGACCAACGCGGCGCGCTTCCGGACTTCTACTGGAACGCCGACACCGACATGGCGTGCATGAAGGCGTGCATCGGGCAGGTCATCGAGACGGGCTTTGGCCATCACATCCAACGGCTGATGGTCACGGGCAACTTTGCGCTGATCAGCGGCGTGCATCCGCGCGCGGTGAGCGATTGGTATCTCGGGATGTTCATCGATGGAGTGGACTGGGTCACGCTGCCCAATGCGCTCGGCATGGTCATGCACGCGGATAGGCGTCGCGATGCTGCGAAGGGCGTGAGCGGGCTTGTGGGCACGAAGCCTTACGCCGCGAGCGGCAAGTACATCGAGCGCATGAGCAACTACTGCACGCAATGCCGCTACGACCCGGCGGAGCGAAGCGGCGCGTCGGCGTGTCCGTTCACGGTGTTCTACTGGGATTTCCTGATCCGTATGCGCGAACGGCTCGCGGACAATCAGCGCATGGCGATGATCCTCAAGAACGTCGACCGTCTGGCGCCGCAGGCCCGCGTGCAGATCACGATCGACGCCGAGTTGCTGCGGAAAAAGCTCGGGATCAGCGCGGCTCAGTGATCCGTGCGATACTCGCCGCATGCGCCATATCGCGACCGCCGCCCTGCTCCCGCTGACCTTCACGCTCGCAGCACTCGCTCAAGTTGATGCGACGAAACCCGCATCGCCGCAGCCGCAAGCCGCCGAAATGTCGGGCTACATGCTCGTGGGCTGCGACAAGGTGCCGCAGGAATTCAACGCGGGCTTCTCGCTGTATGCGGCTGCGTGGCCGCTGCTCGAGCACTATCCGGGACATCGCTTTCAGACGGGACTCTTCGGCACATGGATGCACGCGCAGTATGAAGGCGAGGCGCCGAAGGACCTCTACTCCGACATCGAGGGCGGGCTCGGTTGGTGGCG
>QWPT01000098.1 GCA_003671075.1 Planctomycetota bacterium
CAATCAAATCTCAATGGGAATGGATTCGAGACGGAGAACGCCGTGAAGAAGGGGCGCATGTGGCCGTACATCGGCTCGCTCGCCACTTACCGCAGCCCGTTCGATCCGTTCACGCAGTTCCAGCGCATGCGCACCTACTCGTTCAACGCGTTCATCTCCACCGGCGAAGGCCCGATGTGGGGAGGCCCTCCGAACTGGCAGGTCAACACGATGGGCAAGATTCCGCTGCCGTCGGAAACGATCGTGACCAGCCTTGAGTACGACCACCGCGGCTACAACATCAACGGCTTCGGCATCAGCGTGACGGGCGACGCGATTTGGATCGACAAGATCGCGGCCTGGCATCGCGGCCACTGGAACTTCACCTTCGCCGACGGTTCGGTGCGTTCGTACGCGCATGCCGCCAAGCAGGAGGATGTCGATTTCTACATGACGCAGCCGACCAACGGCATCTTCTGGCCCGGCCCTGACTACGAGTGGCTGCGCAAGCATCTCGCTCCGGGGCTCTTCCAGTGATGGCGGCGCGCATGTGCGTGCGCCTCTGCATGAACGTGTGCATGAGCATGCTCGCGGTTTCGCTCGCAGGTTGCGGCGATGGTCATGATTACCCCGCGGGTTTCGAGGCGCAGGCTTCGCGCGACGAAGCGAGCTTTAACGCGCACGCGGCTGCCAGTGGCGCCGACCCCGTCACGCCCGCTCCCGATGCGCCCAAGATGTCGTCGGGTGCGTCGGCGGGACAAATGGGCGCGCCGCGCGGCGATTTCTATACGCCTCCGCCCGTCGATTCCACCGAAGACTCGGCGACGCAGGCAGTGGCGGTGAGCCAATCGATCGTGACCGAACTCAAGTTGCCCGAGCCGCCCGCGGTGGTCGTTGTCGATGGCGAGGCGGAGTTTCAGAAGTTGGCGAGCAACCGCAAGTTCGACGAGTTTCGCCGCATGTGCGCGCGCTACATCCAACTCAAGGGCGAGTTGCTGCCTTACGGCGTGAAGATGGCCGATGGGGTTTCAACCGCCGAGGACCGCGCCACCCACGCCAAGATTGAGCGTGCGATGGAAGGCGAGTTCCCACGCATCAACCGCTACATGTGGAACGATCGCTGGACTGAACTCGATCGCGCCGCCATGGGTTGGATCCTCAACGGAAGCTTCGTCAAGAAGCGCTGATACGCTGCATCGATGCAGCTTGCGCTTGTGGTATCGACGCTCCTTCTCGCACTTTCTCCGATGTCGAGCGACATCGATCTCGACGCGATGCGCGAGCGGATCACCGCCGCGCGCGCGCGTATCGACGCGCAGACGCGGCTCTACCACGATCCCGTTGGCCCGCGCGTGTGGATCGACGGCGCGCGACTTTGGTATTGCCAAACCAGCAGCGATGGCGCGCGGCGTTGGTGGCTTGTCGATGCGACGAAGGAAGGCGCGGCGGCCAAAGTCCCGCTGTTCGATCATGTTGCGGCGGCCAACGGAAAGTGGCCCGCCGATCGGATTCCCGTGAAGGGCGTCGCGGTTGAAGATGGACGCGTGGCGGTGAGCATCGATGGCGTCGACGCGCCGCTGGTGTTCGATCTCGCGGGCGGCGCACCGATCGCAACGAAGGAAGGCGCGGCGGCGGCGAAGGCGCTCGAACTTCATTTGCGTCCCGGCCGTGCGCGCAGCAAGGGGCAGGGCGCATCGAGCGGGATCAACTTCACCAACACGCTTGATGAACCCGTTGAGATCCTGTGGATCGACGCCGACGCCAACGAGAAGTCTTATGGTCGCATCGCCGCGCGTGCCGAGCGCAGGCAGCAGACATTCGGCGGTCATGTGTGGCTGGTGAAGACGGTCAGCGGCGAGGAACTCGGCCACTTCGTTGCGGCCGATGTTGAGAAGTCCGCGCGCATCGAACGCGCGTCAGCCCGCGCGTTGGCCCGCGATCCCGTGCCCGTCGACACGCTCGATGGACAGCAGGAAACGCAGGCGGACGCGAGTGCTTCGGGCGCGGCGATCGCGTCGACCGCGATCACTGTTGACCATGTCGGCGCGAATCTCGTGGTGCGCGCGGGCGGGACGGAGATCTTTCGCACCACCGATGGCGACGCTGCCGACGGCTACTTCGGCGGCGAGTGGATTTCGCCCGCGCGCGATGCGTTCGTGGCCATGAAGATCAAGCGCGGCGCGCCGCATCCCGTGCACATCATCGACGCCGCGCCCACCGACCGCCTCGAGCCGAAGTTTAAAACGATTGAGTACACCAAGCCCGGCGACGAGATCGATCGACCGACTCCGCACCTCTTTCGCATCGAGCATGCGCCCGGCTCCGACGCGCTGGCCGTGCGCGAGATTGCGCTCGACAACACGCTCGACCATGCGCTTTGGCCCAACGCCTGGTCGCTCGATCGCGCGCGTTTCATCAGCGGCGGCCGCGAGCTTGCGTTTCTCTACAACCAGCGCGGGCATCAGGTCGTGCGCGTCGTTGCCATCGACCTCGCCACCGGCGCCGCGCGCACCATCGCGCAGGAGTCGTTCCCCACTTTCGTCGATTACACCAACAAGATCTGGCTGCACTGGCTCGACTCCACCGGCGATCTGTTGTGGATGACCGAGCGCGACGGTTGGAATCACATCGTGCTGATCGATGTCGCAACAGGCCGCGTCAAGAGCGCGGTCACGAGCGGCGAGTGGGTGGTGCGGCGCGTTGAGAGCGTCGATGAGAAGGCGCGCACCATCGACATCGCGCTCATGGGCCGCGACCCAACGCAGGATCCGTACCACCTGCATTTCGCCCGCGTTTCGATTGATTCGGGCACGATCACCATGCTCACCAGCGGCCGTGGAACTTGTCGCGTTGACTTCTCGCCCGATCGCAGCGCACTGGTTTGCGTGCGCGCGCGGGCCGACATTGCGCCCGTCTACGAGTTGCGCCGCGCGTCTGATGGCGCCGTTGTTGCTGAGCTCGGCGCTGGCGACGCGCGGGCGATGCGCAATGCGGGTTGGAATCCGCCGCAGCCCTTCGTTGCCAACGGCCGCGACGCCAAGACGAAGATCTGGGGCCTCGTCTATCGCCCGTCGAATTTCGATCCGACCATGAAGTACCCCGTGATCGAGAACATCTACGCGGGTCCGCACGGGCAGCATGTGCCCAAGTGGTTTGAGTTGCGCAATCGTTCGCGCGAATACGCCGAGCTCGGCGCGATTGTGGTGCAGATCGACGGCATGGGCACCAACTGGCGCAGCAAGGCCTTTCACGATGTGTGCTGGAAGAACCTGAAAGACGCTGGATTTCCCGATCGAATCGCGTGGATGCGCGAACTGGCCTCGCGCGATTCTTCGGTCGATCTCTCGCGGGTGGCAATCTTCGGCGGCAGCGCGGGCGGACAGAACGCCATGCGCGCGGTGCTCGACTACTCCGATTTCTATCGCGCCGCTGCGGCCGACTGCGGCTGCCACGACAATCGCATGGACAAGATTTGGTGGAACGAACAGTGGATGGGCTGGCCGGTTGACGAGAGCTACGCGCGCAACTCGAACATGGAAGATGCAGGGAAACTCGGCGGAAAGCTCATGCTCTTTGTCGGTGGACTTGATGAGAATGTCGACCCGGCAACGACGATGCAGGTCGCGCAAAAACTCATCGACGCGGGTAAGGACTTCGAGTTGCTGGTGATTCCGCGCTCGGGCCACGGCTCAGCCGAGAGTGAGTACGGCAATCTGCGGCGGGCAAGATTTCTGTTCGAGAGTGTGGGCGTGCGGCGCTGATAGTCTGCGCTCATGCTCTCCCCGCTGCTCGCCGCCACGCTGCTCGCCGCCCCGTTGCTCGCCGCCGCGATTCCTCCTGCGCGTCCGAACATTCTCTTCATCATGTCGGACGACCACGGCAAGCAAGCGATCTCTTGCTACGGATCGTCGCTCACCCCGTCGCTCGCCCCGTCGCTCATCATGACGCCCGGCATCGACCGCATCGCCCGTGAAGGCATGCGCTTTGATCGATCAAGCGTGACCAACGCCATCTGCGGCCCGTCGCGCGCGGTGATGCTGACCGGCAAGCACAGTCACATCAACGGATTCGTCACCAATGAGAACAAGTTCGATGGCGCGCAGCAGACTTTCCCCAAGCTTCTGCAGGCCGCGGGCTACCGCACCGAGATCATCGGCAAGTGGCATCTTGAGAGCGATCCAACCGGGTTCGATCATTGGGATGTGCTCGTTGGCCAAGGCGACTACTGGAATCCGACTTTCATCGTCGATGGCGTGAAGACCAAGCGCGAAGGTCATGTGACCGACATCATTCACCACGAGGCCATCGAGCGGCTCGACGCGTTGGCGGCGGGGGCCAAGGAGCGCGGGCAGCCGTTCGCGCTGCTGGTTCACCACAAGGCGCCGCATCGAAACTGGATGCCGCAGCCGCGCTACTACCAGCTGTTCAACGGCATCAAGATCCCCGAGCCTGCGACGCTGTTCGACGACTACGCCGGTCGCAGCGTGGCCAGCTCGATGCAGAAGATGCAGGTTTCGCGCGACCTTTCCTGGGACTACGACCTCAAGGTCTCGACCCGCCATCTGCATCCCGTCGATCCCGCCGCGCCCGCCGTGCCCGGGGTCAAGCCCGACCCGCTCGACCAGTGGATGGCCACCGAGCTTTCCCGCCTTCCGCTGGCTGCCCGCGAGGCGATGCACGCGAGTTACGCGCCGGAAAATGACGCTCTTGCCGCCGCGATCGGCTCGATGGACGCGCGCGCTCTCACCTCGTGGAAGTTTCAGCGTTACGCCAAGGACTACCTGCGCACCGCCCAAGGCGTCGACGACTCGGTTGGCGCGCTTCTTGCCGAGCTCGACCGCCTCGCCATCGCCGACAACACTTTGGTCGTCTACACCAGCGACCAAGGTTGGTTCCTCGGCGAGCACGGCTGGTTCGACAAACGCTGGATGTACGAGGAGAGCTTTCGCATGCCCCTCGTTTTGCGTTGGCCTAGGGTCGCGGCTGCGGGCGGCGTCTCGGCCGAACTGGTGCAGAACCTCGACTTCGCGCCGACATTTCTTGAAGCAGCGGGAGCCGCGATCCCCGCCGATTTGCAGGGCAAGTCGATGCTGCCGCTGCTGCGCGCTGGCGGCGCGACCGACAAGCCGTTCCGCGAAGCCGCCTACTACCGCTTCGAGGAGTCCAACGGCCCGCACACCGTCCCGCGCCACGAAGGCGTCGCGACGGCGCGTTACAAGTTGATCCGCTTCCTCGATCTGAAGAGCGCCGACGGCTCGCCCGTGCTCGAACTCTACGACCTCGAGGCCGATCCCGACGAGCGGACGAGTCTGGCCGACCGCGCCGATCACGCCGCGCTACAAGCCGAACTTCTCAGCAAACTCGAAGCGCTTCGAGCCCAATACCAAGCGCCCAGATAAACCGCAGAAACCTGCTTGATGTTTCATGGCGCGTGAGTACGCTTCGCGAACCTTAGTGGAGAAACAGCGAAACGAACGGAAAGGCACGCGCATGGTGGCGCGTGCTTCGTATCGCAATGTCATTGAGGAATGCAAGGAGGCAACATGTCAGACGCAAAGTTGGTGGGCAATCGGGGAGTGTTCTCGCGGGTCGGTGGATGGATCGCGACGCCTGGAGCAGGGATCTTTCTGCTCGGTGCAACGCTGGCGTTCGGAGTGCTGGGTGCGAGCGACACGCTCGGCCGCGCGCTGCGGACGATGAATCGCGACAACAGCATTACCGTCAAGGGCGTAGCCGAGCTGGCGGTGACCAGCGATCGCGGATCGTGGTGGGGAAAGGTGCGCGCAACGGCGGCGACGCTTCCCGAGGCCTACGCGGCGCTGGAAACATCGACGGCGGCACTGCGCGGCTTCGTGCTGTCCAAGGGGATCTCCGCCGACCTGATCGTGATCACCAGCGTCGACATCTCCAAGGAGATGTTGCGCGACGAGAAGGGAAATCTCACCAACAAGATCGAGCGTTACACGCTCACCCAAAGCCTCGGCTTCATTTCGCCCAATGTTGAGGTGGTGCGCAACATTTCGCAGGAAGCCACCGCGCTCATCAAGGACGGAGTCGAGGTCGAGAGCGGATCGCCGGTCTACAAGGTCAGCTCGATCGAGAAGACCAAGCTTGAATTGTTGGAGCAGGCCACGGCCAACGCCTACGAGCGCGCGCAAGTTCTTGCCCGCGGATCGGGGAGCGGAGTCGGCGGTTTGATCAGCGCGGCGCAGGGCGTCTACCAGATCGTGGCGCAGGGCTCGACCAGTTCGGGCGAGTACGGCGAGTACGACACGAGCGCGATTGAAAAGACGGCGCGCGTGGTGGTGACGCTGGAGTACAGCGTGAGGTGAGTTCGATCAGCCGCCCCAACTGCTGAGCAGTCGAGCGAGATCTTGCGCATCGATGTTGGCATCGAAGTTGAAGTCGGCGATGCAGAAGCCAGTTCCCAGATCGGGATCGGCGCATGGTCCCCAAGATGAAAGCAGGATCGCGAGGTCCTGCGCATTGATCGCGCCGTCGAGGTTTATGTCCTCGGCGGCGCGATTGGTTTTTGCGGCATCAAGCGCGGAAATCACGCCGTAGCCGCGGACAAAGAGAGGATCAGTCGTGCCGGTGAGCACGAAGTCGCTTGCAGTATTGAAGAGCGCGCTGCGCAAGGTGCTCACGCCAAAGTCATGGCGTGCCTGCAGGACGAGCGCAGTTGCGCCAGCAATGAGCGGCGTCGAGAGGCTGGTGCCGCTGATGGCCTGGTAGCCGGTTGCGGCAGTCGCATGCACCGACGCAACCGCCACGCCGCGCGCAAGAACCTCGGGCTTCAGCCGGCCATCGGCGGTCGGGCCGTCGGAGCTGAAGCCCGCGATCACGCCCGCGCTGTCGGCGGCTCCGCAAGTGATGACATCGAACGCGTCGGCGGGCGCAATGATGGTGTGGGTCGCGGGATTCGCATCGTGACCCTCGTTGCCCGCGGCGGTCAGACACACCAGACCGTGCGAGGTGGCGATGTTGACCGCGCGCGTGGTGACCGCGGTCACGCCGTCGAGCATCTCCGGCGTGTACCAATCGATGTATCCGAGCGAGCTGGTCGCGAGGTCCGCGCCCTGGGCCTCGATGAACTCGAGGCCGGCGACATAGTAGTCCTCCTCGATCGGCGTTTCGGTGGGAAGGACCTCGGTCTTGGCGAGCACGAACCGCGCCGCGTAGGCGCTGGCGACGGCGGTGCCAGGAACATACGCGGCCATAGT
This sequence comes from Planctomycetota bacterium, assembly GCA_003671075.1. GTDB lineage: Bacteria > Planctomycetota > Phycisphaerae > Phycisphaerales > SM1A02 > QWPT01. Next base: position 7,203 of record QWPT01000098.1, read on the forward strand.
GCCGAGGATCCAGGTGCCGTGCATGTGCTGGCCGTCGGGATCGCCAATCTCGATGCCAGTGTTAGCGTCGTTGTTGATGAAGTCCCATTCGGCAAGGACATTCAGCGGATGCTCGACGGAGTGGAAGGCCTCGTGCACGCGGTTGAAGCCGGTGTCGAGAATGCCGATCACCATGCCCTCGCCGTGAAAGCCGCGCGCGTGCATCGAAGGAACATCGATCTGCATCAGCTGCGCGTCCATGTATCCGTACCCGCCGCCGGCGATGCCGCCGTCCATTCCATCATGCATTCCATCATGCATTCCATCATGCATCCCGCCACCAGCGGGCGTGCCCAACGATTCGGCCAAGGGGGAGGACGCGTGCAGTTGCCACATGGTGGCGACGAAGGGCAGGCGGGCGATGCTGCGCATTTGGGCGTCGGTGGCGTCGACAGAAATCGCGTTGAGCCAGCGGCTTTGGGCGCGGAACTTTGCGCCGGTGGCGAGCACGGCGTCGAGGCGGGCGGAGGCGATGGGCAGGTCGCGCGCGTCGACCAA
>QWPT01000099.1 GCA_003671075.1 Planctomycetota bacterium
CGCCGCCGCGGATTGGGAGCGCTCGTCGGAGCCGATATCAATGGCGATGGCTGGCTTGATGAACGAGACATGCGCAACGCAGTTGAATCGCCCGTTCGCCCCGCAGCGGCGCCGACGGCGAGCGAGTTTGATGTCAGTTGGTAGTCGTTCTTGAAGCGCCACTTACGCCACCACCTAGTTCCGATACCCCGCCGCCGCGCACCATGCTCGGCGGCGGGGTTCTTTTTCCCGCCCGAGAACGCAGCTTCTGTGCGCAACTTGTCGTATTAAAGGGCGTTCCGACTAGGAAAGCGGCGCAGGTGGTATGTTCGAGAGTTCCGCATGTTTGCCCATCAATCAACATTGCTCTCAGCGCGAACCCGCTTCGCGCCAATGCTCGCCTTGCCGCTTGCCTTGTCGCTTGCCTCGTCGCTCACCGCGATCACGCACGCCGATGGCCTCGTTGGCTGCTGGGGGCTGAACGACTTCGGCCAATGCACTACGCCAGCGAGCGTCGGCATCACATCGAAACTTGCCGCGGGAAGCGATCACTCGGTTGCTCTTTCCTCCACGAGCGTCGTTGCTTGTTGGGGTGACAACAACTTTGGTCAGGCGACCGTCCCCGCGTTTCTCGGCGCCTGTACTTCGATCGCGGCTGGGCATTACCACACGCTCGCGATCAAGTCGCCCGGCATCCTCGCCTGTTGGGGGTTGAACACCGACGGTCAATGCACTGCGCCCGCCAATCTCGGCACCGTGATCTCGATCGCGGGCGGCTCGGCGCACACCGCGGTGGTGAAGACCAATGGCATCGTCGCGTGTTGGGGTTTCAACATGTTCGGTCAGTGCGTTGTGCCCGCGAACCTGGGCACCTGCACGACTGTGGCCGCGGGAAGCGATCACACGCTTGCGATTCGAACGGCGGGAACCGTTGCCGCGTGGGGCTACAACCTCTTCGGCCAGAGCACGGTTCCGCAAACTCTGGGCACTTGTACGGCAATCGCTGGCGGATTCGACCACTCCATCGCGCTGCGCACCGGCGGCACTGTTGGCTGCTGGGGCGACAACACCTATGGACAATGCGCGGCGCCGGTCAATCTCGGCACTTGTACCGCCGTTGCCGCGGGCTTCTATCACTCGGTCGTGTTGCGGACCAGTGGGCAGGTCGTTGCTTGGGGCCTCAACGACAACGGTCAAGCAGCCGTGCCTTTGTCTACGCCGCCGTGCAATCGCGTTGCCGCTGGCAGCAATCACAATCTCATCGTTGGCTCGTTTCCCGTGATCCAGTTTGTCAGCGGAACACCAACAACCTGCGGGCTTGCCAACGGTTCCGCCGATCTCACCGTCACCAACGGCGTGTCGGTTGCGTGGACTGGGCCAAACGGCTTCACGGCGACGACGGTTGACCTCGTGAACGTCGCCGCCGGCACCTACATCATCAATGTCACCGGCCCAGCGGGGACGGCGCCCGCGAGTGCGCAGGTCACCATTACGGCGACCGCTGACACTGTTGCGCCCACCGTCACCAGCTACACCAATGCGCTCAGCGCGGCGGCGAATGCGAGTTGTCAGGCTGCGGTTGCGAACTTCGTGGCCACCGTCGTCGCCGCCGACAACTGTTCAGTCGCCTCGACGACTCAGGTGCCAGCCGCGGGCACGCTCGTCGGCCTCGGCAACACCGCGGTCACCATCACTGTGCGCGACGCCGCCAACAACGCCGTCACGCGCAGCGCGACATTCACCGTGACAGGATCGAGCGCGACCTACTACCGCGACGCCGACGGCGACACTTTCGGCAACGCCACGATCACCGCGACAGGCTGCGCGGCGCCGGCGGGTTATGTCTCGAACAACACCGACTGCAACGACGCCAACGCCGCGATCAATCCGAACACCATCTGGTACCGCGATCTCGACGGCGACGGCGCGGGAAGCGCCGCGAGCGGCACGCTGGTGCAGTGTGCGCAGCCCACCGGCTATGTGCTCAGCAACAACGACGGTTGCCCGGCCGATCCTGCGAAGACTGCGCCGGGCGCGTGCGGTTGCGGCGTTGCTGACACCGATACCGATTCCGATGGCATTCCAAATTGCATCGACAACTGCGATGCGATCTCCAATCCCGCGCAGACCGATTGCGACTCTGATGGCGTTGGCGATGCGTGCCAGATCGCGGCAGGTATTCCGCCCGACTGCAACCACAACGGCGCCTACGACGTTCCTGCGGAATTCGCCTCGATCCAGGCCGCGATCGACGCGGTCGGCGTTGGAACCCCGCGCATTGTTCTGGTGGCCGCAGGAACCTACCCGGGTCCGATTTCGCTGCGTGGAAAGAACATCGAACTCTGCGGCGCCAGCGCGGCGAACACCATTCTGCAGGGAACCAACGGCATCGTCGCGTCGGTCCTCAGCTTCGTCGGCGGCGAACCCGCGAGCACGACGGTGCAGCGCTTCACCATCCGAGGCGGCGTCACCGGAACTCCGATCGCGGGCAACCCGATCGAATACTTCGGCGGCGGCCTCATTGCCTTCAACGCTTCGGGCACCGTGCGCAACTGCATCATCGAGTCCAACGCCACGCAACTTGGCGGAGGCATCGCGTTGATCAACTCCAACATCGCGCTCGAGGGCTGCATCGTGCGCTCGAACTCGGCCACCATCGATGGCGGCGGCGTTCACCTCACCGCGAGCGCGCTCGTCGTTGCCGGCTGCACCATCACCACCAATAGCGCGCCTTTCGGCGGTGGCATCAGGCTCGATCCGCCCGCGGCCACATCGTCGCTCACGCTGAACGCCAGTCAGATTTGCGGCAACACGGTGTGGAACATCGTCGGGCCTTACACCGTGCAGGGCGGCGTTTCGACAGTTTGCGATTGCGGCGGCGATATCGACAACAACGGAATCGTCAACGCCCTCGATGTAGCCGCGATCCTCAGCGTCTGGGGAACCAACGGCGAAAGCTACCCGCGCACCGACGGCAATTACGACGGCATCGTGAATGCGCTCGACCTTGCGATCCTGCTCGATGCCTGGGGCATTTGCGGTCAGTAGCTAGAGCGACAGCAAGAGCGCCACCACCGCCGCAATCAGCATCACGCTTGCGCCGATGATCGCGGCGATCCTCCACTGTCGCTTGCGCGCGCGCAAGCGATCCACCCACACGCGTCCGTCTTCCTCGCGCACAACAACGCCTGCACGAATGAGTGGCTGTAACGGCGGATCAGTGATTCCGAGCGTGGCCGCCTTGCGCGCGCGCTCCGGTGCATCGGCATGCGCCTTCAGAAGCTTGCGCACCGGCCCGCCTTGCCGCAGCGCGATGATGAGCATCATCGCCGGGCCCGCGATCGCAGCGAGCGAGCCGAACATACCGCCGACACCGTTCGATGGAATCATTGGAAGCGGCATGTGGCAACACGGTAGCACGCGAAACAACATCCGAAATCGCGCGCGCCGCCTCCGCTGAAATCAGCCTTCCGCGCCGAGCACATCACGGCCTTCGATGCCGTCGGTGGTGAGGATGTGGAAGCTGGTCTTCACCAAGAAGTCGTACGACTGGTTGCCGAAGTAGCCGCTCGTTCCAAGAGGCGTGTTCTTTGACCAGACCGAGCCGTTGCTCGGGGCAACGCGCTGGTCAGCCTGCATGGAGCGCTGGCAGCCGACGAGCTCGATGTGTCCGTCAAAGAAGAGCGAGGCCGGCGCGGAGTTGAAGCCGTGGTTGAAGTACCACGGCGTCTTGTTGCCGATGAAGTTGGGATTCACCAGTTGATCGGGCGCGTTCTGCAGCCAGTTGTGCTCGATCATGCGCGTCTTCAGCGACGGGTACTTGCAGCGCGACACTGGCGGGCTGCGATAGCCCGACGGCAGCGTGTTTGGATCGGTGAAGCCGCTGCCATTGAGTGTGGCGGTGTTACGACCGAGCACCTTTGGATCCCACATCGCGGCGGGTGAGAAGCAGTACGAACTGTCCTCATAGTCTCCAGTCGCCGCGCTGAAGGTGAACTCCGACGGATGAGTGAAGTACTTCGAAATGTTGCTGTAGGGAACGACATCCTTGGGCGCATAGAAGGTCGTGTCGTAGAAGCGGCCGTTCACATAGTCATGGAACGACTTCACTCCGAGCATGCGAAAGCTTCCGAAGGCGTTGCCGCCGCCAGGATTTCCCGCAGTGCCGAATTGGAACGGGATGTAGACGATCCAGTTGTAGCAAGCCTCCGGCCAGCCATAGCGCGAGCACTTACCACTCGAACCGAGGAAGTAGCCCCACATCGCGCTGCCATCCCAACCGAGGAACTGTTGCGGAGGGCAGGCGATCTGTGACAGATAGGTGGAGCAATTGCCGTTCACGATTCCGACATCGTCGGGGATGGTGGTGAATTGCCGATCGCCCCAGTCGCCTTCATACACGCCGTTGGCTGCAGCGAGATTCTTGAGGTTCGCGACCGACTGCGAGATCAGCGCCTTGTCGCGGCCCTTCTGCACCGCGGGCAGAAGCAAGGCGATGAGAAGCGCGATGATCGAAACGACAACAAGAAGCTCCACGATGGTGAAGCCACGAGTTGGACTGCGATGGTCTGTTCGCTGCATACACGGTCTCCTGGTAGGAATTGATCTCTGCATCATGGCGCATTTTTTGACTTCAGAGAACAGTCGGTCAGTCACCCGTCCCGAATTCTTCAAAAAAAACACCCGCCCGCGACGAGCGCGGGCGGGTGGGAGATTCAGGTCCACTGTCGGTTGAGCGATCCGTCGAACTTAGCCTTCGGCGCCGAGCACGTCGCGACCTTCGATACCGTCGGTCGTGAGAACATGGAAGCTCGTGCGGACGAGGAAGTCATACGACTGAGTGCCGTAGTAACCGTTCGGGCCGAGCGGGGTGTTCTTCGACCATACCGAGCCGTTGCTCGGGGCAACGCGCTGGTCAGCCTGCATAGAGCGCTGGCAGCCGACGAGCTCGATGTGTCCGTCGAAGAAGAGCGACGCAGGCGCCGAGTTGTAGCCGTGGTTGAAGAACCACGGGGTCGTGTTGCCCGCGAAGTTCGAATTGATCGGCGAATCCGGTGCGTTCTGCAGCCAGTTGTGCTCGATCATGCGGGTCTTGAGCGACGGGTACTTGCAGCGCGACACTGGCGGGCTACGGAAGCCAGCGGGAAGTGTTGCGACGGCGGTGTATCCGTTGCCGTTCAGGATCGCGCCGTTGCGGGCGAAGACCTTGGCGTCGTACATCGCAGCCGGCGAGAAGCAGTAAGAACTGTCTTCGTACGCGCCCTCGGTGTTGCTGTAGGTGAATTCCGCAGCGTTGGTGAAGTACTTCGAGATGTTGTTGTACGGAACGATGTCCTTCGGCGCGTAGAGCGTCGAGTCGTAGAAACGACCGTTGACATAGTCATGGAACGCCTTCAGGCCGGGGACGCGGAACGAACCGTAGCCCGAGTCTGCTCCGCCGAGTCCGATCGGAATGTGGACGACCCAGTTACCGCAGTTACCTGGATACTGCCCGCACTTGGCTCCGCCGAGGAAGTAGCCCCACATAGCGCCACTCACATCCCAGCCGAGCAACTGCTGCGGCGGGCAGGCGATGGTCGCGGTGTAGGTTAAGCAGTTTCCACCCACGACTCCGGCATCATCCGGAACACAGGTGAACTGACGGTCGCCCCAGTCGCCCTCGTACACGCCATTGGCGGAAGCGAGATTCTTGAGATTGGCGACCGACTGCGAGATGAGGGCCTTATCGCGGCCCTTCTGCACTGCTGGAAGCAGCAGCGCGATGAGAAGAGCGATGATGGACACGACGACGAGAAGCTCGACGATCGTGAATCCGCTCTTGCTGGCGTTCTTGCCAGCGATCCTGCGGTTCTGGTGAGTCATGCGACTACACCTTTCTGCGGGGATGAGCCCGCAACGGGCGCCTCTCTGCAGACATCACTTTGAACGGCGTGCCATGGAGATCGACTCCATCGGTTCCGCTCACTCGGCCTTTGTGCACGTCAACTTCGTGCACTCCGAGCTGGTGATGTCCTGCGCGCTTGGATGTTGGCAGGCCGAAGACATGCAACGGCTGGCCTGCCGGGAGTTTCGACAACCCGAGAGAGAGTGTCGTCGCCGTTAGACGGAGGTTACCTTCGTGTGAGTCTTCGAAAGAGTTCCATCCATTGTTTCGAAGCAATTTCGTCGAGGATTTCCCATGCTTGTCCAATCGAACCTTTCGAAGCCGAGCGCCCGTTATCGGGCGACTTCCCATCGAGGGGAAGGCCTGCGGGCGACATCGATTTCGCAGCGGACGCCGAAGGTCGGGTTGAAGGAATGGAGCCGCCGACCGTGTCAGTCGGAATCGACATCGAGGACGGAATTCACCGCGCGGGTCGCTGGCTCGACGGCATCGGCGGGGGCGGGAACAACCTCAGGCGCATTCCGATCGGCAGTCACCGTCTCGGGCGCGAAACCCTCGCCCCAAACCCGCACCACCTTGGAATTCCTAACCTCAAACCACCAGGAAGTGCGCTCAATGGTGTTGCTGCTCGAGGCGATGAGCATGAACACATACGAACCCTCAGTGGTGCGCACATCGCAGTCGTAGCGCAGGATTTCGGCGCCATCGAGCGTGCAAACCCGGTTGTTGGGCTCGCCGAAAGTGGCCTCGACCCAATCGACGGGCGTGGTCCCGAGCTCGATGAACGCGATGGAGTCCGTGGTGATTTGCGGACCAACCTCGCGCACCGTGCGTCCGCCCGCGTAAAGGCAACCGGGCAGACCGAGAAGCGCGCAGGCGAAAGTGAGGGTCAGGAGAGTGCGCATCGGGCGAAGGGAGTGAGTATAAGTCGCCGACGGGCGCATCCACCCATCATCGGTCCCCGAATCCGCTTCGCACGGAAATTCCTTCATGAAGCTCTACACACGCACAGGTGACGACGGCACGACAGGCCTTTTCTCGGGCGCGCGCGTCTCGAAAGACCATCCCCGCATCGAGGCTTACGGCACCGTCGACGAGTTCAACGCCGTCATCGGCATGGTCATGTCCGCCTGCCGCAAGGACGTGCGTTTCGACGCCCGGCTGCTGGAGATCTTCTCCCAGGTCCAGTCGCGGCTGTTCGACATCGGCGCCGATCTCGCCACTCCTGAGGGAGCCAACAACAGCTCCAAGATCCTGCGCATCGAGGAGCACCATGTCGCGGAGGTCGAGGCCTGGATCGACGAAATCGACGGCGCGAACCCTCCGCTCAGGACATTCGTCATGCCGTCGGGCTGCGAACTTGCCGCGCGGTTGCACCTTGCCCGCACGGTTTGTCGGCGCGCGGAGCGGCTAATGGTTTCGCTCGGTCAACTCGAGTCGCTGGGCCTTGGCCCTCTGCGCTACATGAATCGGCTGAGCGACATGCTGTTTGCGATGGCGCGCCAGGCCAACCACCACGCGGGTGTGGGCGATGTGCCTTGGATTCCGTTTTCCACGGGTGCCGCTGGCAATCAGCCTTCGTCGACCTGACCAAGCTTGAACAGCTGAATGGCCTTCTTCGCCTGGTCAAACGACAGTCGAGAGCGACCTTGGTGGATCATGCCGATCTCGGTGATGCGCTCCCAGG